>NC_017390.1:0-638356 GCF_000026985.1 Erwinia pyrifoliae DSM 12163
TCAGATCAGTTTTTCCCAGTGTTCGATCCACTCTCCGGCCGGATCTTCCGGGATTTCATGTTCGAGTACGTCAATTTCCAGACGCTCACCGATACGCTGCGCACCCAAAGAGGTCAGCAGCTCGTCGAATTGCTGAATTGCCCCGCAGAACAGATCGTATTCACGGTTACCCAGGCCGATAGCGCCGTAACGCAATTTACTCAGATCGGGCTGCTGTTCTTTAATTGCCTCAAACAGCGGCTGGATGTTATCGGGCAGCTCACCGGCGCCGTGGGTAGAGGTGACGATAATCCAGATCCCTTCCAGCTTCAGTTCCGCCAGCTCCGGCCCGTGGAGCGTGGTGGCGGTGTGACCGGCTTCAGACAGCTTCTCATCCAGATGATCGGCCACGTATTCTGAGCTGCCTAACGTACTGCCACTGATTAATGTAATGTCGGCCATAATCTGATCCCAGTGTGATAATGGCGGGCATTGTACGCTGTGATCAGATTGGGATCTACCTGTGGGTAAGTAGGGGTATTTCTTATCGCCATCTGCAACGCCTGGCAGGAAGCAGCGAAACGGCAGCGGCCCGGAGCCAGATGTTACCATGGAAGGTGAGATGACTCAGGTGTGGATAAACTTATGCACCGATCACGGGATAATCGTGCGCATGATCGGGTTTTGCAATGAGATCAGGGTTTCGGTGGACTGGATCTCATCGATGGTCTGGATCTTGTTGATCAGCACCTGTTGCAACGCATCGATCGATCGGCACATCACCTTAATAAAGATGCTGTAATGGCCGGTGGTGTACCAGGCTTCCACCACTTCTTCAAGCTGCTCCAGTTTTGCCACGGCCGCAGGATAGTCCCTGGCGCTTTTCAGAATGATGCCGATAAAGCAGCATACGTCGTAGCCAAGCTGTTTTGGGTCTATTTCCACCCGGGTTCCCTTAATGATGCCTGCCTGCTTCATTTTTTCCACACGAACGTGGATGGTGCCGGGACTGACGTTAAACTGTTTTGCCAGCTCGGCATAGGCGGTACGGGCATTATCCATCAGGGCGATAAGAATGCCGCGATCGAGGTTATCCGGCTGCATGTTTTCTGCCATGGCGACTCCGCTATTATCGAATGTTCAGTTATCTTGCGAATAATGTGCGGGATTGTAAAAGGAATGGCAATCAAATTGCAGAAATGACAGCGGGCATCGGGAAATGCCCGCCGGAATTTAACGTTTACGCCACAGGGTTAACTGGGCCACGCTGTGCTGATATTTGCGCGCCGTCTCGCGGATGACAAACGGCACGTCCTGAGGCGGGGCGATCTCCTCAAAGTCGGCGGACAGCAGGCGTTGCAGTGCCTGATAAGTCGAGAGCGCTTCACCATTTTCACGCATGCCGCCCAGCCAGTTCTCTTTCGGCGTGAACTCTTCAAGCCAGGTATAGGGTGAAGAGAGCATCAGTACGCCGCCGGGGCGGATCATCTGCGTGATATCCGTGAGGAAACGTTTCGGCTGGCGCAGGCGGTCAAGCAGGTTAGCGGCCAGCACCAGATCCCAGGCTTCTGCCTGGGGTTTCAGGTTACAGGCATCCCCCTGTACAAAGCGGATGCGGCCGGCCTGCTCCGGGCCGAGATCGAAGTCCTGCAAGTGCACCTGGTGGTATTCAATCAGATCGCCCTCTTCCTGGGTGACATAGCGGAAGTTTTCACCACGGGTCAGTTGCAGAGCGACATCGATAAAGCGCGCCGAGTAATCCATTCCGACCACCCGATCAAAATGACGCGCCAGTTCAAAGCTGGCACGGCCGGTAGCACAGCCGATATCCAGCGCCCGCAGATGTCGCTGGCTGATGCGGCAGGCGATCTGCGCCAGCGCTTTGGCGTAATTTTCTACGCCAAAGTATTCCGCGCCGTACTGGAAGTCGAGGTACTGCGACACCATGCTGTCCGTTTCATACGGGTTGGCGCGCAGGCTTTCCTGATGCTGCGAAACCACGTAGCGGAACCCCGCGTGCTGGAAGAAGTGGCGTCGGAAGGCATAGCGAGCTGATTTCAAGGCTTCATTGCCGGTGGAGATCCAGCTGCCGCCCTTCATCAGCGTATGTTTACCGTCAAAGGTCGGCGTGGAGAAATCATCGTATAAAGGATGGACACGGAAGCCCGGAAAACCGCTGGTCGGCGTAGTGGTCCACTGCCAGACGTTGCCAACCAGGTCGTAAAACTCCCCCTGGGCAAAGCGATCTACCGGGCAGGAAGAGGCCCAGCGAGCCAGATTAATATTACCCGGGGCTTCACGCCAGTCCGGCTGGTCGCCCTCCACCTGTTCACGCAGCCGCATCCATTCGCTTTCTGACGGAAGCTGTACCGCCAGGCCGGTCTCCTCTGCTTTCCAGCGGCAGAATGCGGCGGCCTCCAGCTGATTGACTTCTGCCGGCCAGTCCCACGGCATCGCCACTTCTTCCGCCAGCAGGCGCAGCCTTAATGCCTCTGGCTGCTGGGGTGAACCTACCCAGAAGGTTGGCATATGCGCCCCGGCAAACTCGCGCCAGCCCCAGCCTTCGTCATCCCACCAGCGCTGCGTCTGATAGCCGCCGGCGGCAATGAAAGCAAAAAACTCGGCGTTGCTGACCAGCATGCGGCTGGCCTGAAACGGCTTCACCTCGGTCACCTGACTGCCGTATTCATTANCCCAGCCGTAGGTATCATCGGTTTTGCCCTGGGTTACGCGGCCAGCGCTCACCGCCATAAGGCTGTTATGCGGTACTGCCTGACGGTCGTGGCGGGCCTCAGGACAGGCAGGCCAGTGCGGTTGGGGCTTAACCCACGCCAACGGCAGCTGGCGGATCAGCACGCTGGAGGTTTCCAGATGAATGCGTTCGTGCTCGATCCCCATCAGAATGACCCATGCCGGGCTGTTCCAGTCGATCGGCAGCGTTAACGGCATCTGCTGAATGAACTGCTCAATAAGGTGACGAACCTTGCCGCGATAGTCGCGCAGCTCTGCCAGTGGCGGCCAGCTGTAGTGGCTGTTATCCAGATCGTCCCAGCTCATTTCATCGACGCCGATCGCCATCGTCGCTTCGATCTTGTCGTCAATGCGCGCATCGATAAGGCCGCCCGCCATCAGTTTGTTGATGTAGAAGGTGGCGGTATGACCGTAATAGAAGATCAGCGGATGACGCAGTGAAATCGCCTTGTTATACCAGGCGCGCTCGTCGGCGAGGCAGTCGAACAGGCTTTCGTACAGTTCCCAGGTCTGACGAAAATAGCTCAGTATCTCCAGTCGTTTTTGTTGTGGATCGCTACCGCTGAGCGTTGGCATGCGGGTTGGTGCGGGTAATGCCGTCTGATGTTGTTGCGCGGTCACATGATGCTCCCATCTTGCCATTGGCTAAAGCGTTTATATCACTATAGCAAATAAGGTTTGCAGCACGGTGACAAAGGGCTGGGGTCAGCGTTTCCAGCTGCGTAGCAGTCGGCTTTTCAGCCCGGTATCGAAGCGCCAGATATGGTTAAAAATGCGCATAATAGCGGGTTTTCCATGATCGGACATGGCAACGGCGTGGAAGCGCTGCTGTTGCTGCTGCTGGTGAATGCGCACGCGTTGTACCAACGCATCCGGCAGGCGTTGGGCGATAAAATCGGAGAGGACTACCGCGTCGGCATCATGCCATTGTGGATCTGACAGCTTCACTAAAACCGCTTCAAGGCAGGCGGTAAGATCGGTTCCGCCACGAAAACGTTGGCTGAGAAAACGAATCGCCTGGCTGATACCGTCGCCAGCGGTCAGTTCATAGCTGACCACCTGATGAGCAAACAGCATGATGTGGCAGCGGCGATTATCCGCCAGCGCAACTTTGAGCAGGGCAAGGCAAAAGGCTTTGGCGCAGCGTTCGTTAAACCCGCCCATCGAACCGGAGGTATCGACGCAGACGATAAACGGGCCGCGCTGTTGCGGGTCCTGATGCGGGTGGACGACGGGGCGCTGGGTGATGTGATTATGCCAGCCTTCCCCTTGCAGACGATAGGTCAGCAGGCGTTTTTCCACCAGCCGACGGTAGAACTCAATCTCCAGCTCGCTGATGCCGAGCGTGGCCAGCTCCGGCGGCAGCAGGCGCAGGATGTCATCGCTTTGGTGCAGGCCGTTGACCTCTTCCGGCACGTTTGCCGGTTCCCGCACCCGCTGCTGACAGGTTTGCGCTGGCGCATTGTCTGAGGGCACTGCTTGCGCTTTGCGGCTGCGTCCCAGCTGTTGTGCCAGCTTCAGCAGTTCTGGCTGGCTGGCAAGAAAGTCGCCGTATTGCACGATCAGCTGATAATCGCCGCGCTGTAACTCGCCGCGTGTCAGATCCCACAGCCTGCCCGCCGCGGCTTCGTCGTCATCTGCCAGCACCGGGGCCAGCTGGCCGCTCACCGCCAGCCGCTGTTGCAGTTCGGCCAGCAGTCTTTCCCGTTCCTGGTCGAGCAGCTGCTGGTTAAGCGTCAGGGTCTGCAACGTCAGGCTCAGACGCCAGCGCTGTAAAAACAGGGTTTGCTGTGCGCTACTGAGCTGCCGGGTATCGTTATTGTCGACCAGCTCCTGCGCCTTCTGGTGAAACGTTGACCGTTGCTGATTAAGCCAGACCAGCAGTTCGGCCAGCCCGGCGTTAAAATCGCCCAGGCTTAACGTCTGGAACTGCTGAAATCGCTGGAATTCCGCTTCCAGCTGCGGCGGAAGGGCGGTGGATTTCAGCTGTTGCAGGATCTCAGCCTTGCGTCGTGGCAGGTCGCGCGTTAACGCGGTTTTGAGGGCAGGGAATTTCTCAAAGAAGATGGCCAGCTGTGGCGAGGCCAGCAGCGTCATGATCAGCTCTTCCACCAGGTCGTTCTCATTGATCGACAGAAAAAGACTTAGCGTATCCAGCGAGATCACTGCCGTGCCTGCTTCAGCTGTTCAGCAACCTGCTGCAGGCTTTCTTCCACTTTTGCCAGCCAGTCATCGCTGATAAACAGACAGCGATGGTGCTGGCTGAACAGGGTGCGCTGCGCGCGTAGCCGGGTATCCAGTTCATCCAGCGCCTGTGAGATCTCCTCGGGCAGCCCCTGCTGCGCTTTGCCTGGCAGCATCAGGCGCGAAACCTGCAGGCTGATGTCACGCAGCGTCAGGCAGTCACTGTCGTCGACGTGCAGGTCAAGGATTTGCGCAAAACCAATGCCGTTGAGTTTGCCGCGCACCTCGCCACCTTTTTGCAGCCAGTTTTCCAGCGCTTCACGGGTTAAAGCGATATGCGTCACCTGTATTTCGTGCAGCGTCAGCGGTTTTTGCAACATCAGCGTGAGCGACTCGGCGGCGAGCGCGGCGGGTAAATCGTAGTGCGGCTTACGGCTAAACATGCCGCCGTGTTTCTCCAGACGAATGGCCTGCTCCACGCTTTGCTGCTGCTGCAATGCCAGGCGGCGGGCGTTGATTTGTTGCAGTTTGAACAGCATGGGCTGCTGCTGCCAGGCATACTGGGTGATCAGGTTATCCAGTTCGCGCTCAAGCAGTTTCATTGAACCTGTGTCATGCCACAGGCAGTCTTTCAGCAGGATCAGGTCGATGGGGGCAATCGCATTGCGGCCGCTGTAAAAGGCGCTTGCCTGTAACAGATGAATGGCCTTTTTCCAGCGCCGATCGGAGATATAAGGGGCTTCCGGCTGGCCCTCCAGCCGTTCTCGCAGCATGAAGATAAGCTCAAAAACATCGTCCGGCAGGCTAACCTGACTGATGCCCAGCTGCCACTGCTGATACTCCTCATCGCTGATGCGCAGTGATTCAGCTACCGGATTTTGATTTTCATCCTGCTGGTGGGTGAGCAGACTGCGGAAGTTCTGCTTCGCATGCACGTTGTCCAGCCACAGGCGGATTAACATGCGGTCATACAGGGCTTCCAGCCCGCTGTCGGCCTCCGGCAGTTCGTTGGAGGCGGTCACCAGCAGGCGCATGGGGATTGTTTCTTCGCTGTCACCATTACGAAAGCGCCGTTCGTTGATCGCCGTCAGCAGGGTGTTGAGAATCGCCGGGCCGGCCTTCCAGATCTCATCAAGAAAGACGATTTCCGCATCGGGAAGATAGCCTTTGGTCAGGCGTTGGTAGCGGCCTTCGTCTTTCAGCGCCTGGATGGAAAGGGGACCAAATACCTCTTCCGGGGTGGAAAAACGCGTCATCAGATATTCAAAGGCGCGGGCGTGTTGGAAGGCAAACTTCAACCGGCGAGCGATCAGGCTTTTAGCGATACCCGGCGGGCCGAGTAAAAATACACTTTCACCGCACAGCGCGGCCAGCAGGCAAAGGCGAATCGCATGATGGCGCTCGTAAAGACCTTTTTCCAGCGCATTGCTCAGGCGGGAAATGCGTTCTGCCAGTAATTGAGAGTGGGCCATATTTAAACATTCATCCTTTTGTACGGTCAGGCCAGCACCAATGGCTGGCGAGCGCAAACACTACTGGCTATGATGCTTGAAAGAGTTGATAGTAGTCAGCTTTTTTATTATCAAAGGGTGACACGGCCACTAACGGCGTCATTTTTCAGGCAATTAACGGTGGGTATACCTGATGAATCGTGCATACTGTGCGCTTTTGACGGGCCGTTGAACCGTGCGCAATCCCGCGTGAGTCCACCGCAACAAAAGACAATTCTATGAGTTCTGAGAAGAAGCAATCCCTGGGGGCTGTCACGCTGGCTGCCATTGGCGTGGTATATGGTGATATTGGCACCAGCCCGCTGTACACCCTGCGCGAGTGTCTTTCCGGGCAGTTTGGTTTTGGCGTAGAGCATGATGCCGTATTTGGCTTTTTGTCGCTGATTTCCTGGCTGCTGATCCTGATCGTGTCGTTGAAATACCTCAGCTACGTCATGCGTGCCGACAACGCCGGAGAAGGCGGGATCCTGACGCTGATGTCGCTGGCGGGGCGTTATACCGGGTCGCGTGCAACGGCCATTCTGGTGATCATGGGCCTGATTGGTGGCAGCTTCTTCTACGGTGAGGTGGTGATCACCCCGGCGGTATCGGTGCTTTCGGCAATGGAAGGGCTGGAGGTTATCGCCCCTTCGCTCGATCGCTATATCGTGCCGATGGCTATCGCGGTATTAACCCTGCTGTTTGTCATTCAGAAACACGGCACCGGCATGGTAGGCAAGCTGTTTGCCCCGGTGATGCTGCTGTGGTTTATCGTGCTGGCGGTGCTGGGGGTGCGCGGTATTGCTGATAATCCTCAGGTGCTACACGCCCTGAACCCCTACTGGGCGGCGCACTTCTTTGTTGAATATAAATCCGTCTCTTTCTTTGCGTTGGGCGCAGTGGTGCTGGCGATTACCGGCGTTGAAGCGCTGTATGCTGATATGGGCCACTTCGGCAAGTTTCCCATCCGTCTGGCGTGGTTTGCCGTGGTGCTGCCTTCGCTGGTGCTGAACTATTTCGGCCAGGGCGCGCTGTTGCTGAAGCACCCGGAAGCGATTAAGAATCCTTTTTTCCTGTTAGCCCCGGAATGGGCGCTGATCCCGATGCTGATTCTGGCGGCGCTGGCTACGGTGATTGCCTCGCAGGCGGTGATTTCCGGCGTCTTCTCTCTGACCCGCCAGGCGGTGCGCCTGGGTTACCTGCCGCCGATGCGTATCGTTTACACCTCGGAACAGGAATCGGGGCAAATCTATATCCCGGTGATCAACTGGCTGCTGTTTATGGCGGTGGTGCTGGTGATCCTCGGCTTTGAACACTCCAGCAATTTGGCGGCCGCCTATGGCATCGCCGTGACCGGTACTATGGTGTTGACGGCTATTCTGTGCAGCACGGTGGCGATTCAGAACTGGCACTGGAATCGCTACCTGGTAATGATGTTACTGGTCGGTATGCTGTGCATCGATGTCTCGCTGTTTTCAGCCAACGTGGTGAAGCTGTTGTCCGGCGGCTGGCTGCCGCTGTCGTTGGCGCTGGTGATGTTTATCGTGATGACCACTTGGAAAAGCGAGCGTTTCCGCCTGCTGCGCCGTATACATGAGCACGGAAATTCTCTGGAGGCGATGATCGCGTCGCTGGAGAAATCGCCGCCGGTACGCGTGCCGGGCACCGCCGTTTATATGTCGCGCGCGCTGAATGTTATTCCGTTCGCCATGCTGCACAACCTGAAACATAACAAGGTGCTGCACGAACGCGTGGTGCTGCTGACGCTACGCACGGAAGATGCCCCGTACGTACATAATGTGAAGCGCGTGACTATCGAGCAGCTGTCGCCCACCTTCTGGCGGGTGGTGGCAAGCTACGGCTGGCGTGAAACGCCCAATGTCGAAGAAATTTTCCACCGCTGTGGGCTGGAAGGTCTGAGCTGCCGCATGACGGAAACCTCGTTCTTTATGTCGCATGAGTCGCTGATCCTCGGTAAACGCCCGTGGTATCTGCGTCTGCGCGGCAAGCTGTTCCTGATGCTGCAAAAGAACGCCCTGCGCGCGCCCGATCAGTTTGAAATTCCGCCTAACCGGGTGATCGAACTGGGAACCCAGATAGAGATTTAAGCGGCGCGGAAGGGAGCCATTGCTATGCATCAACCCGGATTTGATCTCGACGGGTTGATGTTACTGCCTCTGCAAAACGTTCAGCGCAATGCGTGGCTCTGGTTTACCATCGCTCCGTATGCGTCCAGTGGTCGTTTGATTCACCGTGCGGCGGGAAATACCATTTATGGGTTGACGGGCTGCCTTCGGTTTGCAGAATGTGGTATCCATACCCGGCTTTATAATACACCGATCCCACTTTTCCATATTCATTCCAATTTTTCGGATAAGCCAGAGTCCCCTTGTTTTCACCGCCGTAAAGCCAGTTCCAGTTATCCTTCGCGCCATCCGGAAAAGTCCAGCCGTTAAGCGATGGCGTCCCCTCTTTTCTTAAAATGTAAAACAAGTGATTATCGAAACAATAATAAACCTCGCCGGCTACGCCGGCTTCGGTAGGCCGTTTGGGAGCCGTGTAGGCACCCGCTTTAAAGGAAATAAATTTCCAGTGTCGATTGGACTTGCCGGGTTCCGGGAAAGGCCACTGGTAGTCAGCCGGGCAGCCCGCCGTTTTGAGGACCAAAAAGCCATGGCCGGTCTGATAGTACACCGAACCCACTTTGCCATACTCCTCCCACGGTTTCGGTGAGTGCAGGGTTCCCTTATGTTTTCCGGCGTAGATCCAGTTGGCGTCATCTTCTTCATCAGCCGGGAGATGCCAGCCGTGGCTCGCCGGGTTACCCGCTTTCCTCAGGATATAAAACGTTCTGTTTTCGTCAGAATAATAGACTTCACCCGCTACACCTTCTTCAGTCAGCCGTTTGGGAGCGGTGAAGGAACCGGCTTCCCAGGAGATAAATTTCCAGTGGCTGTCAGATTGACCTTCAGGCGGGAAATACCATTTATTATCTGCAGGCCTGCCTTCAGTTAGCAGGACCAAATAGCCATATTTGAAGGTGTGATAAACCGCTCCCGCCTTTCCATACTCATGCCATATTTTAGGCGACTCCAGGGTGCCATGGTTTTCCCCACTGTAGATCCAGTTGGCGTTATCCGTTTTACCAGAAGGGAAATGCCAGCCGTTGTCCGCAGGGGTACCTTCTCTTTTAAGAATATAAAGGAACTGGTTTTTTTCGTTATAATAGACCTCCCCAATAGTACCTTTAACCCTTTGATTTTTTGGGTTTTTAAACGAACCCATAAGCCAGGATATGACGTTCCAGTGCGGGTTGGACGTGCCGCTAAGCGGGAATGACCAGTTATGCTCTGAAGGTCTGCCTGCGGTTTTCAGGGTCAGATAACCATATCCCGCGTGATAATATACCGAGCCAACTTTTCCATATTCATTCCAGGCTTTAGGTGATTCCGGGGTGCCTCTGTTTTCCCCGGCGCAGATCCAATTCTCGTTGTCTGCCGTGCCGGGAGGGAAACTCCAGCCGTTGTCAGACGGATTACCCGCGTTGCGCAAAAGATAAAACAGGTGGTGTTCTTCAGAATAATAAACCTCGCCAGCCACGCCTCCCGCCGTCAGCTGTTTCGGGGCGTTAAAGGAACCCACCTCCCATGAGATAAATTGCCAGTACTCGTTGGACGTACCCTCAGGAGGGAAAGGCCATTTTTCGTCTGGCGGCCGGCCTTCGGTTTTCAGGGTTAAGTAGCCGTATTCACGCTGAAAGTATACCGAACCGGCTTTTCCATATTCACTCCACGGTTTAGGCGATTCGAGGGTGCCCCTGTTTTTCCCGGCATAGAACCAGTGCTCGTTATCCATGTTACCGGGAGGGAAGTGCCAGTCGTCGGTCAAAGGCATTTTGTTATTTCTTAAGATATAAAACGATGCGCTTTCGCCGCTAAAATAGACTTCTCCAGCCTTGCCTTGCAGATTCTGTTTTTTGGGAGCGTCGAAGGTTCCCAGATCCCAGGAGATGAATTTCCAGTGTCTATCGGACTGACCACCGTCCGTGAATCTCCAGCCGCTTGATGCTGGCCGGCCTTCAGTTTTGAGGGTCAAATAGCCGTATCCCGGCTGGTGGTATAGCGAGCCTGCTCTTCCGTACTCATCCCAGGTTTTAGGGGAGTCCGGCGTTCCCTTGTTTCTTCCTGCGTTGATCCAGTTCTCGTCATCATGCTCGTTTGAGGGGAAAAGCCAGCCGTGAAGAGAGGGGTTACCGCTTGCTTTCAGGATATAGAACGATTGATGTTCGTCAGAATAATAGACATCTCCGGCTTTGCCTTGCTCATTAAGTGATTTGGGGGCGTTAAAGGAGCCACGTTCCCAGGAAATCAGTTTCCAGCGCTGGCTGAGCTTACCGCTATCAGGGTATTGCCAGTTATTGTCAGAAGGGCGGCCTTCGGTTTTCAGGCTAAAATAGCCAACACCTGGTTGATGGTATAGCGAGCCTGATTTTCCGTACTCGGTCCAGGTTTTAGGTAAGTCGGGTGTTCCGGGATTTTCACCGGCGTAGATCCAGTTCCCGTCATCCGCCTTACCGGCAGGGAAGGACCAGCCTTGTCGCGCTGGCTTGCCGTCTTTTCTCAGGATATAAAAAGCCTGGTTTTGGACACAGTAATAGACTTCGCCAGATGTACCCTCAACGTTCGGCAGTTTGGGTGACAGGAAGGAGCCGACTTCATGACATATGAACGCCCAGTAGGCGTTGGAATCACCGACGATCGGGTAAACCCAGTTGTTGTCCGATGGCCTGCCCTCAGTGATAAGGCTCATATATCCCCATCCGACCAGAAAATATACCGAACCTGCTTTTCCATACTCATACCATTGTTTGGGAACATCAAGGGTTCCCCTATTTTTACCGGCGTAGATCCAGTAAACATTATCTTTTTTTTCAACGGGGTAATGCCAGCCATGGGTGGATGGCCTGCCTTTTATTCTCAATATATAGAACGCTTCGTTTTCGTCAGAGTAATAGACGCTGCCGACAGCACCTTTATCATTCCAGGCTAACGGGGTGATAAACGTGCCGGCTTGCCAGGTGATAAATTCCCATCGTTTATCAGACTGACCGCCCGGCGGGAAATGCCATTGATGGTCTGAGGGTCTGCCGTCCGTTTTAAGGATCAGATAACCATGTTTAACGTCATAATATACCGACCCGGCTTTGCCATACTCGTACCAGTGTTTAGGCTGGTCGATTGTTCCCGGGTGGCGACCTGCGTACAGCCAGTTCTCGTCATCGCTTGCATCTGCTGGGTAATGCCAGTAATGGCTTGAGGGGAATCCTTCCTTTCTGAATTCGAAGAATTTGTTTCTTTTATTGTTAAGAAAAATGTCGCCCTGAAAGCCAAATTGACCCCAACTCTTAGGCGAAAGGTACATGTTTTCGGTAGATATACCCAGAGCATAGGCGATATCCAGTAATGCCGTCATGGAAACATTTTTATTAAAGCCTGTCTCATACTTACTCACTTCCGGGGGCGGAGATGTCAATGCCAGAGAGTAATACTCGTCGCTAACGGGCCTGCTTAAATAGGCATCCAGATAGTCGGTGGCTTCATGGCTGATATATAACACTTCCATACAGAGTTCGAAGAATGCAAGGGCATCTTTCACAGGGTATGCCAATAGCCGATCGCGAATCAATGTGATATCACCCTCACGATGGCCATAAAATAATGCATTGTTTTTGATAAAGGACTCTATATCCGTTTTACCTAAAACCAATCTACCCAGGTCAATTAAGAAAAGGTTAAATAACCGGGAATTTCGTTTGATTCTTGGCGGTGCAGGGGCAGGAGGTTCTTTGATCATATTTAACAGGTAGAAATAAACCCCTTTAATTTTATCTATAAAAATGTTGTTTCTGTCTTTGACTTCTGCAGAGATCTTTTCAAGATAGGTTAAGGGGGTAGGATTATAAATGACCTTAGCCTCAGATTCTGCATCATTAGTTGTACGGTACTTGCCCCGCCAGGCTATCACCCTTTTTCCCATGCTGGATGAAATTATCCTTCCGCTGGAAGGGAAGCCGCTGGCGCCGAAGCAGGATTCAATTTCGATTGAATTAATTTTATCGAGATCGATGTCTTTATACTTGGCAAGGCCTTTTATAATGCTAACAATCTCAGAGGGAGACTTATAGTTAATATTCCTCGGGCCGCCGTGCGCCCGAATACGCAAAAAATCACCGAATGAATAAAATCTGGCATCCTTTCCCAATAAAGCCTTAGTTCTGGTCTTTTGTAAATTGAAAGAGACTGGTTTTACCCAAAATTTTCTTTCTTTTATTTGGTGATTGAGTTCGCTTTTTTTATATATTGTGCTGCGCCCACCTATTTTTAATGCAGGTTCGAAAAGTTCAGGGATGAAATATTCGTCATCATTGAGACGCAATGCAAATATCCCGCTTTCGTAATTTTCTTCTGGCTTATTAGTCAGGAAGATTATTCCGCCGGGGGGGATGTGTGTTTCGATCTCCTCATTATTTAACCACAACTTATCCGCCGTGATATAAGGATATATAGGGGCTTTATTGAGTATGTCTTCATGCATGACTGATACCAGTTCGGGTGATAAATCCCCAGTCCTGGATAAAACAGCACCGATGGCATGAATGCCACCTGCGCTGTAAGCTTCGTTCTCCAGATTTAATACCGCATCCTTATAGCTTTTATCAAAGGGTAGCCTGGTGTTCTTTATGGTGCCAGCGAACACTTTGAATTTATTCCCCTCACTACTGATGAGATCGCCATTTTTGAATCTTCCTAACTGTTCGG
Organism: Erwinia pyrifoliae DSM 12163; assembly: GCF_000026985.1. NCBI lineage: Bacteria > Pseudomonadati > Pseudomonadota > Gammaproteobacteria > Enterobacterales > Erwiniaceae > Erwinia > Erwinia pyrifoliae. The sequence continues at coordinate 13,223 of NC_017390.1, forward strand.
CTGTCAGGGTAATGCCGTCATGTGCAAACTCGGTTGCCAGCACTTCATTATTGACCCCGCTAAATAACCCATTCCCCATTGCCAGCATGGTTTGTTTTACATATAAGTCTTTTCCTGTTTCCTTCATGAAAATAACCACCTGACCTGTCTTTATTTTAAGTAACTGGTTTAATTCTGCAACATTAATTGTGTCTTCCATGTAATTCAAACATGAAGACGATTTGTTGATGCTGTTGCGGAATAAATCCAGTGTTTTCTCATCCACTAACCCTGACTTGGCAAGTACGCTGATAACAAAGTCCACGGATGAAGTCTGTTTACTCGCTTCATTTCTTGCATAGGCTAATAGCCTTCGGCCCGCATCAAGTACCGATCCCCCGCTTGTATTATCTGGGCTCATAACAATGGATTTTTTACCATTGATCCATAATTTTTTTTCACGAGAATAGGTGATATAGTGCTTTTTTAATTGCAGGGATTTTTGCTCTATATCATAAATGAATACGCCGCCTGAGTCCCTGTTTAATTTAAACTCCCCGCCGTTTATCTCAACAAATACACCACCATTTTTTATGTTAAGTTTATCTGGGATAATATCCTTAATGGGGTCCTTTTGTTCACTGCTGAGCAGCTTGATACTATGAAGGTCGAGTGATGCTGAAATCATCTGGGATACGGACAGGAACTCACTATTTATTTCAATAATTAAGCTAAAATCCATTGTTTTACCCTCCAGCCTGTCTGCGATTGATATCAGGACAGGAGGGATAAGGTTTTGCAATATCATTAAAGGAATAAGGTCGGAGAATGAATGCAGTATGGTTTTAGAAATGGAGTCAATATAATGCATGATATTAAGGAGGAATATTTTATCCGTCGCTTTCGGGCATCCTTTCTTAAGGTATTCATAGTCGTAGACAATCTGCCATTCTTCTCCCGCCATTTCTATTGGGCTGTGTAATGTGTTGGCTATGTTGCGCAGAACGTCTGAAAAACTCAGCGCTTCACGTTCTTTTTGACATGAATAATCAAACAGCTTTTTTTGGCTTACTCCTGAATAAGGCAACACCGTACTGACCTGCTGTGCAATAGCCAGATGCCGCCTGACGTGCCGGGCAACCTTTATTTCGCCATCTAAGGGGGTGGAATGAGTGCTGAACAAATTTGCGGTTTCAAATGTATCAGCCATGGCTGAGGAAGCCGGTTCGTAAGCGGTTTTAGCCCCGCTCTGGCTAAACTGCCTACGACACAGCCCGGCACCAGCCAGTATCACCACAGCGCCCATAGCAAATGCCGTTTTACGCTTAAGTGATAAGGGAAGAACCTGCTGCTGGTTCATTTGGCTGCGGGCATCGCGCAGAGCTTCTGCTTCCTGATAAAGGGCTTCACCTTCAGAAATCACTGCTGACAGCTCAACATCTTCCTTGCCGGCTTCATCAGTTCTCCAGCGCAACCCCCTTTTCAACGTATTCAGGACCCGACGGCCCGGGCTTGTGCTGGAAATTACGTCGTGTTGTTTAGACAAATGCCCATGGCTTTTATTTGCCGATTTGATGCGAATGGTGAGAGGTGACGTTTCGTTGGTGACGCGGGAAGCTTTGGATTTGAGGTTTGCTGCGGAAAGTTGTGGCGCCCGTTCAGCGTTTTCCCTTGTTATTTCGATCATAACTCCAGCTCCTTGAGTATATAACGACGATGAAAGACATAAAATAAGTGAGTAATACAGATAGAATTCACATGGATAAAGTGAACAGACGGGAAGAGTGAATTGCCCCAGCGCCGCAATTTTCTATTGAAAACACGGAGTTTGGCTGGTGAAATCCACAATTTAGCGCTTAATAAAAACCCAGTGACTATTCGACTTTTCGGATAGTGGAAAATACCATTCATTTTGTGAAGGATTGCCTTCAGTTTTGAGCATTAAGTATCCATAGTCAGCTTTATAATATATCAATCCGGCTTTGCCGTACTCGTTCCAGTGTTTAGGTGAATCCAGGGTTCCTTTATTTTCTCCGGCATAAATCCAGTTCAGGTTATTCACTTTTTCAGAAGGGAAAGGCCAGCCATCGGTCGATGGTGTACCATTCCTTTTCAGGATAAAAAAGCAGTGTAGTTTATGTGAATAATAGATTTCACCGGCAACACCTTTGTCAGACAGCTGTTTAGGTGCCATAAAAGAACCCGCTAAGTAAGATATGAAATCCCAATGTTCGTTGGACTTTGCGCCATCCGGAAAGAACCAGTTGTGATCTGAAGGTCTTCCTTCAGTTTTGAGAGTTAAAAATCCATACTGGCTGTCGTAATATAATGATCCTGGCTTTCCGTACTCATTCCACTTTTTAGTTGAGTCCAGAGTTCCCTTATTTTTCCCGGCGCAGAACCAATTCGTGTCGTCATCAAAAGAGAAATACCAACCGTTGTTCGCAGGATTACCTGATTTTCTCAGGATATAAAAGTTTTCGTATTCGTCAGAATAATAGACGTCTCCAGTCATTCCTTCCGAGTTCAGCCGCTTGGGGGCTGTGAACGATCCTGCTTCATAAGAAACAAATTTCCAGTGATTATCAGACTCAGCATTATTGGGGAAATACCATTTATTTTTCTCTGGCACTCCTTCAGTTTTAAGTATTAAGTATCCATGTCCTGATTTATAGTAAATCGACCCAGCTTTTCCGTACTCGCTCCAGTATTTAGGCGAATCAAGAGTACCTTTATGTTCTCCGGCATATGCCCAATTTTCATTGTCTGCCTTGCCGTAAGGGAAATGCCATTCGTTAATCGCCGGGTTACCCGAATATTTTATTAGGTAAAAAAGTTGGTTGACATCAGAATAATAGACTTCTCCAGCGACACCAGACTCTTCCTGCCGTTTAGGGGCCTCAAAGGTACCAGCTTCCCAGGATATGAAGTTCCAGTACGCATTCGACCTACCTTCTTTCGGATAAAACCAATTATTTTTGGATGGTCTGCCCTCGCTCTTCAGCGTAACATAGCCATATTCCGCGTCATAATACACTGAACCGACTTTTCCATATTCATTCCATACCTTAGGTGATTCCAGCGTTCCTCTGTGAGATCCGGCATAAATCCAGTTCGCATTATCACCTGAAGGAAAATGCCAGCCATTGTCGAATGGTTGTCCGGTGTTCTTCAGAATATAAAATGAGTGGTTAATTTCAGAATAATAAACCTCACCCGCTACGCCTTCCTCATTCCATTTTTTTGGGGCATCGAATGTACCCACATCATAAGATATAAATTTCCAGTGATCGTTCGATACTCCAAGGCCTGGGTAAATCCAATTATTATCGTAGGGCTTGCCTTCAGTTTTGAGAATGGAGTAGCCGTAATGACTGTCATAGTATACCGAACCCGCTATACCATATTCATTCCATTTTTTTGGTGAGTAAAGGGTTCCTTTATTTTCTCCAGCGTATAACCAGTTTTCGTTATCTCCCTTTTCCTCAGGGAAATGCCAGTCGTGGTCGGATGGTTTTCCTTGTTTTCTCAATATATAATACGCTTTGTTCCCGTCTGAGTAATAAACCTCTCCTTGCTTGCCTTTAGCACCCCATCCCTTAGGTGACTCAAATGAACCTTCCGCATAGGATATGTAGGTCCAGTGATTGTCAGATTCGCCGCCATATGGGAAATACCAGCCATGATCTGATGGCCTGCCGTTGGTTTTGAGGGCCAGATAACCATATCCGTCTTCGTAATACAATGAGCCAGTATTTCCATGATCGTACCATGTTTTTGGAGAATTAAGGGTGCCCATGTTTTTCCCGCCGTAGATCCAGTTCCCATCATCCATTTCGTCAGAGGGGAAATGCCAACCGTGACTTGAAGGCTTGCCATCTTTTCTCAAAATATAAAACGTTTTTTCTTCAATGGAGTAATAAACTTCCCCGGCCAAACCTTCATTATCCGGTAGCTTAGGCGACTCAAAAGAACCTATTTCAAAGCATAGAAACTGCCATCGGTTATTCGACTGACCTTTAAAGGGGAAATACCAACTCTTGTCCGATGGTCTGCCATCGGTTTTGAGCATCATATAACCATATTCTTTTTCGTAATATATTGATCCGACCTGTCCGTATTCGTGCCACTCTTTTGGCGAGTCCAGGTTTCCCCGATTTTTACCGGCATAGATCCAGTGTTCGTTGTCCGACTCGATGGCAGGGAAGTACCAGTCGCGGTCCGATGGATTACCCGTTTTTTTGATGATATAAAAAGCGTCATTGTCGCCATAATAGTAGGCGTTGCCAGAAATACCCTCATCATTCCAGTCCAGTGGACTGCTGAATGTTCCTGCTTTCCATTTGATAAACTGCCAATGGATGCTGGACTCGCCGTTGTGCGGGAAATACCAAAGGTAGTCCGAAGGTCTGCCATCCGTTTTCAGCATCATATAACCGTAATTTTCCTCATAATACACACACCCCGCCTTGCCGTACTCATACCAGTCTTTAGGCTGTGCCAGCGTTCCTGGATGGCGGCCTGCGTAGAGCCAGTGATCATTATCCAAAGCATCATCTGGATAATTCCAGTAATGATTTGCGGGAATTCCTTCATGTAACAGGACAAAAAATCTCTTTTTCTTATCATCCCAATAAACTTCGCCGGGAAAGCCAAATTCATTCGAATTTTTGCAAGAAATATATTTATTGACGTTAGAAATCCCCATGGAATTTGCAATTTCGTTCAGATCTGCAGTGATGCTATTGACAATAATTCTCGCGACATCCTGTTTATCCCTCAGTTCAAGTTTTTTTTGCTGCGCGTAAATATCCTCATCAAAATTATCTATAGGCGTCTTACTGATATAAAAATCCAGGTGCTTAGTTATATCAGGGTTTGAATATATCAGTTCCATACATTGCTCGAAGAATTCATAACTATTTTTAGGTATGTGTAAGAGTATTTTCCTATGAGGCAATATCATTTCACCCTTATTACGGTTAAAGAAATGTGCGTTATCATTAATGAACGCGTTAACGTCTTTTTTTCCTAAAACTAATCTGCCAATATCCATTAATAGCAAGTTAAAGTGGGAATTATCACGTTTTGACCTTTGGGATGTAGAAGGAATAGGTTCTCTTTCTGTGTTTTCAAAGTAGGTGAAAACCCCTCTTAATTTACGCATAAAGTCTATGTTTCTTTCCGTGATATCTGCGACAATATTTTCAAGGTAACTTAACGGGGTTGGATTATAAATGACTCTGTTCTCTTCCTCTGCGCCATGACCAGTACGATACTTACCCCGATAGGCGATTACCCTTTTATTCATTACTGCTGAAATAAATTTTCCAGTTGAGGGGTATCCGGTAGCGCCGAAGCAAGATTCGAGCACGATTGTGCTAATTTTATTAAGGTCAATTGCTTTGATAGTGCATAGCCCTTTTATGATACTGACAATTTCTAAAGGAGACATATAATTAATTGTCATTGGCAGCCCGTGCGCCCGGACATGTAAAACATTATCGACGGCATAAAATCTGGAGTCTTTACCCAGTAAAGACTCCGTTCGGGTCCCTGCTAAATTGAACTCCACGACTTTTACACGAAGATTTCTCTCAATAATGTTCTCTTCAAGCGCGCTTAATTTGTATATTGTGCTGGAAACACTGGATTCTAATACCGGATCGAAGAGTTTAGGGATGAAAAATTCGTCCTTGCTAAGGCGTAATGCAAAGGTACCTTTATCATAATTTCCGCTAAGGTTATCCGTCAGATAAATCATCTCTCCAGGGAGGACTCTTTCGGCGAGTTCTTCATTGCTTAACCACCCACTGCCACTTTTAATGAATTTACTTAAGTGGTTTATGTTTCCGACTGATTCACTCAGAACAGATACAAACTCTGGGGATAAATCGCCTGTCTTTAATAAAACAGAAGCAATTGCATGCGTGCTATCTGATTTAATGGTTTTTTCTTCAAGTTCCATTACTGAATTTATGTAATTTTCAGAGAGGGATATCTGTGTTTCTTTCAAAAAGCCGGCATGCACATTAAATTGTTTACCTTCACGACCGGTAAGCAGTTTGTTTTTGAATAGACCCAGTTGCTCGGCGGTAATAATGGTATTCATGAAGCCAGGTTCTATAGAGATTCGTTCATTATTAATGCCTGCAAACATGCCGTTTCCTGTCGCCAGCATAATATGTTGAACATTGATGGCGCTGTCTAATGTGTCGGTGAAAATGACGACCTGCCCTTGCTTGATTCTCAATAATTGATTTTCATTGGTGATGTGAGTCAGATCTTTTATATAATTGAAGCTATACGCTGATTGAGTGATTTTGCTTTGGAGTAAATGAAGGCTTTCTTTCTTTATGAGTCCTGCTTTCGCAAGGGTTTCAATGACAAATTTAACGGATGAACCCTTTCTGTCTGTTTTCTTTGACTCGTTTCTCGCAAAAGTGACCAGTCTCTGGCTTCTTTCCAGTGATGATTCAATATCGCCCGTTTCGGGCAGCATAATTTTTGAGTTTTTACCTACCATCCATCTTCTGCTGTTACGTAAGTAATGGATATGTTTCTTTCTGAGCTGTAGTGACTTTCGATCAATATCATATATATAGACCCCTTTTTCATCTCTCATCATTTTAAATTCGCCCCCGCTGATGCTGACATAAATATCCCCGTTCTTAACTTTTATTTTTTCAGGGATAATGCCAGACATTCTCTCCCTTTTTTTTTCGGAAAGCATATTTCTGCCATGAAGGTCAAGAGATGAAGCAAATAACATAGGTAAAGTTAACAGTTGATTGTTCATTTCCATGATTAAGTCAGAATCCATTTTTTTGCCGTCAGCGCGATCTGCAATAGATTGCAATACGGGGGGTATGATATTTTGCAAAATCATGATTGGCACAAATTCGGGAAAGAAACTCATTACCTTATTAGCAACAACATCAATATAATGCATAATGTCGGCCAGATATCTTCTGTCTGATTCTATTGGGCATCCTTTCTTCATACTATTATACGTGTGAACAATCTGAGACTCCTCTACCAATTTCTTCACTGGACTTTTCAATGTTTCAGCGATATTACGCAGAACGTCTGAAAAGCTCAGTTCTTGCCTCTCTTTTGCGCATAAAAAATCCAACGGCTCCTTTCGGACAAAGTCCGTTTCCGGCAGTGCCGTGGTGAGCGGCAGCGACCTGGGCTGATGGCGCCTGACATGTTGTCGGATTTTCATTGCCTCATCATGGCGGCAGGAATGATTCTGGAATGAATATGTTGGTGTGGCGGGAGTTGCCATAGCTGATGAAACCGAGCCTGCCTCTGGGGTATGCAGAGGCCGCGTATCTGGCCGCCCATATTGGTTTGACCGCCGCAAACACAGCCCTGCATCGGTGAGCATTAGCGCAGCACCCATAGCAAAGCCGGTTTTACCCTTTAGCGACAATGGCAGGGGCTGCGGCCGCTCTTTTTTGTTCTGCGCATTGCGCAGGGCTTCCGCTTGCAGATAAAGCGCTTTGCCCACAGAAAGCACTTCTGCCTGTTCTGTATTCTCCGCCGTGGCGTTGTCTCCACTCCGTGACAACCTCGTTTTCAGCACGCTTAATATGCGATAGCCGGGCGTCCTGAGAGAACTCCCGCCGTTTTGATTTGTCAACGCCCCATCGTTTTTCCTGACCGATGTAAGCCGATAGGTGAGTGGAAAAGTCTCTTCACTGTTAAGGGATGAGGGGGGGGGAGCGTTGGCTACGGGAAGAGTGGGCACAGGCGAGGTGTTAGAGCTTTCTATGGAAATGTTACGCATTTCTCCACCTTATTTGGTTTATTATCACTAGATAAACTTAATGTTAAGATTATAATATCGCCATTTTCCAGTATGGATGGGTCTAAACATATCATGAAACGTTCTTTTATGACGCCGTGCCAGCAGGTATCGAATGGCTGGTGTACGTATGTAGTCAGCCGTTATCAATCTGCCTTGCCAGCACCTCGCGTGCTGATAACTCAGTAAGCTGTTAAACAGTTGCTATAATATTTAGCAACTGAGTTCCCCGGGCAGGATTGACTGCCCTGATCCCATAAGGAAAAGCGAGATGATAATGAAGAAAGCAGCAGTGTTACTGGCTCTAACCGCCCTGATCTCGACTCCGTTGCTTGCTGCCCAGAGCGGGGGGTTTGTTGACCCTGATGCGCCAGCAGCGTCAGCTCAGAAAGGTGGCTTCAGCGGCCCGAACGGCACCCAGGCGACGGTGAAACAGGCGCAAGAGATGAAAGATGATGCCTGGGTCACCTTGCGCGGCCATATTGATAAGCGTGTGGGAGATGAAGATTACTTGTTCCGCGATGCCACCGGCAGCATCACCGTAGAGATCGACCATAAACGCTGGGACGGACAAACCATCGGCCCGAAGGATCAGGTGGAGTTGATGGGCAAGCTGGATAAAGACCTTAACTCGCTGGAACTGGACGTGAAGCAGGTGCGTAAAATCGCCGGTTAAGTTGAATTATTCATCCGCCAGGGTTGTCACCAGATGATTAACGGCGGGTGAGCGATCCCAACGCCGCCAGGCAAGTGCGATATCGCTGCTCAGGACGGCATCATCAATCTGATGGAAGCTGACACCGGGCAGTTGGATACTACGCAGAGAGTCCGGAACAATGCTGATACCAAACCCGGCGGCGACCATGCTGATGGCGGACGATATCTGCGGAGCCTGTTGCAGGCGCTGCGGTTGAAACCCGGCGCGCAGGCAGGCGCTGATAATCACTTCGTACAGGCTGGGAGCGACCTCGCGAGGAAACATAATCAGCGGATCGTCTTGCAGCTGTGCCAGTGACAAACAGGGCGTATCGCATAATCGGTGCTTAGCAGGTAACACCAGCGCCATCTTCTCAATGGCGATCACCTTCAGATTAAAGGCTTTACTGCTTTCGCAGGGCAGTCGCACAAACGCCGCATCCAGCAACCCTTCCTGCAAATCATGCATTAATGCCGCCATATTCTCCTCACGGGGCAGCAGTTTTATCGCCGGAAAACGATGCTGAAAGCGGTGCAGCAGCCGGAATATCTGCGGATGGAAGGCGGTTGAACTGGCGAAACCAATCGACAGCCGTCCACTGATGCCGCGTGCAATCCCCTTCGCTTTCTCCAGCGTATGGCCGGTCAGTTCCAGAATCTGGCGCGCATCCTGATAAAAGGCTTCACCCGCATCAGTCAGTTCTACCCCGCGCGTCAGTCTTTTCAGCAGCGGTGTACCTATCTCCTCCTCCAGCTTTTTAATTTGCTGGCTCAGCGGCGGCTGTGAAATACCGAGCATGTCTGCTGCCCGCGTAAAGTGACGCGTTTCGGCAACCGCAACAAAGTAACGGAGATAGCGTAGTTCCATATTAAAAACGTCTCAAAGAGTGGGGAGTTCTATATTGGAATCTTTTGCTTAATGGCGTCAATATTATCTAAATACTTCTTAACAGTTTAGCGGGGAGAGGTGCAATGGCACATTCTGCAACTGATTGTTCATGCGTGGAAGAGTTAACAACGACCGTCAAAGAGATGCAGAAAGAAAGACCAGAAAGCGTAATCTATCAGACCTCTTTGATGAGTGCGTTACTCAGCGGCGTGTACGATGGCACCACCACCGTGGCGGATCTGCTGAAGAAAGGGGATTTCGGTCTTGGCACCTTTAACCAGCTGGATGGCGAACTGATCGCTTTTAACAGCGAAGTCTACCAGTTGCGCTCCGATGGCAGTGCGCGTGCCGCCCGATCAGACCAGAAAACGCCGTTTGCGGTGATGACCTTTTTCCATCCGCAATATCAGCACCGTTTCAGCGGCCCGGTAACCCGCGCAGAAGTCCATCAAATCGTTGACCAGCAGGTCAGTTCCGATAATCAGTTCTGCGCGTTGCGCATTGACGGCCTTTTCAGCCATGCGCAAACCCGTACCGTGCCCTGCCAGCATCGCCCATATAGATCGATGCCGGAAGTGCTCGGTAAGCAGCCCACCTTCGAATTTGCACAGCGCAACGGCGTATTGATTGGTTTTCGTACCCCGCAATATATGCAAGGCATTAACGTGGCGGGTTACCACGAACACTTCATTACTGACGATCGTCAGGGAGGTGGCCATTTACTCGATTATCAGCTTGATCACGGCATGCTCACCTTTGGCGAAATCAGCAAACTGGTGATCGACCTGCCCGGTGACAGGGATTTCCTGCAGGCAAACCTCAGTCCGGAAAATCTGGATTCTGCGATTCGTTCCGTTGAAAGCTGAAAACAGGAGACAATTTTAGATGAAAAACGTAACTGATGTTCAGCAATGGGCACACGGTGCCGATCTGGTCGCGGCACAGCTGGAGGCTCAGGGAGTTAAACACGTATTTGGCATCCCCGGCGCGAAAATCGATAAAGTGTTCGATTCGCTGCTGGATACTTCAATTCAGACTATTCCCGTACGTCATGAAGCCAATGCTGCATTTATGGCAGCGGCGGTGGGCAGGCTGACCGGTAAAGCCGGCGTGGCGCTGGTGACCTCTGGCCCGGGCTGCTCTAACCTGATCACCGGTATGGCAACGGCAACCACGGAAGGCGATCCACTGGTGGCGCTGGGAGGGGCGGTAAAACGCGCCGACAGCGCCAAGCAGGTGCACCAGAGTATGGATACGGTGGCGATGTTCCGCCCGGTGAGCAAGTACGCGGTAGAAGTGGGTTCTTCCGATGCAATTGGCGAAGTGCTGTCAAATGCTTTCCGCAGCGCGGAACAGGGTCGTCCCGGCGGTGCCTTCGTCAGCCTGCCGCAGGATATCGTTAATGAACCGGCGCACGGCCATCTGCTGAACACCCAGGGTCATTTGCTGCTTGGATCCGCGCCGGATGCGGCGATTGCGGCGGTGGCACAGCAGATCGCCCTGGCGAAGAACCCGGTGATCCTGCTGGGATTGATGGCCAGCCAGCCCGCCAACAGCGAGGCGCTGTATCATCTGCTGGAGCGCAGCCATATTCCGGTCACCAGCACCTATCAGGCAGCGGGCGCGGTGCGACAGGAGCATTTCTCACGCTTTGCCGGACGCGTCGGGCTGTTTAACAATCAGGCGGGCGATCGCCTGCTGCGCGGAGCCGATCTGATTATCACCATCGGCTACAGCCCGGTTGAGTATGAACCGGCGATGTGGAACAGCGGCACCGCCACGCTGGTACATATTGACGTACTGCCCGCCGACAGCGACAACTGCTATCAGCCAGATGCCGAGCTGGTGGGCGATATCGCCGCCACGCTGGAAAAACTGACCGCACGTATCAATCATCCATTAACGCTCAGCCCGCAGGCGACCGAGATCCTGCAGGACCGTCAGCAACAGCGTGAACTGCTGGCCTTGCGCGGTCACCAGCTTAATCAATTTGCCCTGCATCCGCTGCGTATTGTGCGCGCCATGCAGGACATCATTAACAGCGATGTGACGCTGACGGTGGATATGGGCAGCTTCCATATCTGGATCGCCCGTTATCTCTACAGCTTCCGCGCCCGTCAGGTGATGATTTCCAACGGCCAGCAAACCATGGGCGTTGCGCTCCCTTGGGCAATCGGTGCCTGGCTGGTAGACCCGTCACGCAAAGTGGTGTCGGTTTCCGGGGATGGGGGATTCCTGCAATCCAGCATGGAGCTGGAAACCGCAGTACGTCTGGGTGCTAACCTGTTGCACATCATCTGGGTGGATGAGGAGTACAACATGGTGGCGATGCAGGAAGAGAAGAAATATCAGCGCGTGTCCGGCGTGAAGTTCGGCCCCGTTGACTTCAAAGCCTACGCCGAATCCTTTGGTGCTGCCGGCTTTGCGGTGGAAAGCGCCGAACAGCTGGAACCGACGTTGCGTAAGGCGATGGACGTGCAAGGCCCGGCGGTGGTGGCTGTGCCGGTGGACTATGCCGATAACCATCTGCTGATGGGGCAGCTGCATCTCAGCCAGATCCTGTAAGCATCGCGTACCGCGTTGGGAGATTGTCCTGACGATCCATGCGCTATTTCTTCTTCGGGGCGGTATGAATCCCGCCCTTTTTTTTCGTCGCAATGATGGCCAGCCGCACACTAGCAAAACGTTTCGATAGCGATCACATTTCCAACATGTGAAGATTGTTTTCCCCCTGTCATTTCTTACACTGCTCGCTGGCGAAACGTTGCACTGTGGAGCGAATAATGAAAAAAGGCACGTTGCTGCATTCGGCTATTTCGTCCGTGATAGCCCGCCTGGGTCATACTGACCGCCTGGTGATTGGCGATGCCGGTTTGCCCATTCCTGACGGTTCGGAGCGTATTGATCTGGCGTTAACACCGGGTATCCCCAGCTTTCTTCAGGTCGTCCAGGCGGTCACCAGCGAGATGCAGGTCGAAAGTGCCATTATGGCGCAGGAGATGCGACAGCATAATCCGCAGCGCCATAGCGAACTGGTCGCCATGCTCGACGCTTTGCAGCAGCAGCAGGGAAATGTCATCACTATCCGCTATATCAGTCACCAACAGTTCAAACAGCAAGCCCAGTGCAGTCAGGCAACAATTCGCAGCGGAGAAATTACGCCGTATGCCAATGTTATCCTGGTCGCTGGTGTGACCTTTTGAGGCGCTTATGCAACCTTTGTTGCAACTGAAGGGCATTGACAAGTCTTTCCCCGGCGTTAAGGCGTTATCGGGCGCTGCGCTGTCGGTTTACCCCGGGCGGGTGATGGCGCTGGTGGGAGAAAACGGCGCGGGCAAGTCCACCATGATGAAAGTGCTGACCGGCATCTACGCTCGCGATGCCGGGTCTTTTCTCTGGCTGGGGCAGGAAACCCTGTTTAACGGCCCGAAAGCGTCGCAGGAGGCGGGGATTGGCATCATACATCAGGAGCTGAACCTGATCCCACCGTTGAGCGTTGCCGAAAACATCTTTCTTGGCCGTGAACCTGTCAACCGCTTCGGCCGTATTCAGTGGAAGAAGATGTATGCAGCAGCGGACGCGCTGCTGCAACGCCTGAATCTGCGCTTTCGCAGCGACAGGCTGGTGGGCGAACTGTCGATTGGCGATCGGCAGATGGTGGAGATCGCTAAAGTTCTGAGTTACGAGTCAAAAGTTGTCGTGATGGACGAACCAACGGATGCGTTGACCGATACCGAAACCGCCTCACTGTTCCGCGTCATTGGTGAGTTAAAAGCCCAGGGCTGCGGCATCGTCTATATCTCGCATCGTATGAAAGAGATATTTGCGATTTGCGATGACGTCACTATCTTCCGCGACGGGCAGTTTATCGCCGAATATAACGTGGCGGCGCTGAACGAAGCGTCATTGATTGAAATGATGGTCGGGCGCAAGCTGGAAGAGCAGTACCCACGCGTACATAACGCGCCGGGTGAAGTGCGTCTGAAAGTTGAAAACCTCAGCGGATCCGGCGTGGAAAACGTCAGCTTTACGCTGCGCAAAGGTGAAATCCTTGGGGTGGCTGGCCTGATGGGGGCCGGGCGTAGCGAACTGATGAAAGTGCTGTACGGCGCGCTGCCTCGCAGTAAAGGGCGGGTAACGCTGGAGGGTAAAGCTGTGCTGGCGCGCTCCCCACAGGAGGGGCTGGCCAATGGCATCGTTTATATCTCTGAAGACCGTAAGCACGATGGCCTGGTGCTGGGGATGTCGGTAAAAGAGAACATGTCGCTGACCGCGCTTAACCACTTCAGCTATGGCGCAGGCCGACTGAAACATGCGCAGGAGCAGCAGGCGGTAGAGGATTTTATCAAGCTGTTCAATGTGAAAACCCCGTCAATGGACCAGGCGATTGGCCTGCTTTCCGGCGGTAATCAGCAGAAAGTGGCGATTGCGCGTGGGCTGATGACGCGGCCCAAAGTACTGATCCTCGATGAACCGACGCGCGGCGTCGACGTTGGGGCGAAAAAAGAGATTTATCAGCTGATTAACCAGTTTAAACAAGAAGGGCTGAGCATCATTCTCGTCTCTTCCGATCTGCCGGAAGTGCTGGGCATGAGCGATCGCGTGCTGGTGATGCACGAAGGTCGCCTGAATGGTGACTTCCCGATCGAGCAGGCCTCGCAGGAGATGTTGATGGCGGCGGCAGTAGGTAAACATGACAGCACGGAGCGGGTATAACGATGAGCACACACATCCTTTCTTCACGCAGCCTGATAACAAAGGCATGGCTGCTTGAGCAGAAATCACTGATTGCGCTGGTGCTGTTGATTGCCATCGTTTCCAGCATCAGCCCGAACTTCTTCACCGTTGGCAACCTGTTTAACATCCTGCAACAGACCTCGGTGAACGCCATTATGGCGGTGGGAATGACGCTGGTGATCCTCACCTCCGGTATCGATCTCTCCGTGGGGTCACTGCTGGCTCTGACCGGCGCGGTGGCGGCCTCGCTGGTTGGGCTGGAAGTGAATGCGCTGGTGGCGGTGGCGGCTTCACTGGTGCTAGGAGCCGGTATCGGTGCGATAACCGGCCTGATAGTGGCGAAAGGCAACGTGCAGGCGTTTATCGCCACGCTAGTGATGATGCTGCTGCTGCGTGGGGTGACGATGGTTTATACCAACGGTAGCCCGGTCAATACTGGCTTTAGCGATAACGCTGACCTGTTTGGCTGGTTCGGGATCGGCCGTCCGCTGGGCATCCCAACCCCGGTTTGGCTGATGGCGGTGGTCTTCCTCGCAGCCTGGTACATGCTGCATCATACCAGGCTTGGCCGCTATATCTACGCGCTGGGCGGCAATGAAGCGGCGACGCGTCTTTCAGGCATTAGCGTCAATCGCGTCAAAATTATCGTCTACTCCCTGTGCGGCATGCTGGCCGCGCTGGCTGGCACCATTGAAGTTGCGCGCCTCTCCTCGGCCCAGCCGACGGCAGGCACGGGCTATGAGCTGGATGCCATCGCTGCGGTGGTGCTGGGGGGCACCAGCCTGGCAGGCGGTAAAGGGCGGATTATGGGGACTTTGATTGGCGCGCTGATCCTGGGTTTTCTGAATAACGGGCTAAACCTGCTCGGTGTTCCCTCTTACTACCAAACGATCGTCAAGGCAGTGGTCATTTTGCTGGCGGTGCTGGTGGATAACAAAAGCAGTAAATAACTCTTTTACCCTTTATTCCTGACGCTGTAGCTACGTTGGCTGCGTGCATTCACCCCAGTCGCTTACCCTGGTAAGCTGTTGGCGATTCATGCACTTGCCGCTTTGCTGTAACGCCAATGATTTCGGGTATAACCTTAAAGGATATTAAAATGAAGATGAAAAAATGGACTATGCTGGCACTGCTGTTAGGCGCAACGCTTAGCGCTAACGCGCTGGCAAAAGAGACCATCACGCTGGTGGTGTCTACCCTGAATAACCCGTTCTTCGTGTCGCTGAAAGAGGGCGCGCAGAAAGAGGCGGACAAGCTGGGTTATCACCTGGTGGTGCTGGATTCGCAGAACAACCCGGCGAAAGAGCTGGCCAACGTGCAGGATCTGACGGTGCGCGGTAGCAAACTGCTGCTGCTTAACCCTACGGATTCTGACGCCGTGGGGAACGCGGTGAAAATGGCTAACCAGGCCAATATCCCGGTTATCACGCTGGATCGCCTGGCGACGCAGGGCAAAGTGGTCAGTCACGTTGCTTCTGATAACCGTGCAGGCGGTAAGCTGGCCGGTGACTATATGGCGCAAAAGGTCGGTGAAGGAGCAAAAATTATTGAACTGCAGGGTATTGCCGGTACTTCTGCTGCGCGCGAGCGTGGTGAAGGGTTCAAACAGGCCGCCGTTGCACACAAATTCAATATCCTTGCCAGCCAGCCAGCTGACTTCGACCGTACCAGGGGGCTGAATGTGATGCAGAACCTGCTGACTGCGCACCCGGACGTGCAGGCGGTGTTTGCCCAGAACGATGAAATGGCGCTGGGTGCACTGCGCGCATTGCAAACGGCGGGCAAAACTGATGTGGTCGTGGTGGGCTTCGACGGCACGCCGGACGGTATTAAAGCGGTACAGGGCGGCAAACTGGCGGCGACCGTTGCGCAGTTGCCGGAGCAGATCGGCGCGATTGGCGTTGAGACGGCGGATAAAGTCCTGAAAGGCCAGCAGGTTCCGGCTATCAATCCGGTTGAACTGAAACTGGTAACCCCATAAAACACAGAAAAGCATGGCACGCGCCACCTGTGGGTGGCGCAGCTATCTGGACAATTCCCTGATGAAAAAAACCGGCAGGCTGGCCGTCCTCGGCAGCATCAACGCCGATCACATTCTGAATCTGGCGCACTTTCCGCGTCCGGGCGAAACGGTGATCGGGAAGCAGTATCAGGTCGCATTCGGTGGAAAAGGCGCTAACCAGGCCGTTGCCGCCGCACGCAGCGGCGCGGATATGGCGTTTATCGCCTGTGTAGGCGAAGACGATATCGGCGGGCGTATTCGCCAGCAGTTGGCTAACGATCGCATTGATGTCGCTTCTGTCGCGGTTATCAGCGGGGGGGCTACCGGCGTGGCGCTGATTTTTGTCAACGGTGAGGGTGAAAATACCATCGGTATTTATGCCGGTGCCAATGCCGCTCTAACGCCGGAGCGCGTGCTTGAGCATCAGCAGACGATTGCGCAAGCACAGGTTTTACTGATGCAGCTGGAGTCGCCGCTGGATAGCGTGCTGGCAGCAGCGCGTATTGCACAGCACCACCACACGCGGGTGGTGTTGAATCCGGCCCCGGCGACGCAACTTTCGGATGAGCTGCTGGCGCTGGTCGATATCATCACCCCCAATGAAACCGAAGCGCAGATCCTGACCGGCATAGCGGTAAACAGTGACGAAGACGCAGCCCGTGCCGCACAAAAGCTGCATGAGAAAGGCATTGCAACGGTGCTGATTACGCTTGGCAGCCGGGGTGTATGGCTCAGTGAGCAGGGTAACGGTCACTGTGTTCCCGCGTTTAGCGTGGCAGCCGTAGATACTATCGCTGCCGGGGATACCTTTAACGGCGCGTTGATGACCGCATTACTGGAGCAGCGTCCGATGACGGAATCGGTGCGTTTTGCCCATGCCGCTGCGGCGATTGCCGTGACGCGCCATGGCGCGCAGCCTTCCGTTCCGTGGCGTGACGAAATAGACAGCTTCTTGCAGCGGCGGGGGTAAATGTGGCAACGATGAAAGATGTCGCCCGTCTGGCGGGCGTTTCAACTTCTACCGTATCGTACGTGATTAATAACAATCGCTTCGTCAGTCCAGCGGTGCGTGAAAAGGTGACCTCGGCGGTCAGACAGCTCAACTATGCACCCTCGGCGCTGGCGCGCAGCCTGAAGCTAAATCAGACCCGCACCATAGGCATGTTGCTTACCGCCAGCAGCAATCCCTTCTATGCCGAAGTGGTGCGTGGCGTGGAGCGCAGCTGCTATGAGCGCGGTTACAGCCTGGTATTATGTAACACGGAAGGGGACGAGGATCGTATGAACCGCAGCCTGGAAACGCTGATGCAAAAACGTGTCGACGGCCTGTTGATCATGTGTACTGAAAGCCACCTGCCATCCGCCGACATTCTCAGCCGTTACCCTGGCGTGCCGGCGGTGATGATGGACTGGGCGCCGTTCGAATGGAGTAAGGACATTATTCAGGATAACGCGCTGTTAGGTGGGAACGTGGCGACTCGTCACCTTATTTCCCGGGGTTATAGCCGAATTGCCTGTATCACGGGGCCGCTGGATAAGACTCCGGCACGCATGCGCCTTAAAGGTTATCAGCAGGCGATGGCCAACGCCGGGTTAACCATTCCGGCAGGTTATATTATGAGCAGTGACTTTGAGTTTCAGGGCGGTTTCAACGCCATGAATGAGCTGCTGGCGCTCCGCCCAGCGCCCCAGGCCGTATTTGCCTGTAATGACGCGATGGCGGTCGGGGTTTATCATGCTTTATACCAAGCGGGAATGAGCATCCCGCAGGATATGGCGGTGGTGGGCTATGACGATATCGAGCTGGCGCGTTATCTGACCCCGCCGCTCAGTACCATTCATCAGCCCAAAGATGAACTGGGAGAACTGGCGATCAACGCCTTGCTGCACCGTCTGGCCGATCCGATGGCCGAGACGCAACTGCTGGTACTCACACCGGAATTGATTGAACGCGCCTCGGTCGATGAGATCTAAGTTTTCTGCTTATCGCGATCGCTAATCAGATTGCCGCCGTCTCCTGGCTTCAGCAGCAGGAATACCAGCGCTGACAGCACGGTAACGATGCCCATGGTCAGGAAAGTAGCATGGAATTGATACAATGTGCCGCCGCCAAAATCTTCATAAAACCGCAGTACTGCGGCGCTGACCGCAACACCAAAACCTATTGCCAACTGCTGCGTGACGGCCAGCAGGCTGTTACCGCTGCTGGCGCTACCGTCGTTCAGATCGGCCAGGGTGATGGTGTTCATCGCCGTAAACTGAGTTGACATGGCCAATCCCAGAATAAACAGCGGGATCAGCAATGCTAAAATATTCCAGTTCTCCGATTGTAAAGAGAACGATGCCACCAGTACGCCAATTATCACGCTAATGCCTCCCAGCGTTTTTCGGTAACCAAACCCGCGTAGTACGCTCGTCACCATCGACTTAGCCAATACAGAACCCAGCGCGAGGGGGGCCATCATGCAGCCAGCCAGCAGCGCGGTATAACCAAAGCCGACCTGCAACATCAATGGCATCAGGAACGGAACACTGCCAGTACCCAGGCGTGAGAAGATGTTGCCGACGATACCAACGGAAAACGTGCGCGTCTTGAAAATGGGGAGTGGGATCATCGGAGAGGGATGTCGCCGGGCATGGACTATATAGAGGAGCAGTAACGCTATCCCTGCCAGCAGAACGACCAGCGCAATCAGGCTGGACACCACGCGCTCGCCAAATAGTTCAATTCCACTGGAGATGCCCACCAGTCCCAACCCAAACAGCAGGAAGCCCAGAACATCAAAGCGGCGCTTCGGCGTGGTGAAGTCCGGCATATATTTGCGCGCGAAGAAGATGCCGAGGACGCCAATAGGAATGTTAATCAGGAAAATCCACTGCCATGAGGCCCATGTGACCAGCACGCCACCGAGCAATGGGCCGAGCACCGGGCCAACAAGCCCCGGCATAGTGACAAAGTTAAGCACCTGAAGCAGTTCACTACGCGGATAGGCACGCAGCAGCGCGAGACGTGCCACCGGCATCATCATTGCGCCACCAACCCCCTGCACGATACGCGAAGCAACCAGCATCTCCAGCGACCCGGACAGCGCGCAGGCCAGTGAACCCAGTGAGAACAGAAAGACCGCGCTTATAAACACTCTACGAGTACTAAAGCGGTCAGCCAGCCAGCCACTGACCGGGATTAGCATGGCCACCGTCAGTGTATAGCTGATAATAGTGGACTGCATTGCCAGCGGGGAGCGTTCCATACTTTGGGCGATAGCGGGCAGAGCGGTATTAAGGATGGTGGCATCCAGCGCCTGCATAAAGAATGCCATCGCGGCAATCCACGGAAGTCCGGCCATACTGCGCGCGGATTTAATCATTATTTGTCCTTTCTGTTCGTCTGATTTTCATGTGAGTGTCCTGTGATTCAGAAAGAATAGCATCTCGTTTTAGCTCGAAGCGCTACTCAAGGACACTTTTCAGACCCGGAATGCGGGTTTATTGGTCTGAAGATGTATGTTTTTAAGGCTTCTGAAGAAAAAACACTCGCCCGGTCATTTTTTTGCAATAAATGCTTGTCAGCCGTCAGAAACTCCCTATAATGCGCCTCCATCGACACGGAACAACGGCTTNCAGGCCACGGTGTTGAGAGGTTCAGGAAGTGCTGAACCGCCGGAAAAANCTCTGAAAAAGAGGTTGACTCCGAAGGAGGAAAGCGTANTATACGCCACCTCGCGACAGTACGCTTCAGCGACTTGTTGCACCGCTCTTTAACAATTTATCAGACAATCTGTGTGGGCACTCGCAGGATTGATATCAGCGCCGCAAGGCGCAAAAAATATCAAGCCTCATGAGTGAACACATAATGACATTCATTATGACGTTTTACGATTGAGCATCGCTGTCCTGTTTGTAAAAGCAGGTTTCAGCAAATCGAACTTTTAATTGAAGAGTTTGATCATGGCTCAGATTGAACGCTGGCGGCAGGCCTAACACATGCAAGTCGAACGGTAGCACAGAGAGCTTGCTCTCGGGTGACGAGTGGCGGACGGGTGAGTAATGTCTGGGAAACTGCCCGATGGAGGGGGATAACTACTGGAAACGGTAGCTAATACCGCATAACGTCTACGGACCAAAGTGGGGGACCTTCGGGCCTCACACCATCGGATGTGCCCAGATGGGATTAGCTGGTAGGTGGGGTAACGGCTCACCTAGGCGACGATCCCTAGCTGGTCTGAGAGGATGACCAGCCACACTGGAACTGAGACACGGTCCAGACTCCTACGGGAGGCAGCAGTGGGGAATATTGCACAATGGGCGCAAGCCTGATGCAGCCATGCCGCGTGTATGAAGAAGGCCTTCGGGTTGTAAAGTACTTTCAGCGGGGAGGAAGGGGGAAAGGTTAATAACCTTTTTCATTGACGTTACCCGCAGAAGAAGCACCGGCTAACTCCGTGCCAGCAGCCGCGGTAATACGGAGGGTGCAAGCGTTAATCGGAATTACTGGGCGTAAAGCGCACGCAGGCGGTCTGTCAAGTCGGATGTGAAATCCCCGGGCTTAACCTGGGAACTGCATTCGAAACTGGCAGGCTAGAGTCTCGTAGAGGGGGGTAGAATTCCAGGTGTAGCGGTGAAATGCGTAGAGATCTGGAGGAATACCGGTGGCGAAGGCGGCCCCCTGGACGAAGACTGACGCTCAGGTGCGAAAGCGTGGGGAGCAAACAGGATTAGATACCCTGGTAGTCCACGCCGTAAACGATGTCGACTTGGAGGCTGTTCCCCTGAGGAGTGGCTTCCGGAGCTAACGCGTTAAGTCGACCGCCTGGGGAGTACGGCCGCAAGGTTAAAACTCAAATGAATTGACGGGGGCCCGCACAAGCGGTGGAGCATGTGGTTTAATTCGATGCAACGCGAAGAACCTTACCTGGCCTTGACATCCACGGAATTTTGCAGAGATGCGGAAGTGCCTTCGGGAACCGTGAGACAGGTGCTGCATGGCTGTCGTCAGCTCGTGTTGTGAAATGTTGGGTTAAGTCCCGCAACGAGCGCAACCCTTATCCTTTGTTGCCAGCGATTCGGTCGGGAACTCAAAGGAGACTGCCGGTGATAAACCGGAGGAAGGTGGGGATGACGTCAAGTCATCATGGCCCTTACGGCCAGGGCTACACACGTGCTACAATGGCGCATACAAAGAGAAGCGACCTCGCGAGAGCAAGCGGACCTCATAAAGTGCGTCGTAGTCCGGATCGGAGTCTGCAACTCGACTCCGTGAAGTCGGAATCGCTAGTAATCGTAGATCAGAATGCTACGGTGAATACGTTCCCGGGCCTTGTACACACCGCCCGTCACACCATGGGAGTGGGTTGCAAAAGAAGTAGGTAGCTTAACCTTCGGGAGGGCGCTTACCACTTTGTGATTCATGACTGGGGTGAAGTCGTAACAAGGTAACCGTAGGGGAACCTGCGGTTGGATCACCTCCTTACCTGAAGATACCTTCCGGCGCAGTGTCCACACAGATTGTCTGATAGAAGTAACGAGCAAAGTCACACCAGAGTCCCCATCGTCTAGAGGCCCAGGACACTGCCCTTTCACGGCTGTAACAGGGGTTCGAATCCCCTTGGGGACGCCATACCGGTAACGAAGTGAAAGACGTTATCAACCGTATCTCAAAACTGATTCCACCTTAACGGTGAGTCACGTTTGAGATATTTGCTCTTTAATAATCCGGAACAAGCTGAAAATTGAAACGACGTGTCGTATTCATTCGCCGTAATAAGAATGAAGCTAACGATANGTTCGAGTCTCTCAATGCCTGCAACTGACAGACGTCTTTCGGGACGCTTGTGGGTTGTGAGGTTAAGCGACTAAGCGTACACGGTGGATGCCCAGGCAGTCAGAGGCGATGAAGGGCGTGCTAATCTGCGATAAGCGTCGGTAAGGTGATATGAACCGCAACAACCGACGATACCCGAATGGGGAAACCCAGTGCAATCCGTTGCACTATCATGTCATGAATACATAGTGGCATGAGGCGAACCGGGGGAACTGAAACATCTAAGTACCCCGAGGAAAAGAAATCAACCGAGATTCCCCCAGTAGCGGCGAGCGAACGGGGAACAGCCCAGAACCTGAATCAGTTTGTGCTTTAGTGGAAGCGTCTGGAAAGTCGCGCAGTAAAGGGTGACAGCCCCGTACACAAAAAGGCACTTATTGTGAGTTCGATGAGTAGGGCGGGACACGTGACATCCTGTCTGAATATGGGGGGGACCATCCTCCAAGGCTAAATACTCCTGACTGACCGATAGTGAACCAGTACCGTGAGGGAAAGGCGAAAAGAACCCCGGCGAGGGGAGTGAAACAGAACCTGAAACCGTGTACGTACAAGCAGTGGGAGCACCTTCGTGGTGTGACTGCGTACCTTTTGTATAATGGGTCAGCGACTTATATTCTGTAGCAAGGTTAACCGTATAGGGGAGCCGCAGGGAAACCGAGTCTTAACCGGGCGTTAAGTTGCAGGGTATAGACCCGAAACCCGGTGATCTAGCCATGGGCAGGTTGAAGGTTGGGTAACACTAACTGGAGGACCGAACCGACTAATGTTGAAAAATTAGCGGATGACTTGTGGCTGGGGGGTGAAAGGCCAATCAAACCGGGAGATAGCTGGTTCTCCCCGAAAGCTATTTAGGTAGCGCCTCGTGAACTCATCTCCGGGGGTAGAGCACTGTTTCGGCCAGGGGGCCATCCCGGCTTACCGATCCGATGCAAACTGCGAATACCGGAGAATGTTATCACGGGAGACACACGGCGGGTGCTAACGTCCGTCGTGAAGAGGGAAACAACCCAGACCGCCAGCTAAGGTCCCAAAGTCATGGTTAAGTGGGAAACGATGTGGGAAGGCCCAGACAGCCAGGATGTTGGCTTAGAAGCAGCCATCATTTAAAGAAAGCGTAATAGCTCACTGGTCGAGTCGGCCTGCGCGGAAGATGTAACGGGGCTAAACCATGCACCGAAGCTGCGGCAGCGGACGTATCACCCGGGCACATTCACGGTAGTGGATAACGATTGACGGAGCGCAGCGACGTCAATGCGCCCATNAAAGTCGAGTGGGCCTCGGGATACGTCCGTTGGGTAGGGGAGCGTTCTGTAAGCCGTCGAAGGTGGACNGTGAGGTCTGCTGGAGGTATCAGAAGTGCGAATGCTGACATAAGTAACGATAAAGCGGGTGAAAAGCCCGCTCGCCGGAAGACCAAGGGTTCCTGTCCAACGTTAATCGGGGCAGGGTGAGTCGACCCCTAAGGCGAGGCCGAAAGGCGTAGTCGATGGGAAACGGGTTAATATTCCCGTACTGGGTGTTACTGCGAAGGGGGGACGGAGAAGGCTATGTTGGCCGGGCGACGGTTGTCCCGGTTTAAGCGTGCAGGCTTGAGTTCCAGGCAAATCCGGAACTCTTTAAGGCTGAGGCGTGATGACGAGGCACCACGGTGCTGAAGTGACAAATGCCCTGCTTCCAGGAAAAGCCTCTAAGCATCAGGTAACATCGAATCGTACCCCAAACCGACACAGGTGGTCAGGTAGAGAATACCAAGGCGCTTGAGAGAACTCGGGTGAAGGAACTAGGCAAAATGGTGCCGTAACTTCGGGAGAAGGCACGCTGGCGCGTAGGTGAAGCGACTTGCTCGCGGAGCTGAAGCCAGTCGAAGATACCAGCTGGCTGCAACTGTTTATTAAAAACACAGCACTGTGCAAACACGAAAGTGGACGTATACGGTGTGACGCCTGCCCGGTGCCGGAAGGTTAATTGATGGGGTTATCCGNAAGGAGAAGCTCTTGATCGAAGCCCCGGTAAACGGCGGCCGTAACTATAACGGTCCTAAGGTAGCGAAATTCCTTGTCGGGTAAGTTCCGACCTGCACGAATGGCGTAATGATGGCCAGGCTGTCTCCACCCGAGACTCAGTGAAATTGAACTCGCTGTGAAGATGCAGTGTACCCGCGGCAAGACGGAAAGACCCCGTGAACCTTTACTACAGCTTGACACTGAACATTGAGCCTTGATGTGTAGGATAGGTGGGAGGCTTNGAAGCGTGGACGCCAGTCTGCGTGGAGCCAACCTTGAAATACCACCCTTTAACGTTTGATGTTCTAACCTGGCGCCGTAATCCGGCGTGGGGACAGTGTCTGGTGGGTAGTTTGACTGGGGCGGTCTCCTCCCAAAGAGTAACGGAGGAGCACGAAGGTCAGCTAATCACGGTCGGACATCGTGAGGTTAGTGCAATGGCATAAGCTGGCTTGACTGCGAGAGTGACGGCTCAAGCAGGTGCGAAAGCAGGTCATAGTGATCCGGTGGTTCTGAATGGAAGGGCCATCGCTCAACGGATAAAAGGTACTCCGGGGATAACAGGCTGATACCGCCCAAGAGTTCATATCGACGGCGGTGTTTGGCACCTCGATGTCGGCTCATCACATCCTGGGGCTGAAGTAGGTCCCAAGGGTACGGCTGTTCGCCGTTTAAAGTGGTACGCGAGCTGGGTTTAGAACGTCGTGAGACAGTTCGGTCCCTATCTGCCGTGGGCGCTGGAAGATTGAGAGGGGGTTGCTCCTAGTACGAGAGGACCGGAGTGAACGCACCGCTGGTGTTCGGGTTGTCATGCCAATGGCATTGCCCGGTAGCTAAGTGCGGAAAAGATAAGCGCTGAAAGCATCTAAGCGCGAAACTTGCCTCGAGATGAATCTTCCCTGGGTCCTTGAGACCCCTGAAGGGACGTTGAAGACGACGACGTTGATAGGCCGGGTGTGTAAGCGCAGCGATGCGTTGAGCTAACCGGTACTAATGACCCGTGAGGCTTAACCTTACAACGCCAGAAGCGTTCTGGTGAGTATTGAGAGACGAAGAGACAATTTTCAGCCTGTACCGGATAAGAAATTAGCGGAAACGAGATTCGTTTCTGTGTCCGAGTATTTTACGTTGCGGCAAGGCGGCAACTGAGCCGAGTCGGCGGGAGCATACACGAGTATGTGACCGTTGCGAGCGAAGGAAGCCAACGCNGCAGCGGCGTAAAAGACGAAGGACAGAGCACAAAGAATTTGCCTGGCGGCTTTAGCGCGGTGGTCCCACCTGACCCCATGCCGAACTCAGAAGTGAAACGCCGTAGCGCCGATGGTAGTGTGGGGTCTCCCCATGCGAGAGTAGGGAACTGCCAGGCATCAAATCAGGCAAAAGGCCATCCTCCGGGATGGCCTTTTTGCGTTCTGAACAATCTGTTTCGGTTCCCAGAGTTTAGCCTTTACAGCCTACAGAAGATCTTCCGGATAGTTAAAATTGCGAAATGCAGGTTCTCCCTGAGCAAACAAAACGCTGTGCCCTCCTGCCTGTTGAAGAAACAGCATCAATTTCCGATCCCCTTGCATCAGATATTGCTGAAGTGAATCAGCAAGGCTTCGATGCAGCAGCACCTGTGTAGGGTGGTCACGCTCCCCGGTTCGCGCCCAGACCGCACGGGCTTTACCTCTATATAGCCACAAATGCTGAGCCATGTTTTCAGGTAAACAGGGAGTATCACAGGAGGTGAAAACCACCCAATCCGTTTCCACCTGCTGCAATGCCGCCAGTATTCCAGCCAACGGGCCGGGAAAGTCTGCCATCGTGTCGCGGATTACCGGCACACCGCTCTGTTGATATACCTCAATATTCCGATTGGCACTGATCCATACAGTGGTAACCTGGGGCTGCAAACGTTGCAGCACATGCTGATAAAGAGGTTGGTTATGCCATTTAATCAGTCCTTTATCTGCTCCCCCCATACGGCTGCTGCGGCCACCCGCAAGGATCACCCCGGTTACTGGCAGTTTGGTCATTTGATTACACCTGATGCTATCGTGATTAATTGATTCGGGGACAACATTATGAAATGCCACCGCCTTAATAAGTTAATCAGTTTACTGCAACCTGCCTGGCAACAGCATCCCGAACTGAACCGAGTTCAATTTTTACAGACCTTAGCCGATGTAGCCGGTTGATGGATTAATGGATTAATGGATGATATGCTGATCTACTCGCTTAAAATGCGCGGAAGCGACAAAGTTGCAGAAATTCCCGGCCTGAAAAGACGATCTTAAGACAGCAACGCCGCGTGCGCGGGGTGTAATTAAGGAATAAATCCACTCCCGGTCCCGGACGCGGCTGATTTAATGGTATTCTTGAAGGCCAGTTTGCAACCACCAGCGAGCCAGCCGGATGCCAGAACCTGCTTTTAACTTTGATACTTTAACGCCAGATACTATTCTTGATGCGCTCTGGGGCACAGGGCTGCGCGTAGAGTCCGGATTGACAGCGCTGAACAGCTATGAAAACCGCGTCTATCAGTTCTTTGATGACGAGAAGCGCCGTTATGTCGCGAAGTTTTACCGCCCGCAGCGCTGGTCACAGGCGCAGATTGCGGAAGAACATCAGTTTTCTGCGGAACTGCTTGCCGATGAAATCCCGATCGCGGCACCGCTGATGTTGCAAGAGGCAATGCTCCACCAGCACCAGGGGTTCTGGTTTGCGGTGTTCCCAAGCCTTGGTGGACGGCAGTATGAAACGGATAACTACGATCACCTTGAGTGGGTGGGGCGCTTTTTAGGGCGTATCCATCAGGTGGGACAACGTAGAGAATTTTCTGCAAGACCAACTATCGGCCTGCAGGAATACATTGATCAACCTTTGCAGATCCTGAGTACCAGCCCGCTGGTCCCCGCTAAGTTAAAAGATCAACTCCTTACCTGTGTTGAGCGCCTGCGCGCAACGCTGCTCAATTGTTGGCATACTCAGTGGCAGCCATTGCGTTTACACGGTGACTGCCATCCAGGCAATATTCTGTGGCGTGACGGACCGCTTTTTGTTGACCTTGATGATGCACGTAATGGCCCGGCCATTCAGGATTTATGGATGTTGGTTAACGGCGACCGCCGGGAACAGCGTCTGCAATGGGAAATCCTGTTGGAAGCTTACGGTGAGTTCTGTGAATTCGATACTCATCAACTGTCACTGATTGAACCTTTACGTGCCATGCGGATGGTTTATTATCTGGCTTGGGTAGTGCGTCGTTGGCAAGATCCGGCATTCCCGGTGAACTTCCCATGGATGACGGATGAGGATTTCTGGCGCCGACAGATTTCCATATTCAATGAACAGAACAAGCTGTTGCAAGAGCCTCCGCTTCAGCTGTTGCCTGTATTCCCGGTGTGACCGCCCTTTGGTTCGCCTACAGAGTTTGTAACTAGGAGAGAGTTTCACAATGAAAAAGATTTGGTTAGCGCTCGTCGGTATGGTTCTGGCATTTAGCGCCTCAGCGGCTCCATTTACCAACGGCCAGCAGTATGTCACCCTCGATAAGCCCGTTACCGGCGAACCGCAGGTTCTTGAATTCTTCTCATTCTATTGCCCGCATTGCTACGAGTTTGAACGCGTGTGGCACGTCAGCGAAGCGGTGAAAAAAAATCTTCCAGCCAATGTTAAAGTGACGAAGTACCACGTTGAATTCCTTGGTGGCGATATGGGGAAAGCGGTAACCCAGGCATGGGCTGTAGCGATGGCGCTGGGTGTTGAAGATAAAGTGACCGCCCCTGTTTTTGAGGGTATTCAGAAAACTCAGACCATCACCGACCCTGCAACGCTAAAAGAGACGTTTGTTAAAGCTGCGGGAATTAAGCCAGCAGATTACGATGCTGCCTGGAATAGCTTCGTGGTGAGATCTCTGGTCGCACAGCAGGAAAAAGCAGCAGCTGACATGGATCTGCGAGGCGTGCCGGCGATGTTCGTTAATGGCAAATATATGGTTAATAGCGGTGGACTGGATACCAGCTCAATGGATAACTACGTTCAGCAATATGCTAACCTGGTGAACTTCCTGACTACCCAGAAGTAAGCTTACCAACAGGCTACCTTCCGCGCCGGTATAACAGCCGGCGTTTTGACGATTATATCCTGTCATTATCCGCATAAAGTGGGCTTTTATCCGCTGAATATATCGCATATTTATGTTGACGTATTAATTTATATCCACATCGCACTGGTTGTGTAAAAGCGCAAGTCAGCCTTATGTACAGAAAATAAGCCAATGATAATGAAAGAAAAATAATGATTATTTTGCCGCAGGTTAGGCTTAAAATAATAGCCTGGTAAATTTACACACAAACTTATCCACAGATTTTCCATGCGCGACATCACGCAAAATCGCCATTGTCTGCGAATTATTCGCCGTTGTGATTTCATCTTTTATGGTGAGCTGTGGCATCCTTAACCCCAATCAAAACCAAAGAAGAACGTGACGACTTATGGCTCAAATTGCAGAAAACCCGCTGATTTTGGTAGATGGCTCTTCCTACCTGTATCGTGCTTATCACGCGTTTCCTCCGCTGACTAATAGCGCGGGTGAACCCACCGGTGCAATGTACGGCGTATTAAATATGCTTCGCAGCCTGCTGTTGCAATATAAGCCAAGTCATGTCGCTGTGGTTTTTGATGCCAAGGGTAAAACGTTCCGCGACGAACTGTTTGATGCGTATAAATCCCACCGTCCCCCCATGCCTGACGATCTGCGCGCGCAGATTGAGCCGTTACACAAAATGGTTAAAGCGATGGGGCTGCCTCTGCTGGCCATCTCCGGCGTTGAAGCTGATGACGTAATCGGCACGCTGGCGCTTGAAGCCGAGAAAGCAGGGCGCGCGGTATTGATCAGCACCGGTGATAAAGATATGGCTCAGCTGGTCACGCCTGATATCACGCTGATCAACACCATGAATAACGCGATTCTCGGCCCTGATGAAGTGGTTGAGAAATACGGCATCCCACCCTCGTTGATGATTGATTTCCTTGCCCTGATGGGTGACTCCTCTGACAACATCCCCGGTGTTGCTGGCGTGGGTGAGAAAACGGCGCAGGCGCTGCTTCAGGGGTTGGGCGGCGTGAAAGAGATTTACGATAACCTGGACAAAGTGGCGACGCTGACATTCCGGGGTGCCAAAACGATGGCCGCCAGGCTGGAGCAAAATAAAGAGATGGCACTCCTCTCTTATCAGCTGGCGACGATTAAAACGGACGTTGAACTTGAACTGACCAGCGACCAGCTAACGGTGGAAGAACCGGCGGTAGAGGAGCTGCTGGCGCTATTCAAGCATTACGAGTTCAAGCGCTGGATTACCGATCTTGAAGACGGCAAGTGGTTGCAGGGTAATAAAGGTAGCCCGTCAACGAAAAAAAAGGCGGCGGTGCAAAACGAACCGGCAGTGGCAGAAGCGACCAGCATGCTTTCCTCAGACGGCTATGTCACCATCCTTGACGAAGACACGTTCACCAGCTGGTTGAAAAAATTACAGGACAGCGAACTGTTTGCTTTCGATCTGGAAACGGATTCTCTGGACACGCTTAGCGCTAATATCATCGGCCTTTCATTTGCGACTGCGCCTGGTGAGGCCGCCTATCTGCCGGTCGCTCATGACTATCTTGATGCACCCGAACAGCTGGATCGCAGCGATGTGCTTGCGCGCCTTAAGCCACTGCTGGAAGACCCGCAGGCACAGAAAGTTGGGCAGAACCTTAAGTTCGATCGCGGCGTGCTAAAGCGTTATGACATCGAATTACAGGGGATCCGCTTTGATACCATGCTGGAATCCTACGCGCTGAACAGCGTGGCCGGTCGCCATGATATGGATACGCTGGCATCGCGCTGGTTAAATCATAAGACCGTCACTTTTGAAGAAATAGCCGGCAAAGGTAAGAATCAGCTAACTTTCAACCAAATTGCGCTGGAGCAGGCGGCGCACTATGCAGCAGAAGATGCCGACGTAACGCTACAGCTGCATGTGAAAATGTGGCCGGAGCTGGAAAAAGAACAGGGACCTAAAAACGTCTTTGAACAGGTCGAAATGCCGCTGGTGCCGGTCATTTCACGTATAGAACGTAATGGGGTGCTGATCGACCCGGGTATTTTGGCCACGCATTCGCAGGAGCTGGGCAGCCGCCTGGCGGAGCTGGAGCTGAAAGCGCATGAACTGGCAGGCGAGCCGTTCAACCTTTCATCACCGAAACAGCTGCAAACCATCCTGTTCGAAAAGCAGGGTATTAAGCCCACCAAAAAAACCCCTGGCGGTGCGCCCTCTACCAGTGAAGAAGTGCTGGCTGAACTGGCGCTGGATTACCCGTTACCGAAGGTAATTCTGGAGCATCGCGGCCTTGCCAAACTAAAATCGACCTATACCGACAAGCTGCCGCTGATGATCAATCCGCATAGCGGACGGGTACATACATCTTATCACCAGACGGTAACTGCAACCGGGCGTCTCTCTTCCAGCGATCCCAACCTGCAAAACATCCCGGTACGCAATGATGAAGGTCGTCGCATTCGCCAGGCATTTATTGCGCCGCAAGGCCATCGTATCGTGGCGGCGGACTACTCGCAGATTGAGCTGCGCATCATGGCGCACCTGTCACAGGATAAAGGACTGCTATCGGCCTTTGCCAGCGAACAGGATATTCACCGTGCCACGGCGGCAGAAGTGTTCGGCGTGTCGCTGGACAAGGTCAGCGGAGAGCAGCGCCGTAGCGCCAAGGCAATTAACTTTGGTCTGATTTACGGTATGAGCGCTTTTGGTTTGTCGCGTCAGCTAAATATTGGCGCAGGAGAAGCGAAGAAGTATATGGATCTTTATTTTGAGCGCTATCCGGGGGTTCTGCAATACATGGAAAGTACTCGCGAGCTGGCGGCGCAGAAAGGCTATGTATCGACGCTGGACGGTCGCCGTCTGTACCTGCCGGATATCAAAGCCAGTAATGCCATGCGCCGTAAGGCGGCCGAGCGTGCGGCAATCAATGCCCCGATGCAGGGTACCGCAGCGGATATCATCAAGCGTGCCATGATTGCCGTAGATCGCTGGCTGGAGCAGCAGCCATCCCCTGAAGTCAAAATGATTATGCAGGTGCACGATGAGTTGGTGTTTGAAGTGCATGCGGATGCGGTAGAAGCGGCTTGCGCGCAGATCCGTGCGTTGATGGAGGGGAGCATGAAGCTGGATGTGCCGTTGCGCGTAGATATTGGCGTAGGTGACAACTGGGACCAGGCTCACTAACTGCGCTCAGTAGCGGCTCACCGGAGTTTGTATTAGCGGGTTCCGGTGATTTTCTCCTGACCATGACGGGCTTTAAACGGTGCCTGATGCGGTTATTTAACCCTTTAGCTAACCACTTATGCTAAATCATCTTTTTCGTTATAAAGCTACAAAATTGACCGTATTTTGTGAGCCAGGTTAGATTAATTGTGTCATTTTCTGAAAATTAACGGCAAAAACCCCTTTTGAGCGCTCAAAAAATCATGTAGAGTTCGCTTTGTAGGGTACAGAGGTAAGATGTTCTATCTTTCAGGCCTTTTACTTAACGTAATCGGTTTTGGCTGAATATTTTAGCCGCCCCAGTCGTCATGACTGGGGCGTTTTTTATTGCCTGTCGTCTGGATTTCTGCGTGCCGGCCGCGCCCGGTCATCTCAGTTACTGCATGATAAACGCTTGCGTGTTTTACGCATTTGCCGCTCGCGGCTAACGCCAGACACCTGGCTTCAGGTCAGACCGCGTTTTCTTCGGTCGCCGGAGGAAGATCGCGATACCAGCTGTCCAGCTTCTGGCTCAGTTTGTCGACGCCAATTTTCTTCAACGATGAAAACAGTTCAACCTCTACCGTACCCAGGAAGGTTTTAGCCTCTTCCCTTACTGCATTCAACTGTGCTTTGCGCGCGCCGGACGCCAGTTTGTCGGCTTTGGTCAACAGCACCAGCACTTCTCTCCCGCTCTGCACGGCCCACAAGACCATTTGTCTGTCCAGCTCTTTCAACGGGTGGCGAATGTCCATCAGAACCACCAGTCCTTTAAGGCAGTGGCGGTCGTGCAGATACTCCGCCAGAGAACGCTGCCACTTCAGCTTTGTCTCTTCCGGAACTTCGGCATAGCCATAGCCAGGCAGGTCGACCAGACGGTAGCCTTCAGCAACCTGAAACAGGTTAATCAGCTGCGTGCGCCCCGGTGTTTTACTGGTACGTGCAAGGCTTCTCTGATTCGTCAGCGTATTTAACGCACTGGATTTCCCCGCGTTCGAACGCCCGGCAAAAGCAACCTCAATGCCGGTATCGGCAGGCAAATGGCGAATATCGGGGGCGCTGGTGACAAAATGGGTGAGGTGATAATTCCAGCCAGACAATGTAGATACTCCAGATAAAAAGGGCAATTGGGCTGATTATACCCTGTATGGCTGCAAAGCGCCCGGTAAGACACCCGCCTGCTTTACGGTTGTAAGACATTGACTATTTTTGCTGCCAGCACTCTCTGTTATTTACTCCGGGAAGGTTATTTTTTTTGATTATTATCATATGCTTATGAGATAACCTCTTAAAGAAGAAAGTGGAAAACACTGCCTCTATGTCGTGAGGCTGACAGGTTCGTTTATATTTAAACGCAGAAGCAGGATATTTCACTTCAGGATGAAGCGCCCAGGGAGTATCAGGACGACCACGGGCCGGGCAGGAAATGTGTACAGGCCTACGCGACAGGGATAGGGAAGTTTACCCGGAGTGGTAAGTCACAGCCTGGGCAATGGAAAACAGGGATACTGGTTGCTAAAAAGGATGCTGAAAATGTCAGTCCTTCTGCGGAAGGTGCAAAAAAAGGCGACAGGATGACCTGCCGCCTTTTTTCTTGCTCTGCTTTCTGCTAGATTCCGCCGCAATTCTATACTGAATATAAAAGTCTGAGAGCAGAAACCATGAAGCAGCCTGCACGCACGCCCCAGGATAAGAAACCGGCATCACGAGTGAAACGCAAAACTCGTGAAGAAATCAACCAGGAAGCACGCGATCGCAAACGCGACAAAAAGCACAGCGGCAATACCTCCGGTAGCCGGGCTAATCCGGTCACCGGGAGCCAGAAGGGCGATAAGAGCAAACCCGCTAAAGACCCACGCATCGGGAGTAAGAAGGCGATTGCACTGGGTGCGGATATTGTCCCCACTAAGCCGGTTAAAGCGGCTAAACCGGCGGTGGCGAAAAAACCGCGTCTGTCGCCGGAAGAAGAGCTGGCGATGCTGGAAAATGACCCACGTCTGGATGCGTTGCTTGACCGTCTGGAAAATGGCGAGACCCTGTCAGCAGAAGATCAGGCCTGGCTGGATCAGTCGCTTGACCGTATTGATGCGCTGATGGAGCAATTAGGTATTGCGCTGGATGATGACGCCGCCGACGACGAACAGGCGGAAGAAGACATGTATCGTCTGCTGAAAGGTAATCATTGATACTCCGGCTAATACCGCCGTTTTCTGTCGTGACTCAGGCAGCGCATTTTCGCGCAGCCTTAACTTTTCTCGATATCTGGCAATGATTTGGCCTGGATCAATGATTGCGCTGATTCTGCCGTGCTGGCTGGGCGGAATGTTGGTTAAACTACAACGGCTATCGCGGCTGAAAACCCGGCTGCGCGGCCGGATCGTCAGCCAGCAGCTTGCTGTGACGCGGCGATCTGCACCACCACGCAGATAAGGCCAGTGAGCATGCAGATACAGACGACAGAGTGGGATCTTCCACTGATCGAGAAATACAACCTATCCGGCCCACGCTACACTTCTTATCCGACCGCGCTGGAGTTCCATCAGAATTACGATGAGCAGGCCTTTTTGCAGGCTGCGCTGCGTTATCCTGAACGCCCGCTGTCACTCTATTTGCATATTCCGTTCTGCCATCGCCTTTGCTATTTCTGCGGCTGTAACAAGCAGGTGACGCGTCAGCAGCATAAAGCCGATGACTATCTTGCCGCACTGATGCTGGAAATTGCCGCCCGCGCCCGGTTATTTCAACAGCGTACCGTCAGTCAGATGCACTGGGGCGGCGGCACGCCAACCTTCCTCAATAAAGAGCAGATCGGCCGCCTGATGGCGTGTCTGCGTCAGCATTTTCATTTTAGCGATACGGCGGAGATATCGATTGAGGTTGACCCGCGAGAAATTGAGCTGGATGTATTAGATCATCTGCGTGCTGAGGGGTTTAACCGCCTGAGCATGGGGGTGCAGGACTTTAATAAGCAGGTGCAGGAAAAGGTGAACCGGGTGCAGGATGAGGAGACGATCTTCGCTCTGGTAGCCCGTGCGCGTCAGCTGGGGTTTATTTCCACCAATATTGACCTGATTTATGGTTTGCCAGCACAAACGCCGGAAAGCTTTGCCTTTACCTTGCAGAAAGTGGCCGAGCTGAATCCTGACAGGCTGAGCGTATTTAACTATGCCCATATGCCCGCACTGTTCGCTGCCCAGCGCAAAATCCGTGAGGCCGAGCTACCGGACGCACAGCAGAAGTTAGCGATTCTGCAACAGACCATTGCTACCCTGACGGCACAGGATTACCAGTTTATAGGCATGGATCACTTTGCCCGCCGGGACGACGAGCTGGCGGTAGCGCAGCGTGCGGGCGAACTGCATCGCAACTTTCAGGGTTACACCACTCAGGGCAACTGCGATTTGTTGGGAATGGGCGTATCGGCGATAAGCCGGCTTGGGGACAGTTATGCGCAGAATCACAAGGAGCTGAAGCACTATTATGCGCAAATACACGCCAGCAACACGGCGCTGTGGCGTGGTTTACAGCTGACGGAAGATGACTGTCTGCGTAGCGATGTGATTAAGCGCCTGATTTGTCATTTTTCCCTGTCATTTAAAAGCATTGAGACGCGCTGGGGAATTCGCTTCCGCGACTACTTTGCGCAGGATCTGGCACAGCTACAGCCGCTGATCGCCGACGGGCTGGTGGAATGCCATGATAACGCGCTTGTCGTCACCGCTAAGGGACGATTGTTGATCAGGAATATCTGCATGTGCTTCGACCGCTATCTGCGTCAGAAAACGTCTGGTGCACGATTCTCAAGGGTTATCTGAATAGAAAAAGAAAAGGCGGCTCCGGTAGGTCACCGTGCCGCCTTTTCATCGTCCAAAAGGGGACTATTCCATCCCTAACTCTTTCAGCTTGCGCGTCAGAGTATTACGCCCCCAGCCGAGCAGCCGAGCCGCTTCCTGCTTATGGCCCTGAGTATGGCGCAGCGCGGTGGTCAGCAGCGTGCGCTCCAGCTCCGGCTGCGCCTCGGATAACAGATTTTGATGACCGGAACGCAATGCCCTGTCGGCCCACTGCGCCAGCAGCGTGACCCAGCTGTCCGGCAGCGACTGCGCCGGGTTTTCGGGCGTCGCGGTCTCAAACAGCTCCGGCGGCAGATCCTGGATCAGCACTTCCTGACCGGCAGCCATCACCGTCAGCCAGCGACAGGTGTTCTCCAGCTGGCGCACGTTACCGGACCAGTGCAGGCGCGTCAGCGCGGTTTCGGTCTCCGGGTGCAGGATTTTGGCTTCCACCCCCAGCTCGCGTGCGGCGACCTGCAAGAAATATCCGGCCAGCCGTGGAATATCTTCCCGGCGTTCGCGCAGCGGCGGTAAATGCACGCGGATCACGTTCAGACGGTGGAATAAATCCTCACGGAATTTCCCCTCCTGTACTCGCCGTTCCAGATTCTGGTGGGTAGCGGCGATAATACGGACATCCACTTTGACCGGCGCATAGCCGCCGACACGATAGAACTGGCCATCCGCCAGCACGCGCAGCAGACGGGTCTGAACATCCAGCGGCATATCGCCGATTTCATCAAGGAACAGCGTGCCGCCGTCGGCCTGTTCGAAACGCCCCTGACGGATCTGATTTGCCCCGGTAAACGCCCCTTTTTCATGACCAAACAGCTCTGACTCGATCAGGTCTTTCGGGATTGCGGCCATATTCAGCGCTATAAAGGGCGCTTTGGCACGCGGACTGTGGCGATGCAGGGCATGGGCCACCAGCTCTTTACCGGTGCCGGATTCGCCATTGATCAGCACGCTAATGGAAGAGCGTGACAGGCGTCCGATAATGCGGAACACATCCTGCATGGCCGGTGCTTCACCGATGATATCGGTTGTCGGGCCGCTCACCGACTGATTGCGTGGCTGCTGCTGCTCCTGATAGTGGCTGATGGCACGTTCCACCAGCGCCACCGCTTCATCAATATCAAACGGTTTTGGCAGATAATCAAACGCACCCTGTTGATAGGCACTGACCGCCGCATCAAGGTCAGAATGCGCGGTCATGATAATCACCGGCAGCATGGGGTGGCGTTGCTTAATCTGTTTCAGCAGCGCCAGCCCATCCATGCCGGGCATGCGAATATCAGACAGTAAAACGTCCGGGGTTTTTGTCGCAAGGGCTTCCAGCACCTCGTTTGCGCTCTCAAACGCCGCGCACTGTAAACCAGCTCCAGTGAGCGCACGCTCAAGCACCCAGCGGATGGAGCTATCGTCATCGACGATCCAAACTATCCCTCGTTGCATAGAAACCTCACTGGCGAATAGGCAAGTAAACTGAAAATTCCGTGTGTCCGGGCCAACTGTTGAACTCTATTTTCCCCGAATGCTGATCGATCAAGCTGCGGGCAATGGACAGTCCTAATCCTGTACCGCCTTCGCGGCCGCTCACCATCGGGTAAAACAGCGTATCCTGCAGCTGCGCCGGAATGCCGGGACCGTCGTCTTCAATATCGATGCGTGCCACCAGGCGGTAACGTGTGCCGTGCAGCGTCAGCTGGAAGGCCGTGCGGGTACGTAATGTAATGGTTCCGCCCTCTGCGCCCAACGCCTGCAGCGCGTTGCGTACGATGTTGAGCAGAACCTGTTCGATTTGATCCGGGTCATGAGGAAGCTCTGGCAGGCTCGGATCGTAGTCGCGAACCAGTGACACATTATCAGGCAGTTCCATCGAAACCAGATTAACCACCCGTTCGGCCACCTGATGAATGCTTTGGGTAATGTGCATTCCCGGCTGCTGCGGCCCCAGCAGACGGTCGACCAGATTGCGCAGGCGGTCTGCCTGTTCAATGATCACTTTGGTGTATTCGGTCAGCGCCGGATCGGGCAGGGCTTTGGCCAACAGTTGTGCTGCGCCACGTAGCCCGCCCAGCGGGTTCTTGATCTCATGTGCCAGACCGCGCACTAAGTCACGCGCTGCCACCTGTTGCGCGTGCTGCAGCTGTTCCTGGCTCAACCGGCGCTGATTATCCATCGGCGCCATTTCCAGCAAAATAAGCCCATCAGGCAGGCGCTGTGCGGTTAGCGACATAATGTGCGCGCGGCTGTCCACCACCAGGGTGACTTCGCTGTCGGTGAAGCCCTGTCCGGCGTCCAGACTTTCGAGCATCACCTCAAT
This sequence comes from Erwinia pyrifoliae DSM 12163, assembly GCF_000026985.1. Taxonomy (NCBI): domain Bacteria; kingdom Pseudomonadati; phylum Pseudomonadota; class Gammaproteobacteria; order Enterobacterales; family Erwiniaceae; genus Erwinia; species Erwinia pyrifoliae. The sequence goes on from NC_017390.1 coordinate 50,608, forward strand.
ATTCAGGGAAAAATACCCCATCAGTTCCGGCAGTGGCGTACCAAACAGCTTGCGGGAACTCTGCGCCAGCAACTGCTGTGCGGCGGGGTTGGCGTAATGAATCACCAGCTCGCCATCGACCAGCAAAATACTGTTGATCAGCGAATTGAGAATCTGCCCAGCATCGGGCAGCGTGCCAGTTGCCATACAGCATTCTCCTGAACTTCTTTTGCACCAATTTAGTGCATTATAGCCGCGTCAGCTGAAATCGTCCTGCTGAACGATAAATTTGCGGTGAAAAAAACCCATCCGGAGATGGGCTGAAAGTTTCCACGGCAACATATACCCGGCGTCCTTCATACCCCAGCTGCGAGATGAAATTCGCCGGATAACAAAATTAAACGCTGTAGTACAGTTCGAACTCCACCGGGTGCGGAGTCATGCGCACGCGCTCCATCTCCGCTTTACGCAGCTCGATATAAGCTTCGATAGCGTCGTCGGTGAACACACCACCACGCGTCAGGAACTCACGGTCTTCGTTCAGAGCGGCCAGGGCTTCGTCCAGAGATCCAGCAACTTTTGGGATCTCCGCTTCTTCTTCCGGCGGCAGATCGTACAGGTTTTTGTCCATCGCATCGCCCGGGTGGATCTTGTTGATGATGCCGTCCAGGCCAGCCATTAGCAGTGCCGCGAAGCACAGGTACGGGTTTGCCGCCGGGTCAGGGAAGCGCGCTTCAATACGGCGTGCTTTCGGGCTGGCAACAACCGGAATACGGATAGACGCGGAACGGTTACGCGCAGAGTAAGCCAGCATAACCGGCGCTTCGTAGCCGGGAACCAGACGCTTGTAGGAGTTGGTGGTCGGGTTGGCCAGCGCATTGATCGCTTTAGCGTGTTTGATTACCCCACCGATGTAGAACAGGGCAGTTTCAGACAGGCCGCCGTATTTGTCGCCGGCGAACAGGTTAGTACCGCCTTTAGACAGTGACATGTGGCAGTGCATACCGGAGCCGTTATCGCCGAACATGGGCTTAGGCATAAAGGTTGCGGTTTTGCCGTAGGCGTGAGCCACGTTGTGTACCACATATTTGTAGATCTGAATTTCGTCAGCTTTTTTGGTCATGGTATTGAAGCGGGTAGCCACTTCATTCTGACCTGCCGTCGCCACTTCGTGGTGGTGAGCTTCAACCACCAGGCCCATCTGTTCCATCGTCAGACACATGGCAGAACGGATATCCTGCGATGAATCGACCGGAGGAACCGGGAAGTATCCGCCTTTCAGACCCGGACGGTGGCCTTTGTTGCCGCCTTCGTATTCTTTGCCGGTGTTCCAGCAGGCTTCGATATCATCGATAGCCACATGGGAGCCGGAAGTGCTGCTGCCGAAACGGATATCGTCGAACAGGAAGAACTCCGGTTCTGGTCCAAACAGCACGGTGTCGGCGATGCCGGAAGAGCGCAGAAAATCTTCAGCGCGTTTGGCGATGGAGCGTGGATCGCGGTCGTAGCCCTGCATAGTGCCTGGCTCAAGGATGTCACAACGAACGATCAGAGTGGAATCTTCAAAGAACGGGTCAAGGACAGCGGTGGTGGCATCCGGCATCAGAACCATGTCGGATTCGTTAATACCCTTCCAGCCACCAATCGAGGAGCCGTCAAACATTTTGCCTTCTTCGAAGAAGTCAGCATTAACCTGGTGAGCAGGAATAGTTACGTGCTGCTCTTTGCCTTTGGTATCGGTGAAACGCAGGTCAACAAATTTGACTTCGTGTTCGTTCATCATCGACAGAACGTGTTCAGCGGACATACTTAACTCTCCTGGATTTTTTCATTGTCGTCGTGGTTAGAGAACTTCCACGGTGCGCTGTGCATTTGCCGCGCTACTTCCGATAATAAAGATCTCTGACAAGCTGGCAACCGTGTGGAAAAGGGCATTTTTCGCTTAGTAGGGTATTTGCGAAATCTATGCCAACTTTTTTATTTTACGCAAAAGGCGCTATGATGCGCCCTCTCGTCAGACGGGGAATGCACCATGATGGAAGTCGCGCACCATCCTGGTGCTGTTGAGTGGTAAATGGTCACCATTTTGGTGCAATGGCAACATTCCCGTGCAATCTTTGCACTGGCAATGGGTGCAAGAACCATCCGGACAGTTATCTTTATATGAAGTCTTCGAACTTGTTCAGTCCTTCGATTAATCCGTGTACAATAGCGCGCTATTTCTAATGCCTGAGGCAAAGCTGTGATCGAAAATTTGCGTAACATCGCCATTATTGCCCACGTTGACCATGGTAAAACTACCCTGGTTGATAAGTTGCTACAGCAGTCCGGGACCTTTGATGCCCGCACCGAAGCAACCGAACGCGTAATGGACTCCAACGATTTGGAGAAAGAGCGTGGGATTACCATCCTCGCAAAAAACACCGCCATTAAATGGAATGACTATCGCATCAACATCGTTGATACCCCTGGACACGCCGACTTCGGCGGTGAGGTAGAGCGTGTGATGTCAATGGTTGACTCGGTGCTGCTGGTTGTGGATGCAATGGATGGCCCGATGCCGCAAACCCGTTTCGTGACCAAAAAAGCCTTTGCTAATGGTCTGAAGCCGATCGTGGTCATCAACAAAGTTGACCGTCCGGGCGCGCGTCCGGACTGGGTTGTTGACCAGGTATTTGACCTGTTCGTCAACCTGGATGCCACCGACGAGCAGCTCGACTTCCCGGTGATCTACGCCTCTGCCCTGAACGGTATCGCCGGTCTGGACCACAGCGATATGGCGGAAGACATGACTCCGCTGTACGAAGCGATCGTCAAACATGTGTCGCCACCGCAGGTTGAGATGGAAGCACCTTTCCAGATGCAGATCTCTCAGCTGGATTACAACAACTACGTTGGTGTTATCGGTATCGGCCGCATCAAGCGCGGTAAAGTGAAGCCTAACCAGCAGGTCACTATCGTCGACAGCGAAGGCAAAACCCGCAACGGTAAAGTCGGTAAAGTTCTGACCCACCTGGGCCTGGAGCGTATCGACGCGACCGAAGCGGAAGCGGGCGATATCATCGCAATTACCGGTCTGGGCGAACTGAACATCTCTGACACCATCTGCGATCCGCAGAATGTGGAAGCGCTGCCGGCACTGAGCGTTGATGAACCTACCGTGACCATGTACTTCAACGTCAACACCTCTCCGTTCTGCGGTAAAGAAGGTAAGTTTGTGACTTCGCGTCAGATCCTTGACCGTCTGAACAAAGAGCTGGTACACAACGTGGCGCTGCGCGTTGAAGAAACCGAAGACTCTGATGCGTTCCGCGTATCGGGCCGTGGTGAACTGCACCTGTCGGTTCTGATTGAAAACATGCGTCGTGAAGGCTTCGAAATCGCCGTTTCACGTCCTAAAGTAATCAACCGTAAAATCGATGGCCGTATGCAAGAGCCATTCGAGAACGTGACGCTGGATATCGAAGAACAGCACCAGGGTTCTGTGATGCAGGCAATGGGCGAGCGTAAGGGGGATGTGAAAGACATGATCCCTGACGGCAAAGGCCGTATTCGTCTTGACTACCTGATCCCGGCGCGTGGCCTGATCGGCTTCCGTACCGAGTTCATGACCATGACTTCTGGTACCGGCCTGCTGTACTCCACGTTCAGCCACTATGATGACGTGCGTGCTGGTGAAATCGGCCAGCGTCAGAACGGCGTGCTGATCTCTAACGGCCAGGGTAAAGCGGTTGCTTTCGCCCTGTTCAGCCTGCAGGATCGCGGCAAGCTGTTCCTTGGCCACGGTGCTGAAGTGTATGAAGGCCAGATTATCGGTATTCACTCACGTTCTAACGACCTGACGGTGAACTGCCTGACCGGTAAGAAGCTGACCAACATGCGTGCTTCAGGTACTGATGAAGCTACCACGCTGGTTCCGGCTATCAAGATGTCTCTGGAGCAGGCTCTGGAATTCATCGATGATGATGAACTGGTTGAAGTGACGCCTCAGTCGGTGCGTATTCGTAAACGTCACCTGACGGAAAACGACCGCAAACGTGCAAGTCGTGGTCCTAAAGAAGCTTAATCCGCCGTTGACTCGTCGGTTTCAGGATGCAGCAAGGCCAGGCCTCTGCATCCTGAATGATGACGGCTAAAGTCGCGCGTTCTTCAGGGTCGGAACTTCTCTGACCCTGCAACTGCCCTGCAGTTTTCAATTCTCCCACCTGTTCAGCCTTCCGTTTTACCGTTAGAGTGAATAACTTAGCGCAACACAAGGGAGTGACCATGCTGTATATCTTTGATTTAGGTAATGTCATTGTTGATATTGATTTCAACCGGGTGCTGGGTGTCTGGAGCGATTTAGGCCGTGTGCCTTTGGCCACGCTGCAAAGCCGTTTCCAGATGGGTGAGAGCTTTTACCAGCACGAACGCGGTGAAATCAGTGATGAGGAATTCGCCCGGCAAATATGTGACGAGCTGGAGCTGCCGCTAAGCTATGAGCAGTTTGCTGCCGGCTGGCAGGCGGTATTTGTCGGCGTACGCCCTGAAGTCATTGCCATTATGCACCAGCTGCGTGAGCAGGGGGACCGGGTGGTTATCCTCTCCAATACCAATCGCCTGCACTGCCAGTTCTGGCCTTCACAGTACCCGGAAGTACAGGCGGCTGCCGATAAAATCTACGTATCACAGGAGATGGGGCTGCGTAAGCCCGATCCGGCCATTTATCAGCGTTTGCTCAATGAAGAGGAGACGTCGGCGGAAGAAGCTATTTTCTTCGACGACAATCCAGAGAACATTGAGGCAGCGCGTGCGCTGGGGATCCACAGCCTGCATATTACCGATGACCGCGTGATCCCGGCGTTCTTTGCCGACCGCATGCCCGACGAACGCCGGTAAAATATGCGCCCGCTCAATCATTTTTTGCACCGGTTACGGGCATTTTGCGCATGGATAAAGCTGCTATGCCAGCGTATCGACGAAGATGCGATGACCGTGCTGGCCGGGCACCTGGCCTATGTCTCGCTGCTGTCGCTGGTGCCGCTTATTGCCGTGGTTTTTGCCCTTTTTTCCGCATTTCCGATGTTCTCGGACGTCAGCGTGCAGTTAAAAAACTTTGTTATTAACAACTTTGTTCCGGCGGCCGGAACCACGGTGCAAAACTACCTGGAACAGTTCGTTGCCAACGTCAGTAAGATGACGGCGGTGGGGGTGGGGGGGCTGGTGGTAACCGCACTGCTGCTGATGTACTCGATTGACTCGGCGCTGAATACCATCTGGCGTAGCAAAGTGAAACGTTCGCTGGTTTACTCGCTGGCGGTGTACTGGATGATCCTGACGCTGGGGCCGCTGCTGGCGGGGGCCAGTCTGGCCATTAGCTCCTACCTGCTATCGCTGCACTGGGCGACGATCGGCGGCGTGAGCGGGCTGGTGGATATAGTGCTGCGGATATTCCCGCTGCTGCTTTCCTGCCTCTCCTTCTGGCTGTTGTACAGTCTGGTACCGACCACTCCGGTAGCGGGGCGTGATGCGCTGGTCGGTGCGATAGTCGGCGGTGTTTTGTTCGAGCTGGGGAAAAAGGGCTTCGCGCTGTATATCACCCTGTTTCCTTCCTACCAGCTGATTTATGGCGTGCTGGCGGCAGTACCCATTCTTTTCATATGGATTTACTGGACGTGGTGTATCGTGTTGCTGGGAGCGGAAATTACCGCTACGCTGGCTGACTATCGCCGGCTGAAGCAAGAAGAACAAGAAAGAGAAAATGAGGGTTCATGATTGCTTTAATACAACGGGCGCGGCAGGCCAGCGTGGCAGTCGCGGGTGAAACCATCGGCGAGATCGGAGCGGGGCTGCTGATTTTGCTGGGTGTGGAAAAAGGGGATTCCCCCGAAAGTGCGCGTAAATTAGCAGATAAAGTGCTCGGCTATCGTATTTTTGCTGACGAAGACGACAAAATGAATCTGAACGTGCTGCAGGCGGGAGGCAGCGTGCTGGTGGTGTCGCAGTTCACGCTGGCGGCCGATACCAAAAAAGGCATGCGGCCGAGCTTCTCCGGCGGTGCCGCTCCGGCAGATGCAGAAAAACTGTACGACTATTTTGCCGCCTGCTGCCGTGAAAAAGGTGTCACCACCGAAACCGGTCGCTTTGCTGCTGATATGACAGTGGCGCTAATCAATGATGGCCCCGTGACCTTCTGGCTGCAGGTTTGAAACAGCTGGCAGAGCGGCAAAGGAATAGCCTGACTGGCTCAGACAAAGAGAACCCTTTTATGTATCACCTTCGCGTACCAGAAACCGCAGAAGAGCTGGATATCTACTACCTATTCCGTTGGGAAATGCTGCGCAAGCCGTTACATCAGCCGATGGGGTCAGAACGTGATGCCTGGGATGCGCTGGCGCACCATCAAATGGTGGTTGACGAGCAGGGCGACCCGGTAGCCATCGGGCGGCTGTATATCAATGCCGATAACGAAGCGGCGATCCGTTTCCTCGCCGTGCATCCTGCCGTGCAGGGTAAAGGGCTGGGAACGCTGGTGGCGATGACGCTTGAATCCGTTGCCCGTCAGGAAGGCGTAAAACGCGTGGTGTGCAGCGCGCGTGAAGATGCCGTCGACTTCTTTGCAAAACTCGGCTACTTCAATCAGGGAGAGATCACCGCCCCGCAAACCACGCCGGTACGCCATTTCCTGATGATCAAACCGGTGGTGACGCTGGACGATATTCTGCATCGTGCCGACTGGTGTGGTCAGCTTCAGCAGGCGTGGTATCAGCATATTCCGCTCAGTGAAAAGATGGGCGTGCGCATCCTGCAATATACCGGGCAGAAATTTGCCACCACCATGCCGGAAACCGGCAACCAGAATCCCCACCATACGCTGTTTGCCGGCAGCTTATTCTCGCTGGCAACCTTAACCGGCTGGGGGCTGATCTGGCTGCTGCTGCGCGAGCGCCAGCTTGGCGGCACCATTATTCTGGCCGATGCCCATATTCGTTACAGCAAACCCATCAGCGGCAAACCGGGGGCGGTGGCCAACCTGGGTTCGCTCAGTGGCGATCTCGACCGCCTGGCGCGTGGGCGCAAAGCCAGGGTGAAGCTGGAAGTTCAGCTGTTTGGCAACGAAGAGTGCGGCGCGGTATTTGAAGGGGTTTACATCGTGCTGCCCGCCGATCCTGACGGGCCGCTGGAAGAGGGGGGCTGCGGTGTTTAAGGCTGTTTCAGCGCCCTTTCTTTTTACGCCCGGGCTGGGCAAAACGTTTACGCGGTGCGGGGTTAGCGTTGCCGGTCGCCTTCGCGCCGCCTTTTGCACCACTGGCGGCAGGTTTTTTAGCGGTGGTGGCCTTTGGTTTGGTTTTTTTCGCTGTGCCGTCCTCGGACGATGAGTTCTCAATCAGTTTAAACAGCTCGATCAGCTCATCATCAGTTAAATCACGCCACTCCCCCGGCGGTAGCCCCTTCAGACTGACGTTCATGATGCGCGTACGCTCAAGTTTGCTGACTTCATAACCAAAGTGCTCGCTCATACGGCGGATCTGGCGATTAAGCCCCTGCACCAGCGTGATGCGAAAAACAAACGTCGACTCTTTCTTAACTTTGCATTTTTTGGTCACCGTGCCCAGCATCGGAACACCGGCACCGAGGCCGCGAATAAACTCCTCGGTGACCGGCTTATTCACGGTCACCAGGTATTCTTTCTCATGATCGTTGCCGGCGCGCAGGATTTTGTTCACCAGATCGCCGTGGTTGGTGAGGAAAATCAGCCCCTGTGAGTCTTTATCCAGACGTCCGATAGGGAAAACGCGCTTGCTGTGATTAACAAAATCAACGATGTTATCGCGCTCACCTTCTTCCGTAGTGCTGATAATACCCACCGGTTTATTCAGGGCGATAACCACCAAATCTTCTTCATTACGCGGCTCTATAAGCTGACCGTTCACTTTCACCACGTCTCCGGCAAATACCCGATCGCCCACAGAAGCACGTTTGCCGTTGATAAAAACGTTGCCCTGTTCGATGTAACGGTCGGCATCCCGACGCGAGCAGATACCGCTCTCGCCGATGTATTTGTTAAGACGAATAGATGGGTTGGTCAGCATAGTTCCTCCGAAAAAAACGGACTATACCTTACCGATGCAAGCTTGCGAAGCAGGGCGTGGTGGATTACGCCCCGTTCGACGAGCTACTGCGCGCTGACAACCTGACCTGCTGTCATGGTCTGCCGAACCGAGCGACCGCCAGCGGTGACGTCAAGCGTGCCGTTGACGCCGGGTTTTAGCGCCTTTCCGGCCTGCAGGCTGCCCTGAATGTTTAACTGCATATTGGCGGCGTCCGTCAGCGGCACCTGTGGCCATCCCCAGTCATGTAGCAGATTGGGTGCGACCTGGCGGCCGCGCAGGGTCAGCGACAGCGAGCGCAGAGGCTGCTGACCCACTGTTGCCTGCCCCTCCAGCATCCCTTCAGCGCTGGAAGCACTCATTTCTGTCACATTGATGCTGCTGTCGGTGGCCGTCAGAGCCAGCGATGGATGGCGCAGATCGACGCGATTAAAGGTGGCTTCGGCGGCGTTAACGCTCAGATCTCCTGACCAGATGCCCCATTGACCATGGCGCGCCATCAGCAGGTTGCTGCCCGTGCCGTCCAGCGCCGTCATCTGAAACGGAAAGTCCGGGCTGACATCGATAATCAGATTATGGCTGGCGCTGAGTTTGCTAACCTGCACGCTATCCAGCCATGAAGGCAGTGCCTGCATCCAGCGCTCGCGCCAGTTGAGAGGCAGGGTGTACTCCAGTCCTGCCACCACCAGTTCATCCAGCGTTAGCTTCTTATCGTTGCGCGTCCAGTTACCCTGAGTACGCACCAGGCCGTTTACCCAGCGGGTACTGAACTGGTTCAGGGCTATACCCTGTGCCGAGAAGGTCATCCGGGCGATCGGGTCGTCAAGCTGCATGCTGCCGTTGACAACCGTGTTGGCGTTCAGCACCAGCGTGCCATTATCGCTTTGCCAGTCGCCATCGCGCAGCGCCAGGTCTTTCAGTACCAGATCGAGATCGGTGACCGCCCAGTCTTTCCCTTCCAGCCGCGCATCCGTCACGTCCATACGTGCAATATGCACTGGCGGCAGCGAGCGCAAGGGTTGCAGAAATTCACCCAGGGACTTATCACTTTGCAGGCGGATGCGGTTAAGGTGCAGGCTTGCTACCTGCCAGCTTCCCTGTGCATCACGCCGGGCGCTGGCGGTGACCGATCCCAATGCCATATCGGCACCCAAATTACTCAGTACTAACTGCCGATCTTTGATGCTGCCCTGAATCAGTACGTTAGCGGCCGGGATGCCGTCCAGCGTCAGCGCACCGGCGCTAAGCTGGAAACTGGCGTTTTGGCCCAGCACATCATCCTTTTCAGGTTTCCACGGCGTAATACCGCCGTCGACACGTTGTGCCTGTAACGGCCAGTTAGCCAGATTGCGGATTAGCGCCATCTGGCTAAGCTGAAGTCGGTCAGCCTGCAATGAGAAAGGGGGGCGATGAGTACTAAGATTTAACGTACCTCTGTCGAGCTGGATACTGGCAAAGTGCAGCGGATGGCTGAACTGTTTCATCCCCAGCCCAAGGTCGACGTGTTGTGCTACCAGTGAGGCGGGTTGGCCTTTGCGGGCAAAGGAGACGTCATTCAGGATCAGATGACCGGGACTGGAGAATTTATGCTCCACTTTACTGAACGACAGCTGATAGTCGCTGTTTTCCCCGATCTGGCGGCTAATCCATCCCGCCCCCCAATGGGTTTGCAGTAGCAGATAAAGGCCCAGAGCCACCACCAACAGGAGCAGTAACAGCGTGAGCAAAACGTTGCCGAGAAACTTCATCGTATCCATCCCTATGAATTCTGGTAATGGCTTGTTATGCCCGATTTATCGCTGTAGCTCAACCTGCAACGACGGGCGGACGAAAATTATTCGCCCGCCCGTCAGTTATGCCAGGAATAGGCTTATTTTTCGAGGGGAAACACCAGATTCAGAATAATGGCGGTGATACCGCCGGCGGCGATGCCGGAAGAGAGCAACGTTTTCAGCCAGTCCGGCGCAAACTGCAAAATCAGCGGCTGCTGGGAAACACCGAGGCCGACAGCCAGCGACAGTGCGATGATCATCATCGCCCGACGGTTCAGCGGCTCACGCGAGACGATGCGTACGCCTGAAGCGGCGATAGTACCGAACATCACAATGGTCGCCCCGCCGAGAACCGGCTCAGGAATATGCTGCACAAAACCACTCACCGCCGGGAACAGCCCCAGCGCAATCAGCATCAGCGCTACAACAAAACCCACGTAGCGGCTGGCAACGCCGGTGAGCTGGATCACGCCGTTATTCTGACCAAAACAGGAGTTGGGAAAAGTATTAAACAGTGCAGAGACACAGGAGTTCAGCCCATTAGCCAGTACGCCGCCTTTCAGCCGCTTCATATACAGCGGGCCGCTGACCGGCTGCTCGGAAACGTCAGAGGTGGCGGTGATATCGCCAATGGTTTCCAGCGAGGTCACCATAAATACCAGCATCAGCGGGATTAACAGGTTCCAGTCGATGCCCAGCCCGTAATAAAATGGCGTCGGGATGGTGATTAGCGCGCTGTTGGATGGTGCGGTATTTTCCGGCAGCATTCCCATCACCCAGGCCAACAGATAACCTGTTGCCATGGCAATCACCAGTGAGGCGACGCGCAGGTACGGGTTACGCTGGCGGTTGAGCACAATAATCACCGCCAGCACTGCCCCCGCCAGCAGCAGGTTTTTCGGTGCGCCGAAAGTGTGATCGCTCATTGCGGCAAAGCCACCGCCGATGGAGGTCAGTCCAACCTGAATCAGCGACAGACCGATGATCATCACCACAATACCGGAAACCAGTGGGGTGATAACGCGACGGGCGAGGTGCAGCACCCGGGACAGCGCCATCTCGGTACAAGAGGCCAGCATTAGCGTGCCAAACAGCGCGGCCATCATGGTCGGTACGTCGGCTCCGCCATTTTTCAGCGCCAGCCCGCCCATAATCAGCGGCGTGACAAAGTTAAAACTGGTGCCCTGAATCGACAGCAGCCCGGAACCCACCGGCCCCCAGGTTTTAATCTGCAGGATCGACGCCACGCCGGAGGCAAACAGGGACATGCTGATGACGTGCTGCGTATCCTGTGCGGGCAACCCGAGTGCCTGACAGATAAGAAGCGCGGGCGTGATCACGGCGACAAACATCGCCAGCAGATGCTGGCAGGCGGCAAACAGGGTTTGAGGCAGCGGCGGGCGGTCTCCAAGACGATAAATCAGCTCGCTTTTACCCGCAGTGACAGAGTGCGGTGCGGCGGCGACATCCCGGGTTTCAACGGTCATTCACAGGCTTCCCAACGGCAATAAAGAGGCGATTTTAGTCTTCTTTAGCGTAAAAGCAATCGTTTGCTACTTGCCGGCCTGCATAGGGTTGGTAGCCGGTACGCAAGACAAGTTCAGACGTTGGCACCAGGCTCGGCCAATGATAACCGGGAAAGAGATTTAACGAACAGGCAGGCGACATCCCGCCGCCGACTCAGCCAGCGGATGTCGTAATAAGAGGGATGAGTCAGTGACGATGCAAATTAAGCATTGGTATAACGCTCGGTTTCCGGCAGCCAGCGTTCAATCAGCGCCACGGCCTGTTCGGGATAGTGCTGGTGGATATGGCGCGCCACGCGCTGAACCTCCGGGATTAGCGCCTGGTCGCGCAGCAGGTCGGCCACCCGGAATTCGGCATTGCCGGTCTGACGCGTGCCCAGCAGTTCACCTGGACCACGGATTTCCAGGTCACACTGGGCGATCACAAAGCCGTCGTTGCTGTCGCGCAGCACCTGCAGGCGCTTCTGCGCCGTTTTACTCAATGGAGACTTGTACAGCAGCACACAATGGGAAGCCACCGCGCCACGACCCACGCGCCCGCGTAGCTGATGCAGCTGTGCCAGTCCAAGGCGTTCGGGATTCTCGATAATCATCAGGCTGGCATTCGGCACATCAACCCCGACCTCAATCACCGTGGTAGCGATCAGCAGGTGGATTTCACCCTGCTTAAAAGCCTGCATCACCGCCTGCTTTTCAGCTGGCTTCATGCGGCCGTGTACCAGCCCGATAGTCAGTTCCGGCAGCGCCAGTTGCAGCTCTTCCCAGGTGGCCTGGGCTGCCTGAGCCTCCAGCAGTTCGGACTCTTCGATCAGCGTGCACACCCAGTAAGCCTGGCGGCCTTCACTGCCGCAGGCGTCTTTTACGCGGGTAATGATATCCGCACGCCGCGTATCAGGGATGGCCACGGTGGTCACCGGGGTACGTCCCGGAGGCAGCTCGTCGATAGTGGATGTATCAAGGTCGGCGTAGGCGGTCATTGCCAGCGTGCGTGGGATCGGCGTGGCGGTCATAATCAGCTGATGAGAATGAAACCCCTGCTCCTCGCCTTTTTCCCATAGCGCCAGACGCTGGTGGACGCCAAAACGGTGCTGCTCATCAATAATCACCAGTGCCAGACCGTTAAACTGTACCTGCTGCTGGAAAATAGCGTGGGTACCGACAATCATCGATACCTGGCCGCTGGCAATCGCCTCCTGCTGCGCCAGGCGAGCCTTACCCTTCTGCTTCCCAGCCAGCCAGCCGACTTCCAGCCCCAGCGGCGCGAACCACTGGCGGAAATTATTGGCATGCTGCTCGGCCAGTAGTTCGGTCGGTGCCATCAGCGCGACCTGCTTGCCCCAGGCAATAACGTTTAACGCCGTCAGCGCCGCGACCAGCGTTTTACCGGAACCCACATCGCCCTGCACCAGGCGCATCATCGGATAATCATGGGCCAGATCGTTTTCAATTTCGCGTACCACCCTCTGCTGTGCGGCGGTAGGGCGGAAAGGCAGCGCGGTAAGCAGCCGATCGCTTAACTCATGGCGGGGCGACATCGGCAATGCGTGATAACGCTGGGCGCCGGCGCGTACCGCAAGCATGCTGAGGTTATGCGCCAGCAGTTCTTCCATAATCAGACGGCGCTGCGCCGGATGCGTTCCGCTGTTGAGATCGGCCAGAGCTATATCGGGCGGCGGGCGATGCAGGGTGCGCAGGGCATCGGGCAGGCTGATTAATCCCCCGCTTAACTGCGGCGGCAGCAGCTCGGCAATGGCACAGGTATCGAGCAGGGTTAATGCCTGATCGGTCAGATTGCGTAATGTTGCCTGGCGTACGCCTTCAGTGGTGGAATAGACCGGCGTCAACGTCTCCTGCAACCCGGTGACGCTATGTTCTCCCTGAACCTTGTATTCAGGATGAATGATCTCGGCACCACGCTGACCACGTTTTATCTCGCCGTAAGCAGTTACGCGTCGACCCACCGCAAGGCTGTTTTTCATCCCGGCATTGAAGTTAAAAAAACGCAGCGTCAGCGTGCCGGTGCCATCACCTATCTGGCAGGTCAGCATACGGCGGCGGCCAAATGAGATATCGCTGTGCAGCACTTCCCCTTCAACCGTGGCGTAAATGCCCGGCAGCAGGTTGTTGATCGCGTAAAGCTGGGTACGATCTTCGTAGCGCAGCGGCAGATGCAGCAGCAGATCCTGTACCGTTACCAAACCGAGTTTTGCCAGCTTTGTCGCCTGGCTCGCTCCCACGCCGGATAGCGTGTTGAGCGGCACTGCATCCAGCAGGCGGCCCTGCATTATTTACGTGCCTTAGATTGCATGGTTGCCCACCATTCAGGGTCGGCAACTACCTCACCGCGATCGTTAATTTCAGGGTAGGGCAACCCTTTATGTTTCGCAACGCGAGCCAGCACCGGATAGCCGCCTTCGAACAACAGACGCTGCTGTTCGCTGTATTCCAGCGTGCTTTCTTCACGCAGATACATGCCGGCATTTTGCCGCTGGCGCTGGGCTTCATAGAGGATCAGGGCTGAGGCAACGGAAACATTCAGTGACTGCACCATGCCGATCATCGGAATAATAATGTCGCCATCGGCCAGGTCGAGCGCTTCGCGGGTAATGCCGGTTTTTTCCTGCCCCATCAGAATACAGGTCGGGCGGGTGTAGTCGATTTCGCGGAAATCAACCGCTTTATCAGAGAGATGGGTGGCCAGAATCTGCATGTTCTGGCCTTTCAGGCAGGCTACGGCCTCGGCAATGGAGCGGTGGGTTTTCACCTGAACCCAGCTGTTACTACCGGCGGCGGCGGAGACCATGGTACGCATACGGCTGCCCGGCCAGACGGCGTGAACTTCATGCACACCGACGGCATCGGCGGTACGGATCACCGCAGAAACGTTATGAGGCTTGTGTACCTGCTCCATGCAGACCGTTAAATCGTGCTGACGGGCGGCAAGCATTGCGCGGATGCGGGCATAACGTTGTGCATTCATGCGAAAACAGGCTCCCTAAAATGAATAATGACGCTAGCGACTGAGTGACCGGCTGTCGCGGGGATGGCTAAGACAAGGGCGCCCCTGCCTCATTCCTTAATTGCGGTTACGGTGCACTTTAATCACATCCGGCATCACACGGATTTTACGCATGATATTAGCCAGATGAACGCGGTCGCGAGCGGTCAGACGGATAAAGGCGCAGTAAACCCGGCCATCTTTTTCTTCAGTGTTCAGGCTCTGAATATTAGAGCCAGCGGTGTTGATCGCCGCTGTCAGATTGGCCAGTGCACCCTGATGGTTAAACATATCGACCTTGATTTCGGCAACAAATTCCTGCTCCGTTACCTTATCCCACTCGACCGCCATGTATTTCTCTGGCTCTTTCTGGTAGCCACGAATATTACGGCAGGATTCATGGTGCACCACCAAGCCTTTGCCAGGACTGACGTGCGCCACAATCGGGTCGCCGGGGATCGGGCGACAGCATTTCGCGAAAGTGATCAAGACGCCGTCTGCGCCCTTGATGGGTAGCTTACTGCGTGAGCTACCGGCGGGAGCAGGGCCGGTTGCCGGAGCGCTTGGCTCATTTTGTTGCAGATTTTTTGCCACCACCACGCTCATGGCATTGCCAAGGCCAATTTCAGCCAGCAGGTCGTCAAGCGATGCCAGCTTCATGCGCTCAAGTTCGTGCTGCACGTTGGTCGGCGGGATCTCGGCCAGTTTACGGCTGCCGCCCAGGGCATGGTTAAGCAGGCGTCGGCCGAGGCTAACAGAGTCATCACGCTTGAGGTTTTTCAGCAACTGCCGGATCTTGGCGCGAGCTTTCGAACTGACGACGAAGTTCAGCCAAGCTGCGTTCGGCCGCGCGCCCGGAGCGGTAATGATTTCTACCGTCTGACCGCTGGTCAGCGCCTGTGACAGCGGGTAGGGCTGGCGGTCGACGCGTGCACCGACACAGGCATGGCCAATGTCGGTATGAACCGCATAGGCGAAGTCCACCGGCGTGGCGCCAGCTGGCAGTTCGACGATGCGCCCTTCCGGGGTGAACACGTAAATTTCATCCGGAAACAGATCGGATTTGACACTTTCAATAAATTCAAACGAGCTGCCGGCGCTTTGCTGCAATTCCAGCAGGCTTTGTAACCAGCGCTGGGCACGGATTTGTGCCGTGGTCCCGCTCTCACCCTGTTCTTTATAAGCCCAGTGCGCAGCCACCCCCATTTCTGCCATTTGATCCATATCTTCAGTACGGATCTGTACTTCTACCGGCACACCGTGTGGACCGATCATGGAAGTATGCAACGACTGATAGCCGTTGGCTTTGGGAATGGCAATATAGTCTTTCACGCGGCCCGGACGCGGTTTATACAGGTTGTGCATTTGGCCGAGCACGCGGTAGCAGGTATCAACATCACGCACAATCACCCGAAAAGCGTAAATATCCATAATCGAATGGAAGCGCTGTTCTTTCAGATGCATTTTGCAGTAGATCGAATAGAGATGTTTCTCACGACCGCTGACGCGGCGGGTAATTCCGGCTTCTTCAAGACGACCGTCTATTTCTGAGAGAATTTTCTGGATCATCTCTTTGCGGTTGCCACGCGCGGCTTTCACCACTTCCTTAATCACACGATAGCGGTTCGGATAAAGGGCTTCAAAGCCCAGCTCTTCCAGCTCGGTTTTCAGGTGGTGAATACCCAGGCGGTGTGCCAGTGGGCTGTAAATCTCCAGCGTTTCCAGGGCGATACGGCGTTTTTTATCCGGACGCAGGGCGCCCAGAGTACGCATATTGTGCGTGCGGTCAGCCAGCTTGATCAGAATGACGCGAATGTCCTGCACCATTGCCATGATCATCTTGCGGAAGTTTTCAGCCTGGGCTTCTTTTTTGTCACGGAACTTCAGCTTATCAAGTTTAGAAACCCCTTCTACCAGTTCAGCAACAGTCTGACCAAACAGCTGTTCCATATCCTGATAGGTGGCGGGAGTGTCTTCGATAACGTCGTGCAGCAGAGCCGCCATAAGCGTTTCATGGTCGAGTTTCATCTCGGCGAGGATGCACGCCACCGCAACCGGATGGGTGATATAAGGCTCACCGCTGGAGCGTGTCTGTCCCTCGTGAGCATCACGGGCGACAAGATAAGCTTGCTTGAGGCGCTTTATTTGCTCCTCAGGCAAGTATTTTTCAATCAGCTGATTGAGGCTTTCAAACAGATACAAGGCTGGCCTTCACAAAGAATTAACGACGGCCTTCAGCGATGGCGGTAACAGCCTGCAATTCTGCGGCTTCCTGCTCATGCTGTTCCTGACGATCGCGCACGTCGAGGATCTGATTGGTGATCAGACCTTCTTCGATTTCACGCAGTGCAATAACGGTAGATTTATCGTTTTCTTCAGGAACCAGTGGATCTTTACCACCAACCTGCATCTGACGTGCGCGACGAGCTGCCACCAGAACCAGGTCAAAACGGTTACCAATTTTTTCTACTGCGTCCTGTACGGTTACGCGTGCCATAAGTGTGATACTCCACGGGTGGTGACGAAATGACTGGGCATCATACTGAGTTGTCCTCAGTCTGCCAATAGTTTGCTGATTAAAGCATCATGACGGGCCTTTTGACGGCCCATCCGCAGACGCTCAGCGCGAATAATGGTTTTCAGATCTGACAGTGCCAGGTCGAAATCATCGTTCACGATCAGATAGTCGTACTCTGCGTAATGGCTCATTTCGGCAACGGCCTGAGCCATACGTTTGGTGATAACTTCTTCGCTGTCCTGACCTCGGCCACGCAGGCGACGGTCCAGTTCGTCCTTCGACGGCGGAAGTACGAAGATACTGCGTGCTGCCGGCATTTTCTGCCGTATCTGTTTAGCACCCTGCCAGTCGATATCCAGGAACACATCAACACCGGTTGCCAGAACTTGTTCAATGGCTTTACGTGACGTGCCGTAATAGTTTCCGTACACTTCGGCATGTTCAAGAAAAGCCTCTTCGCGAATCATGCCCCGGAACTCGTCGTGGTTGACAAAATAATAGTGTTCAGCGTGTTTTTCACCCGGTCTTATCCCACGCGTGGTGTGTGAGATGGAAACCTGAGTATCGTACAGCGGCTGCGTTTTTAACAGCGCCTGAATCAGGCTGGATTTACCCGCACCGCTGGGGGCGGAAACAATAAAAAGTGTGCCTTGAGCCATGATTATTCTTGATATGCCAATAAAGCGGAGTCTACTTCCTGCACAGTATACACAGGTGCAGCGCGTCATGCAGCGTTTAGGGCTTGTGACAGGTTTATTTATCAGAAATTGGATAACGCCACACAAATATTTGCCTGCCGGGCATGGTTTGCATAAAAAGTGCTGAAGCCGCCTTCAGAAATGCTCTTTTGCCTCTCGCTAACCCTTATATGCTGCGCTTTACTGCCTGCCATTGTTATGACGTGCAGGAGAAGCAGAAATGAAATGTGCCATTCTGGTCGTGTGGATGTTCAGTACCCTGGTACAGGCACAGTGCCCGGTTTGGTCTGCCTCACGCGCTGACGCAGAAATTAGTGCACTTGAGGCGCAGCTAAAAAAGTGGGATGACGCCTATTATCGGCGTGGAGAATCCCAGATCCCTGATGAGCGCTACGATACCCTGCACGGCAAACTGCAACAGTGGCAGCGCTGTTTTTCTCCTGCCAGCGATTTGCGTCAGCCATTGCTCAAAACTGACGGTAAAGTTTTGCATCCTGTCTCCCATACGGGCGTTAAAAAGCTTTCAGATAAAGCAGCCGTGGCGCGCTGGATGGAAAAGCGTGACGGGTTGTGGATTCAACCGAAGGTGGATGGCGTGGCAGTGACGTTACTCTACCGTGATGGCCGGCTGGTGCAGATGATCAGCCGGGGAGATGGCGTTAAGGGGGAGGACTGGACGGCAAAAGCCCGTCAGATCCCCGCGATTCCAAAATCCATTCCACGCTTCCCGGCAGTGCAGGTTTTTCAGGGGGAGCTGTATCTCAAGATGACCGATCATCAGCAGGCCACCGATGGGGGGAAAAGTGCGCGATCTATCGTTGCGGGGGCGCTGATGGCGAAAGCTCCCTCGACAATGCTGCAACGTGTTGGAATATTTGTTTGGGCATGGCCGGATGGACCAAACTCAATTGCCCAGCGCCTGACGGGGATCCGCGCCCTGGGATTCCCTGACATCAGTAACTGGACCCACCGGGTAGAAAATGTGGATGAGGTTGAGGGCTGGCGTGAACGCTGGTTTCACCAGGCCTTACCGTTTGCCACTGATGGCATTGTTGTTCACAGCATTCCGACAAGGCAAGGCACTGACTGGCTGCCTGAGCTGGGCGACTGGGCTATTGCCTGGAAATATCCTCCACCGGAAGTGACAAGCGAAGTACGGTCAGTTGAGTTTGCCATCGGTCGTACCGGCCGTATTAATGCCGTCTTGAATCTGCTGCCGGTGCAGCTTGATGATAAACGGGTTAGCCGGGTCAACATAGGTTCGATTGAACATTGGAAACAAACCGATGTGATAGCAGGAGACCTGGTGAGTATCAGCCTGGCTGGGCTGGGCGTTCCACGTATGGATAAGGTTATATGGCGGGTAAAAGAACGCGTCCTTCCCCCTCTTCCCGATGCCACACATTTTAACAGCCTGAGCTGTTTTCGCCTGACTCCGCAATGCCGTCAACAGTTTCTGGCAAGGCTGGAGTGGCTTAGCAGTAAGCCGGTGCTTAACCTTAGCGGCGCGGGTCGGCAAACCTGGCAGCAGTTGATTCAAGCGGGCAGCATGACGCATATATTCTCTTGGCTGGCTCTGTCGGAGGAACAGTTAAAAGCCGTGCCGGGCATCGGAGAACAAAGGGCGCATTTTTTCTGGCAACAGTTCAGGTTGAGTCGCCAACTCCCTTTTAAACGCTGGGTTAAAGCATTAGGCGTGCCGATACCGGAACGGGCCATGAATACGCTGACGGACGATAACTGGCAACAGTTGCTGTCACATAGCCTACAGGATTGGCAACAGTTGCCCGGAGTAGGCCAAACCCTGGCCCGGAAAATCTTCTCATACCTCCGGCAGCAGGAAGTACGCCAACTTATAGATGTATTAGAAGCATCCGTGGCTCTGTCTTTGCAGGGAAGATAATTAATGGTCGTTGTGCGGATAGTTAAACACGGGTAATCCCAGTTTGAAGCGCAATGCCAGTAGCCGGGCTATAAACCCAGTCAGTAGGGTGATGATGATAACCGTTTCCTGCGGCAGGGCGGTTTTCAGCAGCAGGATGTAAACCCAGCCAGAAGCGAATGCGATACCTGCATATATCTCTTTCTGGAAAACCAGAGGGATTTGATTACAAAACATATCGCGCAGTACGCCACCAAACACTCCGGTAACTACCGCGCCGATCGCAGCAATAATCCCTGCATACCCCATATCCAGCGCCACCTGAGCACCAATAATAGAAAATACGGCGAGCCCTAGTGCATCCAGTATCAGAAAAACCTTGCGGAGGTGCGGCATCACTGGTGCTGTGAAAGTCGTGATGACGGCGGCGGCGGCAACAATCATGATGTATTCGGGGTGTTTCACCCAACCGAGCGGGTAATGCCCCAGCAGTATGTCGCGCACTGAGCCACCGCCTATTGCTGTAACGGAAGCAATGATGATTACGCCAAACATGTCCATCTTACGACGTCCTGCGGCCAGTGCTCCGGTCATGGCTTCCGCCGTGATACCGATGATGTAAAGGACAGTGAGTAACATAGCTAACTCCATAAAAATCAGTCTGCATCCTAAGGGGTTCCGCTAAGAACGGCGACTGAAATTTTGTGGTATCGGTACAATTGTTGTATACAAGCGCGGGTTACCAGAAAAATGTATTCGCCGGGCCTGAATAAATGGTGACTTATCATTTTAGCAATGATGGGCATTACCCGGTTCGATAGCGATATGAAATAGGACAGTTATTAATATTATTGAGGGGAATTGCTTAATGAGCAGGTTGAATACCGCCGTAAATATTATCAATTTTATTAATTTAACTGGAGTTATCAGGATTTGATTTTGTTAGTTTTATTGTTTATTCCATTAATTCCTTTTTTCTGCACTTCATTTTGGTTGATTTTATATTTATTGCAAACTGCTTGCCATTTGATGCTGGACGGAATTATTATATTTAACTCGTTGTGTATTTCTTCAGGCTAGTCATGATGAAGCATCTGGAGGCTGTATGTATAGCAGATTCACGGTGGCGGTTTCTGATGACCATCCACATATCATCCATTCACTGAAAATGCTTTTTTCAAATAATGATAAGTTTACCATCGCTACAGAAACAGGATGTGGTAAGGACTTATTGGCTGTTCTGGCATCGGCACAGACAGATATTGTCATCACTGATTTCTCGTTGAGTTCGAAACGCTCAGCAATAGATGGTTTTGCCAAAATACGCGCCTTAAGTGGCCGTTTTCCGCTGGTGAAAATCGTTTTACTGACATCACAAAAGAACATAGCCATACTCAGAAAAACATGCGATTACGGGGTTAAGGCCATCGTGAGTAAATCGGACCCGGTAGAGGATACGGTAATTGCATGTCATCATGTCATGAACCAAAGTGGTTATTATTTCTCATCTTCCCTGAGTAACATCAAAAGTTATTTGTCGAAAAGTGGTGAAAAAGGAAATGGACTTACTCCTAAAGAGCTAGAAGTGATTAGGCTGTTTTCATCAGGGTACACTCTTTCAGAGATAGCACGGCGACAGAACAGAACAATCAGCACGGTCTCCACGCAAAAGTATAATGCTATGCGGCGCCTTGGCGTCTCTTCTAACGTTGAATTAATACGCTATGCCTATGCGCAAGGCTTGATATGAATGTTCCCTTCAGTCAGAAGAAATCTCCCGATTAATTTGAATGTGTACGCCATTAAAAAGGAGTCGTTGGGGTTAATGTCATCTTCAGGCGATCAAGCAGGCGGATTTCAAACTCATATTTCTGTTATTTTCTCTGTTCATTTCGGCAACCTGTATTCTTAGAGGGAGTTGATGCGGTCCTGTCGCTATGGCACCGGGCTAAATACGATAAAGCCTGGCTGCAGGCATTTCAGCCTGCTCCCTTGCAAGAAAAAGCGTCGTGTCTTTCACGCGGCTAACATCCGGCTCATGCGCCAGAGGCAGAAAGCCTTATCGTCCAACGTCAGCAAGGATGACAAAACACTGATGGGGCTACAATTTTTCCCACGCTTTTTTAAGACCGGTTTCTTCATCGGGGTCTGCCCCTTGCAGAGTCGTGACTTCCACTTCTTGCTCTGCCTCCGGCTCGATATCGAGTGATGGCATGGTTTCCTCAATCATCTGCTCATCAAACGCCGGATTAAGGGCTGGTGAAAGGGGCGAACTCATCAGACTGTCCGGCATCGCGATATGAGGAACCGGCGCATCTTCAACAAACTGGGCCTCATCTTTTTTCACCGTCCGGCTCATAGCAACAATCAGCAGGCCGCACAGGGCAAAAAACGCATACAGCGTGTTACCACCAAGTGGCTCAAGCAGCAGCCCGACCATTAATGGGCCAATACTGGCACCTACGCCGAACGCCATCAGCAGGCAGGCAGCCAGCGAGACGCGTCGTTCTGGCTCGACCAGATCGTTGGCCAGCGCAACGGCCAGCGGGTAGAGCGAGAACAGCAACATACTGACGATAAATCCGAGGGCCAACAACAGTGGAAAACCGAGCTGTGGCAGTAGCGCCAACGGAAGTGCGGCAACGGCAAGCATTATCGCGTTCAGGCGCAACAGGCGGGTACGATTGTAACGGTCAGACAGCCAGCTGAGTGGAAACTGTGCAACCAGCCCGGCGAAAATAGCAATAGCCATAAACAGGCCGGTTTGCCCGGTGGTCAGCTGTTGCTGGCTGGTGTAGACCGGTGCCAGACCATAGAAAGAGCCTACAGCCATACCAATTGCCAGCGTGGTTGCCAGCACTTTCGGAATCGATCCTATAAAGTGGCGTAACTCCATAGGTGCTGGTGAGAGCTGGCGTGCGTGGGTGCGAGTGGTGAGTGCAATGGGCACCAAGCACAGAGCAAAACAGAGCGCAATTAATAGCAGCGTGCTGAGGCCGAGATCGGTTTGCAGCATCAACACAACCTGGCCAAGCGACATCCCGAGATAGGTTGCAACCATATAGCAGCCAAACACTTTTCCACGCTGGCCGGACTCGGACTGGTCGTTCAGCCAGCTTTCCAGCACCATATACTGGCACATCATACACAGGCCGATGATAAGCCGCAGACCGATCCACGCAGGGATATATCCGGTCAGGCCGTGACCCAGTACGGCGGCAGTAATAATCCCGGCGCAGGAAACATAGGCACGGATATGACCAACGCGGGCAATCAGAAAGTGACCGACTTTGCCGCCAATCACCAGACCAATGTAATTTGCGGCGATGATTGCCCCGATCAGGGCGCCCGAAACATGGGCTGAGGTCAGACGCAGGGAAACGTAGGTAGTGAGCAACCCGGAGCCGAGAAGCATTAACAGCGTAGTAGTATAAAGCGGGAAGAACACACCTAACGTCTTATTCACTTAGCCTCCAGTTATTGAGCCGGTTCATTGAGCGCCGCACGCCCTTAAGCATGATGCCATGTTCTGTGATACTAGCAGCTACAGCTGGCGTGGCAAACGCCCTGCACAGCGCAGCTTGGGTGCAATGCGGAAAACCAGTAGCGCTGTGGCTACTGGAGGCGATCAGTTTTTTTTCACAAATTCGGATTTCAACTTCATTGGGCCGAATCCGTCAATTTTGCAATCGATATTGTGATCGCCTTCTACCAGACGAATGCTTTTGACTTTGGTACCGATCTTCAGTGGTGTAGAGCTGCCTTTGACTTTCAGATCTTTAATCACCGTCACGCTGTCACCATCCGCCAGCAGGTTACCATTGGCGTCTTTCACGACCAGGCTATCTTCAGCAGCGGCATCGGCACCTTCAGCCCAGACATGGCCACATTCCGGGCAGTTGAGCATATGGCCATCCTGCCAGCTGTACTCGGAGTGACATTTCGGGCAGGGAGGTAAAGTTTGCATTGGAGATCCTTAACTAAAGCCTTAATAAAGTAAGGGGATAGTTTACCCTGTGAAGGTTCTGGTGCCTATTATTTAAGAAAACCGTGACGGGTAAATTTTTCCAGTTTTCGTTGGTGATCTGATGATGCCACGAAACCGTTTTCCCTTGTCGCGGGCAGACATCCACGTAAAAAAGCCCACCGTGCGGCGGGCTGTCTGGGTTTTTTGCTATTTGGTGATAGCCAGTAAATCGTTATTTGATTGAATCTGTTTGTTGAGTAGGTGTGTCTATGCCTTGTGGCTGCTGGTTTTTATGTAATGTGTAATTTCATTGTGTACACCCTTGTGTACATCGTTTTTTAAGGTGCCAGCCTTTCTGCTCGTTTTTTATCCTTACCGTAATTCTACCCGCCTGTTTCTTATTNTATGATAGATGCCTCATACATTAAGGAATGCCGCCAGCCATGAGAATGACAGCGCGTAAAAAAGAGATATTGAGCTACTACCAGCCGGATAACCTCGAATGGGTGACGGGTGAGATTGGATCGCCGCCGTTTGACGTGTCCGGGCTGGCCTATCTGGTTTGCGGGCTGGACTCCTTCGATACCCGGCATCATCTGGAATCTACCCGGCGCACGCTTGAAGCGATGGTGAAAGATGGCCTGTTAGAGAAGGTNACCAGCTTTGAGCGCAGACAGGACACGACACAAAGCGGTGACGGTAAAGGTATCTGGTGTAACTGCTCCCGGTATGGCCTGCCCGGCTCCTGTCTGGTGGTACGCGATGAAGGCGGCAAGGGTGAGGCTATAGACGGGGAAGCGGTGAGGGTTGATAACTAACCGTCTGTCTTACGTTGTCTTACGATGGTAAAATAGCCGTTTAACCCTTACCGCTGGTGGTTGTAGTGAATAAATCCCTGTCCGTTACCTTTCGTGTGCCTGCTGAACTGGCTAATGCCTTTATCTCTGCGGTCAGTGAGTCCGGTTCTGATAAAACCGCCTGGCTGATTGATGCCGTGCGCCACAAGCTGAACCAGCCGGACAATAACGCCGATAGTCGTTTGCTGGCGCTGGTGGAACGCATGGAAATAGCAGCGGCTGCGCTGGCAGTGGGTAAGCAGGGCATCCCGCCGTGCCCGTACAATGAGGCTGCGGCGATTCAGATTGTTGCCGCCACTATCCGGGAAGGCTTCGACAACGGGCGTATCATTGCTGAACGGCTTAACGAGGCCGGATATCAGACTAAGGCGGGTAAGGCGTGGGATAAGGACATTTACAGCGCGTGGAAGCGTCAGGGCGGTAATTCATCCCGGATAGCAGCGGCGCTAAGTGCCTGAATACTGACCGCGCCCCGTACTTGTCGCAAAACTATAAAGCCGGGGTTCCCGGTATTAACATGCGGGATTTTCCCGTATCACCTGCGCGGCGCTGGCTTCTTCCACTGGTAGGCCGGGGCGCTCATTCTCTGGCGGTGGCGCTCACTCGCTGCCAGTGCGTTTCTGATACCGTTTCTCACGGTGTACAGGGTGTGCCTGTCCAGCGGCTCCCCGCTCTGACGGGCCATCTGTAATACGGCTAACTCAAGCGTCTGGCGGTCTGTCATGGGGTTACCCTTCGCTGTAGGTTATTTACAGTAATCTGTTGATATGTAGTGCGCGATATAACCTTCCACGCCCAAAAAAAGGTTTCTAACCTGCGGCGGTGCGAAAAAAGGTAAGGCGGCGGTACTGACNGCGGGAAGCCCTGAACGTTTAACCTGCCCCCGCCGCGCCTGTCCTGCGCTCAATCATCCCGGTCATCTTCTCGACTACCGGACTGAATGCCCTGTAGTACGCCTGTTCGCTCCGTTGCAGGTGTAGAACCTTCCGGCTGAACGTTTCCCACCTCATGCCAGCAGGCTTGGGAAAAAGGGCGCAGTCGTTAAACAGGCTTTGCGCGGGCGCATAGTTGCCCCATATCGCCGCCCGCTGCTTAAACAGGCTGCGCCGCATTCTGGCTAACCGGTCTTCGCTCTGGCTGGCGTAGTGAAGCCCCCAGCACTTTCTACAGGCTAAATCACGCTTACCGATAAACAGCACTGCCGCACGGTTATGGCAGTAAGGGCATAAGTACCAGTGCCGCACGCCATAGCCCGCCCGTGTGCTGGTGGTTCTCATCGGTAATACCCTCCCGCCGATGGTTGCCGTGTAGCTACTGCCGTCCAGGTGAAAGCGCATTTCTCCGGCACGGGTTGCCAGCTGTAGCGCCTTCGCCCCCTTACTGAACCTCTGCCGGATAGCCTTCAGGTGTGCCAGCGTCAGGCGGGGTTGTGCCGTGGTATAGCTTCGGGTTTGTTCGCGCATGGTTTCCACTCCGGCATTTTGAATGCGAAATAATATGCGTTTATCGCCGCTTTATTTTCTCCGCTGCAATATTCCACGGGGGCGCGTGCTTTCTCTTTTGGCTACAAACATTGCTACATTCTCCATCTGCTTTACTATCTGCTTCTGCGTTGCTTCGTCAATTCCGTTCGTGGTCTGGATGTTAAAAGCAACATTCATAACAACGCCGCCGCCCCCGCCGCCCTGCATATCCTTATTGCTGATAACCTTGCCGTTGTCGCCCGGTATCATGTACTGCTTCCCGGTGCTGGCTTGATATATCTCCGGCTTGCCACCTTCGCCCACCTGATACATAGTTCCTTCAGACACTGGCCCGCCGTTCTTGCGCCCACCACCGTAAGAAATGCTGCCGATAGTTGAAAGCAACGATGCGCCAGCACTGGCTACAGCAGCATAGCTTGCAAACTTCTGTGCGGGGGTTAGATCTGCTGGGTTTGCCAATACCTGAGATAGCGCGAGCTGGAGGTTTAGCGCAGACTGAGCCACAGCAAACCCCTTGCTTAGGGCAAACATGGCTTGATATGCGCCGCTGCTTTTACCTGCTGCGCCTGCTGCGAGATTAGCCAGCCCATCAAATCCTTGTGACACCGACCCTATAATTGATGATATGGCCTGAGATTGAGTATTAGCCTCATCAATAGCTATTTGCTTACGGGCGTTCGCGGCCTGCTGCTGTATGGCTGTTTTTGCATCCTCATAAATCTGTATATTCTGCTTATCGATTGCCTGATACTGAGCAAGTGCGTCAAGTTTCTGCTGCTCCTGAAGGTTGATTTGCGCCAGTGGGTCTTTCGACTGCCCGGTTAGCGGGTCTTTCTGGGTCTGGGCTGCGGCTATCTCCTGCCCGGCAAATTTTTGGCCCTGCCGCGCTTGTCGGCGCTTTTCCTCGGCGTTTGTCAGGTCAAAGATTTTACCTGCCAGATTAGATGCTGCCCGTGCTTCCCTGTCCGTAGCTTCCGCACCTAATGACTGGACGGCGGCAAGCTGTGCGGCCTCTTTGTTCATTCCCTGTGCTTTCAGTCTCGCAACGTCATACTGCTGTGACAGGCGGGCAAGACCGGTAACCGCAGAATCACCTGCCTTGCTACCGTTATCCGCCTTTCTTCGATCTTCTGCCGCCTGCCTTGCTGATTCTGTAGCGGCATTCTGCGCCAGAACCTCTTTTTTCTGAGTCTCTGTCAGGTTGGCATGTTCTATCGCATACGCTTTAGCGGCTGCTGCGCCCTGCTTATAACCAATCTCCTGCTGCTTTAAGTTAGCTATCAGCCCCTCAAAGGTCTGCTGCTGTTGCGCCGTGGCGATAGCGCCGCTCATTGATGCCCGGAATTCTTCAAGTCTCGCCCTGATATCAGAGACCGCTGCGCCCGCATCTGTGATGCTGGTCTTAAAATCGAGGAGCGCAGCCGAACCTTTATCAGTCGTTCCGTGCAAGTCTTTAAGGTAACCGTTTAGCTGGCTCACGGCCTGCGGGGTCGGGGTGTTGGCCACTTCAATCATTCGCTGTGCAAGCGTGTATGCCTGTTGGTTAGTTATGCCAAAATTTGATGCCAACATTCCCACGGTGTTACCAATAGTCATGGCCTGAGACTGAAACGCCATTCCTGCACTGCTGGCCTGCTGATAATCAGCCGTGGTGATATTCAGCGCTGCCATCGCATTACCCATCAAAATAACGCTGGATGCCCCGCCGTTGAGTGAGGGCATAAAGGACTGCTGAGCGGCAATAACGCCCTTTATTGCTTCTCCGGCTTTGGCTGCGTCCTGCTCCAGTTTCGATAGCGCATTTTCTCTGACGGCTTCTGCTAAGGCTCCGTTAGTTTTCGCCAGCAGGGCATATTTATCGGACAGCGCCGCAACGCCACTTTGGGAAAACGTAATCACCTTGTCCAGCTCGGAAAGGGTTTTCTGCAAATCTTCTGCGGTAGTCTTTCCACTAAACAGCGCCGGGATAAGGGCCGAACCAATCGCCCCGGCCACGGCAATAACAGCCCCCACGACCGCGCCGGACGGGCCGAACGCGCCCGCCATTTGTGATCCTTGTTGAGCAAAGACCATAAGTGCGCTTTGCCCCATTTGAAGCTGTACAGCCACGTCCTGCAACTGATATCCCATTTGCCCGGAAATTGTGCGTAATCTGTTGGCACTGGACGCAGCTTCATTAACCGCAATGGCGCTTTTTTTTGCCTGAGTCTCAAGTCGGGAAAATCCTGCCGCTGAATTGCCAGCCTCTTTCCCCATGCCATTAAGAGCTTGTCCGGCCTTATCCACACCTTTTAATAATGGCTCAAGGTCTGCTCCTACCTCGTAATAAATACCTCCTGCCTTTACATCTGACATGTATCTACCTTAATGGGTTGGTAATTTGCATTTTTTGGCAAGTGCAAGGCTGTTCATTGTGTCTATTACTGCCCTGCCATGCTGCGTTAGTTGATATTGAGGGCCATCAAAAGAAATCATTTCCATCAGCATTTTGTAGGCTTCCCGCTGATAGTCTTCTGCGATACATAAATCCCGCGCCGCTGAAATAACATTATCAATCAGGCCAGAGGCAAGCAGGGGTGACGACACCTTGCCGGATACGCCATTGTGTTCAACCCTGTCAGAACCGCTGTCCCTGATTAACCCTTCAAGGTACGTCCCGGCTATTACTTCCGCTAACCGTTGTAACTGTTCCATTACACGGGAACCCCTGCATTTTCTAAAGCCCTTGAAATTAGTCCGCGCGCTATGTCGTGAACCGTTGGCGCAGTGCCGAACCGTGAGTTTTTGCGCTCTGATTCCTGAATGCTGCGGATGGCCTCCATCTGTGAGGCCGTCAGCAGTACGGGGCGCAACGTGCTGGCTTTTTTCATGTCTATAAACCCAGTGTTGTTTATGTGTACAGTTATTGTAATTCCATTTATCGCAACAATCACCAGTATCATTTCATTTATTGCAATAATGTAGGCTTTAACGCCGGGCGTACGCTCTGACCTTCAAACTTAAACGATTATCAGTTTTGCTAATGTCGTTTTCTTAATGTATGAGGGGTGTTTTTTCTCTCTATATAAGTAAAAGGGTGTTGGTTCAGTTGGTTCAGTTGGTTCA
Organism: Erwinia pyrifoliae DSM 12163; assembly: GCF_000026985.1. Classification (NCBI taxonomy): domain Bacteria; kingdom Pseudomonadati; phylum Pseudomonadota; class Gammaproteobacteria; order Enterobacterales; family Erwiniaceae; genus Erwinia; species Erwinia pyrifoliae. The sequence continues at coordinate 79,484 of NC_017390.1, forward strand.
GTTGGTTCAGTTTGTAAAGACGCCTGTTTTTAAAGGGCTTTTAACCCGATTACTGAACCAACACGGCGCTTTTTTTGTTGGTTCAGCGGGGCGTTTTGTTGGTTCACTGCCAGCCATGAGAAAGTTCCTCTTTGTCCGTTGTTGGTTCAAAACAGGCTTTTGTTGGTTCAGTGTTGGTTCAGATTCAGAAATAAAAACCTTATAAAACAACAATCTTTACAAATTGAACCAACTGAACCAACACCTTAACTACGTATGTGAGAAAAAATTATTCCTCTGGCTGGCTCTCCTCGTCCGGTAAATAGTTGAGCACGTAAACCCGGTACTGCCGTCCGTCGATGCGCGGTGACTTCCTCTGATAACCTCTGTCACTGCTGGGCGGGGTGAGCATCCCGGCGCTTTTCAGCACCTCCGCAAACTGTTTCGCGTTAAAGCCTCTCGCTATCTCCCCCTCAAAGGCGGCGGGGAAGGTATAGAAGGTTATCGGGTCGTGCTCATGCCCGCCTTTTGTCCGGTAGCCTGCAAGGTCGCGGATTGGCAGCGCTGCCGGGTCATACGGGAACGGGGCGTAACGGCTCAGGCCGTGGGCGTTAAGAAATGCTTCAGCCTGGGCGATTATCTGCTGGTGCTCCTTGTTCCCGGTGCCGAACTCCCTTACCCATGCGTTATAGCTGTGCTGTACCGCATCCCGGCACGTTTGCGCATCCCATCCGGTGACCACGCCGCCCAGTATCAGCGCGGCTTCCAGAATGGCGAACCGTGCGGCTACCCGGTGTACCTGCTCCCCGTAGTCAGCCGGGATAAGTGAGCGCCAGCGGCTTTCAGCCTCCCTCACGGCGTTAACGGCCTGCTGCTGGTGGTCTGCCAGCCATTTAACCCACGCCCGGCCTGCCGCGCCGTGGTGGCGCATAAAGGCATCTTTCAGCGCGTCAGCGTGCTGTTTGCCGCTCTGGTGCTCGTGGAACTCTGCCGCCTTGCTTAGCGGGATATTCAGCAGGCGCACCAGCTGCCCGGCCTTTATCTTCTGTCCGGTGCTGGCGATAAAGGTTTCCAGGTCCATTTCCCCGGTGCTGATTGCCACGGTGCGCCAGCGCTTTAAATCCCGGTTGCCGCCTTCCTTCGCGCCCTGCAATTTCCCCACGCCGTTAAACAACGCATAAGCGGACTGCGCCACGCTGCGCGGATCGGCTCCCTGTCCGACTTCATCCAGCGGCATCAGCGCGTCATTGTGGGCGGCGGCCTCGTTTGCCAGCCCCAGCGCCGTGCCGTACCACGTCAGGCGCAGCAGGTCAGGATTACCGTACAGGCTGGCGGCGGCGTTTGCCGTGGTGGTCTTGCCCGCGCTCGACTGCTCGTAAAAGTGAAGGCCGAACCCGTCAGCGCCCGCCAGTCCGATTAGCGGGGCCGCCAGCGCCGCGCCGATCCCCGTCATCATTGACCAGTTGCCGCCCGCCAGCCTTGCCACGCTGTCCCGCCATTCTGCCGCCGTTCCCTTGCAGGTGTAGCCCGCTGCGGCTGAACTCCTGCCGTTAAACAGTACGGGCATATCGGGGGAACCGATAATCTCACCGTCCGGCATAATGTACGCGCCACACTGCCAGCCCGTAGCCTGCGCCACGCGCCATAGCTCACGGGAACCGCTGCGCTGTAGCCAGTCGGCAAGGGTGGCCCGCATTGCGGGCTTGGTGGTGATGTTCACCCCTCCGGCCTTCAGGACGCGCCAGCCTTCGCGCTCTCCGATATCGGCAAGGGGGATGGCCTGCGTGGTGCTGGCGCTGGCTCCCGCCGGGAACCATTTGATGATTAAAAACTGGTCTTTGTCGTCGCGTCCGATGCCGATAACCTCCAGCGGGGAACACAGCCACGATTCATTGTTGATAATCTCGCCGCTCTCATTGTCCACCTTCGGGGTTATCCAGAAAACGCCGTCACTGCGGCTTTCAGTGCGCGGCTTGAGCGGGTCTTTATCGCTATCCAACCCTCCCGGTTTCCTTAGCTTAACCTTAGTGTGGCTGGCTGAATCCCGTGCCGTGTTATTGCCGTCCTCTGCGCCGCTCTGCTCGTCCGTCATGCTTTCCCCCTGCGGCTGGTACAGCGAATCGTTAAAAGCGGCTGTAGCGGCCTCCAGTCCGTTTTGCTGGTGGTGGTCATTCCAGTCTGCCTTATGGTCTGTAGGGGGGATTGATACCCATCCCGCCACGGACAGGGCGGCTTTCTCCGCTGCCTCTTTCCCGGTGTTGGAGGCTCCATTTTCGGAGCCTCCTTGCTGGTGGTCGTTATCGGCGGCAATAATGATTTTCGCCTGCGGGTGCTGCTGGCGCATTGCCTCCGCTACGGGCAGCAGGTTGCCCGCATCCACCGCCGCCACCGCCAGCGCGTCAGGGCGTATCAGGTGCGCCGTTAGTGCGGTTGCCAGCCCTTCGGCAATCACTATGCTCTGCGGTGCTTCTGGTGCGTTGACGGCGTGATATGCGCCACGCTTTGCCGAACCCGCCACCAGCTTTTTGACACCAGCGGCGGTAATGGTCTGCGCGGCGGTGACCGTGCCGGACAGGTTTGCCAGCGCCAGTAACAGCCGCCCGTCAGAAAGCATCGGGAAGGTGAAGCCATTCAGTCCTTTTGTTATCAGATATTCGCTTTCGCCCGGCTGCGCCTGCTCTGCCAGCGTCTGATAGTGACGGGAAAAGTTTGCCCGCCGTGCCGCCTCGTCTGCTGCGGCCTGCCGCTGGCGCTCCTGCTCCCGCTGCTGGCGTTCTGTTGCCGCCTGCGCCCGCCTCTGGCTGGCTGCCTCGCTGTCGGTTTCTGCCGCCCGGTAATCAATACCCAGCGCATCAGCCACCAGCCGCGCCGCTTCGGTGGTGTCGCAGTCGTTCACCTTTGCCACAAGGTCAAGCCCGTCACCCGCCCCGCACTGATTGCAGATATGGGAACCGCGCCCGCCATCGTCAAAGCGAAAGCGATCCGTACCGCCGCACGCCGGGCATTCGGAATGCTGCCGGGGTGAGTGGGGAACGGTGATACCCGTCATAGCCAGCACGCCGGGCCAGCGCCCTGCGGCGGCGGCGGTCACTTCGCGGATTAAGTCAATATTTCGCATCATTCCCCCTCAGTGCGCCACGGGTGCGGGCGGTAAGCCTTCATCCTGCAACATGCGGATAAAGCCATCATGCAAATCAGCCAGCAGCTCCCGGCCCATATCGGACAGCCCGCCGCCCTCAAGCATGGCCTGATACATCAGCACGGCATTTCGCTCGCCCTGTTCCCTGCCGTAGCGCTCTATTAATGCGCTCTCAATGTTGTTTGCCATAGCGAAACGCTCAGGGGCGGGGTAGACCGCCATACAGCCGTATTGCCCGCAGTAGATAACGCCGCTGTCCGTGCCTCCCCGTTCGTTTTCCACCTCCACCGCGCCATTTTTACGCAGCTGCTCGCTGATGAAGGTCAGCGCCACACAGTGCCGCCAGACAATAAGCTCCTGCTCTGCCGTGGGCGTGTGGTAGCCCAGCGCCGCGCCGTCAGCCATTGCGCGGAGTATGTCCGGTATATCGCGCACGCCGTCAAAGTCTCCGGCCTCCAGCTTGCGCAGCATATCGGGGTAGTCGATTAGCGCCATATGCTCATACTGTCCGGCCTCGTTGCGACGGGTGATACTGACCCCGTGCCGGGTGGCTTCAGTGCGGTAAACGCCCGTTGCGGTCAGTGTTACGGCCTTGCTCATGCTTTGCCCTCCCGCTTCATGTAATCGACCAACTCGCTATTGGCAGCGTTCATTGCCTCCGGCACGCCTTCCAGCAGGGTAATCAGTGCGCCAACCATGCGCGGTGATAGTGTGCGATTAAATATCCCCATCTCCATCCAGACGGATAACACTCCCTGCGCCTGTTCTACCCGGCAAATAGCGTCACACAACGGCATAGTTTTCATCGGCTGGCCTCCAGTACGCGAATTGCCAGATCATTAATAACGCCGATAAGTTCGCTTTGGGCGTCCCTTTCGGTGTCGTTGTGTGTCAGAAAAAGCGCGGCCTCTGTCAGGATTTTGATTTTTTCCAGTGCGTCCAGCGCATCATTTTTGGCATGGGTATCAGCGCGGATCATTGGGGTATCTCCATTCGGTCAAGCCGCATCTGTGTACGCCCTGCGGCGCTGTAAAGTTCGTGGATAAGCGTCCAGAACCGCGCCCCGGCTTTGGGGTTGGCCTCGCGTAACCGTGCGTCAAGATGGCAATCAAACAGCGCCTTTAGCTCTGCGGCATAGCGGGCGGTCATGGCGGCATCGTGGCGCACATTCTCCAGCCTTTCAGCCGGGGATGGCGCAGTAATGGCGGGTGCGTTACGCATGGCTCACCCCTGTAGTGGCGATGTTCAGCCGCCCGGCAAAAAAGCAGACGTTATCTTTTGCCAGAGTGCGGCGGGCTTCGCGCTCGTTTTCGGCGGCGATATGGTGGATGACGGGTGACAATGCCGGGTTATCACGGCGAACGGCGGCGATAATCCAGACAAAATGGCGGTGCTGGTGGCCTGAATTCAGGCCGAACGACTCCCACCCTTGCGGGTGTGTGGTAATATCCATTACAGCTTCCTCGATAATCAGTCTATCGGCGGTTGTGAGATGCCCTGTTAGTGTTGGCGCACTTCGGGGCATCGTTGTTTTTACAGATTGATATTGCTTTACCCTGTTGTGGTAGTTACCATCTGTATTGCCATTATAATACTGGTAACTACCAATGCAAGACGAAAAAGAGAAAAAAGCGTTTGATCGCAAAGGAAGCACCATGAAGCACATACGCTTTGAGGATTCGCTTTTAGAGCAAATAAACGTTGTTGCCGGGCAAGGTAATTTCAGCTCATGGGTTAAAGACTCCTGCCGCGAAAGACTGCGGAAAGAAGGCATAGAGCCTAAAGCCTGATTATTTCCGGCATCGTGGCAAAGGGTGGCATTCGCAGTGCTGCCCTTTTTTATGGACTCGCAAAACTCAAGGCTTCCCTTGTGCGCAGTGGTCGCAAAATGTCCTAACGTGTCCTTAAATTCGCCTCGCGTACTGGTCACGAAACTCCCTGACGTGCCCGAAAATTCTTCCCGCGCATCATTCAGGCAGAGATTTCCCCCTGTGCGATTGATGGTAGAAAAATATTCCACGGCATTAGGTTTTGTCAGGTTTTCACTTCCGGTGATCGGGCGTGAAATTACGGGTTCTTTCAGGCTCTGAACCATAACATTTACTAACAGGCCAGCCAGTGGGAAGGCTTCTTTCTGGACGGCGGCTTGAGTCACTCGCATGGCGTCACCTCGATAAACTCCGCTTTAAATTTCTCTAGCGGCTGCTGGCACGGGTGCGGGTAGCCGGGGCGCATAAAAACCACGTTCCCGCCGCTCATGCCGCGCAGTGTGACGGTGCGCCCGTGTGAGTCCTTAAACTGGCGCTGTTGGGTGCGGGTGGTCATTAGTGAACCCCCAGTAAATCAGGCTGGTATTTAAGCCATAGCGCCTTTTCTTCTGCGGCTAAGTTCGCTTTCTCTGTCTTGCAGGATTGCAGGGCTTTACCGCGCTTACTGGCCTTTGTTGTGTAGGTTGCTTTGCGCTTGCTGTGATCGTTAAGAAAAGCGAACGGTACGCCGTATGCGCCCGTTTTACGGATAGACGGGATCACCTCGCGGAATATCCAATTACTGAAACGGTGTGCAAATGTGCCGGGGGTGCTGGCCTTCCGGCTGCGGGTTATCAGTTTATAAAAACCAGATTCGCGTACCGTACGCATTACCTGATTACCTCCGGGGGTAGGTGTTAAACACTCCCCCTTTTCGTCACCATCAAGGCGGCGTAATGCGACTAAGTGATCCGCCATTTCCAGCGCAGCGCAAATATCTTTAACCATAAACCACGGTTCGCCGTTGATATTCACTATCCGCACCTGTACGCCGTCAAAACGGATAACGGTAATATCCTGCGCGGTAGCCCTGAATATATCCATGCCCTGATTTTTGGCGTGGGGATGCCCGTCACGGCAATTAGCCATATTTTGAAATGTCATGTTTTTTAGCTCCGATTAAGCGGCGGTGAATGCGTCCGGGTATAAGGTCAGAATGTCGTTAATTTCCTGCTGTGATAGCCTACGATAGCCACCAGCGGCGGCATTGTGGTTTACCAGTTGAATAACGCGCATGACGTCAGCGCGGCATGTGAAGCGATAACGGAAATGTGATCCGATGCCGTCAGGGTTTTTCTCGTCGATACGCTCAAGGTGAATATCAAGGCTGCGTTCTAATTCGCTGGCATAATTTCTGCCAGACGATAAGCGGCAATAGCGGAGTATTTCATTTTCGGTAAATCCGTTAACCCCGGTGCGCATCATATATATGCGGGCGCGGTGCTTTTTCGGTGCTGGCTTGATGGTGGCAGTAGGGGTATTATCGTTGGCGCTAACCTGTTCGATGATGCCCGCCACGCTGCGGGTTTTTTTCATTATGCCGCCTCCCGCCGTGCTGCCAGCCAGTTGTTAATCTCCACCGCATCAAAGGCGGTGATCTTTTCTCCCAGCTTCACAGGTGCGGGCATGGCTTTAGCTTTTACCCAGCGGTCAACGGTGGCAACGTGAACGCCCAGCGCATCCGCTAAAAGATAACGGCGGATGTAGCCTGTTTGTGGCAATGCTGCTTTGTGGGCGGTGGTTGTGCTATGTGTGGTCATATGTCCCCTAACTTTCTTATACCGCGCTGTGCGGCGTTAGGGGTATGATTCTTTAAATTAATAGCACTGTCATCGCACCGAAAATCAAGTTTTCGTTACGAACTTATTTGTTTGATTTTAAAATCTTATTTGCTTCTGAAAAGTAATCATCAATCTTTCTTTGTTTCAATGAACTATTCCTTTCAACCATCTCAGACTTCAGTGAGTCTTGTGTCCATCTCTTGGATTTTATGTCAGCATTTTTGAGTGTATCTAGTAGTGTGCCTATGATTTGCAAGCTTTCATTTAGGCTTAAGTTATTATCGCTGTCATTTAATAAGCCGTTCTCAAATTTTTCAATATTCTTTGTTCTAAAAACAAACTCGACCTTCCCCAGGCTATCGGCAAGGGTAAAAAAAATCATGGTAGTTATCGAAGTCAACTGGAATGCCTTTTTCCTTATCGAAATAAACAATCTCACCATCATTGTTAGCGTTAAAAACAAACTCGTTAAAACTCTCCATAATGTTAAAAGTTCCGATTGATGTGCTTAAAAACGCCCCTTCTATGTTATGAAATTCTCTAGGTACCTTTCCCCTTTCAGATTCGAACTCATGAAGTACATCAAGTAACTCGGCTCCAATCATAGGGAGATCATACAAATCCCCAGATTTAAGCCTGCGAATACTACCCTCTCTTTCAACACGGTAAAAATCAGCATCTAACTCACTGTTAGAAAAAAAATTTTCACTACCCAAAACATTAATGTAAGCCCCGTCTGGGGTAGTTTGTATTATTCCTGCCTTAAGAAATTCCCTTTTCGTCGTGATGACCTCTTTTGCTAAAACTCCATAGCGGTCACCATCGAGTAAAACAGAGATGGTCAAATGGCCATCTAGGGCGAGTTGCAAGCAGTCAGATGGAGATACGGACTCACCCATTGATTTAGACAACCTCTTTGCAGTATCTTCGACTGCTAGCCATTTTTTTAGTTTGAATAAGTTGCTCATAACGTCACCTATAAACGTCACCTTAAAAAGATGACCAGATCAGGCGGTAAGGTTTGCCGCTTTTCGCCCCGTCAGGCTAGATCCGGTCAGTTCGTTAATTCTGGTTACTAATCGCGGTTACTGGCTGGTTACTTTGCCTTTCTCAACGGCGTTACGTTGTATTCCTCGCCACGTTCCAGCGCTACCAGTAAATCAGCCCACTGCGTTAACGCTGCTTTGCGTTCGTCAAAATATTGATGCCTGTTATAGATACCCTCGACGCCCTTGATACGGTGGTTTAAACAACGCTCTGCCACTACCGGATCTATGCCCAGCGCTGCAAGGTGAGTGCGAGCGGTGCGCCTAAAGTCATGTATGGTGAAATTAGGTACATCAGGCAGTTCTGCCCTTACTTTTGACAGCGCCACGGGTAGGGTACTTTCCTGAATATGGGGGATCATCCTGTTTTGCATCTTTCGTGCTGGCAGAACCCATTTACTGTTACAGGAAAAGGTGTGTAATTCTTCCAGCCATTTAACAGCGGGCGGGGGTAGGGGGATGTTGATAGCATCGCCGTTTTTGCTGCGTTCTTCTGGCAAGTGCCATACAGCGCCGTTCAGGTCGAATTCTTCCCACCGCGCCGCACATAGCTCCATCTTTCTAACGCATAGCGTCAGTAGCAGCTTAAAAGTAATTTCATTCTGGCGGCTAAACCCTTTGGCTGTGCGCATGGCTGAAAACAGCCGGATTAACTCATCGCGGGTTAACCAGCGTTCGCGGCTCACTTCCTTACCGCCTGCGTCTGCCACTTCAAAGGCTGAACAAGGGTTAATCTCTAAAGCGTGGCGTTTTATGCCGTAGTCGAATATGCGGCGCGTCCATCGTAAAACATCCGTTGCTATGGTAGGCGCTCCACGGTCTACGATGGCTTTTAGCATATCGTCAATATGGCGTGGCTTTACGTCCTCCACCTTCATGCTTCCTATGCGGGGGTTTATGTCCTTATCAATGCGGCGGCGCAGTATATCCGGGTGTTTCCAGCGTGGCAGTATTTGCCGGGTAAAGTATTCGGCGGCGAGGTCAGACACGCGCATGGCATTTTTATCTGCTTCCATCTTCGCCAGCGCTTCGGCTTTACGCTGCTGTTTCTCTCCTGCAACGTCATAACCGAGCGCAACGCGGGCGNCTAAATAGCTGCGCGGAATAGTAGATCACTTTGAGGGAACTCAGCCCGGATTGTGCGATCTGATCAATCGCCAAATCAAAACAAATCACCAACCGGACTGAGCAATGCCGATCATAGCACCCATTTCCCGTGAAGAACGACGCCTGATGCGAAAAGCTATCCATAAAACGCGCGATAAAAATCATGCCCGCAGGCTGACGGCCATACTGATGTTGCACCGGGGAAACCGTGTCAGCCACGTCGCCAGAACGCTCTGTTGCGCCCGTTCATCCGTCGGGCGCTGGATTAACTGGTTTACGTTGTCCGGTGTTGAAGGTCTGAAATCGTTGCCCGCAGGGCGCTCCCGCCGATGGCCATTTGAGCATATCTGCACTCTGTTACGTGAACTGATAAAGCACTCTCCCGGCGATTTTGGTTATCAGCGTTCACGCTGGAGTACGGAATTGTTGGCTATAAAAATTAAAGACATAACCGGCTGCCGGTTGCATGCAGGAACCGTCCGTCGCTGGTTGCCCGCTGCCGGGCTGGTGTGGCGCAGAGCTGCGCCAACCCTGCGGATCCGTGACCCGCACAAAGATGAAAAGATGGCGGTGATCCGCCAGGCGTTGGACAAATGCAGCGCAGAGCATCCGGTATTTTATGAAGATGAAGTGGATATCCACCTCAATCCAAAAATCGGTGCTGACTGGCAACTGCGCGGGCAGCAAAGACGCGTGGTAACACCGGGTCAAAATGAAAAATATTACCTGGCGGGTGCGCTGCACAGCGGAACGGGCAAAGTCAGTTACGTTGGCGGTAACAGCAAAAGTTCGGTGCTGTTTATCAGCCTGCTTAAGCACCTGAAAGCGAGTTACCGCCGGGCAAAAACGATCACGCTGATTGTCGATAACTATATCATCCACAAAAGCCGTGAAACGCTGAGCTGGCTGAAACAGAATCCAAAGTTCAGGGTGATTTACCAGCCGGTTTACTCGCCGTGGGTCAATCATGTTGAGCGCCTGTGGCAGGCGCTGCACGATACCATTACACGCAATCATCAGTGCCGGTCAATGTGGCAACTGTTGAAAAAAGTACGCCACTTTATGAAAACGGTCAGCCCGTTCCCGGGCGGTAAACACGGACTGGCAAAAGTGGAGCGCTATTAGACGCAGCTATTTAGTTCTTTGGCTGTCTCTCTGGCCTTTGATAGTGATAACTCTGCATAGGAACCAATAACCATAGCGCGCTGCTTGCCAGAAAATTTATAGCGGAATCGCCAGCTTGGAGATTGGTCTACCTGCCTGTATCGGAGATATAGCCCGCCACCGTCTGCGCGTCCTTCAAAGCGTTCTCCGGCTTTTATCCAGGCGCGGATCTGCATGTCTGTGAGTTTTGGCATTTTGCGAATATCCAAACTTTGAATAAGGGGTGTACCCAAAGCAATGTACAGAAAACTGATTGGGTACACCTTTGGGTACACCTTAACTATGCGCTTTGTTGCGGCTTTATGATAGCCCATGACAACAAAAAAAGCCCGCTGTGCGGCGGGCTGTCTGGTTTTCTGCTGTGTGCTGATAGCCAATAAATCGTTACTCGATATTCTGAATCTGTTCTCTCATCTGCTCAATCAGCACCTTCAGTTCGATGGCTGATGCGGTAATTTCGGCATTGATCGATTTAGAACCTAAGGTGTTCGACTCCCGGTTGAACTCCTGCATCATAAAGTCGAGGCGGCGGCCGACGGCTTCCTTCTTCTTCAGGATGTTGTAGGTCTCTTTTACGTGCGCTTCCAGGCGGTCCAGCTCCTCCGCCACGTCAACGCGCTGGGCCAGCATCACCAGTTCCTGTTCCAGACGGTTGTTTTCCAGCTGTACCTGAGCCTCTTCCAGGCGGCTGACCAGGCGTTCACGCTGCCATTTCAGCACGTCCGGCATATGCGCACGCACTTTGATTACTTCGGCGCTAACGCCTTGCAGGCGCTGCTCGATCAGAGTTTTAAGCGCTGCACCTTCACTTTCGCGAGCGATAATAAACTCATCGATGGCGGTATCCAGCGCGGTCAGCAGCTGGGCGGAAATGGCGTCCAGATCCTGTTCCTCTGCGGACATCACGCCAGGCCAGCGTAAAATATCGACCGGGTTAATTTCCCCCTCGTCGCTTTGCATCTTCACCCAGTTGGCCGCCTGCACCAGCTGAACCGCCAGCTTTTCGTTCAGCACCAGCGCGCTCTGCGCGCGCGGGTCGGCGTCGAAACGCAGGTTAACTTCGATTTTACCGCGCGTCAGACGGTTGCGAATACGTTCGCGTACCACCGGCTCCAGGCCACGGAACTGTTCCGGCAGGCGGATATAGGTTTCAAGATAGCGCTGGTTGACGGAACGCAGCTCCCAGGCTGCGCTGCCCCATTCGCCTTTGGTTTCGCGCCGGGCGTAGGCGGTCATACTGCGGATCATATTGCGTACCGTTTCAGGGAAAGATAGGCAGATTATAGCGATGCAGGCGCTGGCTTAACAGGCATTCGCTTAAATGACGGCGTTTTGGCTGACGTTTAATCACTCAGGGCTTAAGATACTGGCCGTAATACCTTAAAACCAGGAGTATCGATGACCTCGCGCATAATGCTTTCTACCATTCTGCTACTGGCTCTGTCGGGCTGTCGGTCCCCGACAAACCCGCTTATCTCATCCCCGTGGGTAGCCTGTGGCACGGGGGATGCCATGACGCAAACCACACTCTATTTTGGCCTTAATCGCCCGCAGGGTACGGCGATTAACGAAACTGAGTGGCAATCTTTTGTTGACGAGCAGGTGACGCCGCGCTTTAAAAATGGGCTTACGGTGCTTGCCGCGAAGGGCCAGTGGATGGGCAATGATGGCCAGCTGGCGCGGGAAAACAGCAAAGCATTACTGCTGATCCATGCGGCGAATCAAACCAGTGAACAGGGGATTGAAGCGCTACGTGCGTTATATAAACAGCGTTTTGCTCAAGATGCGGTGATGCGGGTGGATAACCCGGTCTGTGTCGCTTTCTGAAGATGGCCCGGCGCGTACGCGCCGGGTGGCATCGTTAAAGAACCAGTCCGGCGAAAGCGGCTGACAGCAGGCTAACCAGCGTGGAACCATAAATCAGCTTCAGGCCGAAACGTGATACCACATTGCCCTGCTGCTCGTTCAACCCTTTAATTGCCCCGGCAACAATGCCGATTGAGGCAAAGTTAGCGAAAGAAACCAGGAAGACTGACAGAATGCCCAGGCCGCGTGGCGACAGTTCTGTGGCGATTTTCTTCAGTTCAATCATCGCGACAAACTCGTTTGTTACCAGCTTGGTGGCCATAATACTGGCAGCAGGCAAGACATCGGCCACCGGGATGCCAATCAGCCAGGCAAACGGCCAGAAGACGTAGCCGAGGATCTGCTGGAAACTGATGCCGAAAAGGGTTGAGAACACGGCATTCACCGCCGCAATCAGCGCAATAAACCCGATCAGCATTGCCAGAATAATCATTGCCACTTTAAAACCGGCCAGAATGTACTCGCCGAGCATCTCAAAGAAGCTTTGATCTTCATGCAGCTTTTCAAGGCGAATTTCAGGCTCGTCACCGGCAGGCGTCGGGTTGATGATCGACAGAACAATAAACGTGCTGAACATATTGAGGATCAGCGCGGCCACCACGTAGCGCGGTTCAATCATCGACATATAAGCCCCGACGATTGACAGCGACACGGTAGACATTGCCGCTGCGGCCATTGAGTAGAGGCGGCGCGGAGAAATATCGGCCAGGATGCCTTTGTAAGCGATGAAGTTTTCCGACTGTCCGAGGATCAGGGTACTGACGGCGTTAAACGACTCCAGTTTGCCCATTCCGTTTACTTTTGACAGTAAGGTGCCAATCACTTTGATCAGCACCGGCAGAATTTTTACGTGCTGTAAGATGCCGATAAGGGCAGAAATAAACACGATAGGACAGAGTACGCCGAGGAAGATAAACGCCAGCCCCTGCGAGCTCATGCCGCCAAATACGAAATCAGTGCCCTGTGCGGCATACTTCAGCAGCACTTCAAAGAAGCCGGAGAATGCAGTCACCGCTTTCAGTCCGGCGGAGGCATGCAGGAAGAACCAGGCGAGCGCCGCTTCAATAACCACCAGTTGCAGCAATACGCGCGGGCGGATTTTCTTGCGGTCAGAACTGGCCAGTAACGCCAGCAAGCCGATAACGGTCAAAGCCAGAATAAAATGGAAAACAGAAATCATACGCAGATCCAGCATCAGGAATCGATAAAGAGAGGCATTTAGCCATATTTCGCCACGGTTTACATCCCGCCAGTCAGACTCTGACTGTTTTATCCTTTAAATAGTCTTCAGGCGCATAACGAATTGCTTTCAGCTTAGTCTGCGATAGGCAATCATCTGCGAAATCCTTATAATACGCAGCCAATTATGTTTTGCTAGCCGGAGATTAACTATGCGTCCATCAGGCCGTAGCGCACAGCAGGTGCGCCCTGTCACATTGACCCGCCATTACACCAAACATGCAGAGGGCTCGGTGCTGGTTGAATTCGGTGATACCAAAGTACTGTGCACCGCCACGATCGAAGAGGGCGTGCCGCGTTTTCTGAAAGGTCAGGGGCAGGGTTGGGTCACCGCCGAATATGGCATGCTGCCACGCGCCACCCACAGCCGTAACGCGCGCGAGGCGGCGAAAGGCAAGCAGGGTGGGCGCACGCTGGAGATCCAGCGCCTGATCGCCCGTTCATTACGTGCGGCCATTGACCTGAAAGCGCTGGGTGAATTCACCATTACGCTTGACTGTGATGTGTTGCAGGCCGACGGCGGTACCCGCACAGCTTCTATCACCGGTGCCTGTGTGGCGCTGGCTGATGCGCTAAACCATCTGGTTTCTATCGGCAAACTGAAGGCCAACCCGATGAAAGGCATGGTGGCGGCGATTTCTGTGGGCATCGTCAACGGTGAAGCGCTGTGCGATCTGGAGTATGTCGAAGATTCTGCCGCCGAAACAGATATGAACGTGGTAATGACGGAAGATGGCCGCATGATTGAGGTGCAGGGTACCGCAGAGGGCGAACCGTTCAGCCACGAAGAGTTGCTGAAGCTGCTGGAACTGGCGCGAGGTGGTATTGATACGCTGGTTGCTGCGCAAAAAGCCGCGTTAACCAACTGATTCTTCAGGCGACCCCCGGGTTGCCTTTTTTTTGCCTGAATATTGAGGAACACGACATGAAAGCCTGGCAGCGCCAATTTATCGAATTCGCCATCAACAAGCAGGTGCTGAAGTTTGGTGAGTTCACGCTGAAATCGGGGCGTAAAAGCCCTTATTTCTTCAACGCGGGCCTGTTCAATACCGGACGCGACCTCGCTTTACTGGGTCGTTTCTACGCCCAGGCGCTGGTGGATTCGGGCATTGATTTTGATTTGGTCTTTGGGCCTGCTTACAAAGGCATCCCCATTGCCACAACCACCGTGGTGGCGCTGGCAGATCATCACGATCGCGATGTGCCTTACTGTTTTAACCGTAAAGAAGCCAAGGATCATGGCGAGGGCGGCACGCTGGTTGGCAGCGCGCTGCAAGGTAAAATCATGCTGGTGGATGACGTGATCACTGCCGGAACCGCCATTCGCGAATCGATGGAAATTATTGCCGCGCATCAGGCGACACTGGCCGGCGTACTGATATCCCTCGACCGTCAGGAACGCGGACGCGGTGAGATTTCAGCCATTCAGGAAGTTGAACGTGATTATGGCTGCAAGGTGATTTCGATCATCACGCTGAACGAATTAATTGCCTATCTGGAAGAAAAACCTGAATTGGCCGATCGCCTGGCGGCCGTGCGCGCCTATCGCAGCGAGTTCGGTATTTGATGCGATAAAGCGTTGGTGGGCTGACAAAAAAAGAGTCAGCCCCCGTCATGCGACGGGGCCGCAGGATCAACGTCAGATTAATTGAGCGGCCATTAACGGCCAGCGCGCATCAAAGTCAACGGTAGGGCGATAGCGGAATTCGGAACGCACAAACCGCGACAGTAACCCTTCACAGAATGCCAGGAGCTGAGTTGCCAGCAGCGCCTCGTCGGTAATAAAGCCTTCACCCTCACGCATTTTTTTCTCGCGCATCACCTGACGCAACTGCATCTCAATGCGTTCAAACAGCTGGTTAATTCGCCCCTGCAGGCGATCCTGTTCGAACATCAGCGCATGGCCGGTCAGAATACGTGTCAGACCGGGATTCCGTTCACCAAAGCCCAAAATCAACTGAGTCATCAGGCGCAGGCGCGGCATCGTTTCTTTTTCGTCTTTCAAAATCAGATTGATGCGCGTAATCAGGCTGTCTTCAATAAACTCGATCAGGCTGTCAAACATTTTGGTTTTGCTGGGAAAATGCCGATAAAGTGCCGCCTCAGAGACCCCAACATTCGCCGCCAGCTTGGCAGTGGTAATACGTTGGCTGCCATCACTGGACTCCAGCATTTGCGCCAGTGCCTGCAAGATTTCTTCGCGACGATTCCTTTTCGCACTCTTTTTTTCAACCATCTTTCAAAAGACCCCTGAAACATCACCATAAACGGGCAAAAGCCCACGCAACGCCTGTGAGTTATCGCTCACGGGAGAAAAAAACAGGTTATTGTCGTGGCGGGAGCCGTAGCGTTACTGGCGACCGGAGTGGCCGAAACCACCTTCACCTCTTGCGCTGGCATCAAAGTCATTCACCAGATTGAACTCTGCCTGTACTACCGGTACGAAGACCATTTGCGCGATACGCTCGCCTGGCTCGATAGTAAAGGAGTCCCGTCCACGGTTCCATACGGATACCATCAGCTGTCCCTGATAATCAGAGTCGATTAACCCCACCAGATTACCGAGCACCACGCCATGTTTGTGGCCAAGCCCGGAGCGCGGCAGGATGACGGCTGCCAGCTGTGGGTCAGCAATATGAATGGCCAGGCCCGTTGGGATTAAAGTCGTGTCGCCGGGCGGTAGTACCATTGCTTCATCCAGGCATGCACGCAGATCCAACCCGGCAGAGCCGGAAGTGGCGTAAGTCGGTAAAGGGAAATCGGTCCCTACCCGGGCATCCAGCACCTTAACGTCGATTTTTTTCATCATATCGGGTGACAATCTCTTCCAATAAAAGTTGGCCAAGGAGTGGCTTATCGCTGAGCGGTAAGATTTTTTCTCCTTCATGCCAAAAAAGGTGAAGGGCATTGGTATCACTGTTGAAACCCTGCCCGCTTTTGGCAACGTCGTTGGCGCAGATCAAGTCCAGATTCTTGCGCGCCCGTTTTTGTTGTGCGTATTCTTCCACATTCCGGGTTTCTGCGGCAAATCCTACAACATAAGGGCGGTTTTGCTGCATGGCCGCAACCCCGGCGACAATATCCGGGTTTTTTATCATCTTCAGGGTGATTTCATCCCCCTTTTTTTTAATTTTTTCCTCTGCAACCGAGGCTGCACGGTAATCCGCCACGGCAGCGCAGCCGATAAATATCTGCTGGCAGGCCGCCAGGCCCATCACCGCTTGCTGCATTTCCAGCGCCGTAGTGACGTCAAGTCGATTGACCCCTTGCGGAGTGGGTAACGCGACCGGGCCGGCAACCAGCGTCACGGTCGCACCGCGTTTTGCAGCGGCGGCGGCAATGGCAAAGCCCATTTTCCCAGAGCTATGGTTGCTGATGAAACGGACCGGATCCAGTGCTTCCCGGGTTGGGCCAGCGGTAATCATAATATTGAGATGTTGCAGATCGTTGGCGGGTGCCGCCCATGCTGCTGTGTGGTCAACAATGACCAGCGGGTCGAGCATGCGGCCTGGCCCGATATCGCCACAGGCCTGGCTGCCGCTGCCCGGCCCCCAAATCATCACGCCGCGCTGGGCCAGCAGCTGCAAGTTGTGTTGCGTGGGTAGGGCGCGGTACATCTGCTGATTCATCGCGGGCACGATGGCAAGCGGGGCCGCCGTTGCCAGGCAAATGGTGGTCAGCAGGTCATTCGCCATTCCGGCCGCCACGCGGGCAATCAGGTCAGCCGTAGCGGGAGCAAGAATGACCAGATCGGCCCATTTTCCCAGTTCGATGTGGCCCATCGCCGCTTCGGCAGCCGGATCGAGCAGGCTATCAGACACCGGATAACCTGAAACCGCCTGCAGGCTTAACGGGGTGATAAACGCTTTTGCGGCGTCCGTCATCACTACCCGTACGTCGGCGCCGCGATCGCGCAGCCGACGTACCAGCTCTGGCGTTTTGTATGCCGCAATACCGCCGCTAACGCCCAGGACTATTCGTTTTCCGGTCAGTTCCATCATTTTGCTGTACGCCTTCTGGTTAAACCTGCTGATATCTTCTTATGCCGCAATCTGCCCATTTTATCACAGCCGGTCAGGGGGTTTATTTTGTACCATGCCAGCTTTGCGAGTCGTCTCGTAAATTCAACGGATCATCATAGAAAAGCACTGTATATAATGCCATGCTTTCCCTCGTTCAGGAAGGAGAAGCGCAAATGGAAGAAAACTGGCTGGGGCTGCCCCCGCGTGAAAAACTGTTGAAGTGCGGTGCATCATCGCTGAGCGATACAGAGTTATTAGCTATTTTCCTGCGTACCGGCGTGCGCGGCGTACATGTAATGACGCTGGCACAGCAATTACTGAGGGAGTTTGGCTCGTTACACCGCCTGATGAACGCCCCGCACGATCGGTTTGAGGCTATTCACGGAGTCGGCATGGCGAAATATGCCCAGCTGAATGCGGTGGCGGAACTGGCCCGACGTTGTTTTAGCTGTCAGGAAGCGCTGGAGAATCAGGTGGTCAGCAGTGTTGAGCAGATGCTGGATTTTTTAAACGGTTCGCTGGCACATCGGGAACGAGAAATTTTCCAGGTGATCTTCTTTGATAACCAGCATCGGGTAATTCACACCAGCGAGATGTTCAGCGGCACGCTTAACAGCGTGGAGGTTCATCCACGAGAAATCGTGCGTGAAGCGTTAAAACGTAATGCAGCGGCGCTGATACTGGCGCACAATCACCCTTCGGGGTTGGCTGAGCCAAGCCGGGCCGATCGTGATATAACACAACAAATTGTGCACGCCTGCTCCTTAATGAATATCCGGGTGCTTGACCATATGGTGATCGGACGCGGCGAATATGTCTCTTTTGCCGAACGGGGCTGGATGTAAAATAAGGCGCGGCTAAAGTCATTTA
The DNA here is from genome assembly GCF_000026985.1 of Erwinia pyrifoliae DSM 12163. Taxonomy (NCBI): domain Bacteria; kingdom Pseudomonadati; phylum Pseudomonadota; class Gammaproteobacteria; order Enterobacterales; family Erwiniaceae; genus Erwinia; species Erwinia pyrifoliae. The sequence goes on from NC_017390.1 coordinate 97,505, forward strand.
GCCTTTCAATCTCATTTAACAGGTTCGAATCCGCGCATTTTCCGCGCAAAAGAACGATTGTACGCGATCCATAGGGATCTTTATCTGTTCGGGACTTGAGCACTCGCTCTTCAGGGCGTATACTACGCCACCTTTGAGAATCTCGGGTTTGGCATTTGGGCCTGCTCAGCGGGTTCACATAGAACTCGCCTGGATGGGCTATAAGCCTGACGAGGCGGCCAGAACCTTATTTTTAAAGCTCGAGCTGATTTGATTTTTGGAGAATAGACATGTCACGAGTCTGCCAAGTAACTGGCAAGCGTCCGGTAACGGGTAACAACCGTTCCCACGCAATGAACGCGACGAAACGCCGTTTCCTGCCGAACCTGCACTCTCACCGTTTTTGGGTTGAGAGCGAAAAGCGCTTCGTTACACTACGCGTATCTGCCAAAGGCATGCGTGTAATCGATAAGAAGGGTATTGAGACGGTCCTGGCCGATCTGCGTACCCGCGGTGAGAAGTACTAAGGTAAGGAACTGAAACATGGCTAAAGGTATTCGTGAGAAGATCAAGCTGGTTTCTTCTGCTGGTACAGGTCACTTCTATACCACCACGAAGAACAAGCGTACTAAGCCGGAAAAACTGGAACTGAAGAAATTTGATCCCGTTGTCCGCCAGCATGTGATCTATAAAGAAGCTAAGATTAAGTAATTAATCTCGGTGGATGGAAAAACCCGGCTTCGGCCGGGTTTTTTTGTTTGCGGTATAGTGATACAGCACCGATCCAGGTGTAACGAGACAGCAACGGAGGCGAGGATATGCCAGAGTTACCAGAGGTAGAAACCAGCCGACGCGGAATTGAACCGCATCTTGTGGGAGCGACCATTCTGCACGCGGTGGTGCGTAACGCTCGTCTGCGCTGGCCGGTTTCTCAGGAAATCCATGCGCTAAGCGATCAGCCCGTGCTCAGCGTCCAGCGCCGGGCAAAGTACCTGTTGCTGGAGCTTCCCACCGGATGGATTATCATTCATCTGGGGATGTCGGGCAGCCTGCGTGTTCTGCCAGAAGATTTGCCGGCGGCAAAACATGATCATGTCGACCTGGTAATGAGTAACGGCAAAGTGCTGCGCTACACCGATCCGCGCCGTTTTGGTGCCTGGCTGTGGTGCGCCGACCTGAATGGCAGTTCGGTGTTATCTCATCTGGGGCCTGAGCCGCTGAGCGATAGTTTTTCCGCACGGTATCTGTTTGAAAAATCCAGGGGTAAACGCACGGCTATTAAACCCTGGCTAATGGATAATAAAGTCGTGGTGGGCGTGGGTAATATCTATGCCAGCGAATCGCTATTTGTGGCTGGGATCCTGCCCGATCGTCCGGCGATGGCGCTTAGCGAGCAGGAAGCCGGACTATTGGTCAGCACCATTAAAGCCGTATTGTTACGTTCGATTGAGCAGGGCGGGACCACATTGCGCGACTTTTTACAAAGTGACGGCAAGCCGGGTTATTTCGCTCAGGAGCTGCAGGTATATGGCCGGACAGGGGAGCCTTGCCGCGTCTGCGCTATGCCGGTAGAGAGCAGTAAGCATGCGCAGCGTAGCACTTTTTTCTGCCGCCGCTGCCAGAAATAGGTCGCGAGGTCAGAACCTCGCTTTAAGCGCCTGGTAAACCGCCGTCGGCAGGAAACTCTCTACATCACCGCCGTGGCGCGCCACTTCTTTCATCAGGGAAGAAGAAATAAAGGCATATTGCTCTGAAGGCATCAGAAACACGCTTTCCAGCGTCGGCAACAGGTGGCGGTTCATCTGTGCCAGCTGCATTTCATACTCAAAATCAGACACCGCCCGCAGGCCGCGCACCAGCACATTAGCCTGCTGTGCTTTGGCGAAGTTGGCCAGCAAATCACTGAATCCCACAACGTCAACATTCGGTAAATGCGCAACCACTTCGCTTGCCAGCGCGACTCGCTCCTCAAGGGAGAACATCGGTTTTTTGCTCGGGCTTGCGGCGATCGCCAGTACTATGCGATCGAACATCCGTGCAGCGCGTGTCACGATGTCAAGATGTCCGTTGGTCATCGGATCAAAGGTGCCGGGATAGATGGCTTTTGTGCTCATAGTCTGCCGTTCCTCGATGCATGATTGAGAGCCCACAGGGCGGTGTATTTGTTGAAGGTATATTGGGCGTTAACCACCGCCAACAGCCAGCCCTGTTTGCCATCCAGAAAGCCGGCGCGCAGGAGCAGCGTCTTGATAAATGCCCCGGCAGTGTGGCCGAATATGGCCGCAATACCGCAACGCTTACCCTGCTGATGGCGCTGTTTTGCCCAGGCTTCGGCATAGGCAAACTGTTTCCACTGGAAGGCGGAGAAATCTCTGCAGGTGAGATGCAGCAGGTCGCCGCGCAGCCGTTCTGTTTTTGCCTGTGCCGTTTCCAGCGACTCGTGGACCAGGTTATCGTTGTAGCGGAATTGCCGTGGGTAAAGACGGATAACGCGGTCCGGATACCAGCCGCTGTGGCGCATAAATCGGCCGAGAAACAGATTGCAGCGCGCAAGGCTGTATACGACTTCTGTCGGCGGCTGTTGCAGTACCTTCTCGATTGACTGCTTCAATTCTGGGGTTACGCGCTCATCGCTGTCGATCATCAAAATCATTGGGTGGCTGGCATAGCTCTGCGCCAGCTGGCGCTGCTTGCCGTAGCCGCGCCATTCGCTGGAATGGTAAACTTTTGCCCCATGACGCGCAGCTATTTGCGGGGTGGCGTCGCTGCTGCCGGAATCAAGTACAATAATCTCATCTGCCCAACTGACCGACTCCAGGCATTCTGGCAGTAACTCTGCCGCATCTTTGGCAATCGTCACCACCGACAGTTTTTGTCGTGTACGCATTTAATGATTCCGCTGTGGCAGGTGAGGTTCGAGTAACTTGAGCAGTCGCCCCAGCGCGCCCTGGTTCTGATGCAGCACGTCCACCGCATGGCGGCCATAATAAAGGCGATAGTCTTCATCGGTTAGCAGCGTATCAATTTCTTTATTCAGCGAATCGGCATCAGTGACGGTGATCAGTCCATCAGCCTGTTGCAGCCGGGCGCATATATCTTTGAAATTGAAGGTGTGCGGTCCCATTAATACCGGGATAGCGTGGGCGGCAGGTTCTAATGGGTTATGGCCGCCCCGTTCGACCAGGCTCCCGCCGACAAAGGCCAGGTCGGCAATGCCGTAGAGCAACATCAGCTCACCCATGGTATCGCCAATCACCACCCGGGTGCTGCCGGAGGGGATCTCGCCGCTACTGCGCAGCGTGTAGCTTAAACCATTCTTTTGAGTTAACAGGCGTGCGGTTTCGAAACGTTCAGGGTGGCGCGGCACCAGGATCAGTAGCAGATTAGGGAAGCGCTCAAGCAGCTTACGGTGCGCGCCCAGAATAATGCTCTCTTCCCCCTCATGCGTACTGGTGGCAATCCATACCGGGCGGTGCGGCGCCCACTGGCGGCGCAGCGTCACGGCGCGGGCTGCCAGCTCTGGCGTCACCGAAATATCAAATTTAAGGCTGCCGGTAACTGCCAGCTGGGAGCGTTTCACGCCCAGGCCAATAAACCGTTCCCCGTCTTCTTCATTCTGCGCGGCGATCAGCGTGATGCGCTGCAGCAGACGCTTCATAAACTTACCGATTTTTTGATAACCCCTGGCGGAACGCTCAGACAGGCGGGCATTGGCAATCACCAGCGGGATTTTGCGCGCATTTAACAGGGTAATCATATTGGGCCAAAGCTCGGTTTCCATAATGATCACCAGCCGTGGGCGTACCGTATTAAAGAAACGGCTCATGGCGCCGGGCAAGTCGTATGGCAGATAAACGTGGTGAACATCTTTACCAAATGCGGAACTGGCGCGCTCTGAACCGGTTGGCGTCATCGTTGTGACCACAATCGGCAGATCGGGATAGCGATGGCGCAAAGCCCGCACCAGAGGGATGGCAGCCAGCGTCTCACCCACCGAAACGGAATGCAGCAGAATACCATCCGGTTTGACCTTACCCGCGCAGAAGCCATAACGTTCAGCCCAGCGTCTGCGGTAGGCAGGCGCTTTGCGGCCGCGTAGCCAGAGGCGAAGCCAGATAAAAGGCTGAAAGAGGTACAGCAAAACGGTATAAATGGTCGTCATCACAGTGATTTCAGGTGAGCAGAGACTTGCGTCCGGAGATAGCCGAAAAATATGACGGCATGTTAGCAGATAAGTGTGTCCGGCTCACCCTACTTCATCTTACAGAGTCTGACTCACCTTATTACCGCGCCAGCAACCGCAGCGAGCAGTACCATCACCGCCGTTGCAATCTGAACAGGCGGGCGCAACACAGGCCTAAAAAGTTTTTTTGCTTTCGCTGTGCAATTTGGTTATTTGTGCTGTCACAGGGTAGAGCAAAAATACACTCTCCCCTGTGGAAGACGCGCGACATGCGCTTTCAAACTGACCGTTAGCCCGTTTTGTTGAGCCGTTCATAGCAGGCGAGAAAGCATTGAGACCCGTACAGTAATGAAAAATATTTTGATTATACGTCGTGACAACATTGGCGATCTGGTTTGTACCACGCCGTTGATCGAGGGCGTTAAAACCACTTTTCCTGATGCAAAAATCTATCTGTTGATCAATAGCGTGTCCCAGGATGTGGTGAAAAACAACCCGTACATTGAGCATACCTTTATTTACCGCAAGGCCAAGCACGCCGCCGGAAAACGGGCGAAGCTGTGCGTCCACCTGGAACGCCTCCGGATGTTTCTGCAGTTACGACGTATCCGTTTTGATGCGGCGATTCTGGCTAATCCACAACCCTGTAAGTATAGCGTGCGCCTGGCAAAAATGGCGGGAGCGAAGCATATCATCGGCGCGGATAGCGGGGACCGGGCGATTACCGTGCCGTTTAGCCGTACTGATTTTCGCGGGAAGCATCAGGTGGAACTGACTTTCAGCTACCTTTCCGCTCTCTCTGACAAACAGATCCCGATCCCCGGGGTGCGGATCTGGCTGACTGAGCAGGAACGGCAGCAGGCTCTCTGCCGTATCGATAAACTGCATCCCGGCGAGCGTCCGGGGCTTGGGGTTCATATCAGTAGCCGTAGTGCAAAACGTCGTTGGCCGCTGGAGCGCTATGTCGATATTATCCACCGCTATCTGCAGCAAAATAGCCACGGCAGCGTGCTGATATTCTGGTCACCGCAGGGTACGCTGGCTCCGGATGATATTGGCGACCAGCATCGGGCTGAGCAGGTGCTCGCTGCGTGTCATAGCGCGCGCGTATCGCTCTATCCCACCTCGTCGGTACGCGAACTGGTCGCCGCCTTTGAATGTTGCGATCGGGTATTGTGCAGTGACGGCGGGCAAATGCACCTGGCCGCTGCGGTAAATAAGAAGCAGGTGGTGCTGTTTGGTGATACTGACCGAAAAGTCTGGCATCCGTGGTCCGGTCAGTATGATATCTTGCAGACCCCATCCGGTGACTGTGTTGACGTCAGCGCGGACGAAGTCTGGCAGTGTCTGAGCCGTCTTTAGCCGTTAAGGGTTAAATACTGCTGGCAGATGGGCTGCAGGTCATAGCTCATTAGCTGCTGTCGATCGATTTCAGGCGGAGAATGGTAGATTTCGGCCATCTTCTCCGCCAGCGAATGGCTATTTAACTCCGCCAGCGCATTGCCCATCCCGGCTCGTTGCAGTATTTCTTCTGGCCCACCAGGACAGCGCGTACTGACTACCGGCGTTCCGCAGAGTAAGGCTTCAACCAGCACGTTACCGAAACCTTCGCTATCCGAGCTGAGCACTAATATCGCCGCATGTTTAATCAGGGGATAAGGGTTGCTCTGGAAGCCGGCGAAGATGACCCTTTCAGCAATTCCCAGCTGTTCTGCCTGCTGTTTGACTGCATCGATCTGCTGCTTATCTCCGGTTCCCGCCAGCACTAATTTGGCCGCGATGCCTGATTCCGCGTAGGCCTGCAGCAGGCGGTCGTGACGTTTGTGCGGGTGAAAGCGACCAACGTGGATCAGGTAAGGTTCACCCGGCAGTTCGAAAGGTTGCGCCGCCTGAGCAAGGATGTTCTCAATATCAAACGGATTATTAATCACCGCCAGCCGACCCGGTAAGACGGGCAGGTTTACTGTCAAATCTTCCGCAACGGCTTGAGAAACCGCCACCATATTTTTTCCCTGATAGACGCGGGCGATTTTGCGCTGCTTCAGCCAGCGATCCAGACCGTGGCGGTGTCCAAGATAGGAGGTGGACAGAATACCGTGGATGCAGAACCAGACCTTCTGCGCAGGCAGGTGTTTAGCACGGGCAACGATGCGGTCGGTTTTGTGCAGATGGGAGAAAATAAGATCGTAATCACCGCCCTGTTTTTCGCTTAACTCAACGGCACGATCCAGCGCGGCAGCGCGACGCGACAGCTCGGTGAGTTTGCGCCAGGGTAAGCGGCTATGGCTTTCCACTACCTGATAGTCCACACCTTCAGGTAGCGCATAATTGCAGACATCACGCAGTGAAAACAGGCTGACCTGATGCCCCATTCGCTGCATGCCTTCACACAGTGTCAGCACCACTTTCTCGGCTCCACCGCCGGGTAATCCGTCGATAATCATCAAGATGCGCATGGGTTAATCCAGAATCTGTTGATAAAGGGAAATCAGCTGTTGCGACAGGCGTTGAGGGGTTGACCCCATTACCTGCTCGCGGGCATGTAAGGCCATCTGACTGCCGCTGGCCTGTTCGGGGAGCGCCATAATGGCGTCACGCAGTGCAGCGATATCCAGCGCATCGCAGATATAGCCATTTTCGCCGGGACGAATAAACTCGCTGCCGCCACAGGTGGTGGAGGTAATCACCGGTAAACCGCAGGCCATCGCCTCCAGGACAACATTAGGGAAGGGATCGTACAGCGTCGGCAGCAGCAGGCCGTCTGCTGCCTGATACCAGGGACGCGTATCGGCCTGCATGCCGGCAAAAATGACCCGCTCGGCGCAGCCGAGTTCGCTGGCCAACGCCCGATATTGCTGTTCCGCTTTGTCTTTACCTACCACCACCAGATAGCGGTTGGTGCCTGCCAGCGCGCGGATCGCCGCTGCCAGTCCTTTACGTTCAAAACCGGAACCGACATAGATAAGCAGGCTGGCGGCAGGCGGCAGGGAGAGCTGCTTTCTTATCTGTATACGCTGCTGCTTATCCACCGGAACAAACTGAGTGGTATTAATCGCGTTGTAGATGACGTGAATTTTGTCGCTGGCAACGCCGAACCGCTCGATGATCTCCTGCCTGACCATGTGCGCGTTGCAGATCACCGCTTTCAGTTCAGGAGCCTGATACATAGCCCGCTCGGCCTCCATCACATAGCTATGGTAACGGTTAGCCAGCAGCAGCTTCTGGCGCCAGGCAGGGAGCAGGCGGCAGCGCTGTTCCAGCCAGCGCTGGTGAACACCGTCTCCGGCTCGATAGATATCGCAACCGACAATACGCTCGTGGCTCTGGACAATGTCGAATTTTTCTCGCTGCCAGACTGCGCGCGCAGCGCTGGCAAAGCCGCGCTCGCGGCTTATGCGCCCCCATTTTATCGGGTTGCACAGGTGCAAATGCCAGTTATCTTGACGTTCGCCTTGCCATTGACGGGTAATCACGTTCAGGTCGAGCGCCTGCTGATCCAGGGCTTCCAGCGCGCGGGCGATAAAGCGCTCAGCGCCGCCGTCTGGACGGTATTTCTGCCGGACTATCGCCAGCCGAATGGGTTTCATGCTAATAATCTCCTGGCCGCGTCCAGTACGGTTTCTGTCGGGATCGCATCAAGATAACGCTCTGAGGTTTGGGTATCGACGCTGTCCGGGTCCGGCAGCGGTGCGAAATCTCCCGCCCAGATAACCTCGCCGTTTACCTGCCACGGCCGCCAGAACACCAGTTTGGACGGGCCAAACAGCGCTATGCAGGGCGTTCTTAATGCCGCAGCCATATGCATCGGAACCGAATCAACGCCGATAAACAGCCGGGCTTCGTCAATCAGCGCCGCCAGCTGATTCAGCGTCAGCTGGCCTGCCAGTGAAATCACCTTGTCGTCTGACGATAAGCGGCTGATGATGTTTTTAACCATGCCAAGCTCTTTCGTATCGGGACCAGAGGTCAGCACGATGGTATGTCCGTCATCACACAGTGACTGTAACACGGTGGCGAATTTCTCTTCGCTCCAGCATTTAAAAAACCAGCGCGAGGTCGGCTGCACCACAATGTATTTCTCTGTGCCGTTTAGCCGCTGGCGAACGGCCTGGTCATCCGCCTGCGAATAATGCATTCCTACCGTGTTGTCGAGAGTGGCGAGATTCAGAGGGAGAAGCAGCGAGAGATTTTGTTCGACGGTATGCATATTCTGATGTTGGTCGGTGGCAACCAGATGCGTATGGCACCGCTGCCAGAGCAGGCCCTGGCGTTTGGGGAAATTGAAGCCCAGCCGAACCGGAGCGGCAGTAAAACGCGTAATGATGGCACTTCGCCACTGATCCGCCAGGTTAACCACCACGTCATACCGTTGATGTTTCAGGGTTTTTAGCAGCCGCCACTCCTGGCCGAGCTGAAAACGTAACCCCTTTTTCTTCCATGTACGGTCGATCGCATAAATCTGGTGAATATCCGGATGACAGGCGAGCATGGCACGGGTTTCTTCATACAGCAGTACGTCGATTTTAGCTTCAGGCCAGGCCGCTTTCAACGAGCGGATCACCGGGGTGGTGAGTAGCATATCGCCGTGGTGGCGGAATTTAATCACCAGGATGCGTTCAGGCTGGTGGGGAGAAAGCGGCAGGTCCGAATGTTTCATGCTATATCGCTGTTCAGTAAGCCAGTCACTGATTCTAAAGCAGTCGTCTTAGCGTGGCCAGCACCGCATCAGTAGCCTTAATGGCTGGCAGAATAATTTTGCGCAATCGGCGTTCGCTACGTAACATAACCCGCATCTAAGCCACCGTGCAGGAAGGAAAATGGGTAAGCCCGCGTTTATCATCACCATCGATACCGAAGGCGATAACCTTTGGCAAAATCATGATCGGATCATGACGGAAAACACCCATTTTTTGCCGCGTTTTCAGCAACTCTGCGAGAAATATACGTTCAAACCCACCTGGCTGACCAACTACGAGATGGCCGTTGACCCGGCGTATGTTGAGTTCGCTCGCGATGTTATCGCCCGTAACAGCGGTGAGATAGGTATGCATCTGCATGCCTGGAACAGTCCACCGCTGTATGACCTCACTGGAGATGACTGGCGGCATAAACCCTATCTGATTGAATACCCGGAAGATAACATCAGGGAAAAGGTCATTTATATGACTCGCCTGCTGGAAGATACTTTACAGGTAAAAATGCGCAGCCATCGGGCGGGGCGCTGGGCATTTAATGCCTTTTATGCCCGGTTACTGATTGAGCAAGGTTACCAGGTGGATTGTTCTGTTACCCCGCGCGTGAACTGGCAGTTTTCCCCCGGAAACCCGGAAGGTAACGGCGGCACGAATTATCAGCATTTCCCCGATCGCGCCTATTTTATTAATGAACAGGATATTGCTAAGGCGGGGAACTCTGCGCTGCTTGAAGTGCCGATGAGCATTCAATACAAGCATCCACCGTTAATGAATCAGGTGAAAACGGTCTACGATCGCCTGCGTGGTAAGCAGCGTAGCCCTTCAGTGCACTGGTTACGCCCGATGCGGAGGAACCTGGCGCAGATGATCCAGGTTGCGGAGAAAACGCTGGCAAACGGCAGCGATTATGTTGAATTTATGCTGCACTCCTCCGAATTTATGCCCGGCGGCAGCCCGACATTTAAGACCGGAGCCGACATTGAAGTGCTGTATAACGATCTGGAGCAGCTATTCGACTGGCTGCATATAAGAACAGTGGGTATGACATTGTCAGAATATTATCAGGAAAAAGTGAGCTAACATGTCGAAGAAATGGAAGATTAATCTCACAAATTGGTTTCTGAGTAATTATACCGTTAAACACGGACGCCTGGAAAACAAGGAGAACTTCGACGCTGCCCTCTCGTTCGATAATATTGTTATCTATTCCACCACCGCACTTGGCGACTTCATGTTTAATACGCCAGCGATCCGTGCCGTACGTGAAAGATATCCAGATGCACATATCACTTTGGTGGTTCATGAAAAAAATCGTGAGCTGGTGGAGGGAGGTAAAGACTATAACCGTGTCGTTTACTGGAACAGTAAAATAAAAACTCTTATGCCATTGCTGAAGTCTTTACGTGAGCATCAGCCCGACCTGGCGATTATTCTGCACTCACACCTGCCGTATGATGTTATCAGCGCCATAATGGCCGGCGCCAAATATGTGATAAGAGATAACTACAGTTCGGGGATCAGCGGGCTTGAGCAATGGCTGACTAACTATATTTTCCACTACTACGGTCATTTCATCCGTCGTAAACTTGAGTTAATTTCCGTTCTGGGATGCCGTAGCGACGATCCCACCATGTTCATTCCCGCTCCTTATCAGGCGGCCATCAGAGATCCTCATAAAACAACGATTGGCTTCCAGCTGGGTGCTTCTACTGAATCTCGCTGCTGGCCCGTTTCACACTACGTCAAACTCGCGCAGCAGCTGGTTGCACAGCATGATAATGTGCAGATAGTGCTGATTGGCGGTGGTGGCGATGAAAATAAAGCCCGGCAATTTATGGCTCAGGTGAATGAGCAAACCCGCAGCTTTATAGACGACCGCGTTGGTAAAACAGGATTACAGCAACTGATTACGCTTATTGACGGTTTTGATGTCCTGGTTACCGGTGATACAGGGCCGTTACATCTTGCAGTGGCATTGAAAGCCAAAACCATTAGCCTGTTTGTGACCGCCGATCCACGTACCACTGGGCCGATCCAGGATAATGACCTTCATTGTATTATTCACGCTTCCCGCAGCGGGTTTACCCTGCCATTGGAAGCAGAAAGCCCCGTTGGCGTGATTCAGCCTCAACGCGTATACGACGAGGCCGTGAGGCTTTTAGGACTGCTTCCAAGGGCATCCTGACGGCTTACCGCACTATTTTTTGCAAAACAGGCGGATTCTGGACAATAACATATCCACCTGAGGGTAGCGCATTTGCCAGATCNTTTTTTGCCGGCACCGAGGAGCCAGCGCAAAGGCGCGCTGCCTGCTGCAATGTGGCAATGGTCTGTTTATTATAGTGGTAATAACCATAGGCTGCTTTGGTGAGACTCTTTACTTCACCAAAACAGTTAACGATCATCCTTGCCGCCAGGTTTTTTAGTGCGCTATTTTCCGTCTTTTTTGCGGCGTAGTGCTCCATTTTCTTTATCGCAAAAAGCATATCTTCAATATCTGCAGGTTTCACATTCCGGGTAATTCCCTGAGAGTTGTCGCGATAGAAGTAAAGCGTATGATCGAGATGAGCCATCCTTTCACTTTTAAAGTAAATGAACGGTGTAAAAATAACATCCTCGTAGCGACGCCCTGATTCAAAACGTTCCTTATCTAACAGTTCACGTTTATAAACCCTGTTCCAAAGATGCCACATCGATTGGGTAAAAAGGGGTTCAAGACAGCTTATGCCCTTTTTTTCAAAGTCATATTCATGGATGCGAACGCCCTCTTGTTTATGGATTTCAGGCGGATTATGAATAAATCGCTGATAATCAAAATCGATAAGATCATACTGACCAGAAAGTAAAACGGGTTTCAGTATGTCGACATAGTGCGGGCTTAACACATCGTCCCCGTCAAGAAAAGTCATATAGCGCCCGCTGGCGTGTTGCATGCCGACATTGCGTGTACTGGCAATGCCGGAATTCTGTTGCGCAATATAGCGAACCCTGGCTTCAGGGTAGCGTGCAAGACATTGTGACGCCAGGTGCGCAGAATTATCTGACGAGCCGTCATTGATTAAAATGACTTCTATATCATTGCCGATTTGGCTGAATAAAGATTCAAGGCAGGGGATAAGAAACGCTTCATTATTAAAAAATGGCACAATGACGCTGAGTAACGGGGGGGAGGTTAACATACGGCCTGCTCCGTCACAGTTTGATTTTTTTTCGTCGACAGGATACTGGCGATAATCGCTAATAAGAAGATTGCAGTCGCCTCGGTACTGAAGAAAATAACATCACTCAGTCCATAGATGACCATCGCCACAGCCAATCCAAACAGCATCGCATTACGCGGTAGCCTGAAAGCGAGTACTATCAGGCTGCCATAAAATGCTAATAACAGAACGACTCCCCAGATCCCTTTCAGTGACCAGGTTTCAAGGATTTCATTATGCATATGCACGGTCAGGTAGCGTTTGGCATTAAAGAGTTGTGGATCTGCCTGAATGATTTTCACGGCCTCACTGGCACGGTGTTCTGCAGATTGACCAAGTGGCGCCTCGCTACCCGTGCGGATGGCGACCACCTGCATCCATACGCGAGAGAACACCGAATTCTCTGAATTAATATCATTGATGGCTACAATATTTTTTTCAAAATCATGTATTCTGCTCATCACCAGGTCTTTAAAAATTAAACTGGTTGAGGTAAGGAGTACAGGGATCAACAGGATTATAGTGATCTTATGACGTACGGTAATAATGTTTTTTGTCACCATTACCGTAAGCAGAATAAGGATCGGGTAAGCTATCATTGCCGCCCGGGTGCCGGTGAGAATAATGGCGGAATAACTAAGCATAAACGCGGCGATATAAAACCCCAGGCGGTAGCGGATTTTATGCATCAGGATCGACTGCATCATCACCAGGCTAATGGCTGTAAGCAGATAGGCGACTATGGTTGTGCGGTCAAAGTTTAGCTCGATTCTGGACTGAAGCAGCCAAAATCTTTGATAGAGCGCGTATGTGTTAACCAACAGCCCAACGGCTATACTCACCCCAAGCGTTATTTTCTGCATGGCAATACGCTCGTTCAGCGCGACCAGACTAATCACCGACATGGCGATAACTAAGCGTGCAGTCGACATATAAGATCGATATATATCGATATATGGCCCCGGTTGCTTAAATGCTACAAGCCAAAATATCGTTCCCAAACCGAAAGCAAGAAATAACAACGAGACAACAAGCTTAAGTTTATCCAGTGTGTAATATCTTATGTTTAAAACAATTGCGATAAATGAAATATAACTGGCAACATAAAAGATATCCTTGCCGAATTTCAGACCGAAAGGAACGGTAGCAAAAGCAATCGCACAACATGTATAAATCAGGTAACTCAATGCGGGGTGCGGACTTTTCTCTGTCAACATAATAACGGCAATCCTAAAAATTACTGTCCGGTAAAAAGATTGAGTGTGTTGTCAAACTCTTTCTTAAACACATCAAAGCTTAATGATTGTATGGAGTCATTCTGCGCGTTAAGGCTTAAATGGCGATATGTCTCTTCCACCATCAACTTTTCTACTGCATCAGCGCACTCAATATGAGACAGCAGCTTCGGTGGAGCCATCTTGTCATGCACCGGATCGTAAACGTCATAGGGAAAATCAACGTGTAACCCTGAAAGTTTGTGATGTTCCATGACCGACACCTTTGGTGAGATCCCCAATCCGCATACGCCATCGCTTACTGCTTCTGGCTGACCATCGACAAGCGGGAAAATCACCGGGACGCCGTAATAGAGCGCCTCCATACAAGACAAGCCGAAAGGCTCAGTGATTGGAGTGCTCATGTAAATATCAATGCGGTTAAAGAAATCAGATACATTATGCTGAAAACCACTGAACGTGACGCGATCGCTCAACTGCAGTTTTTGCACCAGAGTTTCAAAGGCCTCTTTGTCAGGACCCTTTCCGGCGATTTCCATCATAACGTCATGACCACGGCGGATTAATTCATGCAGCGTCAGCAATGACACGCTGATCCCCTTCAGGCTGACTAAACGCGATGCCGTACCGAGTCGCAGCGGTGTATGGAGTGCTCTTGGTTGATGACTTATGCCGACCGGGGTTTTAATACGGTTAAGTACTACCGGGTTAGGGCAAGGCAGGTTGAAACGCAATTCCATGACTCTTTTCGAAGCATGTGAAGCTGAAATTACGCCGTCCAGCATGGAAAAAAAACGTAGCGTTTTTGCGTTACGCGCATAGCGCCACGAACAGCCGTGATCGTAGTAGAGCAGTTTGCCCCGTTTAGGTTTGGCAGACAGTCCGGGGATCAGATCCCAGACAATGATGACATCGGCATTGGCTCTGAATATTTTCCATTGCAGCAGATACTTACGCAAAAATTGTGGACAGCGTAGCGATAACTTATTGAATAACCGCGTAGCGAAGGTCACCTGTTGCTGCGGCATTTGGCGCTCAATTTCTTCACCAATATCATTGCTTACACAGATTACCGCATTGCTGCCATCAGTGGTTTCATTGATGTATTGCAGAAACAGGCGCTCGACACCGCCCATTTTTGCCAAATTGATAATATGGAGTTTTTTCATGCGATAACCTGCTGCAGCGCTGTCTGAACTGTCTCAGCGGTAAGTGTTGCCATGTTTTTGTCAGGTGAAATTAACGCCTGTTGATTTTTGCCATAGCCACCAATTAGCCCCGGGTCGGTGGGGCCGTACAGGGTAATATTGGGGCGGTCAAGTGCGGCGGTAAGGTGGCTTAGCCCGGTATCGACTGACACCACGGCGCGTGCACCGGCCAGCGTACGTGCGACCTGCTCCAGCGTCAGTCTGGGCAGCACCTCAACAAAGTCAAAACCCTCTGCTAATCGCAGCGCGCGCTGGTATTCATGTTCGGCTCCCCACGGCAATTTAATGTGCAGACCTGCTGGCTGTACCAAAGCGATCAGCTCACGCCAGTGGCTCTCCGGCCAGTGTTTGTTATCGCGGGTGGTGGCATGCAGGAAAACCAGATACTGCCCGGCATCCTCAGGCAACGCCTGGGTAAAGTGCTGAGCGATAGCATAGTCACCCGTTGTTGCAGGTAGCGGATAATTCAGACTTTTGGCGAACAGCTCGCGGGTACGCTGTACCGCATGTTGTTGTTTGCTGATTTCATAGCGTTTGTCGTACCACCAGCTGGCAAAGGGTTCCCGGGCGCTACGACTATCGGCACCATGTTTTATGCCTCTTGCCAAGCGGGTAACCAGTGCAGCGCTCTTGATCAAACCCTGAGCATCGATGATGGCATCATATTCACACGCTTGCAGTTCACGTTTAAACCTTACGCGCTCTTCGCGCACCTGGCTGCCAAACCAGTGTTTGCGCCAGCGGCGTATCGCCACCGGCAGCACGCGGTCAACCGCCGGGTGCCAGCAGGGGATCTGGGCAAAGCCTTCCTCCACCACCCAATCAAAACGAATAGCAGGAATAGCGTGCATTGCGTCAGTCAGCGCGGGCAGAGAGTGCAGTACGTCCCCCATCGAGGAGGTTTTAATCATCAGAACCCGCATTCAAACTCCTGACGTGGGGTGAAGCATGTCCAGTTCGGCCATGACCCGTTCTGGCGTAATATCGACCAGGCTCTGGTGATAGCCTTCATCGGCGTCCCCTTTGCGCAGTTTGTGATAGCCGGTAATCAAACGAATGACCCGCGCTTTCTCAGACAGCGGCGGGGTAAAATCCGGGCTACTTGGACCATACAGTGCAATCAGCGGGCGTTCCAGCGCGGCAGCAATATGCATCAGCCCGGAGTCATTGCTAACGACGGCGTGACAGCAGGCCAGCAGAATGACGGCCTGTTCAAGCCGGGTTTCTCCGGCAAGATTGCGGCAATGCTGACGTGAGTCTTCCGACAGGCTCGCCAGAATGTGCTGCCCGGTGTCACGGTCTTTGGCAGAACCAAACAGCACAACCTGATAACCCTGGTCGATAAGCTGTTGCGCCAGCGTGGCGTAGTGATAATGCGGCCAGCGTTTGGCCGGGCCGAATTCCGCGCCGGGACAGAAGCCGATTATCGGCCGCTGGCTATCCAGTTTAAAGACCCTGATGGTGGCCTGTTTTTCTGCGTCCTGTACCTTAAGCTCAGGGCGCAGCAGCGGCTGCGGCAGATCGTTTGCGCTGCGGATGCTGGCTTTGTCATAGCCCAACGCCACATAGCGCTGCACCATCAGTGGAAAGGCATTTTTATCCAATACGCGCAGATCATTCAACAGCCCGTAGCGCATCTCGCCGCGCCAGCCGGTACGGCGTGGAATGGCGGCAAAAAAGGGCACAAGCGCAGATTTAAACGAGCCAGGCAGCACGATTGCACGGTCATAGCCTGTCGCCCGCAACGCCTTACCCAGGCGACGGCGTTCAGCAATTTGTAGCGCACCATGACCCAGCGGCATCGGCAATGCCTGGTTAACTTCCGGCATGCGTGACAGTAATGGACGGCACCACGCGGGTGCCATGACATCGATGGTCGCTGCAGGATTTTCGGCTTTCAGGGTGCGGTACAGGCTGTGCGACATCATCATATCGCCGACCCAGGAAGGGCCGATAACCAGAATTTTCATCTGCGAACCGTCCCTTACGCTTTACGGTTAAGCCACGCCATATAGTCCGCGACACCTTCCGCAACGGTTTTGAAGGGCTTATCGTAGCCGGCTGCACGCAGTTTGGTCTGATCGGCCAGCGTGAATTCCTGATAACGACCTTTCAGTTTTTCCGGGAAAGGGATGTATTCGATTTCACCGCTCTGATGGTACTTCAACGCGGCATCGGCGACTTCCTGGAAGGATTCAGCACGACCTGTACCGCAGTTAAAGATACCGGAGACGGCATTTTCCCAGAACCACAAATTCACTGCGGCAACATCCTCAACGTAAATAAAGTCGCGTTTGAAGCCGTCGCTGCCTGCGAACAATTTCGGGTTTTCGCCCTGATTCAGCTGCGTGTTGAGATGGAACGCCACGCTCGCCATGCTGCCTTTGTGCCCTTCACGCGGCCCGTAGACGTTGAAATAACGGAAACCACATACCTGCGACTGCGCTTCCGGCAGAATGTCACGCACGTAGTGGTCAAACAGCATTTTAGAGTAGCCGTAAACATTCAGCGGCTGTTCGTACTGGCGTTCTTCGATAAAGTCGGCGTTACGACCACCGTAAGTGGCGGCAGATGAGGCATACAGGAACGGAACCTGATGTTCCAGGCACCAGTGCAGTAGCTCTTTTGAATACTGATAGTTGTTATCCATCATGTATTTGCCATCCCACTCGGTCGTGGAAGAACACGCGCCTTCATGGAAAATGGCTTCTACATCGCCGAAGTCTTCATCTGCCAGAATCGCAATCAGGAAGTCTTCTTTATCCATGTAGTCGGCGATATTCAGGTCGGCAAGGTTAGCGAATTTAGTGCCGTCTTTCAGGTTGTCGACCACCAGAATATCGGTTATACCCTTGTCATTAAGCGCTTTAATGATGTTACTACCAATGAATCCAGCACCGCCGGTAACGATAATCATGAGCTATAACCCTAAACAGTGGGGTGAAACAGGACGCTCCACGCGCGAATGGTTCACATCATAACATTTCCACGCGTCACCGACAGCCTGGGGAATCTGTAACGCGCCTGAGTTGATGCGACGTTTGTTTATACGACAGGCAACATATTATTGTGCATGTTGCCTTCTGGGGGCAGTAAACGCCGCCCCGGTTTAAAAGTGAAACTTCACGGAAAGTTTGCTGGCAGTCTCTTGCACCATTTGGTTGTGCTTAATGCTCTCGGTGATGGTTTCCAGCGCCCGCGTTGCCGGAACCGGAACCGCTTTTACCGGGCAAACTGAACCGCCACGGAAAGGGTTACGCGGTTTCAGCGGATGTGCAGGCAAAGGGGCAGGTTTAACAGGCTGTGTTGCATTGAGCAACTGACTTGGGCGCTCCAGGATAATGTCTGCGGGTAAGCCTGGCAGCATCTGCTGGAGTACTCTGACCGTGGACGGGTGAGGATGGCCTATGGCAATGGCCGAGCCGTCACGTTGGGCGAGGCGCACCGCACGAGTGAACTGCACGCGGATATCCGCTTCATTCTGGCTGTCGTCCAGAAATACCCAGCGTTTAACCACCTTCACATTCGTACCTTCGGCTGCGCGGGTGGCCTGACTGTTGCCGATAGTCATGCTGTCAAGGAAGTAAAAATGATAGTGATTAAGTATCTGCATCACTTTCTGCATCGCCGGCAGGCTTGAAGTCATCGCGCTACCCATGTGGTTATTCAGACCGACGGCATAGGGCACTGCGGCAGCGGCCTCCCGGATGATTCGTCCGATTTCTTCAGTGGGCATATCCGGGCGCAGGGTGTCTTTCTCCAGCGGCTGTTTGCTCAGTGGAGCCATCGGCAGATGGATCAGCACTTCATGGCCGCTTTGGTGGGCTTTAGTGGCCATTTCTCGTGCGTGTGGGGCATTAGGCAGCACGGCGACGGAAATGGCAGCAGGCATCTGTAACACCTGCTGTTCCAGCGCGGGGCGATAGCCAAAATCATCAATGACAATCGAAAGCTTACCCGCCCAGGCCGGGCTGGCGATAGCGATGGCAATCAGCGCCTCGCCGAGTTTTCGCAGTGGTTGCATCAAAACTTATCTTCCTAACCACGGTAGTGGATTGACGGCCTGTCCCTGGCGGCGGATTTCAAAATAGAGTGAAGGTGTACCACGGCCACCGCTGGTGCCGACCAGCGCAACGGGCTGCCCGGCGTGTACCTGGGTCCCCACGCTGACCAGCGCGCTCTGGTTGTAGCCATACAGGCTCATATCGCCCTTACCGTGCTCAATCACCACCACCAGACCGTACCCTTGCAGCCAGTCGGCCATCAGCACGCGTCCATCGGCGATCGCTTTGACTTCGGTCCCTTCAGGGGCACCAATCACCAGTCCTTTCCAGCGCAGCTCTCCCTGTAACTGTTCGCCAAAGCGGTGTTCAATACTGCCGCGAACTGGCCATAGCGCCTGTCCCGCTGGCCGCCCAAGCCCGCCGGTACGCGATATCAGGGCGCGCTCGCTGTCGGTAGGTTTATAGGTCGAGCCTTTACTTTTGGCCTGCGCTTCACGCTGGCGCACTTTCTCGGCTTCACGCGCTTCCTGCTCTGCCCGCGCCCTGGCCTCACGTTCAGCTTTGGCCAGCTTATCGCGCAGACGAATTTCGTTATGCTGTAGCTCAACCAGCTGCGCCTGATCTTTTTCTAAAGAGGACTCAAGGCTAGTCAGGGTTTTTTTACGCGCCTGGCGCGCCCCTTCCAGCTTCTGTGTCTGTGACTGCTGCTGCGTTAACAGGGATCTTTGTTGCGCATGCTTATCGACCAGGCTGGTCTTTTGCAGCGTCAGGTCGCTTCGCGTCTGTTTGAGTGCCTCAATTGCTTTTTGCCGTGCCTCATTCAGGTAGCCAAAATAAGCCAGTATGCGTTCGCTACGTTGGCTCTCTTCACCGCTCAGTATGAGCTGGAAACCACTATGCTGGCCCTGACGGAATGCGGCATCGAGCTGTGCGCCAAGACTGGATTCCTGCTGCTTTTGCCGCTGCTGAAGGTGACTAATTGAGGCGGTCAGGCTGGTTATCTCTTTATTTAGCGCAGACAGGGTGTTCTGCGTGACGCGCAACTGACGGCTGGCTTGCGCAATAATTTTTTCCTGACTTTGCAGCTGATCAAGCAGTTCGCTGCGCTGCCGTTTTTGCAGCTGTACGCTTTTCTCTTTCGCCGCGATGTCCTGCTGAATGCTTTGCAGCTGTGATTTGCTGTCTTCGGCTGCCTGCGCAAAAAAAGAGAATAACAGTGCGCCGGTGCAGAGTGCACTGGCGGTCAGGATGGACAAGCTTGCACGTTGAGGCCGTGCTTTCACCTGCAGATAACGCGGGGTCCATGAATGTAACACTGTTACTTTATCCCTCATAGCTGCGGATTATTTCACGATGAACAGCAGCTTACCAGCCGTCTCTCGGTGATTTTCTATTTCTGGTGTAACAATTCCCGCCTGACGTGCGCAGCAGCGAACGCGTTGATGTTGGCAGGCAAACGGTTAATCAGCATGTGCAAATATGTGAGATTGCGCAACAATTAACCGCTTAAGATCGCTACGATGTCATCACAGGATAACCGTTTTCACTGATGGCAACTTTTTTTTGTAATCTGTCGCAGAAAACATAACTCTGAAGGGCTTCTCGACTGTACATGGCACTCCTGGCAGGTATACTCAGAACCCTTGTTTTCGCTTATTAACCCTTTCGGGAGTTGTTACCCCTCATGCAAGATATTATGCAGTTCGCAGGCAATCACACCATTTTAGCTTTGGCGTGGGTTGTTCTGCTGGTTTTGGTGATCGTGACCACCGTTAAGGGCATGTTCTCCAAAGTAAAAGTGATTAGCCGTGGTGAAGCGACCCGATTAATTAACAAAGAAGAAGCCGTGGTAGTAGATGTGCGTGGGCGTGATGATTACCGCAAGGGCCATATTTCCAATGCAATTAACGTGCTGGCGGCAGAGATCAAAAAAGGCAGCTACGGCGAGCTGGAAAAACACAAAGCCCAGCCGCTGATCGTGGTGTGTGCTACCGGCACCTCAGCTGGCGAATCCGCAGCGCAACTTAGTGCAGCGGGTTACGAGCAGGTGTACGTGCTGAAAGATGGCGTTTCCGGCTGGAGCAGCGAGAACCTGCCATTGGTTCGCGGCAAATAACCCGTAGAACCGCGATCGATTCATTGTTGGAGGGCCGGCATGGCTACTGTTGAGATTTACACCAAATCGACCTGTCCTTTCTGCCATCGGGCGAAAGCGCTGCTGGACCAGAAAGGTGCCAGCTATCAGGAAATCCCGATTGATGGGGACGCCACCCTGCGAGAGGTGATGATAAAACGCAGCGGCCGGACCACGGTTCCTCAAATTTTTATTGATGCACAGCACATTGGTGGCTGTGATGACCTGTTTGCTCTTGACGGTCGTAACGGTCTTGAGGCGCTGTTAAAATAGGAAAGGCTGCGCACCTGGCGCACTGTTGCCTGTTTATCGCTGCCGCACTATAACGGATTATTCACTAATAGGGTTAAGTACCATGTCAGAACAAAACAATACCGAGATGTCTTTCCAGATCCAGCGTATTTATACTAAAGACATCTCTTTCGAAGCACCTAATGCGCCACAGGTTTTCCAGAAAGAGTGGGAGCCTGAAGTCAAGCTTGATCTCGATACTGCGTCGAGCCAGCTGTCTGACGATGTGTATGAGGTGGTGTTGCGCGTCACGGTGACCGCGACCGTGGGTGAAGACACTGCGTTCCTGTGTGAAGTTCAGCAGGCGGGCATCTTCTCAATTGGTGGCATCGAAGGCACCCAGATGGCACATTGCCTGGGTGCATACTGCCCGAATATCCTGTTCCCGTATGCCCGCGAATGCATCACCAGCCTGGTATCGCGTGGTACCTTCCCGCAGCTGAACCTTGCACCGGTTAACTTTGACGCGCTGTTTATGAATTATCTCCAGCAGTCAGAAGGTGCAGTGAAGCAGCAGGACGCGTAATGCGTAGCGCTTATGCTGCGATGAGCGTCATCGGTGCCGGTTCTTACGGCACCGCTTTGGCGATTACGCTGGCCCGTAACGGCCATAAGGTGGTGCTGTGGGGCCATAATCCCCGGCACCAGGCTCAGTTACAGGCCGACCGTTGTCACCGCGCTTTCCTTCCCGATGTGCCTTTTCCTGATTCATTGATAGTTGAAACCGACCTTGCGGCGGCGATAGCGGCCAGTCGCGATCTGCTGGTGGTGGTGCCGAGTCACGTATTTGGCGATGTATTGCAGCAAATCAAACCACACCTTCGTGCCGATTCGCGTTTGGTTTGGGCAACGAAAGGTCTGGAAAAAGAGACCGGGCGATTACTCCAGGATGTGGCGCGTGAGATCCTCGGGGATAACATTCCGCTGGCGGTGATATCGGGGCCAACCTTCGCTAAAGAGCTGGCGGCTGGCCTGCCAACCGCGATTGCACTGGCGGCCACGGATAGCATTTTTGCGGAAGAGCTACAGCAGCTGTTGCACTGCGGCAAAAGCTTCCGCGTGTATAACAATCCCGATTTTATTGGCGTGCAGCTGGGCGGAGCGGTGAAAAACGTTATCGCTATCGGCGCGGGCATCTCGGACGGCATTGGTTTTGGTGCCAATGCCCGCACCGCGTTAATCACCCGTGGGCTGGCAGAAATGAGCCGCCTTGGCGCGGCACTGGGTGCCGATCCCGCCACTTTTATGGGGATGGCCGGGTTGGGCGATTTAGTGCTGACATGCACGGATAACCAGTCACGTAACCGGCGCTTTGGCATGATGTTGGGGCAGGGCGCGGATGTTGAAGGCGCTCAGCAGGCTATCGGCCAGGTTGTCGAAGGTTTTCGCAATACGAAAGAAGTGAAAGTGCTGGCAGAGCGCTACGGTGTTGAGATGCCGATCACCGAGCAAATTTATCAGGTGCTCTATTGCGGAAAAAATGCGCACGATGCAGCATTGAGTTTGCTCGGGCGCACAAGGAAGGACGAGAACAACGGTAGTTAAGCCGAATCCACTGCGTAGTCGTCTGTGGCGTCTGACCGGCGCCATTTTTTATGGGGAGAAAGTCATGTGTGTGGAACCTGAACAGATCTGGGATGACATCAAAACGGAAGCGCGCGAGCTGGCCGAATGTGAACCGATGCTGGCCAGTTTTTACCATGCCACGTTGTTAAAACATGACGACCTGGGCAGCGCGTTGAGCTACATGCTGGCTAATAAGTTGGCAAATCCGATTATGCCGGCCATTGCCGTGCGCGAAGTGATTCAGGACGCCTACCGGCAAGAGCCGTCGATGATTATCTCCGCCGCCTGCGATATCCAGGCAGTGCGTCAGCGCGATCCGGCGGTGGACAAGTACTCCACGCCGCTACTCTATCTGAAGGGCTTCCATGCTTTACAGGCTTACCGTATTGGCCACTGGTTGTGGAACGAAGGTCGCCGGGCGCTCGCCGTCTATCTGCAAAACGAAATTTCCGTCTCATTCGCCGTCGATATCCACCCAGCGGCGAAAATTGGTCGTGGCATTATGCTTGACCACGCCACCGGCATCGTTGTCGGCGAAACGGCAATTATTGAAGACGATGTCTCGATTCTGCAATCGGTAACGCTCGGCGGCACCGGTAAAACCAGTGGCGATCGTCACCCCAAGATTCGCGAAGGGGTAATGATCGGTGCCGGTGCCAAGATCCTCGGTAATATCGAAGTAGGGCGTGGTGCGAAGATCGGGGCGGGTTCGGTGGTGCTACAACCTGTGCCTCCGCACACCACCGCTGCGGGTGTTCCGGCTCGCATCGTCGGTAAACCCAACAGCGACAAGCCATCAATGGAAATGGATCAGCACTTCAACGGGATGCTGCCAGGTTTCGAATTTGGTGACGGGATCTGACAACGTGCTATTCGTTTGCCATCCGCGCAGTGGCGGCGCCCGCCGCTCCCTGGCCTGATCCGTACATTCCGGCATCTCTGCACCGGCTGCGACGCTAGTCAAGTTCTCAGTATTGCGCCAGCATAATCCAGCTGTCTCCACGCCTCGTAGACCACCACAGAAACCGCGTTAGATAAATTCATGCTGCGGCTGTCCGGCATCATCGGAATGCGAATTTTCTGCTGTGCTGGCAGGGCATCAAGAACCCTGGCCGGCAGACCCCGCGTCTCCGGTCCAAACAACAGGTAATCTCCCGCCTGAAAGCTTACCGCGCTGTGTGCAGGCGTTCCTTTCGTGGTTAAGGCAAACAGACGCTGTGGCGCTTCCGAGGCGGCAAACGCTTCGTAGCTGGCATGATGCCTGATTGCCGCGAATTCATGATAGTCCAGCCCGGCCCGGCGCAGCCGTTTATCATCCCAGGCGAAACCGAGAGGCTCTATCACATGCAGCTGAAAGCCGGTATTGGCGCAAAGGCGAATGATATTCCCGGTATTGGGCGGGATTTCGGGTTCAAATAAAACGATATGCATGTTGTGGCCCTCAGGAACGAGGGCCGAAGGATAGCAAATTATTCGCTGTGAGTGGTATACAGCGGCAGCCATATTGTCAGGCGCAAACCACCCAGCGGGCTGTCATCGGCTTTGACCCAGCCATGATGTTGTTGAATGGCGTTGTCGACAATCGCCAGCCCCAGCCCGGTGCCGCCAGATTCACGGT
This sequence comes from Erwinia pyrifoliae DSM 12163, assembly GCF_000026985.1. Lineage (NCBI taxonomy): Bacteria > Pseudomonadati > Pseudomonadota > Gammaproteobacteria > Enterobacterales > Erwiniaceae > Erwinia > Erwinia pyrifoliae. Next base: position 121,617 of record NC_017390.1, read on the forward strand.
CGCGCGCCTCATCGGTACGGTAGAACGGACGGAAAATCTGCCCCCGGTCTTCCTCGCTGACCCCCGGACCATCGTCATCGACATGCACGGTAATGCCCTTTTTGTCTACCGCGAAGCTAACTGAGATTTTACTGTGCGAGTAGCGTAGGGCATTGCGCACGATATTCTCAAGCGCGCTTTCCAGCGAACTGGGGTTACCGTATAGCGGCCAGGGGCCGGGAGGATAAGGGATTTCGAGCAATTTCCCCATCTGCTCTGCTTCAAAGCGCGCATCTTCCAGAACGTCCGACCACAAATGGTTAGCCTTGATCGCTTCGCTAATCAGCGCATTTTTGTGCTGGGTACGCGACAGCACCAGCAGGTCGTTAATCATCCCATCGAGCCGCTGCGCCTCTGTTTCAATACGCTCCAGTTCTTTACCTTCACCATGACGACGGCGCATCAGCGCGGTCGCAAGCTGCAGGCGCGTTAGCGGGGTACGCAGCTCATGGGAAATATCGGATAATAAGCGCTGCTGTGCATTCATCATGCGTTCCAGCGCGCTGACCATCTGGTTAAAGCTGGCTCCGGCCGCGAGGAATTCCTGGGGGCCGGACTCCAGTTCGGGCCGCTGACGCAAGTTGCCTGCTGCGACATCATCGGCGGCATGCTTTAGCTTACGCGCGGGTTTAGCCAGGCTCCATGCCAGCCACAGTAGCAGCGGGGAGCTAATCAGCATGGTGACAATCAGCAGCAACAGCGGGCGGTCAAACAGCAGATTGATAAAGTCCAGTTGTGAACTGCCTGCCGGGCGGATCAGATACAGCTGATAACTATCCTCGGCATCTCGGATGGAGAACGGGCCGACCATCTCCAGTCGGCCATACTTTTTCTTCTGCGGTCGGTCGGCGTTATCAGACTGACCGATAAAATTACGGATCACCTGCATTTCACTATGCTGCGCGCCAATCACGCGTCCTTCACTGGTGACCAGCAGCAGGCGTTGCCCGGGGGGTGCCCATTTGTCTATGGCGCGAAACAGCCTGCGCCACCACATTAAATCATTGGGCGGATCCTGCCTGAGTTCCGCTTCAACGTGCTGTTCAATCATCGTGCCCTGCCGCTGCTCGTTGTCCAGCAGCGGCGTCATCTGGCGCGAATCAAGTTTGGGCAGCATTAACACCAGCATCAGTACCAGTGCCAAGGTAAGCCAGAAAATGGCAAAGATACGGGTGGTCAGGCTGGATATCATGTCGCGGATACCATCAGGTAACCCCGGCCTCGCAACGTTTTGAACCACGGATGCCCATCCTGGCGTTCCGGTAATTTACGCCGCAGGTTGGAGATATGCATATCAATTGCCCGGTCAAATGGCGTCAGACGCTTGCCCAGTACTTCCTGACTGAGATGTTCACGAGACACCACCTGGCCCAGATGCTGTGCCAGCAGGTAGAGCAGCGTAAATTCGGTCCCCGTTAAATCCAGGGTTTCCCCATCGAAGCTGGCTTCCTGACGGCCCGGATTCAAGCGTAACAGGTCAATTTCCAACGTCGGGGAGCTGTTATCGTGCTGCAGATGCTGCTGTTCGCTCCAGTTTGAACGGCGCAGAATAGCGCGAATACGTGCAACCAGCTCCCGATCGTTGAAGGGTTTTGGCAGGTAGTCATCAGCCCCCAGTTCAAGCCCAAGGACGCGGTCCAGTTCGCTTCCGCGCGCTGTTAACATAATGACCGGCGTCTGATGCTGTTGACGCAGTTCCTTTAGGGTATCGATGCCGTTTTTCTTGGGCATCATTACATCAAGTAATAACAGGTCGACGGTGCTGTCCAGTAGCGTCAGAGCTTGCTCGCCATCACCAGCAACCAGAACGTTAAACCCTTCCATTTCAAGCAATTCCTTCAGCAGCGAAGTCAATTCGCGGTCGTCGTCAACCAATAAGATCTTATTCATTTTTTGTTGCCCTCCGCAGGCAAAATACCGTGAACGAATGCGCTCAATCTACGACTTTACGTAGTTTTACACCCCCTGACGCATGTTTGCAGCATGCTCCGTAGACTCGATTTGGTTGAATCGAAATACGGAAACGTATGTGGGAGTGAACGATGCGCAAAGTAACTGCCGTCGTTGTGGTTCCGGCGCTGATAATTACCTTCTTCGTCGCCTGGTCTGCAAATGCCGCGACGACTGGAGAGATGCATCAGGATGACGGAACGAACCGTACACTGAGGCAAGTTCCACAAAGCAACATGTTCGATGGCATCAGCCTGACAGAGCAGCAACGTCAGGAGATGCGTGACCTGATGCAGCAGGCCAGGTACGATCGATCTCCTATAAGTATTAGCGATTTAGACCAACTGCACGAGCTGATTATTGCAGATAAATTTGATAAAGCGGCCTACGAGGCTCAGGCGAAGAAAATTGCGCATGCTGAAGTTGCCCGCCAGGTCGAAATGGGCAGGGTTCGCAACCAGATGTACCATTTGTTAACGCCCCAGCAGCAAAGCATTTTGCAACAGAAACACCAGCAGCGCCTTGGTGAACTGCGCAGGCTGACGAATATGCAGTTATCTTCACCGCTGCAGGCAGCAAGTAGCACTGATAGCACCCCTTAGTAACCATTAACCACTAACACATTATCCCTGTTTTCCTTGCCATAGACATACCCCTGTCTACCCCCGCCATGATGGCGGGGTTTTTTTTGCCGCAGATCCCGTATACTTAACCGACTAAATCAGGTGAGTAGCGCTATGAAGGCAAACTATGCGCGGCAGGTTTTTGCGGCGGCGATTGCAGCCACGGTACTGGCTTCGCTGCTGTTGATTATTAAAATTTTCGCCTGGTGGTATACCGGGTCGGTCAGCGTGCTTGCGGCGCTGGTGGATTCGCTGGTTGATATTGCCGCTTCATTAACTAACCTGCTGGTTGTGCGTTATTCGTTGCAGCCCGCCGATGCCGAACACACTTTTGGTCACGGTAAAGCCGAGTCTCTCGCTGCGCTGGCGCAAAGTATGTTTATCTGTGGTTCCGCGCTTTTCCTGTTCCTTACCGGCTTACAACATCTTGCCTCCCCTGAACAGATGAAAGCCCCTTTGGTGGGGATTATCGTCACGCTGACAGCACTGGTTTCTACATTGATTCTGGTCACTTTCCAGCGCTGGGTGGTACGCCATACTTGCAGTCAGGCCATCCGTGCCGACATGCTGCACTATCAGTCTGACGTGGTGATGAATGGCGCTATTTTGCTGGCCCTGGCGCTGAGCGGGTATGGTTTTCACCGTGCCGATGCGTTGTTTGCTTTAGGCATTGGCTGCTGGATTTTATATAGCGCTCTACGTATGGGATATGATGCGGTACAGGCACTGCTCGACCGTGCTCTGCCCGTTGCAGAACATCAGGCGATTGTTGATATTGTCGCAGCCTGGCCTGGCGTGTGTGGCGCACATGATATTCGTACCCGTCAGTCCGGCCCCACGCGTTTTATCCAGCTGCATCTGGAAATGGACGATCATCTGCCGCTGTGTAAGGCGCATCAGCTGGCGGACCAGGTTGAACAGGCGCTGCTGCATAAGTTTCCCGGTTCTGACGTGATAATTCATCAGGACCCTCGCTCTGTGGTAGCGAAAGAACGCCGTGGAAAATTTGGCCAGTAATAGGATCTCAGGGAAAAGGCGTGCTTAAGTTGTCATAAAGATGCGACAGCGTAAAAAAATAGCCAAATACTGCCAGACCTCAACCAATTCAGCCTACAGGGTTTGATATACTGTTGCCATTACTTGAGTCGATTGCCTTTTTTTGCGCTTCGACCCGCTGCGGCGTCCAGAATTCATTATTTGCATCAACAAGTTCAGAGGTTGTCATGATCAAAAAAATCGGTGTACTGACCAGTGGTGGCGATGCCCCAGGCATGAATGCGGCGATCCGTGGTGTTGTGCGCGCCGCCCTTAGCGAAGGTCTTGAAGTTTGCGGCATTTATGACGGCTATCTGGGCTTGTATGAGGACCGCATGATCAATCTCGACCGCTACAGCGTATCGGATATGATTAACCGTGGCGGTACCTTCCTGGGTTCCGCACGCTTCCCGGAGTTTCGCCATGAGGATGTGCGCAGCGTCGCCATCGAAAACATGAAGAAACGCGGCATAGACGCACTGGTGGTGATCGGCGGTGATGGTTCGTATATGGGGGCCAAGCGCCTGACCGAAATGGGCTTCCCATGTATTGGTCTGCCGGGCACCATTGATAACGACGTGGCCGGCACTGATTACACCATTGGCTATTTCACCGCGCTGGAAACCGTGGTGGAGGCGATCGACCGCTTGCGTGATACTTCGTCCTCGCACCAGCGTATTTCAATCGTTGAGGTGATGGGGCGTTACTGTGGCGATCTGACGCTGGCAGCGGCGATTGCCGGTGGCTGTGAGTTTATCGTACTGCCGGAAATTCCTTATACTCGTGAGGAGCTGGTGAATGAGATCAAAGCCGGGATTGCCAAAGGTAAAAAGCACGCGATTGTAGCGATCACGGAACATATCTGCGATATCGACGAGCTGGCGAAATATATCGAACAGGAAACCAAACGCGAAACGCGCTCAACGGTGCTGGGTCATATTCAGCGCGGCGGTGCTCCGGTTGCTTATGACCGTATTCTCGCGTCACGCATGGGTGCCTACTCGATAGAACTGCTGTTACAAGGTTACGGTGGGCGCTGTGTCGGCATTCAGAATGAGAAGATGGTGCATCACGATATTATCGATGCGATTGAAAACATGAAACGTCCGTTTAAAGGTGACTGGCTGGATACCGCCAAGAAACTCTACTAGCCAGAAACAAGGCGCTGGTTATCAGCGCCTTTTCCAGGTAAAACCTTATTCCATATAGTTATGACAACTAATTTTTAATTCTTTAATACGTGCAACACTCTGTGTCACGCTCCCTGACAGTTAAACCTTTGGGAGTGCGTGCAATGAATAAGTGGAGCGTGGGAGTTACCCTGTTACTGGCCTCAACCAGCGTACTGGCGAAGGACATCCAGCTATTAAACGTGTCATATGATCCGACCCGTGAACTGTATGAACAGTACAATAGAGCGTTCAGCGCGCACTACAAGCAGGAAACCGGCGACAACGTTATAATCCGTCAGTCGCATGGCGGATCCGGCAAGCAGGCAACCTCAGTCATTAATGGTATCAAAGCCGATGTGGTGACGCTGGCGCTGGCGTCTGACGTTGACGCGATTGCTGAACGTGGCCGTATAGACAAGAACTGGATCACCCGTCTGCCGGATAACTCCGCACCTTACACCTCGACGATTGTGTTCCTGGTACGCAAGGGAAATCCGAAACAGATTCACGATTGGCCGGATCTGATCAAGCCGGGCGTATCGGTGATTACGCCGAATCCTAAAACGTCCGGCGGAGCACGCTGGAACTATCTGGCGGCCTGGGGATGGGCGCTGGATCACAATCACGGCGACCCGGCGAAAGCGCAGGAATACGTTAAGGCGCTGTTCAATAATGTTGAAGTACAGGACTCCGGCGCGCGCGGCGCAACCAATACCTTCGTTGAACGTGGCATCGGTGATGTGTTGATCGCATGGGAAAATGAGGCTTATCTGGCGGTTAATAAGCTGGGTAAAGACCAGTTCGAGATCGTTACCCCGAGCGAGTCGATCCTGGCTGAACCCACGGTTTCCGTCGTTGATAAAGTGGTCGACGATCGCGACACGCGTAAAGTGGCCGATGATTATCTGAAGTACCTCTATTCCACTGAAGGGCAGGACATTGCCGCACAAAACTTCTACCGCCCGCGTGATGCCGCCGTGGCTAAGAAGTACGCCAGCACCTTCCAGCCGGTGAAGTTGTTTACCATTGATGGCAAGTTCGGTGGCTGGAGCCAGGCACAGAAAACCCACTTCGCAGAAGGCGGCACATACGACCAGGTGATGAAGCGCTAGTTCATTCCTTGATACCGCCAAAGGGAGCTGACAACGGTCGGCTCTTTTTTTTGGGCAGTATTTGATTTAAGTGAGTGTCATAGTTAGTTTATTTCCAATAAATACGCGGAGAATGTGTGATTCACCATGATTTTCTACCTTGCTTAGATTACATTGTGAGCAATTATCGGGTAGAGGTTTGAAATAATGCAGGAGCGAAAACGGGTCGTTACCGTTCTGATAGTTTTCGTGGGACTGATGACAGTATTCTTTGTCTATATCGCACTGAATTTTAGCAATAAATCAAATTATCTTTGGCAGGTAATCAGTCACCAATGTATTCCAGGTCAGCAGCTGAAGAGCAACCCGGCTCCATGCCGTCAGGTCAATATCGCTGATGGATACGTGGTAATGAAAGATCGTAATGGCCAGCTGCAATTTTTACTGATTCCAGTTTCCAAAATTACTGGAATTGAAAGTCAAAAACTACTGAATCCTGCGACGCCTAATTTTCTCTCTGAAGCATGGCGGACACGTCATTTTATGGAAGAACGGCGCGGAGAACTTATAGACGATCGCTTTTATGCACTGGCCGTCAATTCACGCTGGGGACGTACACAAAATCAGCTTCATATCCATATCTCCTGTCTGCGCCCGGATATTCGTCAGCGGCTGGATCATCTAAGCCCGAAGCTGGATGCTACATGGCAAACCTATCGGCTCGGAGAGCGTGAATATCTGCTGCGGGTGGTGACGCGCGACGAATTTAAACGCACCAGCCCGTTTATCCGTCTGGCGAATGAACTGCCCGGCGCACGCGATGATATGGGCAGTTACGGCATCGCTGTCGCGGCATTAGGGGACGATAAACGGGTTTTGATGGTCGTGAAACGTCATCTGCTGTTGCTGAACCGAGCTTCTGCCGAGGAATTGCAGGATCACAGTTGCGCACTGTTAAAACAAAACATCGCGCGGGGCGGGGTTTAAAGCCAGTGCCGACAAAAATCATGCCCGGGCCGATCCGTACTCAGGATCGACCCGTCTGCCTTATCAGCTTTTCTGCGCGTCTTCCGCATCTTCCGGGTTTTCAGGGTCGTTTTGGTATTGTGCCGTGGCGATCCATGCGGCACAGAACAGGATGAGTCGCGCAAAGAAGTAGAAAAAGGCCATCAGTCCCAGCACTGAACCGAAAGCAGCACCGGATGGCGACGAAGCCAGTTTAGGCAGTGTCAGGGTCATGATAAATTTGATCGCTTCAAAACCGATTGCCGCCAGCAGGGTACCGCGAAACAAGGCTCGTTTGCGCGGCTTATGGCGCGGCAGTATCCAGAAAATCCATAAGAACAGCAAATAGTTAGCAAAAATCGAGATCGACAAAGCGATCAGCGTCATCACCGGGCGTAACCATTCAATGTTCTCAAGCCCCAGCGCCCGCACGATGCTCGCCTGTGCCGCCCCGGCAATTGAGGTGAGTGACAGGGTGATAATTAATGCCAGTACCAGGCCGATGAGCGAAATAAAGTCGCGCGAGTATTTAAACCAGATTTTTTCCTGGTCCTGCGGTGCACGCTCCCAGACATCGCGTGACTGGGCGCGGATGGCCTCGCGCAGGTTACCCATCCAGCTAATGCCGGAATAAAGGGCAACCAGCAGGCCCGTCAGGCCGACGGTGGTGCGTTGCTGAATGGCGGTATTTACCGTATTTTTTAGCGTAGATGCCAGCGACGGATCGCTAATGTTACCGACGATTTTGCCGATCAGCTCGGTCAGCAGGCTCTGATTCGAGGCGAGTACGAAACCGACGGCGGCAAAAGAGACCATCAGGATGGGAATAAGTGACAAAAATGAAAAATAGGTAATGGCAGCGCCAAACTGGCTGCCCAGGCGGTCGTTAAATCGTTCTCCGGCCCGTAAAAAGTGCGCTACCGCCGGAATAGCCTGGAACCAGCTAACCAGCCGTGAGACGCGGGTGATAGATTTGTCGATAGTATGATTACCGGTTTTTATCGCAATTAACGGCTTATCCGCAGACTGCTGTGAGTTTTCGGTGTCGCATTGTTGATTATCCGTCATGAATCCTTCTTTAATCCTTCTGAGAAACGGTCTGCTGCCAATTATAGCCTGCTGGTCAGTCAACGTAAGGTTTAAGAGCCTGGCTAAGCCAGTAAATGAGTCCCTGTCGTCTCTACGGTGGATTAAAAGTCAGGCCGCCCTCTCAATCTGGTTACATTGATTATCATAGTTGCATAACGATAAATGACCGTTGTTTTTATGAGGGCTTATCTCAACTTTCACTTGTTACATTCCCAGCTTGTAAACGTGCCGGAATGAGCGATCGACTACACTTGCTTCGCTCCATCACCGCTAACGTTACCCGTCTGACATATGACTTTATTAAAAAGGCTATAGCAATCGCTCAGTAAAGTTGACCGGCATCGCATCGGGATTGATCCCGTAACAACTGTCGCGCACCAGCAAAACAGCCACATTCCGTCAGATTGACTCAACGGCTTTTTTTAAAAAAAGCAGAATGCACTGAAGGCGTTTTACACATTACGACAGCAACAAACGGTAGCGACGATTCTATAAACAGCTTGAGATGTACAACGTGTATCAATGCCGGTAAGGATGCCTTGTTTGCGCATTTAGCCGAGCAAGACGCGGGCGAACTTGATTGATAGTCGTTTGAATATTAACCACTTATTGGTTTGTTTAATGATTGTTTATTAATTTTTATTAACGTATTTTTGGCGCCTTTGTTTAATACTTAAAAATTAATGAAACTTTTTTCCATTGAATTCAGTTTGTTGTAACTTCTCGCCTTGACGAAAGCTATAGAAAACACAAATAAAATTTGACGTAACCGGATAGGGGGTGTTAGAAATTATTTCGCAGGGTAAGTATTTTGTTGTTTTTTTTAAAATTCATAAGGAAATACTCGCAATGTCATTGGGAAATAAGGATTCTTCCGGTTTTTCGTTTAGCGGAAAACATGTTTTTGCCGAGTTCTACGGAGTACTTAATTCACTTCTTAACGATGAAGATCACCTCGCAAAAATAATGCGTGACGCAGTTGCTGCTTCGGGGGCAACTATCCTCAATGAAACATCGCATAAATTTATTCCTGAAGGTTGCACTGCGTTACTCCTTCTGTCGGAATCTCATGCATCTATTCATACTTATCCCAGCCATTCAGCCGCGTTCATCGATATATTCACCTGTGGTGACTGCAATCCGAATTTAGCTATCCGGGAAATTGAAAAAGCACTGAACCCAACAAGAGTCAATTCAACCTGTGTTATCAGAGGAGATGCAAAGTATGTTGAGCAAAATCATTGAACCAATTGGTAAAGGTGTCAGTCGCGTGTGGGATATTGAAGAAATTATTTTTTCAAAAAAAACGCCTTTTCAGGAGATGGTCATAGCGAAGACGGGGCAAGGTGTTAGCTTGTTCTGTAACAATGAACGACAAAGCGTTGAAGAATCACAACTCATTTATCATGAAGGGCAAATTATTCCTGCCGCATTATTCTGCGGGGAAATTAAACATGTTCTGGTTGTAGGTTCGAGTGAAGGAGTCATCAGTAAGCTTGCACTTGAATTGGGAGCAAAGAAAGTCACTCATGTGGACATTGATGCTGAATGCGTGGATGCCTGTGCCAGATTTCTTCCTTACGGCTACACCACGGAAGAGGTTCAGTTGGCAAAAGAGGATAATGGCCCTGTTCATCTCATTATTGGTGATGGTTATAAGTTTATTGATGATGCAATAGCCAGAGGCGATAAGTACGACATCATTGTGTTGGATCTGCCTGATGAGCAGGAAGATTCTGTGCAGCAAAACCGGCTTTATACGTCTGAGTTCAACGAAAAAATTACGCAGTTACTGACACCGGAAGGCGTATATATTTCACAAGCTGGCTGTAGCACCTGGTGGCGAAATAAGACATTGAGTCAGTCGGTGAAAAGATTCAATGACAGCTTTAAAAGCATTGTTTTCTTTGAAATGGAAGAACAAAACTGGGTCTGGCTAGTCGGGGCAAATTTCGCATGCGATGATATCGTCGGCAGAATGAAACAAAAACTGATTAACCTTCCTTACCTGCCCAAATTTATCGATAGTCAGTCAATTATTAAATCTACAATATTGCCGGTTTCCTTACGTAACAGCCAATAACAGGGCAGGCGATGATATGAATTTTCAAAAAGAAGAATCTCGTATTTATGCCCCTGAGAAGAGTCCTGTTGAAGTGTATACAGAATGGGATCCGCTTGAGGAAGTCATCGTTGGGATTGTCGATGATATTCGTGTTCCTGAATGGGACCCTGGGCTTGATGCCGTCATCCCAAAGAATGCAAAAAACTTTTTCAAAAAACATTCTGCGGGTCGATTTCCCGAGGAATTAATTGCACTCGCTAAAAAGGACGTCGACCGGCTGGCGGATATTTTGCGTAGTGAAGGGGTTCGGGTTCGCAGGCCGGAAGAAGTTAATCATCATAAAACTATTATCACGCCGCACTTCACTACCGGAGGTGGGTTCTACTCAGCAATGCCGCGCGACTGCCTGTTGGCGATAGGCAAGAAAATTATCGAAGTTCCGATGGCCTGGCGGAGTCGATACTTTGAAACGTTTTCATTTCGGGAAATTCTCAACGATTATTTCACCCGTGGTGCCGAGTGGCTGGCTGCGCCCAAACCGATGCTAAAGGACTCGCTCTGGAAAGCCAATCATGATTGTGAGCAGGAAGAAAAGTTCGATTCAGCGATCGATGAATCCGAGCCGGTTTTTGATGCGGCGGACTTTATGAAAATGGGTAAAGACATCATCGGTCAACGTAGCCATGTTACCAATGATAAAGGCATTGAATGGTTGCGCCGGACGCTGGGCGATGAATACCGTATTCATATTTATGAGTTTGATGATGCCTCACCTATGCATATCGATACCACCATACTTCCTCTGGCGCCGGGGCGGGTACTGGTGAATAAGGCGTGGGTTTCACAGATCCCAGACATTTTCAGGGATTGGGAAATTCTGACGCCACCCCCCTCGACACTGGATAATGCGCATCCGCTGTTTATGACCTCCAAATGGATTCATACCAACGTCCTGATGCTTGATGAAAAAACCGTTGTCATTGAAAAAGATGAAGTGTTTTTGCAGCAAGCATTCTGTCAATGGGGGTTCAAAACAATTCTCTGTCCCTTTAAGCATTTTCAAACCTTTGGTGGTTCATTTCATTGTGCCACCCTGGATGTGAAACGGAGCGGGAGCCTGAAATCCTATGTCTGAAGTTTATAATGTGCGGGAATACCACGGCGGAATTCAGACGATTATGCGTTATGCCGACGTGGAACCTTTAGGGGTGGAGAGCATTGAACGGCAAACAGAAATGAGGCAATTACTTGAAAAGGAATATGCTGAATTTCGGGGAAGACTGACTCTTGACCGGGAACAGCTTGATGCCTGGAAACTTGAGAGACTACGCAGCATGGTTGACTGGGCATTTACCACTTCGCCCTTCTATCATGAAAAATACCGAAGCTGTGGTTATGAAAAAGGCGCAATACGTACATATCGCGATTTCGCCACATTGCCCAGCATCAGCAAGGATGATGTGATAGCGCATTTTCCGCTGGGGATGCCATCAAACAAGTTCAAGCCCGCCAGCTGCCGCTGGATGAGTAGTTCCGGCTCTTCAGGAAAACAGGTACAGATAATCCTGCCGCAGCACCGCGCTAATCTCGATATTTTGCACAAATATCGCATGTTTGAGTTTATGTCTGGTCGTCATCTGGATCCCAGTCGCTGGATCTACAACATTCACTACTGTGTATGGTGGCATACGTCGGTTCTGGGAGACTACAGAGTATTTACCCTGAGTCAGGATTGCCCCGGATTCTATGCGTTAAAGCATATCAAGTACCTGAGACCGCAAATCATCTCATCAATTGGGAGCTATCTCCAGCAACTGGCAGCTATCGGCGAGCGGCTGGATGTGCACGGCGTGGAGTTGATATCAACCAATTCTGAAACCACCACCCAGCAAGAGCGCGATCGCTACGAGAGCATCTTCCGGGTGCCGGTTCGGGATGAATACTCATCGGAAGAACTCGATATCCTGGCCATGCAGTGCAGAGATAAGCATTACCATGTTGTTGAAGATGATGTGCATCTGGAAATCATCAACTGTGACAGCAATGGCGTTGGGGAAATTGTCGGCACCGATCTGTGGAACCAGGCAATGCCAATGATTCGTTATGAGCAAGGCGATTTGTGTGAAATGGATGAAAATGAGCAAAGCTGCACCTGCGGCAGCCATTTTCATCGTCTTAAAAAGCTTCATGGCAGAGCAGACCAAGGATTGACAACGCAGCAGGGGAAAACCATCCCGCCTGCAAGTATTCTGGACGCTGTGGAAAGGTTCTTCTGTCAGGATGACAGCAATATTTTGGAATTTCGTGTGGTACAACGCGCCCCTGACCACATTGATGTGCTGTATATCTGTCGCGACAAGACGGTTAGCCAGAATGACAGCATGTTTGACGCATTTCAGGCGCATCTTTGTAAGATTTTTGCCCATAAAGTTTACGTTAAGCCCGTTCAGTTAGACGAGATCCCGCCTGAAAAAAGTTACAAGAGAAGAACCGTTATTAATCAATGTTGAAACCGAAATGAAAAAAATACTGGTTGTTTCATGTGAGCTGGATATTACCGAGAAAATAGGCGAACTGGAGGAGATATATCATATCCCGTCATCCCGTTTTGTCTTTCTTATTGAGGATTTTACCGCCGCAGGCACTCTCACCGAGAGCGAGAGATATTTTATCGTGCGGGATTTTGCTGTTCATTCAGAGGTTGCTGCCGTTATTGAAAACATTTTTCTGATCCATCAGATAACTGAAGTCATTTCAAATGATGAATTCTCCGTTTTTGTCGCGTCATATGTTCGTGAAAGACTGCAGCTGGCGGGAATGAAATGCGAAGAGGCCAGAAAATACCGCGATAAGCAGCAGATGAAAAAGGTAGCCTCCTTTCATGGCATCCCGACGCCTGAACAATTTAGCCAGGAAGATGTTCGGCGGGGCGACGTCCCTTTTCCATTGGTGCTGAAGCCGCGTTCTCTTGCAGGCGCGGTAGGGGTCACCGTGTTGCAGAGCGCAGCGGAACTACCTGCTGAACTCGTGAGATGCGCTGAAGACTATCGGGATATGGATGACGGACAGTTCATCATTGAGGCCTATCATCCGGGAGATATTTTCCATATTGACTGTGCCATTTTTGCCGGGCGCATCGTGTTTATCTCTGTCGGGGTCTATGACGGCAAACCGCTGGATTATCTGCACGGTGCACTGCTGGGCAGCGTGTCGGTGCCGCATGAAGACGTCGCGGCAATCTGGCAGCCTTTTACTGAGAAACTGAGAGGCGCTTTCAACTTTCCTGATGGCGTCTTTCATATTGAAGCATTTGGCGGTAGCGATAAAGAACCGGCGCTGCTGGAAATTGCATTTCGCCCGGGTGGAGGGCCAATCACAGATGCTGTTCTCCATGCTTACGGCATAGACCTGCGTCGGGTGCATTTAGCTGCCCAGTTAGGTCTTATCTCTGAATTGAGGGTATCTGGTACAGATAATGCCTATGCCTGGTTACTCTATCCTAAAGACCACTCCTCTTCAGATAGAAAGAAGGTAAGGCATGTGACTATTCCCAGACTGGAAAAATTATCAACTTTGAAAGCTTATACGCTGGCGAAAATAGGCGATATGGCTTCAGGAGCATTCTACTGCCATAAAGATTGCCTGGGAATGTTTGTCTTCTCTGGCGATCGGGAACTTATCAACAGAGACTATAAGCAGTTAAAAACGGAATGCGCGTTTTTGCTGGGGATGGCAGAATGATATCACCTCTTATTGAAGTCAGTAATGTGTCTAAAATCTATCGAAGTAAGATTAAGGGGAAAGGTTTTCGGGGACGGCTGGATAATATATTTCGACCGCAATATACCCGCAGTAAGGTGATTGAGAATATTAGTTTTACCCTATATCAGGGGCAGTCATTAGCCATTCTCGGTCCTAATGGCGCCGGAAAATCGACCCTGATCAAGATATTGTCCGGCATCCAGCGTACGGATGAGGGCAGTGTCAGGGTTCTGGCGATGGACCCCTATGAAAAGAAAAAAAAGCTGTTCACCAATTTGGGTGTGGTATTTGGACATAAAAACTGTTTGTGGTGGGATCTACCATTGTATCGCAGTCTGGAAATGGTTCAGCCCCTGTACGGCCTTGAGCGAGATACTTTTCGTCAAGATCTGGCAGAAATATCCACTTTACTGAATATAGACAATATTATGGATAAGCCGGTGCGGTTATTAAGCCTTGGCGAGAGAGTGAAAAGCGAGCTTGCATTCAATCTGTCTTTCCGGCCGAAGATTCTTTTTCTTGATGAACCGACTATCGGGCTGGATATCTCATCCAAATATGAAATCCGCGAGCTTCTGAAAACGTTGAAACGTGAAAGAGGTGTTAGCTATATTATCACCAGCCACGACATGGGTGACATTGATGGTTACGTCGACGATATTATCTTGTTGCATAAAGGTAAAGAACAGTTCTACGGTAATATTGACGAGCTTAAAAACAGAATACCGTCAATGGTGACCATTACTCTTTTTTGTGAAAATTTAATGACGCCGTCCGCTGCTGCCCAAAGGGTTGACGAAATAGCGATAAAAGCATCTGTTATACTCCAGGGTAAGCTGATTAAAGATGATGAGATAGCCATTGATATTTCACTTTCTCGTGAGGCTTGCCCTCGCTTCATACAGGCGCTGACTGCTGAACTCAGTTGTGCTTTTTCTGTTTCTACTCCCTCACTGGAGGAGATGCTTCGTGTTAAATTTAAAGAATTTAACTAACCGCTTCTTCGCCATTTATCTCTATGCCAGAAATGGTATGTTGACGGTCGTCAATGACAAGGCAATGTTTTTTACCGATTTTGTTATGGGTACGCTTTCCCCCTTTATCGTTCAGCTTATTTTGTGGAGTGCCATATTTACTGCGGAAAGAAATAGCGTTAATAACTTTAATTTTAACGATATTGTTTATTATTATGCTTTCGCACTGATATTGTCACGTTTGAATAACGGTTATGATCTAATCCGGACCCTTTCAGAACATATCCGGGAAGGGGCGTTAGAAGTCTGGCTGACAAAACCGTTTAGTTACCTCACTCAGAGATTGTTTACGTTCCTCGGCGAAAGTGTGCTATATGCCATACCTCTTCTGGTCATTTATAGCATTAAACATACTTCAATGGATTACGAAGGAAACGCAGTTTTTATTCTTCTCAATGCGTTGATGACGATTATTATGGTCATTGTTCTTTCGCAATTGCTCTGCTTTTTACTCTCTTTCGGTCTTTCGTTACTCAGTTTCTGGGTTATTGAGTATAACATTTTGCTGTCATTTAGCATTCTGAGTTCATCTCTGCTCGGAGGCGTACTTCTGCCGCCCTCCTTCTGGCCTGAATGGCTGATGCCAGTAATGAAATATAACCCGTGGCACTTTATCATATCGGCACCTGCAGAATATCTTACAACTTATAACCAGGCGATACTTCACCATTTTTTACTCGGCAGTGTTGCTTATATCATTATGATTTTACTTTTCGTCCGTGTTGTCTGGGATAAAGGGATGAAAGTTTACAACGGTGCAGGTGGATGATATGAAGATCATTTTTTATTATATCTATATGAACGCCTGCAGGCAGTTTGTCTATGGTAAAAACTTGAGTGGAGAATTTATCCTTTCACTCAGTTATTATCTCGTTCAGTTTGTATTTATTGATCAGCTATCATCTTTTTCTGGAAGGCTGGGAAGCTATAGCAAAGAAGAAGTTCACTTGATATTTGTTGTTTTCGTTCTTCTTGGCTTGTTATTGAGTATTTTCACCCATTCAGTTGAAACTTTTTTCGACAAGGTAGCGCATGGAAAAATTGAAGTTTATCTCACCAAGCCTGTTTCAATCTGGATTATGATGCTGCTTGGCTGGTGTAAGCCACTGCATCTGATCAATTTCATTATTCTTTTTCTCTGTGCTTACCTTTTTGTCAGCGTGCCAGAGATGTCAGGTAGCGATCTCAACTGGTTGTCATTTATCTTAGCGTTAGTTTGTATCTTTTTAATCAATATATGTTTCTTCATGATCTTCAATTTTCTGACATTCATTACCAGTCGGAAAATGCCGGTAGATTACTTCCATGAAATGATTTTCGAACTTTCATTCATCCCGGTCGCTATCTATCCGTCAGCGATCGTCAAGTGGCTGCTCTTTTTGCTGCCAATGGGGTTTTCTGCGTCACTGCCGGTATCACTATTATTGGGGAAAAATGAGTGGAATATAGGATATTTGCTGTTAAGTACCGTGATTATCATCACTGTCACCACTATTAGCTATCGGGTTAGCATCGGTAAGTTCAATGGGCTGGGAGGATAATATGGACGTGCAACTGATTAATAAGATTAAGCATGAAAATAAGAGAAAATCGATATTTAAGGCATCGATAATAGCCTTCGTAAATGTATTTATTCCGTGGCTAATTGCTTGTCTGTCCTGCTGGGCGACTACATACTCTCCCATTTTTTATCTATTATTTCCCTTCCTGTCATTTTATATTGGTACGCGTTTTAGAGCCATTAATAATATGTCGCATGAAGCGATTCACTTCAGTTTTTGCCGTAACAGAAAGGCCAATGAAATATTCGGTGAAATTTTTGCAGTAGCCGAGTTTTCAAAGTTTGAGTTGATCAGAAAAGAACACATGACACATCATAAATATTTGGGTGACATGAAAAGAGACATGGATTTTAGCGGTATCCGTCAATACGGATTGCACAAGAAAATGACTCGTCGGCGTACTCTTCGTCATCTCCGTCAGGCCTTGCTTTTGCAGCAAATAAAGGACACCTTTTTTTTTATCATATTCGATCGTGATGCCCCAGACTGGGCAAACACTCTGCGTGTTTGCTACCTGTTAATACTGTTCCCGGTGTTTATCTGTTTTCCTCTCTGGTTTTTTTGTCTTTTTATTATTCCCTTTTGCTATTTTTATCAGGTGCAGAAGCATCTGACAGACGTTTTCGATCACGGCGGATTACTGAAAAATGACGATCCGGTGCATAAATCGAGAAACTTCATTATTAAAAACCGCTTTCTCAGCGCCCTTTTGCTGCCTCGCTTCGATGGTTATCATCTGGTACATCACTTGTTACCCTGGGTAAGCGTAGAGAATCACCGACAGGCGCACCATATTTTGCTGGAAAATAGCGAGTACCGCAGCAGAGAACATGCTGCGCTGAAGCAGCTGCGGGAGTGGCTTAATGACAAATAGCAGCCTTTATTCAACTAACAAGTTGATCGATCTCAGCGCTGCCAATGCCTGGCGATTGCAGGCAATTGAACATGGCATCATCGATCCTTCATGGGAATGGCTACTGACAGCTGTTGCATATCACCACGACCCGTTGCAACGTCTTCAGCTATCACTGGCACGTATTGAGCGGTTGATGGAGGAAGTCTGGATCGCTTATTTTCATCAGCCAGCGACACTGCTGCGAGAATTAGGCATCCCTGAGTGGATGCTTAATTATATTAAGCTCGATAAATGTGTGATGCCGGTTCCTTTACGCTGGGACGCCATTTGCCGTGAAACGCATTGGAAAATTATCGAGATAAATACCGGGTTTTGTTTGGGGGGGCTTAATGGCTTTTCCGTCAACCAACAGCGTGAAGATTTTTATGCCCGTAGTGGTTCCGACATTGCTATGGCGCAGCTGGATAATACTTTCCGTTTCCTGGCGGAGAGCCTACGCCCCGTTGTTGGTGATAATGCGGTAATCCCGGTGATCGAAACAGCCGGAGGTTATGAAAAATACGGTTTTTATTTGCATCACTTTGTGATGAATATGAACAAAACCCGTTCGGGCTTCTACATTTCTGGCACGGTTGCTGATTTTGAAATCATTGAAGAGCAGATCTTCTTTAAGGGTCATGCTGTCATGCATTTTATCCCAATGTTCAACTTATATGAGCTATCTGAAAACCAACCCGATCACCGGTTTTTTCTTCATCATCTGAAAGAAGAAAGCCTCGTCTCATTGTTGGGTTTCAGGGAGCTGATCTTCTCAAATAAAGCGTTTATTCCCTGGCTTGTCAGCTATGCGGCCGCCACGCGGAGTGCTGAGGAGGCGCAAGAGATAGCCGATCTTTTTCCCCGGAGCACGGTTTTGTCGAACGGTAATGTCAGGTCATTTTTTGACGGCGATTTCATTCTCAAACCGGCAGAGGGCTATGGCGGAAACGGTATTGTCTGTAGCTGGCTTTGCCAACGGGATGACTGGATCAACGCCCTGCAACATGTGCTGTCTGATGGCGACCTGTGGCTTATTCAGGAAAGAATCATCGGCAACGTATCGTATATGCAGTCTGTTGATGCCAGCGGAAACATGAAAGAAGGGTGCTCATCGGTGGTACATGGTTTTATTACCCTGCGCGGGAAATTCATCGGAAATCTCACTCGCGCTGCCATCGGAATTCAGCAGCCTGGCATTATTAACGCTCATCAAGGGGCCGCTTTTGGGCTGTCCGGTCTCAACCTGAATATGAGTGCGAAGAGGATTTTATGAATATAACCGTGTGGCAGTGTGACAAATGTGGCTATATGCAAAATTTGGATGCCGCCGAATGTAAAACAAGCGATATTTTTTGTCTTAAGCATACTGAACATGATGTTAATTACAGCTTGTATATTTGTAAGTGGTGTTTATTTTCTGCCTTTAAATATTGCGCCCGGCCTGATGTACTCACGTCAGTGCACACAGAAAATCAGAATTTTTATCACCTGAAGTTCAGAAGAAAAAGGTAAGAACATGGCGGTATACAATAAAGTCGTTGCTGATGATTTCGACGTACCGCTTGTTGTGCAGGGAGACAGGTTTACTCTTCGCCCGCTCAGTCCGGAGTACGCAGATCTGGATTATGCGGCGGTGACGGCGAGTAAGCCCATACTGGGTGATATTTTTTCCGACTGCTGGCCGGAAGATATTCGTAGCAGGGAAGATAATCTTGCTTATATCAGCGAAGATTATCAGGATTTCATTGATCGCACCGGTTTTTCTTATATCATCCTGGATAATGATGAGCGCTTTTGTATTGGCTGTGTTTATTTATTTCCCTCCTTATATGAAGGTAGCGATGTCGCGGTTTATTACTGGTTCAATATTGAGGTGGTTGAAACGCCTCTTGCAGAAAAGGTTGAATCGTTTATTCGCCAATGGGTTGGCGATTTTTGGCGTATTGAAAAACCGGCTTACCCCGGCCGGGATATTCCCTGGGGCGAGTGGTTAAGTCGCTCACGAAAGATATTTCCAGAGAATTAATCCTGTGCACAATGCTTCAGGTTGCCTGGTCAATCTGGTCGGGCGTATGCGGCGGACTATACGACAGCCCGCCCCGGTACTTATATGGTGACAGTACCGTTAATCACCGTGACGGTCTGGCCGCCAATCCAGATACCGTCACAGGCATAATTAACGCTAAGGCGCCCCGCGCGCTGTATAGCCGTTCCCTGTCGGACGTGATAATCCAGCTCCACCCCGCGCGCCTGAAAATAACGTGCCAGGCAGGCGTTGGCGCTGCCGGTCACCGGGTCTTCTGCCAGTGCGCCCTGTTCAATCATTAGCGCCCGCACCTCGTACTGCTCATTTGCACCTTGCAGCGGCGCGAATATCATGACCCCATTTACCCGTGCTTTTTGCACCAGGCGGGTAAACTCAACCGCATCCGGTTTCGCCGCCAAAACGGCCTCAGCAGAGGTCATCGGCACCAGCAGCCAGCGAATACCCATATCAGCGATCATCATCGGAAGCTGTTCTTCCAGTCGTTCGCTGTTGAGCGCGCTGCTAATCGGCGCATCATTGAACGGAGTCAGAATGGCCTCCGGTGCGGCAAAGGCCAATGCCCCGCCCGCGCCGATTTTGACTTTTACCAGACCCAGCTGACACTCCTGCACGATTTGACCAGGATGTTTGAGCGCATGACCGGCTTCCAGTAGCGCGTGAGCGGTGCCGAGCGTTGGATGGCCGGCAAAAGGCAGCTCCATGTCTTTGGTAAAAATACGCACCCGGTAGTCGGCAGCGGCATCCGTTGGCGGCAGCACGAAAGTGGTTTCCGAAAGATGGGTCCAGCGGGCGATCGACTGCATCTGCGCATTGCTCAGACCGCTGGCATCCATGATCACCGCCAGCGGGTTACCGTTGCAGGGGGTAGTGGTAAAAACATCGACCTGTTTGAAAGGGCGTTTTAGCGTCATAGCTGTACCTGTCAGTGTTTAATATCAATGAGTATTGATAAAGCATAGCGGTTAAAAAAGGCAGGGGTTTATGCTGAAAGATGAATTCACTCCGGCGGCGATGCCGCTCATCTCGCAGGCCAGTGCGCCGGTACGTTTCAGCGCCCAGATATAGCGTTCATCGAACGGATAGCAACAGGAGAGCCGTAGAGTAGGGTGACAGCGTTCGCCCTGGATCCAGAGCGCGCCCGATGACCTATATCGGTGTGGCCTGTTCCAGGCGGTAAATCCTAAAGCCTGGCTGATGGCAGCAGTGACATAATGCCAGTAGAGGGGAGAGGCGGCCCACTGCGCGGCCGCCTTTGTCAGGGTTATTTTCCGATGACAGAATGGGTTGTGATGGTCGGTTCATCGTTGGCAGCCGGATCCATCGGCGTGTAGTCCAGCTGCAGAATGCGGCTGGTTTCAGCCAGTTCTTTCTCGGTGGCGGCAACGTTACCGTTCAGCTTCTGTCCATAGAACGGGATAATTGCCTTCAGCTTGCTCTGCCATTGCGGTGTGGCCATCTGCTGTTTAAACACTTTGCTCATCAGTTCCAGCATGATGGGTGCTGCAGTAGAAGCGCCGGGGGAGGCTCCGAGCAGGGCTGATATCGTGCCGTCCTGTGAAGTGACCACTTCGGTACCCAGCTTCAGCACGCCGCCTTTGCTGGCATCCTTCTGGATTATCTGCACGCGCTGACCGGCTTTCACCCTGCGCCAGTCATGCTTCTGCGCCTGTGGGAAATACTCGCGTAATGCATTGATACGGTCATCTTCACCCAGCATCACCTGGCCCACCAGATACTTCACCAGGTTAAAATTATCAAGGCCGACACGCAGCATCGGCGCCAGGTTCGACGGGGTGATGGAGCTGAACATATCCCACAGGGAACCCTGTTTCAGGAACTTGGTGGAAAAGGTAGCGAAGGGGCCAAACAGCAGCACCTGCTTGCCGTCCAGCACTCTGGAATCCAGATGAGGAACCGACATCGGCGGTGCGCCAACGGAGGCTTTACCATATACCTTCGCATGATGGCTGTTGACCAGTTCCGGGTTATCGGTGACGAGGAACTCGCCGCCGACCGGGAATCCCGCGTAGTTTTTTGCTTCCGGAATCCCGGATTCTTGCAACAGCTTCAGGACGGCCCCACCGGCCCCGATAAAGACGTATTTCGCCCTGATGACTGTTTTTTCATCGTTGTTTTTCAGGTCGGATACGGTAACGCACCAGCTGCCATCGGTATTGCGTTTTATGCTACGTACTTCACGACTGGTCTGGCGCTGAAAATTTTCGCTCTTCTGTAGCGATGCCACCAGCTGACGGGTGATTTCACCGAAGTTAACATCCGTTCCGGTCGGAATTCGGGTTGCTGCGACTTTCTGCGTAGGGTCGCGGCCTTCCATCACCAGCGGTACCCATTCTCCGATCTGCTGCGGATCTTCTGAGAACTCCATACCACGAAACAGCGTGCTTTGCTGAAGGGCCGTGAAACGTTTTTTCAGGAACTTGACGTTGGCGTCACCCCAGACGAAGCTCATATGCGACACGCTGGTGATAAAGCTTTGTGGATTGCTCATCACATGACGTTGCACCTGGTGCGCCCAGAAACGACGGGAAATCTGGAATGCTTCGTTGATCTCTATCGCTTTTTTGATACTGACAGAGCCGTCGGCATTTTCCGGGGTGTAGTTCAGCTCCATCAAGGCTGAATGGCCCGTTCCGGCATTATTCCAGCCGTTCGAGCTCTCTTCTGCCACGCCGTCCAGACGTTCTACCATGCTGATGCGCCATTCCGGCTCCAGCTCTTGCAGGTAAGTACCGAGTGTGGCGCTCATCACCCCACCCCCGATAAGTAATACATCGACGTGATTGTCTACTGCCATTTTGCGCATGAGACGACATCTCCGTGTGTTGAATTAAATCAACATGTTAGCCAGGGAAACAGCGCTGGGGGGTCAGCAACCAGTCTGACTGCCCCGCTATTCCAGGGTTGCTGACAGTGAAAAACCACTCGGTTTAAAGGTGTTTAATCGCTGTGCAAATGCTTCAGAAATATACCATTGTTACCGGAGAATTAAAAAATTGTTTAAAGATTAAAAGTAGAAATGATAACGGTCATAGAATAAGTAACATTTATAGCGATATTTGCATGAGCGGCAGCGATAGCGCTTGCCTGTCTGTATGAACAGGTTGGCGTCAGCGTGAGGGAGATGAAAGAGAGGATAAAACGGTTTGGCAGGATCCTGCCCCGCATGGGGCAGGATAACCTCATCAGGCTCTTTTCGCCGCCGCCGCCGCTTTAACAATCGCTGCGAAGGCATCGGCTTTCAGGGATGCGCCGCCCACCAGAGCGCCGTCGATATCTGGCTGAGCAAACAGCTCTGCCGCATTTTTATCGTTCACAGAACCACCGTACTGAATGATGACCTGAGCGGCCACCGTCGCATCTTTCTGCGCGATATGGTCGCGGATAAATTTGTGTACTGCCTGAGCCTGAGCCGGGGTAGCTGATTTGCCCGTGCCGATTGCCCATACGGGTTCATAAGCGATCACCACACCAGTGAAAGCATCAGCGCCCTGCGAATTCAGTACCGCATCGATCTGACGTGCGCAGACTTCTTCGGTTTTACCCGCTTCATTTTCCGCTTCGGTTTCACCAATGCACAGCACCGGGATCAGACCCGTCGCCTTCAGCACGGCAAATTTTTTCGCAATCAGTTCATCGCTTTCTGCGTGCCAGGTACGGCGCTCGGAGTGGCCAATAATGATGTACCGTGCGCCGATGTCTTTCAGCATCTCGGCAGAAACTTCGCCAGTGAAAGCGCCAGACAGGTTAACGTCAACGTTCTGCGCACCCAGGGCGACAGGGCTGCCGGAAATGGCCTGCTTCGCCTGATCCAGATACATGACAGGGGGAGCAATCGCCACCCCACAACCATCAACGCCGCTCAGCTCGGTACGCAGACCGGCGATCAGTTCGTTGACCATGTGCTTGTTGCCATTGAGTTTCCAGTTACCCATCACTAATGGATGTCGCATTCTATCCTCCACGCTTCGAGAGTGTTAAAGCTGCCGACGGGCAGCATTGTCTGCCTGACAGTATAGAGATCAAATATCGGAAAGGCTTTGCTTTTTGTTATCCTTCTGGCCTGCCATTTCAGGGTGTTGCCAGCGCCAACTTCACCGGCTCCACCGCGAAGGTCAGCCCTTTTTCTCCGTTGTCCGCAACGATATAACGCAGCGCGCCCTCGGTTTGCTGGGAAAAACGTAAACCCTTCCCCTTTGCCAGCAGTGCATTTGCCCGCTGAAGGCTCTTTTCAGCGCTGAGCATCGGTTCGAAGAAGCGTATGAAAGCAGTCATATAAGCCAGGGCTTTATCGCGTGAGGCTTTCTGTTCCGGGCCGGGGATCGGTAGCCAGGTTATCTGCAAGGTTTTGATTTTTCCGGTGCCGTGCTCCAGCGCGGTAGAGGAGTAAAGATTTTCATTGATCTTGCTGGCCGCACGCGTCAGATTGCTCTTGTCATTCCGGCTGTCAATGGCGCGATATTCAACTAAAGGTAGTGCCGCGTTGGCCGCATTATACTTCTCGCGAAACTGAGCAATGGTTATATCGAAGACAGGCGCACCTGTCTGCAAGTACGGCGCGGCCGATATGGGATCCGTCTGGCCTGCTGGATCGACAGCGGCGTAGGTGGCAGTTGTCGTTATGGCGGCAAGCAGTACAATCCCTGCCCAAATTGCTTTTTTCATTTCGTTGGCTCTAATCCGTCAATTCAGCCCAAGATTAAAACGGACAATGGCCGTCCAAGTCAAAGGCACCCGAACCCTGAGATAAAAATAATGACCTTACAACAGTGGTGTTTCTCTTATCGCGGACGTCTCAGGCGCCGTGACTTCTGGATATGGCAGTTTTGCTGGCTGTTGATGCTGGTGCTGCTGTTTACGCTGGCGGGCAATGGTTTACTGGACACACAAACCGCCGCTTTCTGCGTGGTGGCTCTGCTGTGGCCAACCAGTGCGGTGCTGGTAAAGCGTCTGCACGACCGCAATAAAGGCGGCCAGTGGGCGCTGCTGATGGTGATGGCCTGGATGCTGATGGCGGGAAACTGGGCGATGTTGCCCAATGAGGCACAGTGGCTGGTGGGGCGCATTATTCCTACCCTGATTCTGGTCAGCATGTTGGTGGAGCTGGGCGGTTTTGCCGGCACGATCGGCGACAATCGCTTTGGTAAACCGGCGCAGTCGGTGGTATTGCTGCGCCGCAGGATGGCTGATTACCAGTAATGCTCGCTGGTGATGTGCCCCGGCTTGCGCTTGAGGTGTTTACGCATAGCTCGGCTCTCTTTCAGCAATTGTTGCGTGTCACGTACCATCTGCGGGTTGCCGCACAGCATCACATGGCTGTTTTCGGCATCCATTTTCAGTCCGGTGACGGCCTCCAGCTGCCCGTTTGCAATCAGTGCGGGAACTCTGCCGGTAAGCGAACCGGTAATCTCTTCACGGCTGACCACGGTGTGAATCTGTAGCTGCCCGCTGTAACGCTGCTGTAGCTGCTGCATCAGCGGCAGATAGCTTAAATCCTGTGCATAGCGCGCCGCATGGATCAGCACGATATTTTTAAAACGCGCCAGGCCTTTCCCTTCCTGCAAGATAGACAGATACGGGCCGATGGCCGTGCCGGTTGCCAGCATCCACAGCGTCTCGCACGGCGGAATTTCATCAAGGATAAAGAAACCCTGGGCGTCTGCGGTGATCATCACCTCATCACCGGGTTGCAGCGCATGCAGCTTCGGGCTGAGTTTACCCTGCGGCACGGTAACCAGGTAGAACTCCAGGTCTGCACTGCCTGGTGCATTGACATAGGAGTAAGCGCGCACTACGCGTTCGCCGTCTATCTCCAGCGCCAGCTTGGCGTATTGGCCGGCGGTAAACGGATCGATGGGGGCCGTCACCGTCAGGCTGAACAGACTGTCGGTCCAGTCGGTGACTTTTTTTACACGGGCATTAACCCATACGGCCATAAAGAACTCCTTAATTCGCTTGCAACATGATTGGCGTTTCTGCGGCTATCTTCACCAGCCATGACGGTTTTTGCCAGCTGGCGGCCGTAGTAAAAGCTCATATCGACAAAGTATGCGCACGAATGGCCCCAAGCGTAAAAAAAAACGTACAGCAGCGCCTTTTTTTACTGACAGTAAAGCGTCTGCTATTTATGGCACCGCACTCGCTTTGTCTGATAATCCTGATATTTTCTCCGCCATAATGCCGGGCTTTCTGGCGAATCCTGCTGGCTAAAGGATTTTTTCCGCAAATTATACTGATGTGAGTCGATGAAAAAGATTGATAACGGATACCTGTTGGTGATGCTGATTGCTTTGCTGGCGGTAGGGCAAATGGCGCAGACCATCTATGTCCCGGCGATGCCGACCATTGCTGCGGCCTTTCATATTGGTGACGGCATGGTGCAACGGGTGATGGCGGCCTACCTGATGACTTACGGGGCGTCACAGCTGTTTTATGGCCCGCTGTCAGACGGCATTGGCCGTCGCCCGGTGATTTTTTTGGGGATGGCGGTGTTTATTATTGGCTCGGTTACCGCGCTGCTGGCAAGCAGCCTGAACGCACTGGTGCTGGGAGCGGCCATCCAGGGAATGGGCACCGGCGTGGCCGGCGTAATGGCGCGTACCATGCCGCGCGATCTCTATTGCGGCAGCGCGTTGCGCCATGCCAACAGCCTGCTGAACATGGGGATTTTGGTCAGCCCGCTGATTGCGCCGGCGATCGGTGCCGGACTGACGTATCTGTTCGGCTGGCAGGCCTGTTTCGCCTTCTTGCTGCTGCTGTGCCTGATGGTGTCGGCCGCGATGATGCGCTGGCTACCGGAGACCCGGCCAGCGCATCAGCCGCAGCGGCCGTTTTTCTCGCGCTATCGTCCACTGCTGGCCGATGGTCATTTTGTTCGTTACCTGGTTATCCTGATAGGTGCGCTGGCCGGAATTGCGGTGTTTGAGGCCAGCTGCGGCGTACTGATGGGCGGCGTGCTGGGAATGAGCAGCCTGGCCATTAGCCTGCTGTTTATTCTGCCGCTGCCCGCCGCCTTCTTCGGGGCCTGGTTTGCCGGACGCAGTAACAAACCCTTTGTCAGCGTGATGTGGTACGCGGTAAACAGCTGCCTGCTGGCGGGCGTGATGATGTGGATACCCGGCTGGCTGGGGATCATGAACCTGTGGACGCTGATCGTGCCTGCATCGCTGTTCTTTTTCGGTGCCGGGATGCTGTTTCCACTGGCGACTACCGGGGCGATGGAGCCGTGGCCGTATATGGCGGGTACCGCCGGGGCGCTGGTGGGCGGGTTACAGAATCTGGGTTCCGGCCTGACCGCGTGGCTGTCGGCCATGCTGCCGCAAAACGGTCAGTTCAGTCTCGGTATGCTGATGTTTGCCACCGCGCTGCTGATCCTGCTGTGCTGGCTGCCGCTGTCTAAGGAGCCTGAACCGCATAGGGTTTAAACGCCAGCGGCCGGGCTTCTTGTTGCGAGGCCCGCCAGCGGGCAGATTACAGGATATACCGATGCAGGTTTTCGTCTTTCAGGTCGAGAAAATGAATCGACTGGATGCGGCGAATGGTGCGCGATTTGCCGCGTATCAGCAGCGTTTCGCTGGTCGCCATATTGCCTTTGCGCGTGATGCCTTTTAACAGGTCGCCGCTGGTAATGCCGGTGGCTGAGAAAATGACGTTATCGTTGCGCGCCATCTGCTCCAGCGCCAGCACCTGGCCGGTCTCTATACCCATTTCACGGCAGCGAGCCTGTTCCTGCTCGCCCAGGCGACGGTTTTCAGTACTGTCCCCTTTTACCTCATGTCGAGCCAGCAGGCGAGCCTGCATATCGCCATCCAGCGCGCGGATCACCGCAGCAGAAACCACACCCTCCGGCGCGCCGCCGATGCCGTACATCACGTCGACTTCGCTGTCCGGCATACAGGTGAGGATGGAGGCGGCGACATCGCCATCCGGGAAGGTAAACACGCGCACGCCGAGCTGCTGCAGGCGGGCAATCACCGCATCATGACGCGGCTTCGCCAGCAGCGTGACCGTCAGTTCACTCAGCGGTTTATTCATGGCGTTGGCAACGCGCTGCAGGTTTTCTTCCAGCGGCAGATTCAGGTCAATCGTGCCTTTCGCCGCCGGGCCGACCACCAGTTTTTCCATATACATATCAGGGGCGTGCAGGAAGGTGCCTTTATCGCCCACGGCCATCACCGCCAGCGCGTTGGCCTGGCCCAGCGCGGTCATGCGCGTGCCTTCAATCGGGTCAACGGCAATATCCACTGCATCACCGTTGCCGGTACCGACTTTTTCACCGATATACAGCATCGGCGCTTCATCAATTTCCCCTTCGCCAATCACGATCTGTCCGTCGATATCCACCTTATTAAGCATGATACGCATCGCATGTACCGCCGCGCCGTCCGCCGCATTTTTATCGCCACGGCCCAGCCACTGATAGCCAGCCAGCGCGGCTGCTTCGGTGACACGGGAAAATTCAATCGCCAGTTCTCGTTTCATGATATGCCTCGGAAAAATCATCAGGCGGCAAGTTTATCATCGTTACGCCCCCGTTCCTCAAGGCTGTGGCGTTGCAGTTCGGTTTTGTTCTGGTGATACCGATGCGGACGCGGTACCTTTCATCAAAACATCAGGCAATATGACTGAAAATAAAGCCTTCTCCGTCACGCTCCTTGCATGGCGTTGACCTCATAAGATAAGGAACAATGATAAATGTTTGTATCAGCCGCTAACATGGCGACCCGTATCAGGGACGGGTTTGAACACCATCAGGTCATCATTTATTTTATGGCGGTGATGACTGCCGGCCTTGCCGCCCTTGTTCTGCCAGCGACAACGGCTCTGAGATCCGCCATTAACCCGGCGTTGGCATTGATGCTATTTGTCACCTTCCTGCAGGTTCCGGTGGCCGGGCTTGTTAAGGCGATAACGCGGTTACGTTTCTTGTTACCTCTGTTACTGGCTAATTTTCTGTTTATCCCGGTACTGGTCGCCATCCTGATACCGTTTCTGCCGCAGAACACATTGTTACGGCTCGGCGTGCTGCTGGTGCTGCTGACGCCCTGTATCGACTATGTCGTCACCTTTGCCCAGCTTGGGCGCAGTGACTTCCGCCTGCTGCTGGCATCCACGCCGGTATTACTGATTGCCCAGGTGCTGCTGCTTCCGCTATATCTGCACCTTTTCCTTGGTGAGCAGGCTACCGGCCTGGTGCAGCCCAAACCGTTTATTGATGCTTTCCTCTGGCTGATTGCGGCTCCGCTGTGTCTTGCCGCAGTGACGCAGCTGTGGAGCAGGCGCAGCAGGCTGGGCGGTTCGGTCGCCGTGGGGCTTGGCCTGTTGCCGGTGCCGGCGACCGCCGTGGTGTTATTTATCGTGGTGGCGGCCATGTTGCCACAACTGGGAGAGGGCTGGCCCCTGGCCTTGCAGGCCATACCGGTCTATGTTGCTTTCGCCGTTCTGGCCCCGCTGGCCGGATGGACGGCCGGCAGAATGTTCCGCCTGGAGCCTGCTGCGGGCAGGGCAGTGGCATTCAGCGCCGGAACCCGTAACTCTCTGGTGGTATTGCCATTGGCGCTGGCCGTGCCGGGTGCTATCCCTGTTCTGCCTGCCATTATCGTCACGCAGACTCTCGTTGAGCTGTTGAGTGAGCTGATTTACATCCGCCTGATCCCGAAGCTGGGTCAGATGCGACAAAATCAGTAGCGGGATTGATGCAGGGGAAGAGATGCCCGTGGCTGGCTACCACGGGCGGGTGGGATTACCTGTCGTCGGCCTCTTCCCACGCCTGAGCGCGGGCAACGGCTTTTTTCCAGCCGGCGTACAGCACGTTACGCCGGGTGGTTTCGATGCCCGGGCGAAATTCGCGTTCGATCACCGACTTGGCACGCACTTCATCCAGGTCTTTCCAGAAGCCAACGGCCAGGCCCGCCAGATAGGCCGCCCCCAATGCGGTCACTTCACGCACTTCAGGGCGCTCAACGCGCGTACCGAGAATATCGGACTGGAACTGCATCAGGAAGTTATTGGCAACTGCACCACCGTCCACGCGCAGTGATTGCAGGCGGGTGTTGGCATCGTTCTGCATCGCTTCCAGTACATCACGAGTTTGGTAGGCGATCGACTCCAGCGTGGCGCGGATAATATGGTTAGCGTTGGCACCACGCGTCAGGCCGAAGATGGCACCACGGGCATACGGATCCCAGTACGGTGCGCCCAGGCCGGTGAAGGCGGGCACCATATAAACACCGTTGGTGTCTTTCACTTTCGTGGCGAAATATTCGGAGTCTGCGGCGTCACCGATCAGCTTCATCTCGTCACGCAGCCACTGAATCGACGCGCCGCCGATAAACACCGCGCCTTCCAGCGCGTAGTTGACTTCACCACGCGGCCCACAGGCGATGGTGGTCAGCAGGCCTTGGGTGGAGGTGACGGCTTCGGTGCCGGTGTTCATCAGCATAAAGCAGCCGGTGCCGTAGGTGTTTTTCGCCATCCCCGGCTGAACGCACAGCTGGCCGTACAGCGCCGCCTGCTGATCGCCGGCAATACCCGCAATAGGGATGCGCGTGCCGCCTTTACCGCCAATGTTGGTCTGGCCATAAACTTCAGAGGACGACTTCACTTCCGGCAGCATTTCACGCGGAATATCGAGAATTTCCAGCATGCGCTGATCCCATTCCAGCTGATGAATGTTGAACATCATGGTACGCGAGGCGTTAGTGTAGTCGGTGATGTGCACCCGTCCTTGCGTCATCTTCCATACCAGCCAGCTGTCGACGGTGCCAAACAGCAGTTCGCCACGCCGGGCGCGTTCGCGCGAACCTTCAACATGGTCGAGGATCCATTTTAGTTTGGTGCCGGAGAAGTAGGGGTTAATCACTAATCCGGTGGTGTGGCGAATGTACTCTTCCAGCCCCTCTTTTTTTAGCTTTGCGCAGTAATCAGCCGTGCGCGGATCCTGCCAGACAATAGCGTTATAGATCGGTTTGCCGGTCTGTTTTTCCCAGACAATGGTGGTCTCACGCTGATTGGTGATGCCAATAGCGGCAATCTCGTCGGAATTGATATCCGCATGCGCCAGCACTTCCACCAGCGTGGAGCTTTGCGAAGCCCAGATATCCATCGGGTCATGCTCAACCCAGCCAGGCTTAGGGTAGATTTGCTGGAATTCGCGCTGCGACACCGCGACAATATTGGCGTCATGATCGAGGATCACGGCGCGGGAACTGGTGGTTCCCTGGTCGAGCGCGACGATATATTTCTTTTCGGCAGTCATAGTCTGTTCCTGATGGGGTAAGCCGTAAGCAGAGCTGCGCTTATCATTGTTCAGCGCGCGATGCGGGTTTGTCGTGTTTCTCCACAACTTCACCCGGAAGATTGCTGGCAATCAGAGCGCGGTAGCCAAAGGCACCGAGGCTTGCGCCAAGCAGCGGGCCAAAAACCGGTACAAGGAAATAGGGAATATCACGGCCGCCGGTGAAAGCAACAGACCCCCAGCCAGCGACCCAGGCGAACAGTTTGGGGCCGAAATCTCGTGCCGGGTTCAGGGCAAACCCGGTCAGAGGCCCCATTGAGGCACCGATGGTGGCGATCAGCAAACCAATCAGCAGTGGGGCTATCGGACCACGCGGCAGGCCGTTACCGTCATCGGTTAGCGCCATGATCAGCGCCATCATAATGGCAGTGATGGTCAATTCAACCAGAAACGCCTGGCCCACGCTGATATGCGGATTGGGATAGGTTGAAAAGACGCCGGCGAGATCGAGACTTTCCACGCTGCCGCGTACCATTTGATGCGTCTGTTCGTAATCAAGGAACAGATTATGATACAGGCCGTAAACCAGCGCGGCAGAGCAAAATGCCCCGGCAACCTGGGCGAGAGCATAAGGGATCACTTTGCGGCCATCAAAGTTGGCAAACAGCCACATGGCAACGCTAACGGCGGGATTAAGGTGAGCACCAGAAATGCCGGCAGTGAGATAAACCGCCATTGCGACGGCAAGCCCCCAGACAATGCTGATTTCCCACTGACCAAAGCTGCTTCCTGCGACTTTCATTGCCGCGACACAGCCTGCCCCAAAAAAGATGATGGTGGCCGTGCCGAGGAACTCCGCGATGCACTGCCCCTTAAGTGTGCTTGTTGCATAACTCATAATGTCATTCCTGTAGGCGAGGTGAAGGGTTGTTTTGATCCATTGCCGGAACAGCCGAATTTGCTGTAGAGTTTATGTAAATTTATCGTTAACGAGCATTAACGAGAAATAGCGAAATCGAAAATTGTGTTCTGTGTCATGAAAATGAGCGTTTGCGCGTGGTTTAGCGCTTCGCAAACCCCATAAGGTGGGTTCAGGCGCTCATAAAATGTTCATTTTTTTTTCTTATTTGCTTATCCGTTGGTGGAGGTAAACGAGATTAAAACCAGGTTCAGGATGAAAATTATTACAGACTGCACTCGCGTCAGGGTTCCCTGCTGGACTTGCGCTGCTGGTCTACTTACAATCGATGCATCGTTGTTATCCGCGGAATGCCGGTTCATTCCTCACCCCTGCGGCTAGCATCATCAATGCCCTGCGATTAGGAGAGGTTAGAGAAATGTCATTTGAAGTGTTTGAGAAACTGGAAGCGAAAGTACAGCAGGCGATTGATACCATCACGCTGTTGCAGATGGAAATCGAAGAGCTAAAAGAACAAAACGGCAATCTGAACCATCAGGTTCAGCAGGCATCCGGCAGCAGAGAAACGCTGGTGCATGAGAATCAGCAGCTGAAAGAAGAGCAGCACGTCTGGCAAGAGCGTCTGCGTGCGCTGCTGGGAAAAATGGAAGAGGTCTGATGCCTCTCGCTCGTTAAAACAGAGAGCGAAAGCTGAGAACGGGTGCCGTGTGGCACCCGTTTTGCTATTCGGTTGGGTCGGTCGGGTCGGTCGGGCTATTCAATATCAAGCGGGACTTCAGACAGGATCATACCTGTATTGTCAGCATACAGGTGGTCGCCCGAGAAGAAGGTAACGCCGCCGAAATTCACCCGCACATCGCTTTCACCAATGCCTTCGCCGGCGGCTCCGGCCGGAATGGCGGCAATCGCCTGAATGCCAATATCCAGCTCTTCCAGGTCATCAACCTGGCGCACCGATCCATAAACGACGATGCCTTCCCACTCGTTTTGCAGCGCCAGCCTGGCGAGAGCAGCATCAACCAGCGCGCGCCGCACCGAACCCCCGCCATCAACCAGCAGAATGCGGCCACGACCGTTTTCCTCCAGCAAATCGTAAAGCAGACCGTTGTCCTCGAAACATTTTACCGTGATGATTTGCCCGCCAAACGAGGTGCGCCCACCAAAGTTTGAGAAGAGCGGTTCAACGACGTTCACATCTTCGTGATAGATGTCGCACAGTTCTGACGTATCGTATTTCATAAGGTTTTCGTCTGTTTGCCACAGGATGTTTAAGTATATCGCTTAAAGATGGCTGTTGGCAAAATCATCAATGGTTAAACATTGATGCGAAGGCATGAGGAATTCGTTCAATTCAAGATGCGAGTCGCAATGCGGCAAGGGAAAACAGAAACCCGGCGGTAAAGCCGGGTTGTAGAGTAAGGGTTACAGAATAAAGCGGCTGAGGTCTTCGTCGGCGACCAGTTCGTCCAGATGCTTACTGACGTACTCGGCATCGATAGTGATCGACTGACCGTTAAGGTCGCTGGCATCATAGGAGATCTCCTCCATCAGACGCTCAAGCACGGTATGCAGGCGACGGGCGCCGATATTCTCTGCGGTTTCATTCACCTGCCAGGCGGCGGCGGCGATTTTGCTGACCCCGTCTGCGGTAAAGTTGATATCCACCCCTTCGGTGTTCATCAGCGCTTTGTACTGCACGGTGATAGAGGCGCTCGGCTCGGTCAGAATGCGCTCGAAATCATTCGTGGTCAGTGCCTGTAACTCGACGCGAATAGGCAGACGGCCCTGTAGCTCAGGGATCAAATCTGACGGGCTGGCCACCTGGAATGCACCGGAAGCAATAAACAGGATATGGTCAGTTTTCACCATGCCGTGTTTGGTTGAGACGGTACAGCCCTCCACCAGCGGCAGCAGATCGCGCTGTACGCCTTCGCGCGAAACGTCCGGGCCGGAAGATTCGCCGCGTTTACACACTTTATCGATCTCATCGATAAACACAATGCCGTGCTGTTCTACCGCTTCGATGGCTTCCTGCTTCAGTTCTTCCGGGTTGACCAGCTTGGCCGCTTCCTCTTCTACCAGCAGCTTCATCGCTTCTTTGATTTTCAGCTTGCGTGGTTTCTGTTGCTGGCCGCCGATGTTCTGGAACATGGACTGCAGCTGGCTGGTCATCTCTTCCATGCCCGGAGGTGCCATGATCTCCACCCCGCCGGAAATCGCCGCCAGGTCTATTTCGATCTCTTTGTCATCCAGCTGACCTTCACGCAGTTTTTTGCGGAATGCCTGGCGTGCAGCGGATGGCTCTGCTGCTGCTTCGTTCTGGCCCCAGTTATTTTTCGCTGGCGGGATCAGCACGTCAAGAACGCGCTCTTCGGCCATCTCCTCGGCGCGGTAGCGGTTCTTTTCTATCGCCTGTGAGCGCACCATTTTGATCGCGGAATCGGTTAGATCGCGGATAATCGAGTCTACTTCTTTACCCACGTAGCCCACTTCGGTGAACTTGGTCGCTTCTACTTTAATAAACGGCGCATTCGCCAGCTTGGCCAGACGACGGGCAATTTCAGTTTTACCCACACCGGTTGGGCCGATCATCAGAATGTTTTTTGGCGTCACTTCATGACGCAACTCTTCGTCCAGCTGCATGCGGCGCCAGCGGTTGCGCAGGGCGATCGCCACCGCACGTTTGGCGCCATCCTGGCCGATGATAAATCTGTTCAGTTCGCTGACAATCTCGCGCGGAGTCATAGCAGACATAAATTAGGATCCTTACGCTTTGGACGGTAATTCTTCGATGGTGAGGTGGTGGTTGGTGTAAATGCAGATATCACCTGCAATACCCAGCGCTTTCTCCACAATGTCGCGCGCGCCAATATCGGTATTTTCCAGCAGCGCACGCGCTGCTGCCTGAGCGTATGGACCGCCCGAACCGATGGCAATTAAGTCGTTTTCCGGCTGGATCACGTCACCGTTGCCGGTGATGATCAGTGAGGCATTTTCGTCAGCCACGGCCAGCAGGGCTTCCAGCTTGCGCAGCATACGATCGGTACGCCAGTCTTTCGCCAGTTCCACCGCCGCTTTGACCAGGTGGCCCTGGTGCATTTCCAGTTTTCGTTCAAAAAGTTCGAACAGGGTAAAGGCATCTGCCGTACCGCCAGCAAAACCGGCAATGACTTTGTCATTGTAGAGACGACGCACCTTTTTAACGTTGCCTTTCATTACCGTATTACCGAGGGTAGCCTGGCCATCGCCGCCAATGACTACCTGGCCGTTACGTCGTACGCTTACTATTGTTGTCACGGGCAGACCCCTTGTTACCGTCAAAAAAAACGGCCCTGCTCATTCGCGCAGGGCACTGATGTAACCAGATATGGGGCGGATTTGAGGGGTTTCAACCCCCGGCGGCAACAGGAATGCAATTTGAGTGGCCGGAACCATGCAGGCGTTTCAGGGTATTGTCCGCCGCGCTGAGCCCGTTATAGGGGCCGATAACGACGCGGTTCCAGCCACCGCCGGTAGTGATGCGGCTTTCGAAGCCTTCAAATGCCAGCTGGGCGCGGATGGACTCAGCCTGTTCGCTGCCTTTGAATGAACCGCATTGCACAACCCAGCGTTGGGCGGCCTGTTTTTCCGCTTCTTTCGGTTTGTTTTCAGCTTTCGGCTGCGGGGCTGCTTCCGGTTTTACCTGACGAACCGGCTCACGCGTTGCCGGCGTAACGGTAACGGAATGGGGAGAAGGAATCGGCGTGCGCGACGACTGAATGATCTGCGCGGGCATGCGCGACTGCTGCTGTAACTGGTTCTGCTGCTGGCGTTGCAGGGTCTGCTGGCGCTGCACCGGGGTTTGCTCGTTCCATGGCACTTCGTTGAGCTGGGTTGGCTGCTGGCGCATATCCGCCTGCATTTGATCCAGCAGCTGTCGCTGCTCATCGGTGAGCTGCGCCTGCGAATGCGCTTCACCGCCTGACGTCGGCTCCGTGGGTGTTGGAACGCCAATCTGGCGATTCTCCAGTTCTTTTATATAGCGCCAGCGCTCTTCCGGCTTGGGTGGCAGCCCGTTGCCGGTTGCTTTGTGGTCCGCCATCATCGGCGTCTCTTCTTTTTTATGATGTGCAATAAACCACAGGCCACCCACGAAGGTTACCAGAACGGCGACTGCCAGCACTATCATGATTTTCGATACGCCCGTTCCGCTGCTGCGTTTTTTGCCGCGACTGCGGGTTTTTTTACCACGCGTCCCTGTCGCCCGCCCGCGGCTTACATAATCTCTTTGTGCCACTATCGATCCGCTAATATTCTATAAAAGGTAGGCCGGGTGAAAAATGGTGCAGGTTGCCCGGCGATGGTCCGCCATGTTACTTAAGGGGCGGAAGTTTGACCAGCGGCGATCTTACTAAGAATGCGCTGATTTACCCTCCGGAATGAGGGAAACCCGTCACTGCAGAAAATTCAGTCACG
The DNA here is from genome assembly GCF_000026985.1 of Erwinia pyrifoliae DSM 12163. Classification (NCBI taxonomy): domain Bacteria; kingdom Pseudomonadati; phylum Pseudomonadota; class Gammaproteobacteria; order Enterobacterales; family Erwiniaceae; genus Erwinia; species Erwinia pyrifoliae. Next base: position 157,614 of record NC_017390.1, read on the forward strand.
CTCGCGCAGCGAAGGTGCAGTACTACCACGGATTTTCAACTCGAAATCCAGCAACCTTGAACCGTTGCTGACGGTTTTTCCCTGTAGCTGCTCTAGTAAGAGTAGCATCGCTTCGCGGCCGATGTTGAATCGCGGCTGAGCCACGGTAGTTAACTGTGGATCGCTATAGCGTGACAACTCTATATCATCGAAACCGATCAGCGACAGGTCTTGCGGCACGCGCAGCCCCATGTTTTTCGCCTGTGACATGGCACCCAGAGCAATAATATCGCTGTGACAGAACAGCGCGTCGGGCGGTTTTGGTAGCCTCATCAACTGTTTCATTGCCTGTGAACCAGCGTCGAAAGTAAAGTCACCGCGCACAATGTATTGTGGATCCACGGTGACGCCGTGACGACGCAATGCCTGAATGTAGCCCTGCAGGCGATACTGGCACAGTGGCATCTCCTCCGGCCCGCCAATACAGGCTATGCGCCGGTGGCCGAGTTTCTGCAGATGGCTAACTGCTTCAAAAGCCGCCGTCAGGTTATCGATATGCACCGTCGGTATTTCCCGCTCCGGGTCAAATTCATTGGCCATCACCATCGGCGGCAAAAGACGCGGATCCTCCATGCTGGTATCAAACGGTATTGACGACCCCAGCACCACCACGCCGTCCGTCTGGCGCGTCAGCATCATATTTCGGAACGATTTCTCCTGCTGGCTCTGGTGCGCGCAGTCGCCGATCAGCACCAGATAGCCGTGCCCGGCAGCGACAACCTCAATGCCACGAATGATTTCACTGAAAAAAGGGTCACAGATATCCGGGACAATGACCAATATGGTGCGTGATTCACCACGTCTGGCGTTACGGGCGATGGAATGAGCGGAGTAACCAACGGCAATAACCGCCTGTTCAACTTTACTGCGCGTGGCAGCGGAAACCTTTTCCGGATTCATCAGGGCGCGGGAAACCGTTGCCGTGGATACGCCTGCCTTGTTCGCCACGTCCTTCATGGTCGCCACGGTGGTATCTTGATTGTGCTCCAACGTTTCTCTCCTCACGCCAGCTTAAGCAGCTGACCTGACCAACTTATAGCGATGAAAATTTACGCTAGTTCAGGCTTATCTTCCTGCAGCCAACAATCTCGCATTCTTAACAAATATAGCGGCACGCTGTTACTTAATTTGCATAAAAGTTGTGACTTGTGCGACTTTTTTCGATCCGCTACGCAACTTTGCAGGTACAAGGTGCGCCGTTAACTCTCCGTCGGGTCGATATCCAGTGTCCATTTGACCTTGCGCGCCTGCGGCAACGTGCCAATCAACGGCAGGCTGTTTTTAATTAAACGCTGAAGTAACGCGCGTGAAGGATGTTGTAACAGTAACTGCCAGCGATAACGCCCGCTGCGCTTGGCTTGTAATGCCGGTACTGGCCCCATCACCCAGAAAGACCGATCGTTAAGCGGGCTGGCCTCAAGCAGGTTGCGCAGCTGTTGCAGAAACAGGCTGGCCTGTTGGTTATCATGATCTTCTGCGCGAAACAGAGCGTGACGGGTGAACGGCGGCAAAAATACGCTGTTACGTTCGCTTAAGGCCTGGCTGGCGAACGCATCATAGCCCTGATGCAGTAACGTTTGCAGGAGCGGGTGTTCGGGATGGTGGGTTTGCAGCAGGACTTCGCCCTGTTTACCGGCGCGCCCGGCGCGCCCGGCGACCTGAGTATACAGTTGAGCAAAGCGTTCAGCGGAGCGGAAGTCGGCTGAAAACAGTGCTCCGTCCACATCCAGTAGCGACACCAGCGTCACATCCGGAAAGTGATGACCTTTAGCCAGCATTTGCGTACCGACAAGGAGTCGGGCGCCACCGCGATGCACTTCCGCTAACTGCCGCTCCAGCGCCCCTTTGCGGCTGGTGGTATCACGGTCGATGCGCGTTAACGGCACATCGGGAAACAGTTCGCCGAGGTTCTGCTCAAGCTGTTCCGTCCCCAGCCCGACCGGCACCAGATGGGTGGAACCGCACTGCGGGCACTGATGCGGGATCGGGCGCTGGCTGTCGCAGTGGTGACAGCGTAGCTGCCGCTGATGCTGATGGAGCGTGTAATAGTGGTCGCAGCGCTGGCATTCGGCAATCCAGCCACATTCGTGGCAAAGTAGGGTGGGAGAGAACCCACGGCGGTTGAGAAACAGCAGTACCTGGTTATCGGCTTTAAGATGCTGGCCAATTTTTTTGACCAGCATCGGCGACAGGCCGCCCTGCAGCTTAACGCCTTTCAGGTCGACCAGCAGCTGTGTCGCTTTGCTGGCATTCCCGGCTCGTTTGCTCAGGTTAAGCTGGCGATATTTACCCAACTGAACGTTGTGTAACGTTTCCAGCGCCGGGGTGGCTGACCCCATGATGATAGGGATATTTTCCTGACGTGCGCGGAATACCGCCAGATCGCGCGCGTGATAACGCCAGCCCTCCTGCTGCTTGTAAGAGCTGTCGTGCTCTTCATCAATGACGATCGCTCCCAGGCGGGCAAAGGGGGTAAACAGCGCAGAACGGGTGCCGATGACAATGGCCGTTTCACCGCTGCGCGCGCGCAGCCATACGGCGAGACGTTCGCTGTCATTTAATGCGGAATGCAGGACATCCACCGGGGCGTTGAAACGCTGGCTAAAACGGGCGATGGTCTGTGGCGTCAGACCGATTTCCGGCACCAGTACCAGCGCCTGGTGGCCGCTGGCAAGGACATTTTCCAGTACGCTCAGGTAAACCTCGGTTTTTCCGGAACCGGTGATGCCAGCCAATAGCCAGGCCGAAAACTGGTCGTCGGCGCTGCGAATGGCACCGACGGCGGTGGCCTGTTCGGTGTTCAGCCGCAGACGTTCACCGTTTACCGCATAGTTTTCGCGCCAGTCTTGTTGCGCACGCGGCTGCGCCTTGAGTTCACACAGTCCCTTAGCGCGCAGCGCCTTAAGCGTGGCCTCGGTGATGTTGTGCTGTCTGACTTCATGGCGATAAAGCACCCTGTTACGTAACACGGCCAGCGCCTGCTGCTGCTTCGGGGCGGGCTTCAGGCTTTCTGGTGCGGTGGCGCGCCCTTCATCGGTTATCAACCACTGCCACAGCGGTGCCTCTTCGGCCGCTTTTCCCTGTCGTAGTAGTACCGGCATGGCATGAAACAGCACTTCCCCTAACGGAAAGTGATAGTAGTCCGCCGCCCACTGCAGGATGCGCCACAGGGAAGGAGGATACAGTGAGCAGGCGTCCAGCACCTCATGCACGCTTTTCAACTGGTCTGGCGGAAAATCGCTGTGTTCGCCGATGGCCACCACCACCCCAATCGCCCGGCGTTGACCAAAAGGTACGCTCACACGGCCGCCGATAACCGCATGGCTGAGATGGGGGGGCAACAGATAATCGAAGTTGCGGGCTAGCGGAACGGGTAGCGCGACCTGAACAACGGGCATGGATTCATCCGGGTGAAAAACAGAGCGAGTTAGTGTACACTGTGTCGTCCGCAATGTGCGGATCCGATTGCAGCGGGTGGTTAATTTCTGTATAGTCCGCCGCCGTTGGTACGGCATTTTAGTATCAACTTCACCTAAATATTAATCTTCGTGTGGTGCCGGTGCAGGATTATTCCTGGCGCGGGAGAGCGACACGGCCTTAACTGAGGTTTTCCCATGAAAAAAGGTATTCACCCAAATTACGCTGAAGTTACTGCTAAATGTTCTTGCGGTAACGAAATCAAAACCCGCTCTACCGTGGGTCATGACCTGAACCTGGACGTGTGCGGCAACTGCCACCCGTTCTATACCGGTAAGCAGCGTGACGTTGCCAGCGGTGGTCGTGTGGATCGCTTCAACAAGCGTTTCAGCATCCCAGGCAGCAAATAAGCAATCCGCCAGAAACGTTTACCGTTTCGGATGCAAGAAAACCCGGCTTCGGCTGGGTTTTTTTATGGCGTTTATTCAGCAAACGGTGGCGATGCGGGTTATCGCATCACGGCCCCGCACCGAACGATGACCGATGCAGAAAGTACTGACAGGCATGCCGATGCGTGACCCATATAATGAAGGAGAAAAGGCGGCTATAAACGCCGTCGTGGCTGCCGCCGGTGTTTTAGAAGATGAGGTACACATCCACCTCAATACGACATCGATGAAGACTGGCGGTAACGGGCGTGGCGACTCAGTCAGCAGTCAGGCATGAGTCCGACTCAGTTAGACGTTAAGGAAAATCTCAAACTTGAATTCGTCTGCTATTGAGATTAATCTTACGCTATCTTAATCGGACCAGAGTACAAAACTGATGTTGATTAATTTAAATACTTTCGCTGCAATGTTGCGCGCCCGGCCGGGGGAGCTTCTACACAATGTCAGAAATACCGGCTGCTTCAAAGGCATGACGCTTCCCAAAGCAATCGATAAAAACCTGGACAAAAGATACAAATTCGCCCCGCATTATATGTTTGATATGACTGATGCCATCGAATTTAAGACGAAAATCGATAACGCTCAGCCTAAACGATGAAATCTTTCTTTTGCCATTATAAGTCCGGTTGCCGGGTACGACTTATGACAAGGGAATTACCGTAAGTTATTTCATTTTTTATCAACAGAGGCAGGGGTATGGAAATTGATGGATGTGTTCATTCGATGCACCGCTATGACTTGCCCTAACTCAAATTAAAATAAATAACCCGATGGTAAATAAATTTCTTATAGATAGTGAATCTTCCTGCCAGCCTTATCAAGTAAAAATCAGGTGGTAGCTGCCATTTTTTTGTTAATTATCAAAGTCTTAATTTATGGTGTTTCGATGCATTGATAATCTCTTCTGTGATATAGTTTCGTTGTTAGTAAGGCCCTGTCTGGGTATGCTCACGGTTGAGACACAACTGTGAAAAGTTAAAATTTCGGGTAAATGGTGCAGTAAAAATGAACGATTTAAAGGCAGCGCTTGCCAGGTATCAATTATGGGTGTCATTGGGGTGGAACGATGTGTTAGGCCGATACCGGAGGTCGGTGCTCGGGCCGTTCTGGATAACCATATCAATGGGCGTTACCATATCAGCGATGGGACCTCTTTATGGGTCTTTGTTCGGGGCGGGATCTGAAAACTTTATCATGCATCTTGCGTTAGGCATGATTTTCTGGGCATTTTTGTCGTCATCTATTAACGATTCCTGCGGAATATTTAATGACTCAGCGACGATTATAAAGCAATCCGATCTTCCTTTATATATTTATATTCTTCGCGTTTTTTATCGGCAATTATCCATACTCTTACACAACTGTATAATTATCCCTTTTATAATATACATTACTCATTCTAGCGTTAATTGGCATTTAATTCTGTTCCTCCCCGCGCTTGCCGTGACGTCTGTGACTCTTGTCTCTGTCGGCATGATTTTAGGGGTTTTTTGTACACGCTACAGGGATATGGGGCCGGTCGTACAAAGTATCATAACACTGTGCTTTTTCGTCACGCCTATTATCTGGTCTCCGGAGCAACTTCCGCAAGGTAGAAGAGAGTTTGTAGACTACAACATCTTCTATTATTACCTCGAGCTTCTCAGAAAACCCCTCATGGGCGCAGCTCCAGAAACATATATATGGGTAGTAGCAGGTGCAACTTCTGTAATAATGTTGATCCTCTCCGGTCTGATCCTTTCAAAAAATCGCTCAAAAATCGTTTACTGGTTATAATATATGAAAATAAAATGTCAGCAAGTTGGTGTTAAATTTCCAATATTTAATTCTAACCAACGTTCTTTCAAAAAAAGCCTTTTCGGAGCAGCATCCGGAGGGCGAATTGGATCAACTAAGTCAGGCCTTGTTGAAGTTGAAGCCCTGAAAAACATTACTTTCGAACTCTCCAGAGGCGACAGGCTTGCTCTTATTGGGCATAACGGTTCAGGTAAAACTACTATGCTCAGAGTTCTTGCAGGGGCCTACAAGCCGACCTCAGGGAAGTTTGAAAGTCATGGACGTGTGACAAGTCTTATTGACCCTATGATGGGGATGGACGGAGAACTCACTGGGCTGGAAAATATAAAACTACGAGGTCTGTTCCTCGGATTATCAAAAGTCGAAATAAAAAATATTACGGAAGAAGTCGTTGAGTTCAGCGAATTAGGTGACTTTATCAAAGTACCGGTAAGAACCTATTCCAGCGGGATGGTTCTCCGGCTAGGGTTTTCTATTTCTACAGCTATCACGCCTGAAATACTTTTGATGGATGAGTGGATGAGCGTAGGGGATGAGAATTTCAAGAAGAAAGCAGAGCAGAGATTAAACGATTTCATTTCTAAAGCCGGAATTATGGTTATGGCTACCCACGACCACAATCTCGCAAAATCCGTATGCAATAAATTTATCAAATTAGAACACGGTGAAATTGTTACTTTAGCTGATTAAGAAGCACAATTTTAAAAACCTATTTGGGAAACATAAATGAATCAGAATGTTCAAAATTTCGACGGTAAGATCGAATTAAGCATCATTATACCGGCCTTTAATGTTATGGAGTACATTATAGAGTGTATAGATTCTGTGCTGGTACAATGGACTGAGAGCATAGAAATTATTGTTGTAAATGATGGTTCAACTGATGGAACCGACGTTCTTTTGGCAAAAGTGTATGGAAGTAATGAAAAAGTTACCATTATCAATCAGGAAAATAAGGGGCTGTCGTCGGCCAGAAATATGGGCTTATCAAAGGCCAGGGGAAGGTACATCGCACTTTTAGACGGTGACGACACGCTTAAATCAAATAGCCTCAAAAAAATAATGAGTTGCCTTGAGAAGAACTCTCCAGATGTTCTTATGGTAGATCATATGATGTCCTGGGATGATGGCGGGTTGTATGTGAAAAAATACGAAGGGAAATTGGTTAAAAATAACTTACTGGATGTAGAAGAAAATGCTGTTTTATCAAAGGTATATGATAATTCCGAGGTTTATATATGGAAGTACATTTTCAGAAGCGATTTTTACAGGAAAAAAGAATTTCCAGTTGGTCGTAATTTTGAAGATGTAAGAATATTTCCATTCTTGCTTAAGCAGTGCCGTACATTTTTCTACCTTCCCGTCATATTTATAAATTATAAACAACGTGAAGCCAGTATATTAAAAACAAAAAGCGTCAAAAACGTCCTCGACTTATCTTCTTCACCTGTTGATTTTCTGGATGAAGGCGGTAAGGATTTATTGACCAAAAATGAAGCGATCAGTTATACCGCCTTTTGCATGAAGGTATTTGTCTGGTCAGTACAGGATCTGTTGATCAGTAATGGCGGCTACCAGCACGTAAAAGTACTGTTGGATAATAACAAGAAATCGATCATTTGTGATAAAAATGAAGCCCTCAAGCTTCTTAAACTGAATGATAGAAAGAATTATGTTCTGTACAGAATGCTGACCTCTTCTGTTATTACCTTAAAGGCTGTTTTTTACCTTTTCAATAAGAATAAGTTCACAAAAAACTTTTTGAGAAAAATATACAACAGCATCTAAATTCAAAAAACAAGTATTCAGATATAGCATAAGGCAAGCGATTGTGAGAAATAATTATTTACAGGTTTCAAGGGGTCTGGCTTCATTAATCGTTTGCCTTCATCATTTGTTTGTAACACCTTACTTTTTCTATAACGCATCATCTCAGCTTTCACATTCTTCATTAGCGAATCTTGGGGATTTATCGGTAAGTTTTTTCTTTGCTCTAAGCGGCTTTGTGCTGATCCATAGCCTCGAAAAAAATAAAGTTAAACCGTTCGGATTCATCACGAATCGAATTCTACGAGTGTATCCCGAGTATATTCTTTGGACTACGATAGCCGTATTTATTTACTCGATTTACGGGAATGTGTTATTTAACGTTAATTTTTACCCGCGCGACTTAACAGAATGGATATATACGTACACTTTGATTCCTTTATTTGCAAAGAAAGATTTTGCTATGGTTTCAGGAACGTCGTGGAGTCTCGTTTATGAAATGTATTTCTATGTTTTGCTGTTTTTTACCTTGTTTTTTGTTAAAAAAATAAAGCAAACCCCGCTGATTTTAACCATCACCTTCTTTTTCCTCTCTTATATGGGCAGTCATTACTTTCATACTGACAAGGGAGGATGGGTTTATTATCCCTACATAATTTCAGATTTTAATTGTCTTTCATTTTCATTTGGGATGATGGTTTACTATTTCAAGGATAAATTCAAATTCAGTTTGTTTTCTGCCTTAAGCATCATCTTTTCAATTTTAATTGTTTTCATACTTACCGGTAGTACGGATACCAGCCATGTAAACTATGTTTTCATCTCAACTTTCATTCTTTTCTTTGTGACGAATATCAGGCAGGTCAATTCTACCTCTCTTGTTGGTAAAAAGCTTTTAAGCTGTGCGATTTTCTTGGGTGATTCATCTTATACTTTGTATATTACGCATTTGCTTTACGCCAAATTAGCCTGGGCTATTATTTCAATGGGTCATTACCTTCTGGCTGTTATTTTGAACATATTTGTTATCTTAATAGCATGTGTTAAATATCAGTATATAGGTAAGCCTTTGAACTCATTCGTAAAAAAATGGCAAATAAAGGCTAAATCTCATCTCCGATTTTATCATTTCTGATTTACCAGCCTAAATGGCTGAACTGTCCCAGGCGTGGTTACCCTCCGCCAGGCGATGAAAAAGCGCCAGGTGTTTTCGACAAACGACTCGGTAGGTAAGGTGACTTATCTGGCGAACAGGGACGCTTCGGAAAAATAAAGTATGCCAATCCACAACGGGCGACGGGTGATGAGCCGGTTGATTATCGCGTTCGCCGATCGCCTGAGCGCCCACATTTAATACGGTGGCNGTTACACAGAATTATTTACAGGGTCGGGCAGGGGCGATACTGCTGCCGGTGGCCATCATGGCCGTGCGGTGGAGCAATGCTGCACGTATTAATCAGGCAGAAGTGGTGGGGCGTTCTTCACGATGGTGGCTATCAGGACAGGGTGGCATCTGCTATGGCAACAGCTGCCCGACCTGATAACCGGTTTGTGCGTGCTTAGTATTCCCAGCTATCGGGATCGACGCCCATCGCCCGCATGATCGCTTTCGCCTCTTCGGGGATTTCGTCACTGCGCTCTTTACGCAGATCGACATCGTCCGGCAGCGGTTGACCGGTGAACGCATGCAGAAATGCTTCGCACAACAGTTCGCTGTTGGTGGCATGACGCAGGTTATTCACCTGGCGGCGCGTGCGTTCATCGGTCAGAATTTTCAATACTTTTAACGGAATGGATACCGTAATTTTTTTTACCTGCTCGCTCTTTTTGCCGTGCTCAGCGTAAGGGCTGATATATTCGCCGTTCCATTCAGCCATGAGATACCTTAGTCATATGTATAATGAGAAATGCCGAAATTTGCTTAATTATGCCGTAAGTCGGTGGCTATCACACCGGGATGGCCGCACTTTCTCCGGGGGAGATTGGCATAATTCTAACGGTTATTGCATCATTGCTCAATCTATACGCAAAGACATTTAGATGTCCAGATGTATTGACGTCTATCTTGCGGCTGTTTACTCTATATACTTTCTCTATTCTCCAGCAGGAACTGATGCACCATGACGCGTAAACAGGCAACCATTGCAGTACGTAGCGGTTTGAATGATGACGAGCAGTATGGCTGTGTTGTCCCCCCGATTCATCTGTCCAGCACCTATAACTTTACCGACTTCAATCAGCCACGCGCTCATGACTACTCACGCCGGGGCAACCCGACGCGTGATGTGGTGCAGCGTGCGCTGGCAGAACTGGAAGGTGGCGCCGGGGCGGTCATGACCAACACCGGGATGTCTGCGATTCATCTGGTGTGCACGGTATTTCTGCAACCGGGCGACCTGCTGGTCGCTCCGCACGACTGTTATGGTGGCAGCTACCGTCTTTTTGACAGCCTGAGCAAGCGCGGCGCGTACCGTGTGAAGTTTGTCGATCAGGGCGATAAAGCGGCTCTGCACGCTGCGCTGGCGGAAAACCCCAAACTGGTACTGATTGAAAGCCCAAGCAACCCGCTGCTGCGCGTGGTCGATATTCCCACCCTCTGCCAGGCGGCCGCCGCTGCCGGTGCGATCAGCGTGGTGGATAACACCTTCCTCAGCCCGGCATTGCAGAACCCGCTGGCGCTGGGTGCCGATCTGGTTATTCACTCCTGTACCAAATATCTCAACGGCCACTCCGATGTGGTGGCCGGGGCTGTGATCGCCAAAGATCCGCAGCACGTTACCGAGCTTGCCTGGTGGGCTAACAATATCGGCGTAACCGGTGCGGCGTTTGACAGCTATCTGTTATTGCGCGGGTTGCGCACCCTGTCTCCGCGTATGGCGGCGGCCCAGCGCAATGCCCTGGCGATTGTCGATTATCTGAAACAGCAACCGCTGGTGAAAAAGTTGTATCATCCTTCCCTGCCGGAGAACGCCGGGCATCAGTTTGCGCTCACACAGCAAAAAGGCTTCGGCGCGATGCTCAGTTTTGAGCTGGATGGAGATGAGGCGACGCTGCGTCGTTTTCTCAAAGCGCTGCATTTATTTACCCTGGCGGAGTCGCTGGGCGGCGTGGAGAGCCTGATTTCCCATACCGCCACCATGACGCATGCCGGCATGTCGGCAGAGGCGCGCGCCGCAGCGGGTATTTCCGAAACGCTGCTGCGGATTTCGGTGGGAATTGAAGATCACGAAGATTTAATCGCCGATCTGGACAATGCGTTCCAGGTTGCGGCCAAGAGGTGAGCATGAGTTATTCAGCAGTGGCGAAGGCGGGCAGTGCACGGCAATTGCACAAATTTGGTGGCAGCAGCCTGGCCGATGCCAAATGCTACCAGCGCGTTGCCGGAATAATGGCAGAATACAGTGAGCCGGGCGATTTGATGGTGGTATCGGCAGCGGGCAGTACCACCAACCAGCTGATTAGCTGGCTGAAACTGAGCCAGAGCGATCGGCTGTCTGCCCATCAGGTGCAACAGGCGCTGCGGCGTTATCAGAGTGACCTGATTAGCAGTCTGCTACCGCCGGAAGTTGCCGCCCCACTGATTGCTGAATTTATTTCCGATCTGGAGAAGCTGGCGGCGCTGCTGGACGGCGTTATTTCCGATGTGGCCTATGCCGAGGTGGTTGGGCACGGCGAAATCTGGTCGGCGCGTCTGATGTCAGCAGTACTGACGCTGCGCGATATTGAAGCCGGATGGCTGGATGCCCGTCACTTTTTACGCGCCGAGCGTGCGGTGCAGCCGCAGGTGGATGAAGCAAAATCATTGCCGCTGCTGCAACAGCTGATGGCGCAGCATCCGTCACAGCGCCTGGTGGTAACCGGCTTTATCTGTGGCAATGATGCCGGTGAGACGGTGTTGTTAGGGCGCAACGGCAGCGACTACTCAGCAACGCAAATCGGCGCGCTGGCGGGCGTGTCACGGGTGACCATCTGGAGTGACGTGGCCGGAGTATATAGCGCCGATCCACGCAAGGTGAAAGATGCCTGCCTGCTGCCGCTGCTGCGGCTGGATGAAGCCAGCGAGCTGGCGCGCCTGGCGGCTCCGGTGCTGCATAGCCGCACTCTGCAGCCGGTCTCCGGCAGCGATATCGATTTACAGCTGCGCTGCAGCTACCAGCCGGAGCAGGGGTCGACGCGCATTGAGCGCGTACTGGCTTCGGGAACCGGCGCGCGTATCGTGACCAGTCATGATGATGTCTGTCTGATTGAGTTCCAGGTGCCCGCGCACCATGACTTTGCCAGCCTGCATAAAGAGATAGACCAGCTGCTGCAACGTGCTCAGGTGCGTCCGTTGGCAACCGGCGTTCACCCTGACCGTAATCTGCTGCAGCTGTGCTACACCTCGGAAGTCGTGAACAGTGCGCTCACCCTGTTACAGGATGCCGCTCTGCCGGGGCGTTTACAGCTGCGCGAAGGCATGGCGCTGGTGGCGATGGTCGGAGCGGGCGTTTGCCGCAATCCGTTGCACAGCCACCGCTTCTGGCAGCAGATGAAAGACCAGCCGGTTGAATTTATCTGGCAGTCCCAGGACGGCATCAGCCTGGTGGCGGTGCTGCGCGTCGGGCCGACCGAACATTTGATCCGTGGACTGCATCAAACGCTGTTCCGCGCAGAAAAGCAGATTGGCCTGGTGCTGTTTGGCAAAGGGAATATTGGCTCACGCTGGCTGGAGCTGTTTGCCCGTGAACAGGAAACGATTTCAGCACGCACCGGATTTGAATATATTCTGGCGGGCGTGGTGGACAGTCGTCGCAGCCTGCTGAGCTATGAAGGGCTGGACGCCAGCCGGGCGCTGGCCTTCTTTGAAGATGAAGCCGTCTTACAGGATACGGAGTCGCTGTTCCTGTGGATGCGTGCGCACCCGTTTGACGATTTAGTGGTGCTGGACGTCACCGCCAGTGAAACCCTGGCTGAACAGTATCTTGACTTCGCCAGTTACGGCTTCCACGTTATTGGCGCGAATAAAGTGGCGGGGGCCTCAACCAGCGACAGCTATCGCCAGATCCGTGATGCCTTCGCCAAAACCGGGGGGCACTGGTTGTATAACGCCACCGTTGGAGCCGGACTGCCGGTGAACCACACGGTGCGCGATCTGCGTGAAAGCGGTGACAGCATCCTGTCGATTAGCGGTATTTTCTCCGGCACGCTGTCATGGCTGTTCTTGCAGTTTGACGGTACGGTGCCGTTCACCGAGCTGCTCGATCAGGCCTGGCAGCAGGGGTTAACCGAACCGGACCCGCGTGTCGATCTCTCCGGTCAGGACGTGATGCGCAAGCTGGTGATCCTTGCCCGTGAGGCGGGCTACGATATTGAACCCGACCAGGTGCGCGTTGAGTCCCTGGTGCCGGCGGATTGCCAGTCGGGTTCGGTTGACCACTTCTTTGACAATGGCGATGCGTTAAACGACCAGATGCTGCAACGCTTTGAAGCGGCGCAGGAGATGGGGCTGGTTCTGCGCTACGTTGCGCGCTTTGACGCCAATGGTAAAGCGCGCGTTGGTGTGGAAGCGGTGCGTGCCGATCATCCTCTGGCTGCGCTGCTGCCCTGTGATAATGTCTTCGCCATTGAAAGCCGCTGGTATCGTGATAATCCGCTGGTGATCCGCGGGCCGGGTGCCGGGCGCGATGTCACAGCCGGAGCCATTCAGTCAGACCTCAATCGTCTGGCGCAGCTGCTGTAATATCACCGTAAAGGCTAAGCCCCGGCGTAGCATGCGCTGCGTTGGGGTGCTGCTGCATTCCCTTGCTTTATCGCCTCTGCTGCTTTCTGAATTCGCCGCTGTTTTCCCATACCTGAAATTTCCTCATCCGCGCGTGAGAAGATGTCAAGGCCGATCGCCATTTATCTGTTGACTGAATAACCGATCTCCTCCATTTTGAATGTCTGGACGTCTAAACGGATAGCCGTGTAACGGCAGCGATCGATGAGGTAAACGGGTATGAGTTTTTTCCACGCAAATCAGCGCGAAGCACTGAACCAGAGTCTGGCCGAGATCAGCGGACAGATTAATGTCTCCTTTGAGTTTTTTCCGCCGCGCACCGGTGAAATGGAAGACATCCTGTGGAACTCAATCGATCGCCTTAGCAGCCTGAAACCGAAATTTGTTTCGGTAACCTATGGTGCAAACTCCGGCGAACGCGACCGCACCCACAGTATTATTAAAGGCATTAAGGAGCGTACGGGTCTGGAAGCGGCACCGCACCTGACTTGCGTCGATGCTACCCGGGATGAGTTACGCACCATTGCCGAAGATTACTGGAACAACGGTATTCGCCATATTGTGGCGCTACGCGGCGATCTGCCGCCGGGCGGCGGCCAGCCGGAAATGTACGGGGCCGATCTGGTGGCACTCCTGAAGGAAGTGGGGGACTTTGATATTTCGGTTGCCGCCTATCCGGAAGTGCACCCGGAAGCGAAAAGCGCGCAGTCAGACCTGATCAACCTGAAACGTAAGATAGATGCGGGTGCCAACCGTGCCATTACTCAGTTCTTCTTCGATGTGGAAAGCTATCTGCGTTTTCGCGATCGCTGTGTCTCTACCGGCATTGACGTTGAGATCGTACCGGGCATTCTTCCGGTATCGAATTTTAAGCAGCTGCAGCGTTTTGCCACCATGACCAACGTGCGCGTGCCGGGCTGGATGACAAGCATGTTTGCCGGGCTGGATGATGACCCGGAAACGCGCAAAATGGTGGGTGCAAACGTGGCAATGGATATGGTGAAAATCCTCAGTCGCGAAGGGGTGAAGGACTTCCATTTCTATACGCTGAACCGTGCGGAATTAAGCTATGCCATCTGCCATACGCTGGGCGTGCGTCCGGCTCCGGCTTTGGTGCTGGCCGCCTCTTAACGATACAGGGAAAAAGTGCGGCTTAGCGCGTGTCGCCGGGTTAACGGTTGGCCCAGTCCTCCAGGCGCAGACCCGGAACGCGCTCAAGCTCACGCAGGTTGTTGTTGACCAGCATGAATTTCAGCATCAGACATGTTCTCGTCTCTGCTCTGAAGGTTGTTCACGATCGTCCATAAAGTCAGCGGTGACATTTTCACCATCAAACCAGTTATCCCAGCTTTCACCCACCGACGATATAATGCGCGTGCGGTCAATGGCAATCATATCAACGCACTTAACATCTTCCGGTAGTGCCAGGGCTTTGGGCTGGTGTACCGCCTGTGAGCGGTTGTTTTAAAAACGGTGGTTTTTTCCATTTCAACGCCTTCTTTCAGAGAGTTAACGGTCTCAGCATAGTGCATTTCAGGGGTATGTTGCAGGGAGATACATTGAGTCATGCTCACTCAATGCCCGGCCTGATGGCCGGGAGATGATGAGCATTTTCAGGCAGGGCACGGATCGCCCGTGCCAGACTTAGCGTTAACCGGTATTACGCATCCCCGCCGCGACGCCAGCAATGGTCACCATCAGCGCCTGCTCGACGCGGGCATCCGGCTCACCGCCCGCTGCTTCCTGCTGGCGTGAACGGTGCAGCAGTTCGGCCTGCAAGACGTTAAGCGGATCGGTATAGACATTACGCAGCGCAATCGACTCGGCAATCCACGGCTGGTCGGCCATCAGATGCGCATCGTTGGCAATGGTCAGCACCGCTTTGATATCGGACTCCAGCCGATCGCGCAGCTGTTTGCCCAGCGGCCACAGTGATTTATCGACCAGGCGCTGATCGTAATATTCCGCCAGCCACAGGTCGGCCTTCGAGAACACCATTTCCAGCATCCCCAGGCGCGTAGAGAAGAATGGCCAGTCGCGGCACATGGCTTCCAGCTGGTCCTGATGGCCGTCTGCCATCGCCTGCTGGAGCGCAGCCCCGGCACCGAGCCAGGCGGGCAGCATCAGGCGGTTCTGCGTCCAGGCGAAGATCCAAGGAATGGCACGTAGCGACTCGACGCCGCCGGCTGGACGCCGTTTCGCCGGACGGGAGCCGAGCGGCAGTTTAGCCAGCTCCTGCTCTGGCGTGGCAGAACGGAAGTACGGCACAAAGTCCGCGTGTTCACGCACGTAGCCACGGTACATTTGACAGGAGACCGTCGACAGCCGATCCATAATGCCGATCCACTCGGTCTTTGGCTCCGGCGGCGGCAACAGGTTGGCTTCGAGGATCGCCCCGGTGTACAGCGACAGGCTGCTGATGGTCACTTCCGGCAGGCCGTACTTAAAGCGGATCATCTCACCCTGTTCGGTGACGCGCAGCCCACCTTTCAGGCTGCCCGGCGGCTGGGACAGCAGCGCCGCATGTGCCGGAGCGCCACCGCGCCCAATGCTACCGCCGCGTCCGTGGAACAGCGTCAGGGTAATTCCGGCCTTCTCACAGGTTTTGATCAGCGCATCCTGTGCCTGATACTGCGCCCAGCTGGCCGCCATTACACCGGCATCTTTTGCCGAGTCGGAGTAACCAATCATCACCATCTGCTTGCCCTGAATCAGACCGCGATACCAGTCGATATTCAGCAGCTGGCTCATCACCGCGTTGGCATTATTCAGGTCGTCGAGGGTTTCAAACAGCGGAGCCACCGGCATGGCATAGCCAATCCCGGCTTCTTTCAACAGCAGATGCACCGTCAGCACGTCAGACGGTGTTTTCGCCATTGAGATAACATAGGCGGCAATCGATCCCTGGGGCGCTTCAGCGGCCACGCGACAGGTATCCAGCACCTCTTTGGTTTCGGCGCTCGGCTCCCACTGACGCGGCGTCAGCGGGCGTTTGGAATTCAGTTCGCGGATCAGGAACGCCTGCTTGTCGGCTTCTGACCAGCTCTCAAAATCGCCCAGACCAAGATAACGGGTGATTTCAGCAATCGCCTCCGTGTGGCGGGTGCTTTCCTGACGGATATCGATGCGTACCAGCGGCACGCCAAAACACTTCACGCGGCGCAGGGTATCCAGTAGCTGGCCGTTAGCAATAATGCCCATACCGCAGGCCTGTAATGACTGGTAGCAGGTATACAGTGGGTTCCACAGCTGTTCGTTCGAAATCAGCAGGTCGGCAGGGCGCGCTAAACGTTCGCCTTTCAGGCGGCCAGCCAGGTAAGCCTGGGTGCTCATCAGCTGGCTGCGCAGGTTTTTCATAATCTCGCGGTACGGCTCCAGCGCTTCCGGGTTGCCGCACAGCTCGCGCACTTCCGGCGTACATTCGGACATCGACAGCTCGGAAATCAGTACGGCGATGTCGCGCAGGAACAGGTCGGTGGCTTTCCAGCGGCTGAGTTGCATGACGTGGCGAGTGATATCGGCGGTGACGTTCGGGTTGCCGTCACGGTCGCCTCCCATCCATGAGGTAAACTGCACCGGAACAAAGTCGACTGGCAGGGTATAACCAAAAGCGGCTTCTACCTGCTCGTTCAGCTCACGCAGGAACTGAGGCACACCTTCCCACAGGCTGTTTTCCACCACCGCAAAACCCCACTTGGCTTCGTCAACCGGGGACGGACGATATTTACGGATTTCGTCGGTATGCCATGCTTGCGCGACCAGCTGGCGCAGGCGGCGCATGATCTGTGCGTGCTCATAGTCAGATAAATCATTGTGATCTAACTGCTTGAGACAGCTGTTCACTTCCACCAGTTTGTGGATCAGGGTGCGGCGTGTGATTTCAGTCGGATGCGCGGTCAGTACCAGTTCCAGCGACAGGGAACCAAGGGCTTCATGGACGGCAGCTTCGGTGAGGGCCGGCTGCTGCTTCAGGCGCTGAAACGTTTTCGCCAGCAGTTCCGGATTCTTAGCACCTTCGCCGTTCGGCGAAATGGTGTGGTACTGCTCGGCAACGTTGGTGAGGTTCAGGAACTGGCTGAAAGCGCGTGCAACCGGCAGCAGCTCGTCGTTAGACAGGTTTTGCAGCGTGGAAAGCAGTTCCTGACGGTGGGCGTCATGACCCGCACGAGATGACTTAGAGAGTTTACGAATAGTTTCTACCCGGTCGAGGATGTTCTCTCCCAGTGCATCTTTAATCGTATCCCCGAGCAGTTTGCCGAGCATACTGACATTACTTCGCATTGCGGAATATTGTTCGTTCATATGATCCCTGACACCCTTTCTTGTATTTTCGCGTTTTTTTCACCCTGCTGAGTCTGTTATCTAGCCACGTTAAGCACGATTCGTCAATTAGCCTACATTCTGCGCATGATGCGGCTAACTCTTAGAAATTTAGAGAATTTAATGAAGTGATGGTGAGATAATTTATTCTCATTATTAGGAATAATAAAAATGGGGCAAAGGGTTGTTTTCACCGTTAAATACCCCGACAGTGGCCTAATGGTGGCAAAAATGGTGCACCACCTGAGCGATCAGTTCGTGCGTTGGCTTAATAAAGGCGGTATCGATAAATTCATCCGGCTGATGTGCCTGGTCGATCGATCCCGGTCCTAACACCAGCGTTGGACAGATTTGCTGAATAAACGGCGCTTCGGTGCAGTAGTTCACCACTTCCGTTTCGCTGCCCAGCAGCTTTTCAACCACCTGTACCAGCTGATGTTCCCGTGGGCACTCATAGCCCGGAATGGGCGGGTGAAGCTCGCCGACGGTCAGACGGCCTGGCCAGCGTGCGCTCACCGGAGCCAGCGCCTCATTCAGCAGCCCGTCGAGATCGCTTAACGTCAGGCCAGGCAGCGGGCGGATATCCATATGCAGTTCACAGCAGGCGCAGATACGGTTAGCCGCATCCCCGCCGTGAATATGGCCAAAGTTCATCGTCGGGTAAGGAATGGCAAAACCCGCATGATGATAGCGTTCCTTCAGCGTGTTGCGTAGCCCCATTAACCGGGTGATGGATTCGTGCATCAGTTCAATGGCGTTGACGCCACGGCCCGGATCGCTGGAGTGGCCGGACTGCCCCTGAATACGGATGACGTTCGAGATATGGCCTTTATGCGCACGCACCGGTTTCAGCGAGGTTGGCTCGCCGATAATCGCGCAGTCCGGGCGCAGAGCGGTTGATTCAGAGAAGTATTTTGCGCCAGCCATCGTGGTTTCTTCATCGGCGGTGGCGAGGATATACAGCGGTTTTTTCAGCGTTGACAGCTCCACATCACGCAGGGTATCTAAAATAAAGGCGAAGAAACCTTTCATATCTGCGGTGCCGAGGCCGAACAGCTTATTGTCATGCTCGGTCAGGGTGAAAGGGTCGCGGGTCCAGCGGCCATCGTCAAAGGGAACGGTATCGGTATGACCTGCCAGCAGCAGGCCGCCAGCACCGCTGCCGCTTTTCGCCAGCATATTGAATTTGTTGCGCGTGCCGGGAACCGGCTGCACCTCAACGGTAAAGCCAAGATCGCGGAACCAGCCGCCGAGCAAATTGATTAAAGTTTCATTGCTTTGATCGAGCGCGCTATCGGTAGCGCTGATTGATGGCGTTGCAATCAACTGGCGGTAAATCTCGATAAAATTAGGTAATTTTGTCTTCACTGTTGACGGTCCTTGCGTTAGGATAGTATCAATATTCATGCACTAATAGTGAATAAAAATACAATAGCGGCGGATGAATGGGAACCGATAATTCTCTTTATCCGCAGCCATAGTTGCACCAGCGCCTTAGCAGCCCTGAAGCGCGGTTACTGACAGAGAGCGAGTGACTTCATGACCAATCCGTTAATTATCAAGTTAGGTGGTGTTTTGCTGGACAGCGAAGAGGCGCTG
The DNA here is from genome assembly GCF_000026985.1 of Erwinia pyrifoliae DSM 12163. Classification (NCBI taxonomy): domain Bacteria; kingdom Pseudomonadati; phylum Pseudomonadota; class Gammaproteobacteria; order Enterobacterales; family Erwiniaceae; genus Erwinia; species Erwinia pyrifoliae. The sequence continues at coordinate 176,760 of NC_017390.1, forward strand.
GAGCGTCTTTTCACTGCCCTGGTAAGCTACCGTAGCACGCATCAGCGGCCTTTGCTGATCGTTCACGGTGGTGGCTGCCTGGTCGATGAGCTGATGAGCAAACTGTCGTTGCCGGTGACGAAGAAAAACGGTCTGCGCGTGACGCCAGCCGATCAGATTGATGTGATCACCGGTGCGCTGGCCGGAACGGCCAACAAAACGCTGCTGGCGTGGTCGAAAAAACACGGCATTGACGCGGTTGGCCTGTGTCTTGGCGATGGGGGCAGCGTCAATGTTGAGCGCTTCGATGAGGAATTGGGGCACGTTGGCCTGGCCACTCCGGGTATGCCGCGCCTGATGAATACTCTGCTGGCGGCGGGTTATCTGCCGGTGGTTAGCTCAATCGGTATCACGCAGGATGGCCTGCTGATGAATGTGAACGCCGATCAGGCTGCCACAGCGCTGGCAGCCACTCTGGGCGCAGATCTTATCCTGCTCTCTGATGTGAGCGGTATTCTGGATGCCAGCAAGCAGCGTATTGCAGAGATGACGGCAGAGAAAGCTGAACGGCTGATCGCCGACGGGGTGATTACCGACGGTATGATCGTTAAAGTGAATGCCGCACTGGAGGCTGCCCGCACGCTGGGACGCCCGGTCGATATTGCCAGCTGGCGCCATGCCGAACAGCTGCCTGACTTGTTTAACGGCGTGTCGATTGGCACCCGTATTCTCGCTTAATCAGTAACGTATTCAATCAAGGAAAAAGACAATGCAAGACAAAAGCATCAAGAAAATCGTACTGGCTTACTCCGGCGGTCTGGATACTTCAGCCATCATTCCGTGGCTGAAAGAGAACTACGGCGGCTGCGAAGTGGTGGCATTCGTGGCGGATATCGGCCAGGAACGTGGCGATCTGGAAGGCGTGGAGCAGAAAGCCCTGCAGTCCGGCGCGTCAGAGTGCCATGTGGTGGATCTGCGTGAAGAGTTCATCAGCGAGTACGTTTATCCGGTGCTGCAAACCGGCGCCCTGTATGAAGGCACCTATCTGCTGGGTACGTCGATGGCGCGCCCGATTATTGCCAAAGCTCAGGTAGAGCTGGCGCTGAAAGTCGGAGCGGATGCCCTGTGCCACGGTGCAACCGGTAAAGGAAATGACCAGGTGCGTTTTGAAACCACCTATACCGCGCTGGCGCCACAGCTGAAAGTGGTGGCTCCGTGGCGCGAGTGGGATCTGCGTTCCCGTGAGGCGCTGCTGGACTATCTGAAAGAGCGCAATATCCCCACCACCGCGTCACTGGAAAAAATCTACAGCCGCGATGAAAACGCCTGGCACATCTCTACCGAAGGCGGCGTGCTGGAAAGCCCGTGGAATGCACCGAATAAGGATTGCTGGGTGTGGACCGTCGATCCGCTGGAAGCGCCTGACCAGCCAGAGCAGGTCACTGTTGCCGTTGAGAAAGGCCGCGTCGTCGCGGTAAACGGCGAAGCGTTAAGCCCGTTCGGCTGCCTGGACAAGCTGAATGCGATCGGTGCGCGTCACGGCGTGGGCCGTATCGACATCGTGGAAAACCGTCTGGTGGGCATCAAATCGCGCGGCTGCTACGAAACCCCCGGCGGCACTATTATGGTCAACGCGCTGCGTGCGGTTGAGCAGCTGGTTCTCGATCGTGACAGCTTCAAGTGGCGTGAGCAGCTGGGTCTGGAAATGTCCTATGTGGTTTACGACGGCCGCTGGTTTGCCCCGCTGCGTAAATCGATTCAGGCCTCCGCTGAAGCGCTGGCAGAAGAAGTGAACGGTGAAGTGGTACTGCAACTGTATAAAGGCCAGGTTACCGCCATTCAGAAGAAATCGGCCAACAGCCTGTACTCTGAAGAGTTTGCTACCTTCGGCGAAGACGAAGTGTACGACCACCGTCATGCGGGCGGCTTTATCCGTCTGTTCTCACTCTCTTCACGCATCCGTGCGTTGAACGAAAAGAAGTAAACTTTCGTGCAGGGCGAGGTTGACCTCGCTGCTGAATATATCAGGGGCGGCACAGGTGCCGCCCTTATCAGATGAGCTAAGGAGCACTGAACATGGCACTTTGGGGTGGACGGTTTACGCAGCCAGCAGATCAACGTTTCAAGCAGTTTAATGACTCACTGCGCTTCGACTATCGTCTGGCAGAGCAGGACATTATTGGCTCCGTCGCCTGGTCCAAAGCGCTGGTAACGGTCAATGTATTAACCCATGCGGAGCAGCAGCAGCTGGAAAGCGCGCTGAATACGCTGCTGGATGAAGTGCGCGCCGATCCGCAGCAGATTCTGGCCAGCGACGCCGAAGATATTCATAGCTGGGTGGAGGGCAAACTGATTGATAAAGTCGGGGTGCTGGGGAAAAAACTCCACACCGGCCGTAGCCGCAATGACCAGGTTGCAACCGATCTGAAACTGTGGTGCAAAGCGCAGGTCGGCGAGCTGCTGGTCGCCACGCGTCAGTTCCAGCAGGCGCTGGTGGCCACCGCAGAAGCTAATCAGGATGCGGTAATGCCGGGTTATACCCACCTGCAACGCGCTCAGCCCGTTACCTTTGCACACTGGTGCCTGGCCTATGTGGAGATGCTGGCGCGTGATGAAAGCCGCCTGCAGGATACGCTGAAGCGCCTGGACGTCAGCCCGCTGGGCTGCGGCGCTCTGGCGGGAACCGCTTATGGCATCGATCGTGAGCAGCTGGCCGGCTGGTTGGGTTTCGCCTATGCCACGCGCAACAGCCTTGATACCGTTTCCGATCGCGACCATGTGCTGGAACTGCTGTCCGATGCTTCCATCGGCATGGTGCACCTGTCGCGCTTCGCGGAAGATCTGATTTTCTTTAATACCGGTGAGGCCGGGTTTGTCGAGCTGTCCGATAAGGTGACGTCCGGTTCGTCGCTGATGCCGCAGAAGAAAAATCCGGACGCGCTGGAGCTGATCCGTGGCAAGGTTGGCCGCGTACAGGGCGCGCTGACGGCCATGAGCATGACGCTGAAAGGCCTGCCGCTGGCGTACAACAAAGATATGCAGGAAGACAAAGAAGGGCTGTTCGATGCGCTCGACACCTGGGCTGACTGCCTGCATATGGCGGCGCTGGTGCTGGACGGCATTCAGGTGAAACGTCTGCGCTGTAAAGAAGCGGCGGAGCAGGGTTATGCCAACTCCACTGAACTGGCGGATTATCTTGTCGCCAAAGGCGTGCCTTTTCGTGAAGCGCACCATATTGTGGGTGAAACGGTAGTGGAAGCGATTAAGCAGGGCGTGGCGCTTGAAGCGCTGAAGCTATCGGAATTGCAGAAGTTCAGTAGCGTCATCGGCGACGATGTGTATGCCATTTTGTCACTGCAATCCTGCCTGGATAAGCGTAATGCCAAAGGCGGCGTGTCTTTGCATCAGATCTCGCAAGCAATTACTGAAGCCAAACAGCGTCTGGCATGATCTAAAAAGGCGGGTCATCAGACCCGCCTCAATCAGGATATATGCGAATCATTACGCAGAGAAGTATTGCTCTAAGTCATCGCTGCCGCCGATATGGCGTCCGCCAATGAAGACCTGTGGCACGGTAGCCCGACCGCTAACGGCACGCAGGCTGACGGTGGTGGCATCCTGGCCCAGAACAATCTCTTCAAACTGAATCCCGCGGTCCAGCAGCATCTGTTTGGCTTTCGCACAGAACGGGCAGCCTGGTTTGGTAAACAGGGAAACGGATTCCTGCACCTTATATTCCGGTGCCACGTAGCGCAGCATGGTATCGGCATCAGACACTTCAAACGGGTCGCCCGGCTTGTTTGGCTCGACAAACATCTTCTCTACCACACCGTTGCGAACCAGCATTGAATAGCGCCATGAGCGCGGGCCGAAGCCAAGATCGGCTTTCTCTACCAGCATCTCCATGCCACGGGTGAATTCACCGTTACCATCAGGAATGAAGGTAATGTGTTCAGCGCGCTGATCGGCTTTCCAGGCATTCATCACAAAGGTGTCGTTGACGGAGATACACAGGATGCTGTCCACGCCATGCTGTTTAAAGACATCTGACAGTTCGTTGTAACGCGGCAGATGGCTGGACGAGCAGGTAGGGGTAAACGCGCCCGGCAGTGAAAAGACGATCACCGTTTTGTCTTTGAACAGCTCATCAGTGGTGACATCAATCCAGCTGTCGCCCTGGCGTGTATGAAAAGTGACCTGCGGGATGGATTTACCTTCCTGACTTGCAAACATAAAAGACCTCTCGGTTGACTGACTGAAGTAGTTTTTATCTTGATAAGTCACATTATCGATATTCAAGCTTGATAGGGATAATCGTTGATTGCTATCCTATCTATCGCCACGGGCTATCGTGGAATGGAGGATAAGATGAATATTCGTGATCTGGAGTACCTTGGTGCGCTGGCGGAGCACCGCCATTTTCGCCGTGCAGCCGATTCCTGCCACGTCAGCCAGCCTACGCTGAGTGGTCAGATTCGTAAACTGGAAGATGAACTGGGCGTGATGCTGCTGGAACGCACCAGCCGCAAAGTGTTATTCACTCAGGCTGGTCTGCTGCTGGTGGATCAGGCGCGTACCATACTGCGTGAAGTCAAGGTGCTGAAGGAGATGGCCAGCCAGCAGGGGGAAGCGATGTCTGGCCCGCTGCATATTGGTCTGATCCCCACCGTTGGCCCGTATCTGCTGCCGCAGATTGTCCCCACCTTGCATCAGGCTTTCCCTAAGCTGGAGATGTATCTGCATGAAGCGCAGACGCACCAGCTGCTGGCGCAGCTGGACAGCGGCAAGCTGGATTGCGCGATCCTCGGGCTGGTGAAGGAGTCGGAAGCCTTTATTGAAGTGCCGCTGTTTGACGAGCCGATGCGGCTGGCGATCTATGCCGATCATCCGTGGCACGAACGCGATCGGGTGGCGATGTCCGAACTGGCCGGTGAAAAACTGCTGATGCTGGAAGATGGTCACTGTCTGCGCGATCAGGCGATGGGCTTCTGCTTCCAGGCGGGAGCTGACGAAGACACGCATTTCCGCGCCACCAGTCTGGAAACGCTGCGCAATATGGTGGCGGCGGGCAGCGGTATCACGCTGCTGCCAGCACTGGCGGTGCCGAAAGAGAGAGTGCGTGACGGGGTTTGCTACCTGCCGTGCTATAAACCGGAGCCTCAGCGCACGATTGCCCTGGTGTATCGCCCGGGTTCACCTCTGCGTGGCCGTTATGAACAGCTGGCAGAGGCAGTCCGTGAACATATGCAGGTCGTGATGGAGAATTTAAAACAGCCGGTTCAGGCCATTTAGCGCAGCAACCCGGTAGGCTTCTGCCATTGTCGGGTAGTTGAAGGTGGTATTCACGAAGTATTCAATCGTGTTGCCACCGTTTTTCTGTTCCATTATTGCCTGGCCGATATGGATGATCTCGGCGGCGCGTTCGCCAAAGCAGTGAATGCCCAGAATCTCTTTGGTTTCACGGTGGAACAGGATTTTCAGGCTACCGACATCCATGCCGACAATCTGCGCGCGCGCAAGGTGTTTAAACTGCGCCCGGCCCACTTCGTATGGCACTTTCATCGCCGTCAGCTGCTGCTCGGTTTTCCCGACGGAACTGATTTCCGGAATGGTATAAATACCGGTCGGAATGTCTTCAATCAGATGGGCGGTTGCTTCCCCTTTGATCATCGCCTGTGCGGCAATACGCCCCTGATCGTAGGCCGCCGAGGCCAGACTTGGGTAACCAATCACATCACCCACCGCGTAGATATGCGGCTGTGCCGTCTGGTACATGCTGTTCACTTTCAACAGGCCGCGACCGTCGGCCTCGAGTCCGATATTTTCCAGCGACAATGAATCGGTGTTACCGGTACGGCCATTGGCGTACAGCAGGCAGTCCGCCTTCAGCTTTTTACCCGATTTCAGGTGCATGATGACACCATCAGTCACTCCTTCAATCTTCTCGAACTCTTCGTTGTGGCGGATAACCACCCCGTTATTCCAGAAATGGTAGGACAGTGAGTCTGACATTTCCTGGTCGAGGAATGCCAGCAGGCGGTCGCGGGTATTAATCAAATCGACCTTGACGGCCAGCCCACGAAAAATGGAGGCATATTCACAGCCGATCACGCCGGCACCATAGATAATCACATGGCCAGGCTCATGGTGCAGATTGAGGATTGAGTCACTGTCATAGATACGCGGGTGGCTAAAATCAACGTCCGGTGGGTGATAAGGACGAGAACCACAGGCAATGACGAATTTTTCTGCCGTCAGCCGCTCAATGCTGCCGTCATGGGTTTCAATTTCGATGGTGTTGGCATCAACGAAACGCGCATCCCCCTGATAGAGTTCGCAGTGGTTGCGTTCATAGAAGCCCTGACGCATATGGGTTTGCTGGCTTATCACGTTTTCGGTGTGATTGAGAATGTCGGCGAAAGAGGAACGCAGAAGACGCGTATGGTCGCTATAAAGGGGATTTTGGTTGAACTCAATAATGCGGCTAACGGCGTGGCGCAGCGCTTTCGATGGGATGGTTCCCCAGTGTGTGCAACCGCCGCCGATGTTGTGATAGCGCTCAATTACTGCGATGCGCGCGCCCTGTTTCACCAGCCCCATTGCGGCACCTTCACCGCCGGGACCTGAACCAATAACAATGGCGTCGTAATCATAAGACTTTTGCATACCCATACGCCCTATATTTTATACAAATTCACAACGTGATTGTAACATCATGCCGGCAACTTCCCAATTCTAACCGTATTTTATACCACCAATTGATAAATTGCCGAGTTACCAGGGATCCACGAAGTTTGCCGGACTGTACGCTGAAATTTTTGTTATAGTGCCCCTCTGGCATGCACAAAAGGCATAAAAATGGGCGTCAGAGCGCAGCAAAAAGAACGTACACGGCGTACACTTATCGAAGCGGCTTTCAGTCAACTTAGCGCCGAGCGTAGTTTTGCCAGTCTCAGTTTACGAGAAGTTTCCAGGGAAGCGGGTATTGCCCCAACCTCATTTTATCGTCATTTTCGTGATGTGGATGAATTAGGGTTAACCATGGTGGATGAAAGCGGCCTGATGCTGCGTCAGCTGATGCGCCAGGCGCGCCAGCGTATCGCTAAAGGTGGCAGTGTGATCCGCACATCCGTTTCCACCTTTATGGAGTTTATCGATAATAACCCAAACGCATTTCGCCTGCTGCTACGTGAGCGTTCCGGGACTTCAGCCGCGTTCCGTGCTGCCGTTGCCCGCGAAATTCAGCATTTCATTGCCGAGCTGGCGGATTATCTGGAGGTTGAAAACCGCGTGCCGCGCAGCTTTACTGAAGCACAGGCGGAAGCGATGGTCATCATCGTGTTTAACGCCGGGGCCGAAGCGCTGGATATTGATGGTGGGCAACGTCGCCAGCTGGAAGAGCGGCTGGTACTGCAACTTCGTATGATTTCGAAGGGGTCATACTATTGGTATCGGCGGGAACAGGAGAAGCTGGCGGTCATACTGCAACCCAACGATAAAAAGGAGAAAACATGAGTTTAGCGACGGGTCGGGATAAGGGAACCCTGTTATTGACATTTCTTACCGGACTGGCGATCAACGGCTCTTTTGCCGCTTTGTTCAGTAGTGTGGTGCCGTTTTCGATATTTCCGCTGATTGTACTGGGTCTTTCCGCCTGGGGCCTGCATCAGCGTTATCTCAATCGTGCCATGCCGGACGGTATGCCGTCTCTGGCGGCGGCATTCTTCCTGCTGGGTATTCTGGTATACAGCGCGATAGTCAGAGCGGAGTACCCTGATATAGGTTCTAATTTTGTACCTGTCATTTTTATGGTGATCGTGGTCTTCTGGATTGGCCTGCGCTTAAAACGGCGGTCTTCCACCTAGCGGCTCTTTCCGTGTAGCCTGCTTTTCAGCCAACAAGGCGGCACGTTAACGACAGATTCTGATAACACGCGCCTGCCTCGCTGGCAGGCGTGTGTTGTTTCAACTGCGGCGCGTCAGTAATACACCGCACTCCATATGATGTGTATACGGGAACTGGTCAAACAGCGCCAGGCGCGTAATGTCATGCGTGGTGGACAGCGTGGCCAGGTTGTCGCACAGCGTCTGCGGGTTGCAGGAGATATAAAGAATACGTGGATAAGCCTGTACCATTTTCACCGTTTCATCATCCAGCCCGCTGCGCGGCGGATCGACGAACAGGGTTTCGCACTGGTAGCTGGTGAGATCGATTCCCTCCAGTCGCTTAAAACGCCTTTCGCCATTCATTGCCTGGGTGAACTCTTCCGCCGCCATACGGATAATCTGAACATTCTCTATCTGGTTAACTGCAATATTGTACTGTGCAGACGCTACCGATGGCTTGGCGATCTCGGTCGCCAGCACGCGATTGAAGTTGCGCGCCAGCGCCAGCGAGAAATTACCGTTACCACAGTAAAGTTCCAGCAGGTCGCCCCTGGCATGGCGCGTGCTATCCAGCGCCCATTCCAGCATTTTGACGTTCACAGCGGCATTTGGCTGCGTGAAGCTGTTCTCCACCTGGCGATAGGTGATCTCATGGCCGTCCACGGTCAGTCGTTCATCAACGTAATCCTGGTCGAGGCAGATTTTCGTTTTAGTGGCACGGCCGATCAGATGCAGATCGAAACCTTCCGCCCGTAGGCTATCGCGCAGGGCTTTCGCGGCCTGTTGCCACTCTTCATCCAGTTTACGGTGATAGAGCATTGATACCACCATCTGGCCGCTTACCGTCGACAGATAGTCAATCTGGAAAAGTTTAAATCGCAGTACGCGCTGGTCACGTATCCTGTCAATAAGACGCGGCATCAGGCGATTAATCAGTTCACTGGCTGCCGGGAAATTGTCGACGCGGATGCGTTCACGCGTCTGCTGATCGAAAATGATGTGGTAGAGATCGTCGCCCTCGTGCCAGATGCGGAACTCTGCGCGCATCCGGTAATGGCTGACCGCTGAACGGAAGACTTCCACTTCCGGGGCGTTAAACGCAGACATCATTGATGTCAGGCGTGTCACTTTCTCAGTGAGCTGGTCTTCATATTGCTCAATTGGCAGCTGTTCGGGGGTCATGTTGATTCCTGATGGTTTGTCAGTGATAGCCGGCCGATTGTAGGGGTTCTGCAACTCATGTCCAGCGTTGTCCTTACCGGTAACCGGTCAGAATGGGCTGCGCTGGCTGGTGGTTTTTTACCGTTTCCTATCCAGTGATATCCGGATTCAACGTTCGTGGTAGAATTGTCGACCTGTTCGATAAATCTTACGAGACAGCGTATGGCTATGAAAACCCTGGACGGGAATATCACTTCAGAAGGCGTGGCACCTTCTGTCCCACGCCCCACCGTGCTGATCTTTGACTCCGGCGTGGGGGGGCTTTCTGTCTATAATGAAATCTGCGCGTTGTTGCCCGATCTTCATTACCTCTACGCCTTTGATAATGTCGCCTTTCCTTATGGTGAAAAGTCGGAAGAGTTTATCGTCGAGCGTGTGATGGCCATTGTGACAGCCGTTACCCGCCTTTATCCCCTTGCTCTGGTGGTGATCGCTTGCAACTCGGCCAGTACCGTGACGCTGCCAGCACTGCGCGCTCGCTTTGCATTCCCGGTGGTCGGGGTGGTGCCGGCAATCAAACCAGCCGCCCGCCTGACTCGCAATGGCATTGTCGGCCTGCTGGCAACCCGAGGGACGGTTAAGCGCCCTTATACACATGAACTGATTGCTCGCTTTGCTGGCGAATGTAAAACCGAAATGCTCGGTTCCGGAGAACTGGTAGAGATAGCCGAAGCTAAACTGCATGGTCAGCCGGTGGCGCTTGAAGAAGTGAGACGTATTTTGCAGCCGTGGCTGCGTATGCCGGAACCGCCAGATACTGTGGTGTTGGGCTGCACGCATTTTCCTCTTATCAGCGAAGAACTACAGCAGGTACTGCCGGAAGGCACGCGCCTGATTGATTCCGGGGCAGCGATAGCACGCCGCACGGTATGGTTACTGGAAAATGAGTCGCCTGAAGCACTTTCAGCCGATGACAATATGGCTTTATGTCTGGACATTACCGAGCAAGCAGTGCAATTAATACCCGTTTTACAGCGTTACGGCTTCAAAAAGCTCGATAAATTGGCGCTTTAGCATGAAAAAACAGCACTTAAAAAGTTTTTTACGAATAGCCCTTGTCAGCCGTCAGAAACTCCCTATAATGCGCCTCCATCGACACGGAACAACGGCTTACAGGCCTTGGTGTTGAGAGGTTCAGGAAGTTCTGAACCGCCGGAAAAAACCTCTGAAAAAGAGGTTGACTCCGAAGGAGGAAAGCGTANTATACGCCACCTCGCGACAGTACGCTTCAGCGACTTGTTGCACCGCTCTTTAACAATTTATCAGACAATCTGTGTGGGCACTCGCAGGATTGATATCAGCGCCGCAAGGCGCAAAAAATATCAAGCCTCATGAGTGAACACATAATGACATTCATTATGACGTTTTACGATTGAGCATCGCTGTCCTGTTTGTAAAAGCAGGTTTCAGCAAATCGAACTTTTAATTGAAGAGTTTGATCATGGCTCAGATTGAACGCTGGCGGCAGGCCTAACACATGCAAGTCGAACGGTAGCACAGAGAGCTTGCTCTCGGGTGACGAGTGGCGGACGGGTGAGTAATGTCTGGGAAACTGCCCGATGGAGGGGGATAACTACTGGAAACGGTAGCTAATACCGCATAACGTCTACGGACCAAAGTGGGGGACCTTCGGGCCTCACACCATCGGATGTGCCCAGATGGGATTAGCTGGTAGGTGGGGTAACGGCTCACCTAGGCGACGATCCCTAGCTGGTCTGAGAGGATGACCAGCCACACTGGAACTGAGACACGGTCCAGACTCCTACGGGAGGCAGCAGTGGGGAATATTGCACAATGGGCGCAAGCCTGATGCAGCCATGCCGCGTGTATGAAGAAGGCCTTCGGGTTGTAAAGTACTTTCAGCGGGGAGGAAGGGGGAAAGGTTAATAACCTTTTTCATTGACGTTACCCGCAGAAGAAGCACCGGCTAACTCCGTGCCAGCAGCCGCGGTAATACGGAGGGTGCAAGCGTTAATCGGAATTACTGGGCGTAAAGCGCACGCAGGCGGTCTGTCAAGTCGGATGTGAAATCCCCGGGCTTAACCTGGGAACTGCATTCGAAACTGGCAGGCTAGAGTCTCGTAGAGGGGGGTAGAATTCCAGGTGTAGCGGTGAAATGCGTAGAGATCTGGAGGAATACCGGTGGCGAAGGCGGCCCCCTGGACGAAGACTGACGCTCAGGTGCGAAAGCGTGGGGAGCAAACAGGATTAGATACCCTGGTAGTCCACGCCGTAAACGATGTCGACTTGGAGGCTGTTCCCCTGAGGAGTGGCTTCCGGAGCTAACGCGTTAAGTCGACCGCCTGGGGAGTACGGCCGCAAGGTTAAAACTCAAATGAATTGACGGGGGCCCGCACAAGCGGTGGAGCATGTGGTTTAATTCGATGCAACGCGAAGAACCTTACCTGGCCTTGACATCCACGGAATTTTGCAGAGATGCGGAAGTGCCTTCGGGAACCGTGAGACAGGTGCTGCATGGCTGTCGTCAGCTCGTGTTGTGAAATGTTGGGTTAAGTCCCGCAACGAGCGCAACCCTTATCCTTTGTTGCCAGCGATTCGGTCGGGAACTCAAAGGAGACTGCCGGTGATAAACCGGAGGAAGGTGGGGATGACGTCAAGTCATCATGGCCCTTACGGCCAGGGCTACACACGTGCTACAATGGCGCATACAAAGAGAAGCGACCTCGCGAGAGCAAGCGGACCTCATAAAGTGCGTCGTAGTCCGGATCGGAGTCTGCAACTCGACTCCGTGAAGTCGGAATCGCTAGTAATCGTAGATCAGAATGCTACGGTGAATACGTTCCCGGGCCTTGTACACACCGCCCGTCACACCATGGGAGTGGGTTGCAAAAGAAGTAGGTAGCTTAACCTTCGGGAGGGCGCTTACCACTTTGTGATTCATGACTGGGGTGAAGTCGTAACAAGGTAACCGTAGGGGAACCTGCGGTTGGATCACCTCCTTACCTGAAGATACCTTCCGGCGCAGTGTCCACACAGATTGTCTGATAGAAGTAACGAGCAAAGTCACACCAGAGTCCCCATCGTCTAGAGGCCCAGGACACTGCCCTTTCACGGCTGTAACAGGGGTTCGAATCCCCTTGGGGACGCCATACCGGTAACGAAGTGAAAGACGTTATCAACCGTATCTCAAAACTGATTGTGCGAAAGCGAGTCACGTTTGAGATATTTGCTCTTTAANAATCCGGAACAAGCTGAAAATTGAAACGACNTGTCGTGTTCATTCTCCGTAATAAGAATGAAGTTAACGACATGTTCGAGTCTCTCAATGCCTGCAACTGACAGACGTCTTTCGGGACGCTTGTGGGTTGTGAGGTTAAGCGACTAAGCGTACACGGTGGATGCCCAGGCAGTCAGAGGCGATGAAGGGCGTGCTAATCTGCGATAAGCGTCGGTAAGGTGATATGAACCGCAACAACCGACGATACCCGAATGGGGAAACCCAGTGCAATCCGTTGCACTATCATGTCATGAATACATAGTGGCATGAGGCGAACCGGGGGAACTGAAACATCTAAGTACCCCGAGGAAAAGAAATCAACCGAGATTCCCCCAGTAGCGGCGAGCGAACGGGGAACAGCCCAGAACCTGAATCAGTTTGTGCTTTAGTGGAAGCGTCTGGAAAGTCGCGCAGTAAAGGGTGACAGCCCCGTACACAAAAAGGCACTTATTGTGAGTTCGATGAGTAGGGCGGGACACGTGACATCCTGTCTGAATATGGGGGGGACCATCCTCCAAGGCTAAATACTCCTGACTGACCGATAGTGAACCAGTACCGTGAGGGAAAGGCGAAAAGAACCCCGGCGAGGGGAGTGAAACAGAACCTGAAACCGTGTACGTACAAGCAGTGGGAGCACCTTCGTGGTGTGACTGCGTACCTTTTGTATAATGGGTCAGCGACTTATATTCTGTAGCAAGGTTAACCGTATAGGGGAGCCGCAGGGAAACCGAGTCTTAACCGGGCGTTAAGTTGCAGGGTATAGACCCGAAACCCGGTGATCTAGCCATGGGCAGGTTGAAGGTTGGGTAACACTAACTGGAGGACCGAACCGACTAATGTTGAAAAATTAGCGGATGACTTGTGGCTGGGGGGTGAAAGGCCAATCAAACCGGGAGATAGCTGGTTCTCCCCGAAAGCTATTTAGGTAGCGCCTCGTGAACTCATCTCCGGGGGTAGAGCACTGTTTCGGCCAGGGGGCCATCCCGGCTTACCGATCCGATGCAAACTGCGAATACCGGAGAATGTTATCACGGGAGACACACGGCGGGTGCTAACGTCCGTCGTGAAGAGGGAAACAACCCAGACCGCCAGCTAAGGTCCCAAAGTCATGGTTAAGTGGGAAACGATGTGGGAAGGCCCAGACAGCCAGGATGTTGGCTTAGAAGCAGCCATCATTTAAAGAAAGCGTAATAGCTCACTGGTCGAGTCGGCCTGCGCGGAAGATGTAACGGGGCTAAACCATGCACCGAAGCTGCGGCAGCGGACGTATCACCCGGGCACATTCACGGTAGTGGATAACGATTGACGGAGCGCAGCGACGTCAATGCGCCCATNAAAGTCGAGTGGGCCTCGGGATACGTCCGTTGGGTAGGGGAGCGTTCTGTAAGCCGTCGAAGGTGGACNGTGAGGTCTGCTGGAGGTATCAGAAGTGCGAATGCTGACATAAGTAACGATAAAGCGGGTGAAAAGCCCGCTCGCCGGAAGACCAAGGGTTCCTGTCCAACGTTAATCGGGGCAGGGTGAGTCGACCCCTAAGGCGAGGCCGAAAGGCGTAGTCGATGGGAAACGGGTTAATATTCCCGTACTGGGTGTTACTGCGAAGGGGGGACGGAGAAGGCTATGTTGGCCGGGCGACGGTTGTCCCGGTTTAAGCGTGCAGGCTTGAGTTCCAGGCAAATCCGGAACTCTTTAAGGCTGAGGCGTGATGACGAGGCACCACGGTGCTGAAGTGACAAATGCCCTGCTTCCAGGAAAAGCCTCTAAGCATCAGGTAACATCGAATCGTACCCCAAACCGACACAGGTGGTCAGGTAGAGAATACCAAGGCGCTTGAGAGAACTCGGGTGAAGGAACTAGGCAAAATGGTGCCGTAACTTCGGGAGAAGGCACGCTGGCGCGTAGGTGAAGCGACTTGCTCGCGGAGCTGAAGCCAGTCGAAGATACCAGCTGGCTGCAACTGTTTATTAAAAACACAGCACTGTGCAAACACGAAAGTGGACGTATACGGTGTGACGCCTGCCCGGTGCCGGAAGGTTAATTGATGGGGTTATCCGNAAGGAGAAGCTCTTGATCGAAGCCCCGGTAAACGGCGGCCGTAACTATAACGGTCCTAAGGTAGCGAAATTCCTTGTCGGGTAAGTTCCGACCTGCACGAATGGCGTAATGATGGCCAGGCTGTCTCCACCCGAGACTCAGTGAAATTGAACTCGCTGTGAAGATGCAGTGTACCCGCGGCAAGACGGAAAGACCCCGTGAACCTTTACTACAGCTTGACACTGAACATTGAGCCTTGATGTGTAGGATAGGTGGGAGGCTTNGAAGCGTGGACGCCAGTCTGCGTGGAGCCAACCTTGAAATACCACCCTTTAACGTTTGATGTTCTAACCTGGCGCCGTAATCCGGCGTGGGGACAGTGTCTGGTGGGTAGTTTGACTGGGGCGGTCTCCTCCCAAAGAGTAACGGAGGAGCACGAAGGTCAGCTAATCACGGTCGGACATCGTGAGGTTAGTGCAATGGCATAAGCTGGCTTGACTGCGAGAGTGACGGCTCGGGCAGGTGCGAAAGCAGGTCATAGTGATCCGGTGGTTCTGAATGGAAGGGCCATCGCTCAACGGATAAAAGGTACTCCGGGGATAACAGGCTGATACCGCCCAAGAGTTCATATCGACGGCGGTGTTTGGCACCTCGATGTCGGCTCATCACATCCTGGGGCTGAAGTAGGTCCCAAGGGTACGGCTGTTCGCCGTTTAAAGTGGTACGCGAGCTGGGTTTAGAACGTCGTGAGACAGTTCGGTCCCTATCTGCCGTGGGCGCTGGAAGATTGAGAGGGGGTTGCTCCTAGTACGAGAGGACCGGAGTGAACGCACCGCTGGTGTTCGGGTTGTCATGCCAATGGCATTGCCCGGTAGCTAAGTGCGGAAAAGATAAGCGCTGAAAGCATCTAAGCGCGAAACTTGCCTCGAGATGAATCTTCCCTGGGTCCTTGAGACCCCTGAAGGGACGTTGAAGACGACGACGTTGATAGGCCGGGTGTGTAAGCGCAGCGATGCGTTGAGCTAACCGGTACTAATGACCCGTGAGGCTTAACCTTACAACGCCAGAAGCGTTCTGGGTTGTGTTGAGGGACGAAGAGATATTTTCAGCTTGAACCGGATAAAGAATTAGCGGGAACGAAAGATTTTTTGCTGATGCAAGGCGGCAAGTGCAGTAAATGAAGGAGCATACTGAGGTATGTGACTGAGTTTACAAGCGCGGCCAACGCGGCATCAGTGAAAAAGATTCGTTTCGTGCACCAGAATTTGCCTGGCGGCTTTAGCGCGGTGGTCCCACCTGACCCCATGCCGAACTCAGAAGTGAAACGCCGTAGCGCCGATGGTAGTGTGGGGTCTCCCCATGCGAGAGTAGGGAACTGCCAGGCATCAAATNAAGACCAGCTATCTGGTCGTGACTTTACCCCTGACAAGGTAAAGGTGNTACACCTGAAATCAGACGTTTTCTGATATCAGTACAGAATCGGTGGAGCGGTAGTTCAGTTGGTTAGAATACCTGCCTGTCACGCAGGGGGTCGCGGGTTCGAGCCCCGTCCGTTCCGCCACCCTTTTAGGGGCGTAGTTCAATTGGTAGAGCACCGGTCTCCAAAACCGGGTGTTGGGAGTTCGAGTCTCTCCGCCCCTGCCAGATAAGAAAACCTTGCTTCGGCAAGGTTTTTTTTTGCCTGAAATTCACGCCACCTTCATGCTAAAACGCTTACGGGATCCTGTAAAACAGGGCCAGTATTCTGACCCGACGGCTTTATGACTGGCTATTCACCGGGAATCTAAGCAGCTGACGAATATGCGCCTGCTGGTCGCTGCTTTCCAACCATACTGCAAATAGCGGTCTGTGAGCTATTGCTGTGTCAGGAACAACCATAAGGTCGCGGTATTCTTGGCACCAGGCTTGCGGTAAAAATGCGCAGGCTCCGGTAGTATGAAGCAGCTGGCGGGTTAAGTGTGCAGAAGTCGTGCTTAACACCGGCACATCATCAGCACCGGTCAGAAAGCCTGCATGCTGGTGAAAATCAGCGCCCCAATCCATCCTGATATAGGGATACTTTTCATTTTTGTTCGAATTCCGCGACCGGAATAGCGACAGGGCAATGTGACCAATTTTCTGGCTGGCCAGTTCGTCCATTTTGGGCGCTTCAGTTGCGATCAACAGGTCAAGCTGACGTTCGTGCAATTGCTTGACCAGCAAATTTCGCTGCGCGATGCGCGCTTCAATATGTAAGTTTTCATGTTTTTCGTACAACGTTTGTAACCAGGGAGTCAGGCACGTTTCCCACAGTGAGGCGCTGGCCCCTATCGACAGCTCATGGTGCAACTGCGTATGCGCCACCTCTTTTTTTGCCATCAGCCAGGTACTCATCAGGTTTTCCGCATAGGGCAGTAAACGCTCCCCAGCGGGCGTCAGTCTGATGTTATTACGGTGACGGGTGAACAGGCCCACTCCCAGCTGGTTTTCAAGCTGCCTGATACGAAAACTAACAGCGGATTGAGTGAGATAGAGCGCTTCGGCAGCACGGCCAAAGTGCCGCGTTTTGCTCACTTCAAGAAAAGTTTTCAGTAATTCCGTATCCACATCTAACTCCTAAAAAACATTTATCGTCATGATTTAAATGTTTTGTTTTACACTCTGTCAAGCCTATCTAATACTCCGCGCCATAAACAGCACGGCCATATAAGAGTCAGGAGCGTGTCAATGGCGGAAAGCTTCGCAACAACTAATCGGTTTTTTGACAACAAACACTACCCTCGTGGTTTCTCGCGTCACGGTGACTTTACGATTAAAGAAGCTCAACTTCTTGAACATTACGGTCACGCTTTCAATGAGCTGGATCTGGCAAAGCGCCAACCCATTACGGAAGAAGAGCGTCTGTTTATTGAGGTATGCCGAGGCGTGCGGGAGCCACAGACCGAGGCTGAAAAAGTGTGGTCAAAATACATGACCCGTATTAAACGTCCTAAACGTTTTCATACCCTGTCAGGCGGCAAGCCACAGATGGAAGGCGTTGAAGACTATTCGGACAGTGATGATTAACGAAAAAGGGCTAAGGCCCTTTTTTTTATTGATGCTAATCCAGACTATTTTGTAAATGGACAAGTAAGCGGTCGATAGCCCGGTAGCTAACTGCTTCGGTCAGGTGCTGCCGACCAATGCATTGCTCCCCCGCCATGTCCGCGATAGTGCGGGCCACTTTCAGAATGCGTTGCCAGGCGCGCACCGACAGACCCAGTTGGGTCATTACCTGCTCCAGCCATTCTGCATCCTCAAGCGTCAGTCTACAGCAAGCCCGGATTTCCTGGTTGTTCATTGTCGCATTCATTTTATTGCAGCGCGCCAGCTGCCGTTCACGAGCCAACAGCACCCGTTCGCGCACCTGTTGGCTGGACTCACTTTCGCCACGTTGGGCGCTCAACATTCCTGCTGGCAACAGGGGTACTTCCAGAGAAATATCAAATCGGTCGATGAATGGACCAGACAGGCGGCTGAGATAGCGTAATGTCTGCTGGGGGGATGAGCGATTATGCGGGCCGCGATAATGTCCGGTGGGGCTGGGATTCATTGCTGCAATCAGCTGGAAGCGTGCCGGATAGGTAATTTTTGCTCTGGCTCGCGAAATGCTGATCTCTCCCGACTCAAGTGGTTCACGTAGCGCATCAAGCGCACGGCGTTCAAACTCGGGCAGCTCATCCAGAAATAGTACCCCGTTATGAGCCAGCGAGATTTCGCCGGGTTTAGGCAGTGACCCGCCACCCACCAGCGCATACAGTGATGCGCTATGGTGAGGGGCGCGGAACGGTCTCTGACGCCAGTGACGCCGAAAATCGCTGCCGGATATCAGGCTGGCCAGGCTGGCGCTCTCTAACGCTTCACGATCGCTCAGAGGCGGCATCAGGCCGCTAAATCTGGACGCCAGCATCGTTTTTCCTGTTCCCGGCGGGCCAATAAGTAACAGGTTATGCCCTCCGGCTGCCGTGATCTCCAGCGCGCGCTTTGCCTGCTGTTGGCCGATGATGTCGTTCAAATCTCCTGAGGATGGCAGGTATTCCTCTGGTTCGCAGTGCGCAGCATCCAGTTGTGACTTACCATGTAAAAAGGCGCACACCTCCAGGAGATGGGTGGCGATCAGGCTCTCCCCATGTCGAATCAACCCGACATCATGCTGATTTTCTGCTGAGAGAATCAGTTGCCGATGAGCGTCCAACGCCGACAGTGCAGCAGGAATTGCGCCCTGTACGCCACGTAGCGCGCCCGTAAGGGCCAATTCACCCAGGAATTCATACTGAATAAGTTTTTCTGCTGGAACCTGTTCTGAAGCCGCGAGAATGGCGATAGCGATAGGTAAGTCATATCGGCCCCCTTCTTTAGGCAGGTCGGCCGGTGCCAGGCTAACGGTTATCCGCTTTGCCGGGAAGGTAAACCCGCTGTTGAGGATGGCGCTGCGTACTCTTTCACGGGCCTCCTTAACGGTGGTTTCCGGTAATCCAACCAGAGATAGTGCAGGAAGACCATTACTGAGGTGAACTTCCACGGACACCAGCGGTGCCTGAATGCCAATTGCGGCACGGGTGTAAGCAACTGATAGCGACATAGACTCTCCTTGTCCTTACTACTGTGCGCTACCTCGTGTCGATCGGCGAGCAGGAAATGTCAGGATTATGCAGCATCCCGCAATACTGCCTGGTCCCACTCTCACTCGCCTTCTCCTCTTTTGAGAGAATAACGTATTTCCATGCTTTGTAAGGGCATTGCGCAGGGTGATGGATGAAGAAAATTTATTATCTTGTTAATTACTGAATTGAAAGCATATTTTCAAAAACCCGGCCGCGTTGCTTACCAATTAAATAACAAAAAAGTTGAATCAAAGTCAAAAACTGTGATAACTCTGTAGGCATTACTTCGAACAAGCGAACAAAAAAATTCCAATGAAAGCCCTTCTACGAGTCGTCAGCCTGCTCCTAATTAACGTCGTCGTGATTATTATCACGCCGTGCGGGGCTACGCTCGGAGGAAGAAAGGCTTAAAAATCAAGCCTGATTTCGAAAAAACCCCCGCACCGCAAGGTCCGGGGGTTTTTTTTTGTCAGGGCATCAAATACAGAAGAACGGATATCGAATGGCAGCATAAAATGCTGTTCTTTCCGGCAAGAGACGGTGGAATAACGATGAATGGTGCTCAGTGGGTAGTTCAATCTTTGCATGCACAGGGAATTGAAACGGTTTTCGGCTATCCGGGTGGTGCAATCATGCCGGTCTATGACGCGCTTTATGACGGCGGGGTCGAACACCTGTTGTGTCGCCATGAGCAGGGGGCGGCAATGGCCGCTATCGGTTTTGCCCGTGCGACCGGCAAAGTCGGCGTGTGCATCGCCACTTCGGGGCCGGGTGCGACTAACCTGATCACCGGCCTGGCTGACGCTATGCTGGACTCGGTGCCCATTGTTGCCATTACCGGGCAGGTCTCTTCAGCAGTGATGGGAACCGATGCGTTTCAGGAGATCGACGTTCTGGGCCTGTCGCTGGCCTGTACTAAACACAGTTTTCTCGTTGAATCGCTTGCTGAACTGCCGTCGGTGATGGCTGAAGCTTTTGCCATCGCTAAATCCGGCCGTCCGGGTCCGGTGCTGGTTGATATCCCTAAAGATATTCAGCTGGCAGAGGGTGAGTTAACCGCGCACCTGGTGCCGGTTGAACCGGAGATGGCGCACCCTCACACCGAATTACAGCGGGCGCGTGAGCTGCTGGCGCAATCTGAAAAACCCATCCTGTATGTTGGCGGTGGAGTAGGCATGGCGGATGCGGTTGATGCCTTGCGTGCTTTCGCCAGCGCCAGCGGAATTCCTACCGTTGCCACCCTGAAGGGGTTGGGCGCGCCGGATGCAGATGATGCCTGTTACCTGGGTATGTTGGGGATGCACGGGACGAAAGCGGCGAACCTGGCGGTACAGCGCTGCGACCTGCTGATCGCCGTAGGCGCACGCTTCGATGACCGTGTCACCGGGAAACTCGACACCTTTGCCCCCCATGCCAGCGTGATCCATCTTGATATCGACCCGGCTGAACTGCATAAGCTGCGTCGGGCGCACGTTGGGCTGCAGGGCGATATCAATAAGCTGTTACCGGATTTGCATCAGCCGGCAGACATCAGCGCCTGGCGCGAAGAGGTCATGGCCTTAAAAGCCGGACACGGCTGGCGTTATGATCACCCGGGCGAAGCCATCTACGCTCCGCTGCTGCTGAAGCAGCTGTCAGAACGTAAACCACAAAGCGCGGTGGTCACCACCGATGTGGGTCAACACCAGATGTGGACCGCTCAACACATGCGCTTCAGTCGCCCGGAAAACTTCATTACCTCAAGCGGGTTGGGCACGATGGGCTTCGGCCTGCCTGCCGCCGTTGGGGCGCAGGTTGCGCGACCCAATGACACGGTGATCTGCGTCTCTGGCGATGGATCTTTCATGATGAACGTCCAGGAACTCGGTACCATTAAGCGCAAACAGCTGCCGGTGAAAATTCTGTTGCTGGATAACCAGCGTCTGGGCATGGTGCGTCAGTGGCAACAGCTGTTCTTCGCCGAGCGTTACAGCGAAACCAATTTGTCAGATAACCCCGACTTCCTCATGTTGGCCAGCGCTTTCGGGATTAAAGGCCAGCGTATTACCCGTAAAGACCAGGTCGATGCCGCATTAGACGCTTTGCTGCACAGTGAAGGGCCATACCTGCTTCATGTGGCGATTGACGAACATGAAAACGTCTGGCCTCTGGTACCGCCGGGTGCCAGCAACGAAAATATGATGGAGAGAACCGCATGAAACAGCATCAATTGTCTATAGAAGCGCGCTTTCGGCCGGAAATACTGGAACGCATTTTGCGCGTCGTTCGCCACCGTGGTTTTCAGGTGTGCTCAATGAATATGGCATCGCTGGTCAATACGTCCAATATTAATATTGAAATGACCGTTGCCAGCCAGCGCTCTGTCGATTTACTGTCAACGCAGCTGAGTAAATTGATGGATGTTGCCTGCGTTCACATCCAACAACAAACAACACAACAAATCCGCGCATAAGCGCGCAAGGAAATAAGAATGACGAAGAAAGCAGACTTTATCTGGTTCAATGGCGAGATGGTAAAGTGGGAAGAGGCTAAGGTCAGCGTCATGTCTCACGCATTGCACTACGGCACTTCGGTATTTGAAGGCGTCCGTTGCTATGACTCGCACAAAGGGCCGGTGGTCTTCCGCCATCGTGAACATATGCAGCGCCTGCGCGATTCGGCAAAAATCTATCGTTTTCCGGTGAGCCTGAGCGTTGATGAGCTAATGGAAGCCTGCCGTGCAACCTTACGTAAAAACAACCTGAAAAGTGCTTATATTCGTCCTCTGGTATTTGTCGGTGATGTCGGCCTGGGCGTTAACCCGCCAGACGGCTACGAAACCGACGTGATTATTGCTGCCTTCCCTTGGGGCGCGTACCTGGGCGCGGAAGCGCTGGAGCAGGGTATCGATGCGATGGTCTCGTCCTGGAACCGCGTTGCGCCAAACACCCTGCCAACCGCAGCGAAAGCCGGCGGCAACTATCTTTCATCGCTGCTGGTTGGTAGCGAAGCGCGCCGCCACGGCTACCAGGAAGGTATCGCGCTGGATACCCAAGGCTATATCTCCGAAGGTGCCGGTGAAAACCTGTTTGAAGTCAAAGACGGTATCCTGTTCACCCCGCCATTCACCTCTTCTGCCCTGCCGGGAATTACCCGCGATGCGATCATCAAGCTGGCGCAGGATATGGGTATTGAAGTGCGTGAGCAGGTGCTGTCACGCGAATCCCTGTATCTGGCCGATGAAGTCTTTATGTCCGGCACCGCCGCAGAAATCACTCCGGTGCGTAGCGTTGACGGCATTCAGGTTGGTGAAGGCAAACGAGGCCCGGTCACCGCACGTATCCAGTCTGCGTTCTTTGGCTTGTTCACTGGCGAAACGGAAGACAAATGGGGCTGGCTGGATCCGGTAAACCCATAAGAAAAAACTTTTTTCACGGTCGTCAAACGATGACCGTGCACTGTCTGATTTCTGGAGTATAAGAGCATGCCAAAGTACCGTTCTGCCACCACCACCCACGGGCGCAATATGGCGGGCGCCCGCGCCCTGTGGCGCGCCACAGGAATGACCGATGATGATTTCGGTAAACCGATTATTGCCGTGGTGAACTCCTTTACGCAGTTCGTGCCGGGTCACGTTCATCTGCGCGATCTGGGTAAGCTGGTGGCAGAGGAAATCGAGGCTTCTGGCGGCGTGGCGAAAGAGTTCAACACTATCGCGGTGGATGATGGGATCGCCATGGGCCACGGCGGCATGCTTTATTCTCTGCCGTCGCGTGAGCTGATTGCCGACTCGGTCGAGTATATGGTTAACGCGCACTGTGCTGACGCGATGGTCTGTATCTCCAACTGCGACAAAATCACTCCCGGCATGCTGATGGCGTCACTGCGCCTGAACATTCCGGTGATCTTTGTTTCCGGTGGTCCAATGGAAGCCGGAAAAACCAAGCTGTCCGATAAAATTATCAAGCTGGATCTCGTTGATGCCATGATCCAGGGCGCGAACCCTAACGTTAGCGATGCTGATAGCGATCAAATCGAGCGCTCTGCCTGTCCGACCTGTGGATCCTGCTCCGGCATGTTCACCGCTAACTCGATGAACTGTCTGACCGAAGCACTGGGCCTGTCGCAGCCGGGTAACGGTTCGCTGCTGGCCACGCATGCCGATCGTCGCGAACTGTTTCTTAACGCGGGTCGTCGTATCGTTGGCCTGGCGAAACGTTATTACGAGCAGGATGACGAAAGTGCACTGCCGCGCAGCATCGCCAGCAAGGCGGCGTTTGAAAACGCCATGACGCTGGATATCGCTATGGGTGGCTCGACCAATACGGTTCTGCACCTGCTGGCGGCGGCACAGGAAGGGGAAATCGACTTCGATATCTCTGATATCGACAGGCTGTCACGCCAGGTGCCGCACCTGTGCAAAGTGGCTCCCAGCACACCGAAATATCATATGGAAGATGTTCACCGTGCCGGTGGCGTGCTCGGCATTCTCGGCGAGCTGGATCGGGCCGGTCTGATGGACAATACGGTGCGCAACGTGCTGGGTCTGAGCCTGCGTGAGACGCTGGATCGGTACGACATTATGCTGACGCAGGATGAAGCGGTGAAAAAGATGTTCCGCGCCGGCCCCGCCGGCATTCGCACCACCCAGGCATTCTCACAGGATACCCGCTGGGAGACGCTGGATGACGACCGCCAGCAGGGCTGTATTCGCGCGCGTGAGTTCGCCTTCAGTCAGGACGGAGGCCTCGCGGTACTGTACGGTAACCTCGCGGAAAACGGCTGTATCGTGAAGACCGCTGGCGTTGACGAAGGTAGCCTGGTCTTCAGCGGTCCGGCCAAAGTGTACGAAAGCCAGGATGATGCAGTGGCGGCGATCCTCGGCGGCAAAGTGGTCGCTGGCGATGTGGTGGTGATCCGTTACGAAGGTCCGAAAGGCGGCCCGGGCATGCAGGAAATGCTCTATCCCACCACCTATCTGAAATCGATGGGGCTGGGTAAAGCCTGTGCGTTAATCACCGATGGCCGTTTCTCCGGCGGGACTTCCGGGTTGTCGATTGGCCATGCCTCGCCAGAAGCGGCCAGCGGCGGCACTATCGCGCTGGTGAAAGATGGCGACATCATCAATATCGATATTCCACAGCGTGGGATCCAGCTGGCCGTGGCGGAAAACGAGCTGGCTGCGCGTCGTCTGGAAGAAGATGCCCGTGGTGAAGCGGCTTATACCCCGCACGGGCGTGAGCGCCAGGTCTCCTTTGCTTTACGCGCCTATGCGACTTTGGCCACCAGCGCCGACAAAGGTGCCGTGCGTGATAAAAGTAAGCTGGGAGGCTAACAAAAATGGCTGAGTCTCAACCGCTGTCCGCACAACCCAGTGGCGCTGAATATCTGCGTGCGGTACTGCGTGCACCGGTCTATGAAGCTGCACAGGTTACACCGTTGCAGAAAATGGAAAAAATCTCTGCGCGCCTCGGCAATACGATTTTAGTCAAGCGAGAAGATCGCCAGCCGGTACACAGCTTCAAGCTGCGCGGTGCCTATGCGATGATCGCCGGGCTGAATGAGGATCAGAAAGCGCAGGGCGTGGTCACCGCTTCTGCGGGTAACCATGCTCAGGGCGTCGCGCTGTCGGCGAGCAAGCTGGGCATCAAGTCGCTGATCGTGATGCCGGTTGCCACGGCAGATATCAAAGTCGATGCGGTGCGGGCGTTTGGCGGTGAGGCTTACCTGTTTGGTGCCAACTTTGACGAAGCTAAAGCCAAAGCGCTGGAGCTGGCGCAGCAGCACGGCTATACCTTTGTGCCGCCTTTCGATCACCCGATGGTGATCGCCGGGCAGGGAACGCTGGCGATGGAGCTGCTACAGCAGGATGCTCACCTCGACCGCGTGTTTGTACCGGTGGGCGGCGGCGGGCTGGCGGCAGGTGTTGCCGTGCTGATCAAGCAGTTGATGCCGCAGATCAAAGTGATTGCCGTGGAAGCCGCCGATTCAGCCTGTCTGAAAGCGGCGCTGGATGCGGGTCATCCGGTCGATCTGCCGCGCGTCGGGCTGTTTGCCGAAGGCGTGGCGGTAAAGCGTATCGGCAGCGAGACCTTCCGTTTGTGCCAGACGTATCTTGACGACATCGTTACCGTTGACAGCGATGCCATCTGCGCCGCGATGAAAGATCTGTTTGACGATGTGCGTGCGGTGGCCGAGCCTTCAGGCGCGTTGGCGCTGGCAGGGATGAAAAAGTACATTCAGCAGCACCAGATTCAGGGAGAACGCCTCGCCCATGTGCTGTCCGGGGCCAATGTCAACTTCCACGGGTTGCGCTACGTTTCCGAGCGCTGCGAACTGGGCGAACAGCGGGAAGCGCTGCTGGCCGTCACCATCCCGGAGCAGAAAGGCAGCTTTCTGCGCTTCTGCCAGCTGCTGGGGGGGCGTGCGGTCACCGAGTTCAACTACCGTTATGCTGATGCTGATGCCGATGAAGCCTGTATTTTCGTCGGCGTTCGCCTGACGCGAGGAGCGGAAGAGCGGCAGGAAATTCTGCAACTGCTGATCGGGGGCGGCTACAAGGTGGTGGATCTGTCCGACGATGAAATGGCGAAGCTGCATGTGCGCTATATGGTTGGCGGGCGTCCTTCCAAACCGCTGCGCGAGCGCCTGTTCAGTTTTGAATTCCCGGAAGCGCCCGGCGCGCTGCTGCGTTTCCTGCAAACGCTGGGCGCTCACTGGAATATCTCGCTGTTCCACTATCGCAGTCACGGCACCGACTACGGTCGCGTGCTGGCGGCCTTTGAACTGAGCGACAGCGAGCCGCAGTTCGAGGAACACCTGGCGGCGCTGGGTTATGACTTCCATGATGAAAGCGATAACCCGTCGTTCCGCTTCTTCCTCGCCGGTTAAAGCAGTTTCCAGAAAGCATCAATCAGCGGCTCCAGGAGCCGCTTTTTTTGTACGCAAACGCCTATTTCCAACGGATCCACCATCTCCACGTCTGCCAGTTCCAGGATACGGTTACGCACTGACTCGGGGCTGTTTTCCAGCACCACGTCCGGCAGCAGGGCTATTCCGCAGCCGACCGCTACCATAGAGACAATCGCTTCATGCCCGGACACCGTGGCATAAATTTGTGGGTTAGCGATGCGGCGGTGACGAAACCAGAGATCGATGCGGCGGCGCGAAGGCCCCTGATCGGGCAGGATAAAGGGGATCTGTGACCAGTCGGGTGTTGGCTGCGTTGCCTGTACGCGTACCGGGCAGGGCAGTGCCGGGGCTATCAGCACCAACGGGATCAGCCCGAGCGGGGTGAAGCCGACGCTGGCGGGCAGGGTTTCCGGCTGTCCGGCAATGGCCAGATCCATGTCACCGGACTGCACTTTTTCCACGGCATCGGCGGCATCACCGGTGGTCAGCTTGATTTCGACCAAAGGATGTTCGGCGCGAAAGCGGTCGAGGATCGGCGGCAGATGGCTGTAGGCGGCAGTCACCGAGCAGAACAGCCTCAGCTCCCCGCTGAGTGACGGGCCGTTTTGCCCAAGCGCATGGCACATTTGCTGATATTGCAACAACGTCTGTTGAGCGAACTGACGCAAACGTTCACCGGCATCGGTCAGGGTCACCGTGCGGTTATCGCGTAAAAACAGCGTCTGACCGAGGTCGTCTTCCAGCCGCTGGATCTGCCGTGACAGCGTGGACGGGCTGACGTGCATAGCGCGTGCGCTGCGCCCGAAATGTCGGCTGTCTGCAAGATGGAGAAACAGTTTCAGGTCACGCAGATCCATCGGATTCAGCCCTTATGTTCGCGTTGCAAAATGTGCAATATCACGTTGTTAATATATCAATTTAAGCAATGCATTTCCTGTCATATGATAAGGTCTATTCAGGGCAGGGAAATCAATGCCCGGACAACAAACAATAATGCGAACACAACCTCATACGGAGTACCCATGGCGAACTATTTCAACACGTTGAACCTGCGCAACCAGCTGGCGCAATTAGGCAAATGCCGTTTTATGGCGCGCGAAGAATTTGCTGATGAAGCCAGCTACCTGAAAGGCAAGAAAGTGGTCATCGTAGGTTGTGGTGCTCAGGGCCTGAATCAGGGTCTGAATATGCGTGATTCCGGCCTGGACATTGCTTACGCGCTGCGTGCGGAAGCCATCGCCGAAAAGCGCGCCTCATGGCGTAAGGCGACCGAAAACGGCTTCAAAGTGGGCACCTATGAAGAGCTGATCCCACAGGCCGACCTGGTGGTTAACCTGACGCCGGACAAACAGCATACTTCAGTGGTACAGGCGGTTCAGCCATTGATGAAAGACGGTGCGGCACTGGGGTATTCGCACGGTTTTAATATTGTTGAAGTGGGCGAGCAGGTACGTAAAGACGTCACGGTAGTGATGGTTGCGCCGAAGTGCCCGGGTACAGAGGTTCGTGAAGAGTACAAACGCGGTTTCGGCGTACCTACGCTTATCGCCGTTCACCCGGAAAACGATCCAAAAGGCGAAGGCATGGCGATTGCTAAAGCCTGGGCTGCCGCAACCGGCGGTCACCGCGCGGGCGTGCTGGAGTCATCCTTCGTTGCCGAAGTGAAGTCTGATCTGATGGGCGAGCAGACTATTCTGTGCGGTATGTTACAGGCCGGTTCGCTGCTGTGCTTCGATAAGCTGGTGGCTGAAGGCACCGACGCGGCCTATGCGGAAAAACTGATCCAGTTCGGTTGGGAAACCATTACCGAAGCGCTGAAGCAGGGCGGCATTACCCTGATGATGGATCGCCTGTCTAATCCAGCTAAAGTGCGTGCTTATGCGCTCTCTGAACAGCTGAAAACTATTATGGCTCCGCTGTTCCAGAAGCATATGGATGACATCATCTCCGGTGAATTCTCATCCGGCATGATGGCTGACTGGGCCAACGACGATAAAAAACTGCTGGGCTGGCGTGAAGAGACCGGTAAAACCGCGTTTGAAACTGCCGCACAGTTTGAAGGTAAAATCGGCGAGCAGGATTACTTTGACCAGGGCGTGGTGATGATCGCGATGGTTAAGGCGGGCGTCGAGCTGGCGTTTGAAACGATGGTCGCTGCCGGTATCGTTGAAGAGTCTGCTTACTATGAATCTCTGCACGAGCTGCCGCTGATTGCTAACACCATTGCGCGTAAACGCCTGTATGAAATGAACGTGGTTATCTCTGATACCGCCGAATACGGTAACTACCTGTTCTCTTACGCCGCTGTACCGCTGCTGAAAGAGTTTATGACCACCCTGCAGGCGGGCGATTTGGGCAAACAGGTTAACCCGTCGACCAGCGTTGATAACGCGCAGCTGCGCGACGTTAACGAAGCGATTCGTCACCACGATATCGAAACCGTAGGCCGCAAACTGCGCGGCTATATGACCGATATGAAGCGTATCGCGGTAGCAGGCTAAGCTTGCCGGGCGGATAACCGATCCACCCTGATAAAAAAAGCGCCTTGCGGCGCTTTTTTTAGTTGCGGTACAGCACTTTGATGATGTGATAACCAAACTGGGTATGCAGCGGTCCCTGTGGCTCGATCAGCGGGCAGGAAAACACCACTTTATCGAATGCCGGCACCATTGCACCCTGTTTGAATTCGCCTAAGTGGCCGCCTTTCTTACCCGACGGGCAGGTCGAGTGTTTTTTTGCCAGCTTTTCAAAATCAGCACCCTGTTTGAGCTGCTCTAACAGGTCGAGCGCCAGTTTTTCTTCTTTTACCAGAATGTGCAGTGCTGCTGCGTTTTTTGCCATGATGTTGCCTTGAGTTATGTGGATTGCGCTCGCTATACTACCACGCTGTCATTCCCATCCCCCCGCAATTTCACAGAGTAACTTATCTATGCGTCTTAATCCTGGTCAGCAACATGCCGTGGAATTTGTTACCGGGCCCTGCCTGGTACTGGCCGGAGCCGGGTCGGGTAAAACGCGGGTGATCACCAATAAAATTGCCTATCTGATCCGCGAGTGCGGCTATCAGGCGCGTCACATCGCGGCAGTCACTTTTACCAACAAGGCTTCGCGCGAGATGAAAGAGCGTGTGGCGCAAACGCTGGGGCGCAAAGAAGCGCGCGGTCTGATGATCTCGACCTTCCACACGTTAGGACTGGAAATCATCAAACGTGAATACGCCGCGCTGGGGATGAAATCAAATTTCTCGCTGTTTGACGATCAGGACCAGCTGGCGTTGCTGAAAGACTTAACGGAACAGTGGCTGGAAAACGATAAAAATCTGTTGCAGCAGCTGGTCTCTACCATTTCAAACTGGAAGAACGATTTGATGGACCCGCCTCGGGCTGCCGCAGGGGCGCTGTCAGAGCGTGACAAGCTGTTTGCCCACTGTTATGCACTGTACGATAAGCATCTTAAATCGTGCAACGTACTGGATTTCGACGACCTGATCCTACTGCCCACGCTGCTGCTTCAGCGTAATGTGGACGTGCGCGAGCGCTGGCAGCAGCGCATTCGCTATCTGCTGGTGGATGAATATCAGGATACCAATACCAGCCAGTATGAGCTGGTCAAACTGCTGGTGGGCGCCAGGGCGCGCTTTACCGTCGTGGGCGATGACGATCAGTCTATTTACTCCTGGCGCGGGGCGCGGCCGCAAAACCTGGTGTTGTTACAGGAGGATTTTCCGGCGTTACAGGTTATTAAACTGGAACAGAACTACCGCTCTTCAGAGCGTATTCTTAAAGCGGCTAACATCCTGATTGCCAATAACCCTCACGTTTTTGAAAAACGTCTGTTCTCCGAACTGGGTTATGGCGCCGAGCTGAAAGTGGTGACCGCCAACCATGAAGATCACGAGGCGGAGCGGGTTATTGGTGAGCTGATTGCCCACCACTTTATTAACAAAACGCAGTACAAAGATTACGCCATCCTTTATCGCGGCAACCACCAGTCGCGTGTATTTGAAAAGATGCTGATGCAGAACCGTATTCCGTATCACATCTCGGGCGGCACGTCGTTTTTCTCGCGCCCGGAAATCAAAGACCTGCTGGCCTATCTGCGGGTACTGACCAACGCCGACGACGACAGTGCTTTTATGCGTATCGTTAACACGCCGCGACGCGAAATCGGTTCGGCAACCTTGCAGAAGCTGGGCGAGTGGGCGATGCAGCGCAATAAAAGCCTGTTTACCGCCAGCTTCGACGTTGGCCTTGGGCAAACCCTGGCCGGACGCGGCCTGGAATCGCTGCAGCGTTTCACCCACTGGTTGCAGGAGATCGCCCGGCTTGCGGAGCGTGAGCCGGTAGCGGCGGTGCGCGATCTGATCCGTGGCGTTGACTATGAAAGCTGGCTGTTTGAAACTTCGGCCAGCCCGAAAGCGGCCGAAATGCGCATGAAAAACGTCAATACGCTGTTTCAGTGGATGACGGAAATGCTGGAAGGTAGCGACATTGATGAACCGATGACGCTCACCCAGGTGGTGACACGTTTTACCCTGCGTGACATGATGGAACGCGGTGAAAGCGATGAAGAATCCGACCAGGTACAGCTAATGACGCTGCATGCCTCTAAAGGTCTGGAATTCCCCTACGTATTTCTGGTGGGGATGGAAGAAGGGCTGTTACCCCATCAGAGCAGCATTGATGAAAACAACGTGGAAGAAGAGCGCCGCCTGGCCTACGTGGGGATTACCCGTGCGCAAAAGGAGCTGACGTTTACCCTGTGCCGTGAACGCCGTCAGTATGGCGAGCTGGTGCGGCCGGAACCAAGTCGTTTTCTTCTGGAGCTGCCGCAGGACGATTTGCAGTGGGAAAGCGAACGCAAGGTGGTAAGCGCCGAAGAACGGATGCAAAAAGGGCAGGGGCATTTAGCCAATATCCGTGCTCAGTTGGCAAAGGCAAAAGGTCTGTGACTGTACTCTGATGCAAACTGCAATGTTAAGTCGCTATGGCGAAACTGTCGACAAATACCGTATACATGCTGCCATCTCTGCGTTATAGACGGCTTATATAAAACGTTTAGGGTACGACTGTTACCCACTGCCGTGAGGCTTTAATACGCTAATAGTGCATGTTTTCTGATTGCAAAATCCTTTAGTCTGGCGTAGATTTATTGAACTCTTGACTGCTTTGTTAAGAGTTAATTTGAGACCTACGCATACTCGTAGCCTTATCCCTTTATCGGGATCGCCGTATAAACAGATGGTGTTTGCGGCCTGGTTGAATCGTGGAGGCGCGCTGCTTCTACGATTATTGCCGTTGTAGCTATATACGATGCTCACGGCTAAGGTGGACACATGCAAGACGCGCTGAACTCTAAACGCTCAATACAGACTATTCGTGACTGCACAAGCATTATCGCTACTCATTCGTTTAATGCGAACCTGCTACAGGTGCGCACACTTGACAACGAAGCAGTCCCGCCAGAACAACTGCACTTCATCGTGACCTTTAAGCACGATGTTGAGAATGCTCGCGCCACGGTCAAACCGCTGGCGGAAGCTGTTTTCCTGAATGGTCGCGTCCGCTATATCGTTAAACCCGCAAAACAGTATCCTGAGCTTGAGCGGCATATGCCTATGTTTTCAGAAGTTATTGAAACTTCCATTCGAGAATTTTTGAGCAGCCATGTTAGAATTGTTCGCACCAATATTGCTAATGATTCTGCTAATAAATGGCTCCTACACTAATAGCGTCATCGTTTTTTAACAAAAACATCGGTGAGTTTGCCCATCAAGGGGAGACTCGCTTTGTTCGTTTTGGTTATATGGTTGCCGCCACCTCGCTGTTCAAACTGACTGAGCTGGAGCTTATTGCCCCAGAAGATGACATCCATACTTACATTACGATCGAGCAGGTGGGTGGCACATATGGTAATCAGACTGCGGTAAGTGAAAAAATCCTTGATCTTAAAGACGATGGCATTTCTGAGGCTGAAATCATCGGGCATCTGCTCGCTTCTGAGCTGCTTGATGAAAATGCGAACATTCATGCGGGAAGGATAGCACTGCGGTCATCCTGCTTTGTAGAGGATGGCAACGAGGTATCCTGCAATCAGGTCGCCGGTGTTGGTGTTGAAGAGGCCTTTCAGAAAAAAGGCATTAGCAGCAGGGCTTATCTGTTTCTCCTGAACTGGTTTGAGCACCTGGTTTGTGATGATACGCAAACTATTCCCGGTGCAAAAATTTGGGCTGGAACGTTGATCCGGGCATGTGAAGTGCGCATCTACAATGAGAATGGACATGTTTTTGAAGATGTCCTTGGCGAGTTGGGAAAAGGGCGTAACCGCGGATTTTTGCCCTGGAATAAGGGGATGCTGACGGATGTAAGCACCTGGCAACCAAACGAAGTCCGGCCAACCGCGCAAAAATATATTGTGTTAGTCATCTCACGCGATACAAGCCTCACAGTGGGCTTATTACCCAGCGTAAAAAGGCAGCAATCAGAGCGCGTACTTACTTAGCGTACTGCACGGGCTTTACAGGGGCTGGTACAGCCGCCTGAACCAGGCTGCACATTCACAGAATTATTAACGACCAGTGCACGTAACTCTGCCAGCGTGCTTCCTGTTCCAATAGCTCAGCACGTAACGGATGGGCTTCCAGCCAGCCGGACGGCAGCGTCAAAGTCAGATTATCATCATCGGCCTGCAAACGTACCGCCGGTAACCTGTCATCGCGTCGGCGGCTGGCAAAAATGATCGCCAGGCGCAGCAGGCGAGCCAGGCGTTCGGCAATGCGCGGGAGCAGGGCATTTTGTTGGCTCAGTAACGGCAGGTCGATGTTAGCAACCTGATTTTGTAGCAAGGTGGCCAGCAATTTTTTCTGTGCCGGAGTAAAGCCGGGCAAATCCAGATGGCGAACCAGATAGGCTGCATGCTGCGGTGCCTGACGGAAATCGACGCTCAGCCCAATCTCGTGGATCAGGCAGGCGCTTGCCAGTAATTCGCGGCTGCGCTCGTCCAGCTTCCAGCGCTGGCTGACCTGGCGGGCAAAGCTCTCCGCCAGCTGGCGCACCCGCTCTGCCTGTTCCGCGTCGATAGCAAAACGGCGCTGGACATCATGCAGCGTGCGGCTGCGAATATCGCGATCGACCGGTAGATGCAGCATGCCATACACCAGCCCTTCGCGCAGCGCACCACCCGCCAGCGTCATGCTGCTGATATCCAGTTCGTTAAAAATGGCGATAAGTATCGACAGGCCACTTGGAAAGACCAACGCACGCTCAAGGGTCAACCCCTCAATTTCCAGCTCTTCCAGCTTGCCGCACTCGATTGCACGCTGTTTCAGCTGCTGCAGTTTGCTCAGCGTGATGCGCTCGTCCATGCCTTGCGCCATCATAATTTCCTGCAGCGCCTGCACGGTGCCGGATGCGCCTACGCACATCTGCCAGCCTTGCTCTTTTAGCGAGTCGGCAATCGGACGGATCATCGCGCGAGCCGCCTGCTCGGCCTGTTCGAAATTCGCCCGACCCAGCTGTCTGTCGGTGAAATAGCGCTCCAGCCAGGTGACGCAGCCCATAGACAGGCTAACCAGCGTAGTGGTTTGCGCCCCCTTGCCGGTGACCAGTTCGGTGCTGCCACCGCCGATATCGACCACCAGACGTTTATCCGACCCCCCGGTGGTATGCGCCACGCCCTGATAAATCAGGCGCGCTTCTTCCTCGCCGCTGATCACGTTTACCGGGCAGCCAAGCACCTCTTGCGCTTTAACCAGAAAGCTTCCCGCATTGGGGGCAATGCGCAGGGTAGCCGTCGCCACCACGCGGATATGTTCGGAGGGGATATCCTGCAGCTGTTCAGAAAACAGCCGCAGACACTGCCATCCGCGCTCCATTGACTCGTCGGAAAGGTTATTATCCGCATCGAGTCCGGCAGCAAGACGCACCTTGCGCTTGATGCGGGCGACGGTCTGGATGCTACCAGCCACCTCACGCACCACCAACATGTGAAAGCTGTTCGACCCTAAATCGATCGCAGCATAAAGTGATGATGCGCTCTGCATAACCGCTTAACCTGAACGTTTGCGGTTAGGGCTACGCGGTGCACTGCTGCGGCGGTTATTGTTACCGCCACGACGCGGGCCATTACCTGAACGGTTGCGGGTCAAACGCTTCGGCGGCGGAAGGTCGCCCATCAGCGCATCACTGTTATAACGGCTGACCGGAATGCTGTGCCCGATATACTCTTCGATGGCCGGCAGGTTCAGCGCGTACTCTTCACAGGCAAGACTAATAGAATGACCGTTAGCGCCCGCACGCCCGGTGCGACCAATACGGTGTACGTAATCTTCACGGTCGTCAGGCAAGTCGTAGTTAAAGACGTGGGTCACTGCGGGAATGTGCAGACCGCGTGCGGCCACGTCGGTGGCCACCAGAATATCAACATCACCTTTGGTGAAGTCATCAAGGATGCGCAGGCGCTTTTTCTGCGCGACATCGCCGGTCAGCAGGCCAACACGATGGCCATCAGCAGCCAGATGGCCCCAGATATCTTCGCAACGATGCTTGGTATTGGCGAAGATGATGGTGCGATCCGGCCACTCTTCTTCAATCAGCGTTTGCAGCAAACGCATTTTTTCTTCGTTGGAGGGGTAGAACAGTTCTTCTTTAATACGATGCCCGGTTTTCTGGTCCGGTTCGACTTCAACGTATTCGGCATTGTTCATGTTCTCAAACGCCAGCTCGCGTACGCGGAACGACAGGGTGGCGGAGAACAGCATATTCAGGCGCTGGTTAGCGGCAGGCATGCGACGGAATAACCAGCGAATATCTTTAATGAAGCCGAGGTCAAACATACGGTCAGCTTCGTCGAGTACCACTACCTGGATGGCGCCCAGGTTGACGTGATTTTGTTTAGCGTAATCGATTAAACGGCCCGTTGTTGCGATCAGCACATCGACACCGCTTTCCAGTACTTTTAGCTGTTTATCATAACCGTCTCCGCCATAGGCCAGGCCGATCTTCAGGCCCGATATCTGTGCCAGCGGCTCGGCGTCTGCATGGATCTGTACCGCCAGTTCGCGCGTTGGGGCGAGGATTAGCGCGCGGGGCTGGTTAACCTGACGGCCTTCCGGAGCGGGGTGAGAAAGAAGATGATGGAACGTTGACGTCAGAAACGCCATCGTTTTGCCGGTACCTGTTTGCGCCTGACCTGCTACATCACGCCCGGAGAGCGTAAAAGGTAATGCCAGCGCCTGAATAGGCGTGCAATTATGAAACCCTTTAGTTTCAAGGGCTTCGATCACCTGAGGGTGCAGGGCGAAGTCGGAAAACTTCTGTTCTGTTAAGTGTGTTTTGCTCATAGTGTGGTAGAATATCAGCTTACTATTGCTTTACGAAAGCATATCCGGTGAAATAAAAGCAGTGAAATAAACTCAGCCTGATGGCGCTTAGCGCGACATCAAAGGTAAAGATAATCTCCTGGAGTAAACATGAGCGATAAAATTGTTCACCTGACCGATGACAGCTTTGAAACCGACGTCCTGAAAGCTGATGGGTTAACGCTGGTCGACTTCTGGGCAGAATGGTGCGGCCCGTGCAAAATGATCGCCCCGATCCTTGACGAAGTGGCTGCCGAATATGAAGGCAAACTGACTGTTGCAAAGCTGAACATCGATGAGAACCCGGCAACGGCACCTAAATACGGCATTCGCGGTATTCCAACCCTGCTGCTGTTCAAAAATGGTGAGGTTGCTGCAACTAAAGTTGGCGCACTGTCTAAAGGCCAGCTTAAAGAGTTCCTGAACGCAAATCTGGGCTAATCATGTCCTGCCGGCGCCTTGCGGTTCGAATTTTTCGTTGACCGCTAGACGCCCGGCATTAAGCGTGCTAATTTAAGTCTACTGCACGACGAACTTACCTTTACCTGTAGTTTAAATCTTTAGAATTACTCCTTTGCTGAACAGCGTATCCATCAAAGCCTTACAAATGTTCAGCAATCTGACGGTTAGTACCAACTGATTTCCGGCTTCCTGTTTACCGTCTCCCTCGTTTCAGATCTGCATTTTCCTGCACGCGATCGTCGAGCGGACTTCAGAACCAGGAACCCATATAAACAGGCATGGATCTTTCGCCATACCATTCACGACAAACAGTTCAAGATATACCCCGAGTTTAAGAACCCACCATTATGAATCTTACCGAATTAAAAAATACGCCGGTTTCTGACCTGATAACTCTCGGCGAAAATATGGGGCTGGAAAACCTGGCCCGTATGCGTAAACAGGACATTATTTTCGCCATCCTCAAGCAACATGCTAAAAGCGGCGAAGATATCTTCGGCGATGGCGTGCTGGAAATATTGCAGGATGGATTTGGTTTCCTCCGCTCCGGCGACAGCTCTTACCTCGCTGGCCCCGATGATATCTACGTTTCCCCCAGCCAAATTCGCCGCTTTAACCTTCGCACGGGTGACACCATCTCTGGCAAGATCCGTCCGCCAAAAGAGGGAGAGCGTTACTTTGCGCTGCTGAAGGTTAACGAGGTTAACTATGACAAACCGGAAAATGCGCGCAATAAAATCCTGTTTGAAAACCTAACGCCGCTGCACGCTAACTCACGTCTGCGCATGGAGCGGGGTAACGGTTCTACCGAAGACTTGACCGCACGCGTGCTGGATTTGGCTTCGCCGATTGGTCGCGGTCAGCGTGGCTTGATTGTCGCCCCGCCGAAAGCGGGTAAAACCATGCTGCTGCAAAATATTGCGCAGAGTATTGCTTACAACCATCCTGACTGCGTGCTGATGGTGTTGCTGATTGACGAGCGCCCTGAAGAAGTGACGGAGATGCAGCGTCTGGTCAAAGGGGAAGTTATCGCTTCTACCTTTGATGAACCTGCATCACGTCACGTTCAGGTCGCTGAAATGGTGATCGAGAAGGCTAAGCGCCTGGTCGAGCACAAAAAAGACGTCATCATCCTGCTGGACTCTATCACTCGCCTGGCGCGTGCCTATAACACCGTGGTTCCTGCCTCTGGCAAGGTACTGACCGGTGGTGTGGATGCCAATGCCCTGCACCGTCCAAAGCGTTTCTTTGGCGCTGCACGTAACGTTGAAGAGGGCGGCAGCCTGACCATTATCGCTACCGCGCTGGTGGATACCGGTTCGAAGATGGATGAAGTGATCTACGAAGAATTCAAAGGTACAGGTAATATGGAACTGCATCTGGCGCGTAAAATCGCCGAGAAACGCGTGTTCCCTGCTATCGATTACAATCGCTCCGGTACGCGTAAGGAAGAGTTGCTGACGACGTCGGAAGAGCTGCAAAAAATGTGGATTCTGCGTAAGATCATTCACCCAATGGGCGAAATTGATGCGATGGAGTTCCTGATTAATAAGTTGGCGATGACCAAAACCAACGATGAATTCTTCGATATGATGAAACGTTCATAATTGAGTAAGGTGTGCGCAGCTTAGCGACGAGCCTGTCGTTATTGCCTACAGATTCTGCCAATAAACCGAACAAAAATCGGGTAACGCCACGCTAAGTCGTGGCGTTTTTTGTATTTGCTCTATAGGATCTTCTCAACAAGCACATTTACACCATAATATACGGCACAGGATGGAAGCCGCAGGGAGCATCGATTATGCGTACCCTGGTGAATTAAATCAGAATCAGACGAGTGTATGTGGCATAAATTTTGCCGGTGACATGACGCGATTCTTAGCAGAGAGCTGGTTAATGTGAATTTACTCAATACGAGTACGGAGCTTGCCCTAACTTTTTTATTTTCGTTAGCGTTTCTTTTTTTTGCGCGCAAAGCCGCTAAGAAAATTGGACTGGTGGATAAACCTAACTACCGCAAGCGTCATCAGGGGGCGATTCCGTTAGTCGGCGGTATTTCTGTCTTTGCCGGAAGTTGCTTCGCCTTTGCATTAACGGATTTCTACATTCCTCATATCTGGCTGTACTTAGGCTGTGCGGGCAGTCTGGTCATGGTTGGCGCACTGGATGACCGCTATGACATCAGCGTGAAATTTCGTGCCCTGGTTCAGGCGGCTGTTGCCGTCGTCATGATGATGAAAGCCAAGATTTATCTGCTAAGCCTTGGCTATATCTTCGGCCCCTGGGAGCTGATTGTCGGTCCATTTGGTTACGTCCTGACGCTGTTTGCCGTCTGGGCTGCTATCAATGCGTTCAATATGGTAGATGGAATCGACGGGCTGTTGGGCGGGTTGTCCTGCGTCACGTTCTTTGCCATGGGCATTATTTTACTATTTGACGGCCAGAACAGCCTCGCCATGTGGTGCTTTATCATGATTTCCGCCATCTTTCCCTACATTCTGTTGAATCTCGGCATGCTTGGCCGTCGTTATAAAGTTTTTATGGGTGATGCGGGCAGCACGCTGATTGGCTTTACCATTATTTGGATCCTGCTGGAAACCACTCAAGGGCAGAATCATCCTATCACTCCCGTCACGGCGCTGTGGCTGATTGCCATCCCGCTGATGGATATGGTGGCGATTATGTATCGCCGTCTGAGCAAAGGCATGAGTCCTTTCTCGGCTGACCGTCAACATATTCACCATCTGATCATGCGTGCAGGTTTTACCTCACGCCAGGCGTTTGTGCTGATCACCGCAGCGGCGGCCTTGCTGGCGCTGATTGGCGGGCTTGGGGAGTATCTTTCATTCGTGCCTGAATGGGTAATGTTGGTGCTGTTTTTACTGGCATTTATGCTTTATGGCTACTGCATTAAACGCGCGTGGCGTGTGGCGCGCATGATAAAACGCCTGAAGCGCCGGCTGCGAAATAGCAATAACGGTAATAAACCCTCTGTTGACAGATAGAAGCCTGACCACAAGGAAATTGAAGTATGAATCATCCTGATGCTGGCGATAACGAACTGGATATTCGCGGCCTTTGCTGCGCGCTATGGTGTGGTAAACTTTGGATTATCGCCGGTGGCGTGTTGTTTGCACTGCTGGCCTGGATCTATTCACTGTTGGTTACGCCACAATGGAGTACGATTGCCATCGTCGATCGGCCAACGGTGAATGCGTTATCCGGGTTTTATTCTCAGCAGCAGTTTTTGAAAAATCTCGATATGCCTGCAGGTAATCTGACCGTTGCGCCGCCAACGGTCAATGATGAAGCGTATCAGGAATTCATCATGCAGCTGTTCGCCTGGGACAGCCGGCACGATTTCTGGCTGCATTCCAGCTACTACCAAAAGAGGAAGAGCGGCAATGCGCGTCAAGATGCCGCATTACTGGATAAACTGATAGCCGATATCCAGCTACAGCCCGCCGACAGCGCAAAAAATATCAATGATACCGTTAAGATTGTGGCGGAAACGGCTGCCGATGCGAACACCCTGTTACGTCAATATGTGGCGTTCGCCAATGCACGCGCTACGGCTCATCTTAATCAGGAGTTGAGCGCAGCCTGGGCCGCCCGCCGCATACAGTTAAAAGCGCAGATCAAACGTCAGGAAGAAGTCGCCAAAGCGATTTACGACCGTCAGTTAAACAGCGTCCGACAGGCTTTGAAGCTTGCGCAGCAGCATGGGTTCGAGCAGGCGAAAACACAAACGCCTTCCGAACAGCTGCCAGACTCGGAACTGTTCCTGCTTGGGCGCTCTATGCTGCAGGCGCGGTTGGAAAATTTGCTGGCCGGCGGTCCGTCTTACGATCTGGCGTACTATCAAAACCGGGCGATGATGATGACGCTGAACGTGGGGCCAACGCTGGTGGAATCATTCCAGACCTGGCGTTATTTACGTACCCCGGAAGAACCAGTGAAGCGTGAAAGCCCGCGCCGGGCATTACTCATGATGATGTGGGGCGCAGTGGGCGTTTTGGTGGGCGCTGGCACGGCGTTGATTCGCCGTCCCCGTCGTTAAGTCTGCCACAGACTCGTGCGGTTAAACACATTCGAATAAAGAGAGCCACGGTGAAAGTATTAACGGTTTTTGGCACGCGCCCCGAAGCGATAAAAATGGCACCGCTGGTGCATGCGCTGGCGCAGGAAGACGGAATAGAGTCGCGCTTGTGCGTGACCGCACAGCATAGGGAAATGCTCGATCAGGTGTTGCAACTGTTCGCCATCACGCCGGATTACGATCTTAATATCATGCAGCCGGGTCAGGGATTGACCGAGATTACCAGCCGCATTCTTGCCGGGTTGAAAACGGTATTTGCTGATTTCACCCCGGATGTGGTTCTGGTTCATGGCGATACCACCACCACGCTGGCGGCCAGTCTGGCCGCGTTTTATCATCGCATCCCGGTTGGGCATGTGGAAGCCGGGCTGCGCACCGGCGACCTATGGTCTCCGTGGCCTGAAGAAGCGAACCGCACGTTGACGGGGCGCCTGGCGAGCTATCATTTTGCCCCCACCGCCAGCACACAGCAGAACCTGCTGCGTGAGAATGTCCCTGCTGAACGGATCTTCGTTACCGGCAATACGGTGATTGACGCGCTGTTCTGGGTGCGCGACCGGGTATTAAATGATGATGCGTTAAGAAACAGCCTTGCGGTGCGTTACCCATTCCTCTGTGCTGATAAAAAAATGATTTTGGTCACCGGGCACCGACGCGAAAGCTTTGGCGATGGTTTTGAACGTATTTGCAACGCGCTGGCAGATATTGCACGCCTGCATCCGCAGGCACAGATCGTCTATCCGGTACATCTTAATCCCAACGTGAGTGAGCCGGTCAATCGCATTCTGCACGGGATTGATAACGTCATTCTTATCGAACCGCAGGAATACCTGCCGTTTGTCTGGTTGATGAACCGCGCCTGGCTGATCCTGACTGATTCGGGCGGCATTCAGGAGGAAGCGCCCTCGTTGGGCAAACCGGTGCTGGTGATGCGCGACACCACCGAGCGCCCCGAAGCGGTTACTGCCGGCACGGTGCGCCTGGTTGGCACGGACGGCGCGAAAATCGTTAGTGAAGTCACCCGTTTGCTGACCGATGATGAAGCCTGGCAATCCATGAGCCGCGCGCATAATCCCTACGGTGACGGGCTGGCCTGCCAGCGTATTGTGCAGGCGCTAAAAAAAATTGGATAACATGATGATCTTCAAAACCATTTCAGTCATCGGACTGGGCTACATTGGTCTGCCCACCGCCGCCGCCTTTGCATCATGTCAAAGGCAGGTTATGGGTATTGATATCAATGCACATGCGGTTGCCACCATCAATCGCGGAGAGGTGCATTTCACCGAGCCGGACCTGGATCGCGTGGTGAAAACGGCGGTAGAGGGCGGGTTTTTACGTGCTGCAACCCAGCCGCAGCCTGCTGATGCCTTTCTGATTGCCGTTCCTACGCCGTTCAGAGGCAATCACCAGCCGGATATGACTTATGTGCAGGCGGCAGCCGAGTCTGTTGCTACGGTGCTGAAAAAGGGCGATCTGGTGATCCTTGAGTCGACCTCGCCGGTGGGTTCCACCGAGCAAATGGCGCAATGGCTGGCGGCCGCCCGGCCGGATTTAACT
The DNA here is from genome assembly GCF_000026985.1 of Erwinia pyrifoliae DSM 12163. Taxonomy (NCBI): domain Bacteria; kingdom Pseudomonadati; phylum Pseudomonadota; class Gammaproteobacteria; order Enterobacterales; family Erwiniaceae; genus Erwinia; species Erwinia pyrifoliae. The sequence goes on from NC_017390.1 coordinate 218,110, forward strand.
TTCCCGCAGCAGGCGGGCGAAGCTGCTGATATCCAGGTGGCTTACTGCCCGGAACGCGTCCTGCCGGGGCGGGTGATGGCCGAACTGTGCAAAAACGATCGGGTGATTGGCGGTATGACCGCCACCTGTTCGCAGCGGGCCAGTGACCTCTACAAGCTGTTCGTGGAAGGCGAGTGTGTGGTGACCAACTCGCGTACTGCGGAGATGTGTAAACTGACGGAAAACAGCTTCCGCGATGTGAATATTGCTTTCGCCAACGAGCTGTCGCTGATTTGTACTCAGCAGGGGATCAACGTCTGGGAATTAATCCGCCTGGCAAACCGTCATCCACGCGTCAATATCCTGCAACCCGGGCCTGGCGTTGGCGGTCACTGCATTGCCGTCGATCCGTGGTTTATCGTGGCACAGAACCCTGAGCTGGCGCGCCTGATCCGCACCGCGCGTGAAGTGAATGACGGCAAACCGCACTGGGTGCTGGAGCAGGTGCAAAAGCAGGTTGCCGATTGCCTGATGGCCAGTAATCGCCGTGCCAGCGAGCTGAAAATTGCCTGCCTTGGCCTGGCGTTTAAGCCCGATATTGACGATTTGCGTGAAAGCCCGGCGGTACAGGTGACCAGTATGATCGCCGCCTGGCATCAGGGTACCACGCTGGTGGTCGAGCCGAACGTGCAGCAACTTCCTGCTTCATTACAGGAAAAGGTCACGCTGGTCACTTTGGATGAAGCGCTGCAGCAGGCTGATGTGCTGGTGATGCTGGTCGATCACCGCCAGTTTAAGGCAATCGACCCGGCCACGCTTAATCAGCCGTGGATTGTTGATACCAAAGGGGTGTGGAAATGAGGCGTATTTTGGTTACCGGTGGAGCCGGTTTTATTGGTTCTGCCGTTGTTCGTCACATCCTGTCTTCCACGCCGGATCGGGTTCTGGTGCTGGATAAACTCAGCTATGCAGGCAATCTGGCCTCTTTGGCTCCGGTTGCGGAAAATCCGCGTTTTGCCTTCAGCAAAGTGGATATCTGCGACCGCGCCGCGCTGGATGGTGCGATCGCCGCTTTTCAGCCGCAGCTGATTATGCATCTTGCGGCAGAAAGCCACGTTGACCGCTCCATTGACGGCCCGCTGGCGTTTGTTGAGACGAATATTGTCGGCACCTATATGATGCTGGAAGCAGCCAGACATTATTGGACGTCATTGCCTGCCCCAGAGAGATCGGCTTTCATTTTTCACCATATCTCTACCGATGAAGTGTTTGGCGATCTGGAAAACGATACTGATTTCTTCACCGAAACCACGCCTTATGCTCCCAGCAGCCCCTATTCTGCGACGAAAGCGAGTAGCGATCACTTAGTTCGCGCCTGGCATCGTACCTATGGGCTGCCGGTGATTGTGACCAACTGCTCCAACAACTACGGCCCGTACCATTTCCCGGAAAAACTGATCCCTCTGATGATTATCAATGCGTTAGCGGGTAAGCCGCTGCCGGTTTATGGTGATGGCGGGCAGATTCGCGACTGGCTGTATGTTGACGATCATGCGCGTGCGCTTTATCAAGTTGTCACGGCGGGCAAAGTGGGAGAAACCTATAATATCGGCGGACACAGCGAACGGCGTAATATCGACGTCGTTGAAACACTTTGCGCATTGCTTGAAGAGCTGGCACCTGAAAAACCGGCCGGACTGGGTCATTATCGCGACCTGATCACCCGGGTTGCCGACAGGCCTGGCCACGATCGACGCTATGCCATTGACGCCGGGAAAATTGAGCGTGAGCTGGGCTGGCGTCCACAGGAAACCTTTGAAAGCGGCATGCGTAAAACCGTGAGCTGGTTTATTAATAATCCGGCCTGGTGGCAACGCGTGTTGGACGGCAGCTACCGGGGTGAACGTCTGGGGTTGTCTTTATGACCATGAAGAGAGGTAAACGATGAAAGGCATCGTTCTGGCCGGCGGCTCTGGCACGCGCCTGCACCCCATTACCCGAGGGCTGTCCAAACAGCTGCTGCCCGTCTATGACAAACCGATGATCTATTATCCGTTGTCGGTGCTGATGCTGGCGGGTATTCGCGACGTTCTCATTATCACCACCCCGGAAGACAAACCGCATTACCAGCGTTTGCTCGGTGAAGGAGATGAGTTCGGCATCCGGCTAACTTATGCCGAGCAGGCTAGCCCCGATGGTCTGGCGCAGGCGTTTATCATTGGCGAGGCGTTTATTGGCGGCGACAGCTGCTGCCTGGTGCTGGGCGATAATATCTTTTTTGGCCAGGGGTTCAGCCCAAAACTGAAGCAGGCGGTGGAAAATCCCTCTGGCGCAACCGTATTCGGCTACCAGGTGATGGATCCGGAACGTTTTGGCGTTGTGGAGTTCGACGACAACTTCCGCGCTCTGTCGCTGGAAGAAAAACCCAGCCAGCCGAAGTCGCGCTGGGCGGTGACCGGCCTCTATTTCTATGACAATCGTGTGGTGGAGTTCGCTAAGCAGGTGCGCCCATCGGTACGGGGTGAGCTGGAAATTACCTCGATCAATCAGATGTACCTGGAGCGCGGCGAACTTAACGTGCAGCTACTGGGACGGGGCTTTGCCTGGCTTGACACCGGTACCCATGACAGCCTGATTGAAGCCAGTACCTTTGTACAGACGGTGGAAAAACGCCAGGGATTCAAGATTGCCTGCCTGGAAGAGATCGGCTGGCGTAACGGCTGGCTGTCGGACGACGAGGTGCGCCGCTCTGCTGCTGCGCTGACAAAAACCGGCTACGGCCAGTACTTATCCGATCTGCTGCATGTCCGTCCTCGCCAGTATTAAGCCCCTGGAGTGGGAGAGCGCCTTTTTTGGCCGCCGTTGTGCATTACTGGAGCTGACAGGTGACAGCGTGCTGGATGCGGCACGGCTGAATGACTGGGATCTGGTGCAGGTTAAAGTGATGGCGCAGCAGAGCGCCGAGCTGGACGCGCTGAGCGCGCTCGGATTCCGGCTGGTAGAGGGTGAAGCAGAATGTGTTTCAGGCATTTCTGCCGGGGAACGCCCGGCAGGTATTCGTATTGCCCGCACAGAACATATACCGCTGCTTCGCCGCGCGGCAGAAGACGCGTTCACCTATAGCCGCTTTCGCACCCCCTGGTTTGCTGCTGGCGACAGCGGGCGCTTCTACGCGCAGTGGATAGAGAATGCCGTGCGCGGCACTTTTGACCACCAGTGCCTGCTGGCGGTGGACGAAACGGGCGCGACACAAGGTTTTGTCTCGCTGCGTGAACTGCCGGAGGGTACGGGGCGCATTGGCCTGCTGGCCGTATTGCCAGAGTATCAGGGGCTGGGCATCGGCCAGCGGCTAATGGATGCCGCAAACGACTGGTGTCGTGCTCGTCGTCTCACGCGACTTCACGTTGCGACACAGTTGGGTAACTTGTCCGCGCTGCGCCTCTATCTGCGCTGCGGGGGCGTCTTTGAGCGTACTGCCTATTGGCTATACAGGGAAATGACATGATCCCGTTTAACGCCCCACCGGTGGTGGGCACTGAAATTGAATACATGCGCTCGGCAATGAGCAGTGGAAAACTGTGCGGTGATGGTGGCTTTACCCACCGCTGCCAGCAGTGGATGGAGCAGCATTTCGGCAGCCGTAAAGTGTTGCTGACCCCATCCTGTACCGCTTCGCTGGAAATGGCGGCGATCCTGCTGGATATTCAGCCCGGTGATGAAGTGATCATGCCGAGCTATACCTTCGTATCGACCGCTAATGCGTTTGTACTGCGTGGTGCCACCATCGTGTTTGTCGATGTACGCCCGGATACGATGAATATCGATGAAAACCTGATTGAAGCGGCCATCACTGCAAAAACCAAAGCGATTGTCCCGGTGCATTATGCTGGCGTGGCCTGTGAGATGGACACCATTATGGCGCTGGCGAAAAAGCATCGGCTGTGGGTGGTTGAGGACGCCGCTCAGGGCGTGATGTCAACCTATAAAGGTCGGGCGCTCGGCACTATTGGTCATATTGGCTGCTTCAGTTTCCATGAAACGAAAAACTATACCGCCGGTGGGGAAGGGGGGGCGACGCTTGTCAATGAGGTGACGCTGATCGAACGGGCGGAGGTCATCCGCGAGAAAGGCACCAACCGCAGCCAGTTCTTCCGTGGCCAGGTGGATAAGTATACCTGGCGTGATATCGGATCCAGCTACCTGATGGCCGATTTGCAGGCCGCTTATCTGTGGGCGCAGCTGGAAGTGGCGGAAGCGGTTAACCAGCAGAGGCTGCGGCTGTGGCAAAATTACCATGATGCACTGCAACCCATTGCCGCACGAGGGCGTATCACGCTTCCCGCCCTACCTGCTGGTTGCGAGCATAATGCCCATATGTTCTGGCTGAAACTGCGCGATGGCTGCGATCGCAGCGCGCTGATTGCCTGGCTGAAAGAAGCGGAGATCCTTGCCGTGTTTCACTATATTCCGCTGCATTCTTCTCCGGCTGGCCAGCGTTTTGGCCGCCTCTGTGGCGAGGATCGCTACACGCAGCAGGAGAGCGACCGTCTGTTACGGCTGCCGCTGTTTTATAACCTTTCTGACAGTCAGCAGAAAACGGTGATTAGCGCCTTGTTGAGTTATTTCTCCTGATATGTCACTGGCCAAAGCGTCAATGTGGACGGCGGCTTCCACGCTGGTGAAAATTGTTGCCGGACTGCTGGTGGTGAAGATGCTGGCGGTCTCTTACGGACCGGCCGGAGTTGGACAGGCGGGAAATTTCCGTCAGCTGATCACCGTGCTGGGGGTACTGGCCGGAGCCGGCATCTTCAACGGCGTCACTAAATATGTGGCGCAGTATCAGCAGCAGCCCAGGCAGCTGCGGGCGGTTGTCGGTACTGCATCGTCAATGGTGCTGGGGTTTTCGCTGCTTCTGGCGCTGGTATTTCTGCTGTTTGCTGCGCCAATCAGCCGGGCGCTGTTCGGCCACGATGATTATCAGCAGGTCATCCGCATCGTTGCGTTTCTGCAAATGGGCATCGCCTGGGCCAATCTGGCGCTGGCGCTGATGAAGGGCTTTCGCGATGCTGCCGGTAACGCCCTGGCGCTGATTATTGGCAGCCTGAGCGGCGTTGCCGCCTGGTTTGTCTGCTACTGGCTGGGCGGCTACAGCGGTGCGCTGGTCGGGCTGGCTATGGTGCCCGCGCTGGTGGTGGTGCCTGCTTTTGTCTTACTGGCGCGGCGCGATCGCCTGCCCATGAACTACCTGTTACCCGGCTGGCAGCCGGAGTGTGTTCGCAGCCTGGGTAAATTCACCCTGATGGCGCTTATCACCGCCGTCACGTTACCGGTGGCCTGGATGATGATGCGCAACCTGCTGGCGCAGCACGCAGGCTGGCAACAGGTGGGATTGTGGCAGGGGGTAAGCAGCATCTCTGATGCTTACCTGCAGTTTATTACCGCTTCATTCAGCGTCTGGCTGCTGCCAACGCTGGCGCGGCTGCAACATAAAGCGGATATCACGCGGGAAATCCTTAAGGCCCTGCGCTTCGTGTTACCGGTAGTGGCCGCTGCGAGCTTTGCCGTCTGGCTGCTGCGCGATTTCGCTATCTGGCTGCTGTTCTCCAGCGAGTTTCACGCCATGCGCGATCTGTTTATCTGGCAGCTGATCGGCGATGTGCTGAAAGTCGGCTGTTACGTTTTTGGTTATCTGGTGATCGCCAAAGCTTCACTGCGTTTTTATCTGCTGACGGAAGTAAGCCAGTTTGCCCTGCTTAGCGGGTTTTCCCGCTGGCTGATCCCGCTGCATGGCGCAGCCGGTGCGGCTCAGGCCTATATGGCGACCTATATGGCTTATTTTGCACTCTGTGCCGGCGTTTTTATTATTTACCGTAGAAGAGTATGACCACAGTAATTCACCTTTTAGGCTCAGATATCCCGCATCATAACCAGACGGTGCTGGGTTTCTTCAACCGGACCTTATATGACGAGGTGCCGACGGCGGCGGCGCGTCAGTTCTGGCTGGTCAGTGGGCAGTCAGAACACATAAATCAGTTTCCCCGGCTGAATATCCGCGTCTTTGCGGATAAAGCAGCGCTGGCCAGCGCGGTGATTAACGCCGGTTGCCAGCAGCGCGAGCTACGCTTTTTCTGCCACGGTCAGTTCAATCTGCGCCTGTGGCTGGCTCTGCTGTCTGGCAAACTCCGGCGCAACCAGGTTTACTGGCATATCTGGGGGGCCGATCTGTATGAAGATGCGGCCGGGCTGAAATTTCGCTTGTTTTACCTGATGCGTCGGCTGGCGCAAAAACGCGTGGCGCATGTGTTCGCCACGCGCGGCGATATCAACCGTTTTCACCAGCGCAATCCGCAGATCCCGGCATCGCTGCTCTATTTTCCTACCCGTCTGGCACAGCATGTCGCGGCCAGCGAGCAGCCTTCGGTGCCGTTGACCATTCTGCTTGGCAATTCGGGGGATGCCAGCAATCGCCATATTGAGGGCCTGCAGGAGATTCATCAGCAGTTTGGCTTGGGGGTTAAGGTGGTCGTACCGCTCGGATATCCGCTGAACAACGAAACCTACATCCAGCGCGTGCGTGAAGCCGCTGACGATTTGTTTGCCCCCGGAACCGTGCAGTTGATCACGGATAAGCTGGCGTTCAGTGACTATCTGCAGCTGCTCAGTCACTGCCATTTGGGCTACTTCATGTTTCAACGTCAGCAGGGGATCGGCACGCTCTGCCTGCTGATGCAGGCGAATGTGCCTTTTGTACTGAGCCGCAAAAACCCGTTCTGGCAGGATTTGGTCGAACAGCAGGTGCCGGTGCTGTTCACCAGCGACAGTCTGGACGAAGCCACGATAGGCGAGGCCCGCCGTCAGATGCAGCTGCTGGATAAAAGACACATCGCCTTTTTCGAACCGGGTTATCTGGCGGGCTGGCGGCAGGCATTGCGTCTGGCAGAAGGAGATAACCCATGACGTTGTTACCGTTCTCCGGCCTGCTGCTGGTCTGGCTGATGTGCTGCGGTTTTATCCTCACGCTGACCTGGCGTGAGTTCCGCCGCGTGCGCTTTAACTTTAACGTGTTCTTCTCAATGCTGTTTTTGCTGACGTTTTTCTTCGGCTTTCCGCTGACGTGCCTGCTGGTGTTTGTTTTTGATGTTGAGGTAGTGCCAGCGGAGTATCTGCTACAGGCGCTGCTGTCGGCAGGCTGTTTTTATGCCATCTATTACGTCACCTACAAAACCCGTCTGCGTGCACGCCATCGACCTCCGTCACGTCCGGCATTTACCATTAACCGCATTGAGGCGCACCTGAGCTGGATGATCATGGCGCTGGTGGCATCAGGCACCCTCAGTGTGTTCTTCCTGCATAATGGCTTCCTGCTGTTTAAACTGCACAGTTATAGTCAGATCTTCTCTGCTGACGTCTCCGGCGTGGCGCTGAAGCGTTTTTTCTATTTCTTTATTCCGGCCATGCTGGTTGTCTATTTTCTCAAGCAGGATGTGCGCAGCTGGCTGTTGTTCCTCGGCGGCACCCTGGCGTTTGGCCTGCTGACCTATACCATCGTTGGTGGTACGCGCGCTAACATCATTATTGCTTTCGCCCTGTTTCTGTTTATTGGCATCATTCGTGGCTGGATAACGCTGTGGATGTTGGCTTTAGCGGGTGCAGGCGCGATTGTCGCGATGTTCTGGCTGGCGCTGAAGCGCTATAACCTTGACGTCAGCGGTTCGCAGGCATTTTATACCTTCCTCTATCTGACGCGCGATACCTTCTCGCCGTGGGAAAACCTTGGCCTGCTGCTGCAAAACTACGACAAAATAGATTTCCAGGGGCTGGCGCCAGTCTGGCGTGATTTCTATGTGTTTATCCCAGGCTGGCTGTGGCATGAAAGACCTTCTGTGGTCCTCAACAGCGCCAACTATTTCACCTGGGAAGTGTTGGATAATCATTCTGGCCTGGCCATTTCGCCCACGCTGATCGGCTCGCTGGTGGTGATGGGCGGCGCGCTGTTTATTCTGCCGGGCGCTGTCGCTGTTGGACTGATTATCAAATGGTTCGACTGGCTGTATGAAAAAGGCCGTCAGGAACAGAACCGTTACAAAGCGGCTATCCTGCAGAGTTTTTGCTTCGGTGCGGTATTTAATATGATCGTGCTGGCGCGTGAGGGATTAGATGCGTTTGCTTCTCGCGTGGTCTTTTTCTGCCTTATCTTTGCCGCCTGTGTGCTGATGGCGAAACTGCTTTACTGGTTGCTCGATAGTGCCGGACTGGTGCGTGCACGCACCATGCCCAGTCCCCTTTCGACCCAGTCGTCAACATTGTCTTAAAGGGAACGATTCATGAGTGCCTCCGTCACCGTGCCAAAGTATCAGATACGTGGTTTAACCCTGTCAGGCTTTGCCGATATGGCGCAGTTTGTCGATTACCTCAATCAGCCGGGAGAGCTGAAAAAAGGCACGCTGGTGGCCATCAATGCTGAGAAAGTGTTGACTGCTGAAGCCGATCCTGAGGTTTATCAACTGCTGAATGAGGCAGAATACAAATATGCCGACGGCATCAGCATCGTGCGTTCCATCCGTAAAAAGTATCCACAGGCTAAGGTGTCACGTATTGCCGGTGCCGATTTGTGGGAGGCTCTGATGGAGCGTGCCGGACGTGAAGGCACGCCGGTGTTTCTGGTGGGAGGCCAGCCAGAGATCCTCGCGCAGACGGCCGATAAGCTTTGTAAACAGTGGAATGTCAATATTGTCGGTTCACAGGATGGTTTTTTCACACCTGGGGAACGCGAGGCGCTGTTTGTGCGCATCAAAGCCAGCGGTGCCAGGCTTATCACTGTTGCTATGGGGTCTCCGCGTCAGGAGATACTGATGAAAGCCTGCAGGGCTGTTTATCCGGATGCGCTGTATATGGGCGTGGGTGGCACCTATGATGTGTTCACCGGGCAGGTGAAGCGTGCGCCCAGGATTTGGCAAAATATGGGGCTGGAATGGCTTTATCGCCTGATTTTGCAGCCTTCACGTCTCAAACGTCAGTTTAGTTTGCTGAAATATCTCAACTACCACTGGCGTGGAGACCTTTGAGCGGTCGTATATTTGTTCACTCACATGCGTATAAGCTCTGTTTTCGCAGCAGAATGCACAAAAACGCTGCGAGTTTAGGCGGAATGCACAAAGCGTAAGCAAACGCGTTTTTTTGTGAAAAAAGCACTGGACAGGTAAGGCTCTCATCCGTAGTATGCACATCCGCAACGGCGCTACGCGCCCGTAGCTCAGCTGGATAGAGCGCTGCCCTCCGGAGGCAGAGGTCTCAGGTTCGAATCCTGTCGGGCGCGCCATGAACTTTGTGCGCAAGAGCTGCGGTGGTAACATTTACCGCGTTAGTAAGAAGTGAAGTTGTGGTGGCTATAGCTCAGTTGGTAGAGCCCTGGATTGTGATTCCAGTTGTCGTGGGTTCGAGTCCCATTAGCCACCCCAGATTTTGTTGTATGCGAAGGTGGCGGAATTGGTAGACGCGCTAGCTTCAGGTGTTAGTGTCTTAACGGACGTGAGGGTTCAAGTCCCTCTCTTCGCACCACAAAATCGTCAGCAGTCAATGCAGTTTTCGGCGAGTAGCGCAGCTTGGTAGCGCAACTGGTTTGGGACCAGTGGGTCGGAGGTTCAAATCCTCTCTCGCCGACCAATTTTAACAACCTGCTGGTAAAGCGGGTTGTGTATTAGGCTTAAAAAATCTGCTGTTGCGGGTTTTTTTGCTTAAAACCTTCGGGTTTTCGCAAAAAAAGAAAAGTAGTGGCAATAAAGAAGTATTCGGCGAGTAGCGCAGCTTGGTAGCGCAACTGGTTTGGGACCAGTGGGTCGGAGGTTCAAATCCTCTCTCGCCGACCAATTTAGAAACCTGCTTGAAAAAGCAGGTTTTTTTTCGCCTGAAGCCAACAGGATGAGAACCTCCGAAGGAGGCTTGAGCCGAGCGAAGCGAGACAACGTTGCTTTAGCAACGGCCCGAAGGGCGGCTCAACGAGCCGTAATCCTACTCGCTACCAATTTAGAAACCTGCTTGAAAAAGCAGGTTTTTTTTCGCCTGAAGCCAACAGGATGAGAACCTCCGTAGGAGGTTTGAGCCGGGCGAAGCGAGACAACGTTGCTTTAGCCAGAAACGAAAAAAAGGCAGGGTGGTTAATCCCTGATGGCAGTCAGGCTTAACTGACTGCCATCAGGCGCATAAGGTCGGTTGTTTATAACAGCATAAGCCTTGGCTATCTGCGATACGATTATGGGCATAAAAAAGCCGGGCAGCGCGCCCGGCGTGGTGAAATCCTCGATGACGACTCAGGGATTGTTTTTTAACGTCAGCAGCAAACCATCGCGCCGCATGGTAGCGGCTTCTTCCGGCTTATGCTGTCGGTCGAGCGTATCGGCCAGCCACGCGTAGTCGAAGGCGTCCGGACGCTGTTGCAACGCGGCGCGGAAGGCTTCGCTCGATAGCTCCCACTCTCCGTGCTGCATCAACAGCTGCCCCAGCGTACTGTGCAACAGCGGCGTGGCACCGTGTTGCTTAATCTGCTGACGCAACGCTTTTTCCAGCTGTTCCGGATTCCCGGTTTTCAGTCGGGGCATCAGCATCACCAGGCGCTCATCAAAGTGGCGTTTCAGACCCTCCAGCACGATTTTCTGCGCGGTATCATGATCGTCACAGACGATAAGATGGTCAGCCATTGCTACCTGCAGCGCGGTTTCATTACGCGTTTTGCGGCTTTGATTTTGCCACCAGCGCTTCAGGCCGTCGCTGCCCTGGTCGGCCATCGCCTGGCTCATCAGGCCAAGCCAGCACTGCTGTTGCAGTTCAAGGCGATGAGTGGCATCACCTGGCTGAATTTTCTCCATGGCGGGCAGAATGTTCAGCAGGGCGCCCCAGGCTTGAGTACGCACGTAAGCCTGTTCCGCCAGCCGCAGCACTTCCGGGTGGCGCGGTGCGATCTCCAACAGGCGATCGATGCCGTGGCGTGCCGCATGATCTTCGTTACGTGCCAGCTGAATACGCACGCGGGTGATCTCAACCGGCAGTGGGTCATCGTCATTCAGTTCGCTGGCACGTTCCAGATGCTGATTGGCGCGCGTTTCATCACCGCGCTGCTGCGCGGCTTCCGCCGCCAGCAGGTAGTTGACCATCGGCTGTTCAGCGTGGTCAGCATGGCGTGACAGCAGTTTTTCAACCTGCTTATAGTCGCCCTCTGCCAGCTTCACCAGCGCGGCGTGAGTCTGCTTACGTGCACTGCGTCTTTTGCGGCCGGTAAACCAGCCACGGGTACGGGCGCCGGTACGAAACACCCGACGCAGCAGCCATTCAACCGCCAGAATGATGACCAGGGATAGCAGCAGAACGATCGTCATACCGGTGACGCTGGTTTCAATATTCCAGTTATTGGTCTGGATCAGCACATAGCCCTGATGGCCGGCAATCATCGGCCCTATGACCACACCGGCAATCAACAGCAGAAATAACAGCAAAACTTTCAGCATAATTAGTCTCCCTGTCCTGGCTGCGTGTTAACTGCAGCGGAGGGCTGTGCAAGGAGATTGCGCACGCGTGTCTGCATCAGTTTGTCGAGAATGGGCTGACTAAGTAATGTTTCAGGTACATCCATCGAGATGCTCTGCTCGCTCAGATCGTCTAACTGATTCAAATAAGCTTTAGTGTTCGCGTCGTTGGTATCGTACCAGGCGCGTATCCACGCAGAGACGGTATCGATCGACTGTTTATAGATTTCATCCTGATGACGCGGAACAGCCTGAGCGGCGATCAGCAGACGTGAACGGATGTTCTCACGCAGGTAAACATCCTGATTCGGTGCCAGCAGAGGTTCGGCGGTAGCATCACGGCGGCGGATGGTGATGAAATCATCCATAAAGTTATGCCAGCTTTTCACCAGATTCTGACGCCATTCACGCAATGAGGATGAAAGCGCACCGCTGTCGGCATCCATCGGCTCATCATCGCTGTTGTTATCAGCAAGGCGCAGATTATCGATGCCGTTAGACAACTGATTCAGCTTAAGAATGACGCCGTCATAGTCGACCTGACTGAGAGCGGAAAGCGTGCTGATGTCCTGGGCCAGCGCACGGCGTGCGCCGATCAGGCTGGGGTCGTTCATATCCGCCAGGCTGGCATCGGCGCTTTTCAGCAGGGCGGCAGCACTGGTGACATCCCGGTCACTCCACAGCTTGCGTCCGGCCATTTTCACCAGATAGTCGGCCTGGGCCAGCATCCATGTCTGGGCATCACTGCCTGAAATGGAGGCCACTTTCCGCTTCAGTTCATCCAGCTGCTGGTTCATGGCGGACTGCTGCTGCCGTGCCGTATCAAGGGCGCTGGTTTGCACCGTCAGCTTCTCCACAAGGGATTGCTTATCGCTGATGGACTGCTGCTGTAGCTCAGCGATCTGTGCTGCCAGCGTCTGATTGGCCGCAGTCAGACGTTGCGCCTGATGTTTTCCATACATATAGAGACCCGCGCCCACCGCCAGAGCGATGGCGATGGCGACGACGCCAGGCACCATGCCACTACGCCTGGCTTCAGGCGGCGGCTGTGGTTCATTAGTTGAGGTTTCAACCGCTGGGGTGGTCTCTTCAACCATGGCGGAGGAAGCTTTGTGTTCCGTCATAATGGCTCATCCCATATTTTAAGTAAAAAAGCCTTATTCTTTCGTGTTGCAGGCGTATTGGCTGCTTGATTTCCCTCATCGAATGAGGTCATTGTCAGCGATTCGCTCAGTTCCCGCTTACCTGCTGCACGAAATGGTTAAGGGCATAATGATAGCGAGCGCAATAGCGCATCGTTATCGGCACCGCCGGCGACATCCACGTTCACCCACCCAAGTTTTCGCGCCAGAGTGGCCAGACGCCCACTGACGACCACCAGCCGACAGTGCAGTAGCCATTCATCCCGATCAACATCGGGGAACAGTGAGTAAAGCTGTTGCAACATTTCACCGCTGGTCACCACGAGCGTATCAATACCCTGGTTGCGCCAGCGCCGGGCCTCTTCTGCACCGTGATAATGCTTTGCCCGCCGTTGATAGCATTCAATAAACTCTACCTGAGCGCCCCGGCTAAGCAAAGTTTCTGCCAGTAATTCACGGCCACCATTGCCGCGCAGAATTAATGCGCGCTTGCCCGCCACGGCCTGCAAAGCCGGAAGCTGGATCAGGACTTCACTGGTTTCCTGCTCGTGCGGCCAGGAAACGTGATGCCCGCTGGCGGCATGAAACGCCAGCCCCGTACTGCGCCCTATAGCATAATAGTCCAGGCTGGCAGGCCAGGGGGGATCTTCGCGGGTAAACGTGGGCCGGGCATAATGAATGACGTGCTGCGACAGAATAAAAACCAGGTCTCCTGCCTTCAGCGCCTTCAGACGATCGGGCAGAATATCCAGCTGCTTGCCCGGCGCAAACTCTATCAGCGGGAACGCCCAGGCAACATCCCCCCGCTGACGCAGACGGCTAACCAGCTCATCTGCTGCCGGCGACGGGCGGGTGACCAGAATGCTCATGCTGGCGGATTTCCCTGATAAACGGCGGCGAGAATGTCGCGCGCGCCATTATCCAGCAGCTCTTCGGCCAGTGAGATGCCCATTTTTTCAGCATCCGCTCGCGAACCCCGGCGTTCGCCGCGCACCATCTGGCTACCGTCCGGTGAGCCAACCAGCCCACGCAGCCACAGCTGGTCGCCTTCCAGCAGCGCATAACTGCCAATCGGGACTTGGCAACCTCCTTCAAGACGGGTATTCATGGCGCGTTCTGCGCTCACCCGGCAAGCGGTCTCATCATGATTTAACGCCGCGAGTAAACCGATAGTGTGCATGTCTTCAAGGCGGCATTCAATACCGACCGCGCCCTGGCCAACGGCGGGAAGCGACTCTTCAGCGGGCATCACCTGGCGGATACGATCGCTCAGGCCCAGTCGTTTCAACCCGGCGACGGCCAGAATGATGGCATCATATTCTCCCGCATCCAGTTTACCGAGACGAGTACCCACATTGCCGCGCAGGGAGTGGATGACCAGATCCGGGCGGCGGGCGCTGAGCTGGCACTGACGCCGCAGGCTTGATGTGCCCACAATTGCGCCCTGTGGCAGTGAGTCTACCGACGCATGGCGGTTGGAAACGAATGCATCATGCGGATCGTCACGCTCGCAGATAGCGACCAGCCCCAGCCCTTGCGGAAAGGCAACCGGCACATCTTTCATCGAGTGTACGGCAATATCCGCGCTGCCTGACAGCATGGCCTGTTCCAGTTCCTTCACGAATAATCCTTTACCACCTACTTTTGCCAGCGGGGTGTCAAGGATCACATCTCCACGCGTCACCATCGGCACCAGCTCAACGCGCAACCCCGGATGACAGTCGATTAAACGCTGTTGCACATACTTAGCCTGCCATAGCGCTAGCGGACTTTTCCTGGTGGCAATTCTTAAAATTTTGTCTGACATGCTCGATACCGTTTTGATCGTTCACTGATAATCCTATCATTGAACCGGGAATGCTGTCAGTTTAACGGCGGGGTAGGGTGGTATTACGCTGGTTTGAACGTAAAATGTGCTAGACTGGCAGGTAGCGTAACTTTCTATATGGTCAATCTGGCGGGTGTCAGATCGATCACGTTTCCAGCCAAAATTTGTACCACTATTTTTACAGCAAACGGCAGATTTCGGAAACCGAACTTTTTTATACCCGCGTCGGTCACCAACCGGGTATAGGCACTGGGATAATCAGGCGAGACGTCTTGTACCTCTACATAGAGACACTGAAACAGAGACTGGATGCCATCAATCAGCTGCGCGTTGACCGCGCTTTGGCTGCGATGGGATCTGCATTCCAGCAGGTATACAGTCTGCTGCCAACCTTATTACATTATCATCATCCACTGATGCCTGGTTACCTGGAAGGTAACGTTCCACACGGCATCAGCTTTTACACGCCTGATGAAAGCCAACTCTCCTATCTTCACGGTCTGGAAGGGCAATCCGGCTCCGACGCTGCCGTCCCTCCGCACGGCGAAATGCCTGTTACCGGCGTGTATTCAATGGGCAGCACCTCTTCCGTGGGGCAGAACGGCACTTCCGATCTTGATATCTGGGTCTGCCACCAGTCGTGGCTGGACAATGACGAACGCCTCAGCCTGCAAAAAAAATGTATTCTGCTGCAAAACTGGTGCGTGGAAATGGGCGTTGAGGTCAGTTTCTTTCTGATCGATGAAAATCGCTTCCGTCACAACGAAAGCGGCAGCCTGGGCGGTGAAGATTGTGGTTCAACGCAGCATATTTTGTTGCTTGATGAGTTTTACCGCACGGCTGTCCGCATGGCGGGCAAACGTATTTTGTGGAATATGGTGCCGCGCGAGGAAGAAGAACAGTACGACGACTATGTGATGTCGTTGTATCAGCGTGGGGTATTAACGCCTAACGAGTGGCTGGATCTGGGCGGTCTGGGTACGCTATCGGCAGAAGAGTATTTTGGTGCCAGCCTGTGGCAGCTGTATAAAAGTATCGACTCGCCGTATAAAGCAGTGTTGAAAACCCTGCTGCTTGAAGCGTATTCCTGGGAGTACCCCGACACGCGCCTGCTGGCGATGGACATTAAACAGCGCCTGCATGACGGCGAAATCGTTTCTTATGGCCTTGATCCTTACTGCATGATGCTTGAACGGGTGACCCGTTATCTCATCGGTATTGATGACCCTGCCCGCCTCGACCTGGTACGGCGCTGTTTCTATCTGAAAGTGTGCGAGAAGCTGTCGCTGGCCGCAGAAAACAGCGGCTGGCGGCGTGAAATTCTCAGTCAGCTGGTGCAGGAGTGGGGCTGGGATAAGCAGCGCCTGGCGATGCTCGACAGCCGTGCCGGCTGGAAAATCGGCCAGGTACGCGAAGCGCACAACGAGTTGCTGGATGCGATGATGCAGAGCTATCGCAATCTGATCCGCTTTGCCCGGCGTAATAATCTTAGCGTCAGCGCCAGCCCGCAGGATATTGGCGTGCTGACGCGCAAACTCTACGCCGCGTTCGAAGCGCTGCCGGGCAAAGTGACGCTGCTTAACCCGCAGATATCGCCCGATCTCTCTGAATCAGACCTCACGTTTATCCATGTGCCAAACGGTCGGGCAAACCGGGCTGGCTGGTATCTGTATAACCAGTCTCCGGACATGGATTCGATTATCAGCCATCAGCCACTCGAATATAACCGCTATCTGAATAAGCTGGTGGCATGGGCGTGGTTTAACGGTTTGCTGACCAGCAAAACGCGCCTGCATATCAAAGGTAATGAAAGCTGCGATCTTGCCCGCCTGCAGGAACTGGTGGCGGATGTGACGCATCATTTCCCCGTGCGCCTTGCAGCGCCAACGGCGAAGGCGCTCTACAGCCCGTGTGAAATTCGCCATCTGGCCATTATCATTAACCTGGAAGTTGACCCGACGGCGGCTTTCCGCAACCAGGTGGTGCATTTCGATTTCCGCAAGCTGGACGTCTTCAGCTTCGGTCAGCAGCAGCAATGCCTGGTGGGCAGCGTTGACCTGCTATATCGCAATTCGTGGAATGAAGTGCGTACTCTGCATTTCAACGGCGAACAGTCGATGATTGAAGCGTTGAAAACGATCCTTGGCAAAATGCATCAGGATGCCTCACCGCCGGATTCGGTCGACGTATTTTGCTACAGCCAACATCTGCGTGGGCTGATTCGTACCCGCGTGCAGCAGCTGGTATCAGAATGTGTGGAGCTGCGTCTGTCCAGCACGCGCCAGGAGCCGGGCCGTTTTAAAGCGTTACGCGTGGCCGGCCAGACCTGGGGGCTGTTCTTCGAGCGCCTTAGCGTTTCGGTGCAGAAACTCGAAAACGCGGTGGAGTTCTACGGCGCTATCTCCAATAACAAGCTGCACGGCCTGTCGTTGAAGGTCGAAAGCGATCAGGCCCGCCTGCCGGCGGTGGTTAATGGCTACGCCAGTGAAGGGATTATTCAGTTCTTCTTTGAAGATACCCGTAACGATCACGGCTTCAATATCTATATCCTTGATGAAACCAATCGCGTTGAGGTTTATCACCACTGCGAGGGCAGCAAAGAGGAGCTGGTGCGTGACGTCAGCCGCTTCTACTCTTCTTCCCACGATCGTTTCACCTACGGTTCGAGCTTTATCAATTTCAACCTGCCGCAGTTCTATCAGATTGTGCAGGTCGAAGAGCGCTGCGAGGTGATCCCTTTTCGCAGCCAGGCCATGACGCAACTGTGCGCCACTTTGCCGGAGAGTGCTGCCGTGGAAGACAGCGCCCAGCGCTATCAGATGCATTAGCATTCAGCACGTCCCGCCAGGCCAGATTCGCTTTTCCTGTTGCTTTTCGGACTTCAACTGCGATGATAGGCGGCATGTACAGATTGAAGATGAGCAGAATAAGAATGAAGAACAGAATTTGCCAGCTGGCTTTGATAATGACTGCCGCCAGCCTGGCGGGATGTGGTCTGAAAGGCCCGCTCTATTTTCCAAATCATGAGCAGGCCGGACCGAAAACCACCCAGGCAGCTCCATCGACGCAATCCGGTAGCAATGCACAACAGTCTGCCACGGCGAAAGAGCAGAGTGCGCAACCGATTCAGTAAATTATGACGCACCTGGCGGAGCAGAAAATGCAGTTCTCGAAAATGCACGGTCTTGGCAACGACTTTATGGTGGTTGATGCCGTCACGCAAAATGTCTATTTCTCTCCAGAGCTGATCCGTCGTCTGGCCGATCGCCATCTGGGGATCGGCTTTGATCAGTTACTGATCGTCGAACCGCCTTACGACCCCGATCTCGACTTTCACTACCGTATTTTTAATGCTGACGGCAGCGAAGTGGCGCAGTGCGGTAACGGCGCGCGCTGCTTTGCCCGTTTTGTCCGGCTAAAGGGCCTGACGAATAAAAGCGAGATCCGCGTCAGTACCCAGTCTGGCCGCATGATACTGAGCGTGACTCAGGATGAGCGGGTGTGCGTGAATATGGGCGAGCCTAATTTCGAGCCGCAGCAGATACCGTTCCGGGCCAATAAAGCGGAAAACATCTATCTGATGCGGGCCGTTGAGCAAACCGTCATGTGTGGGGTGGTATCAATGGGTAATCCGCACTGCGTATTACAGGTTGATAACGTCAAAACCGCCGCCGTTGAAACACTTGGCCCGGTACTGGAAAGCCATGAGCGTTTCCCGGAGCGGGTTAACGTCGGTTTTATGGAAGTGGTTCACCGTGAGCATATCCGTCTGCGTGTCTATGAACGTGGTGCCGGAGAAACCCAGGCCTGTGGTAGCGGAGCCTGCGCGGCGGTGGCGGTTGGCATCCAGCAGGCATTGCTGGCAGAAAAAGTGCGGGTTGACTTGCCCGGCGGTTCGCTAAATATTGCCTGGAAAGGGCCAGGGCACCCGCTGTTTATGACCGGTCCCGCCACCCACGTTTATGACGGATTTATTCATTTATGAAACAGGTCGGAGAAAAAGCGCAGGACGCTGAAACCGCGTTGCTAAACGATAGCATCGTCAGTGATTTTTTGCGCCAAAACCCAGACTTCTTTATGCGTAATGCCCGCCAGGTCGAGCAGATGCTGATACCGCACCCGGTGCGCGGCACGGTATCGCTGGTCGAATGGCAGCTGAAACGTCAGCGTCACCATATCCAGCAGCTGGAAGAAGAGATCACGCTGTTGATGGAGCAGGCCAGCGCCAATCAACAGCTGTTCGAACGTTTGCTTGCCCTGCAGGGGCGGCTGGCCTCGGCTTCCAGCCTGCATGACATGCTCAACAGACTGCATCGCTGGGCGCGTGAATTTGGCCTGGCGGGGGCCAACATCCGCTTATTCAGTGAGAAATGGCGCATCGGCGCCCCTTCAGACTTCACCCAGCTGGCATTGTCGCGCCAGGAGTTTGAGCCGTTGCGCATTCAGCGGCTGGGTAAGCAGAATCATTATCTCGGCAGTCTGAACGGCCCCGAATTATTGCTGCTGTTGCCGCAGGCCAAAGCGATCGGTTCGGTGGCGGTGTCGCTGCTGGGCGAAGAGGGCGACCTCGGCGTGCTGATTTTCAGCAGTCGAGACAGTCAGCATTATCAGGCTGGCATGGGAACGGTGCTGTTACAGCATCTGTCGCTGATGCTGCCGCAGCTGCTGTCGCGCTGGATTGAACGCGTGTGAACAGCGAATCCCCTCTGCTTGCTGGCGTAGAGGGTTTTCTGCGCTTTTTAAAAGTGGAGCGCCAGCTTAGTCCGCTCACCCAGATCGGCTATCGCCGCCAGCTTAGCGCCATCATCGTCCTGCTCGACGAGCTAAAAGTGGTTGAGTGGGCGCGGCTGGATGCGGCGCTGGTGCGCGCTTTGGCTGCCCGCAGTACCCGCAGCGGATTGAAACCTGCCAGCCTTGCCCTGCGCCTTTCGGCCTTACGCAGCTTTCTTGACTGGCTGGTGAGCCAGGGCGCGATCAAAGCCAACCCGGCGAAAGGCGTGGCAACGCCGCGTGCGGCACGCCACCTGCCGAAAAATATCGATGTCGATGAAGTTAACCGCCTGCTGGACATTGATCTTAACGATCCGCTGGCGGTGCGCGATCGCGCCATGCTGGAAGTGATGTACGGTGCCGGGCTGCGCTTATCTGAACTGGTTGGCATTGATCTCGGGCATCTCGATCTGGCGTCCGGCGAGGTATGGGTGGTCGGTAAAGGCAGCAAAGAGCGCCGGCTGCCGATGGGGCGTACCGCCGTACACTGGATTGAAAACTGGCTGGAAATGCGCGAACTGTTCGAGCCGCAAGACAACGCCCTGTTCCTGTCGAATAAGGGGAAGCGCATCTCGACGCGTAATGTGCAAAAACGCTTTGCCGAATGGGGGGTGAAACAGGGCATGTCGAGCCATATTCATCCGCATAAACTGCGCCATTCGTTTGCCACGCATCTGCTGGAATCCAGTGGCGATCTACGCGCGGTACAGGAGCTGCTTGGCCACGCTAATCTGACCACCACGCAGATCTATACTCATCTTGACTTTCAACACCTGGCATCGGTTTATGATGCTGCCCATCCCCGTGCGAAACGAGGAAAATCCTGATGCACTTTTACCGATCGCTGCGTCCTATTGCGGCCATGACCTTCGACCTCGACGATACCCTGTATGACAATCATCCGGTGATCCGCCGCACCACGCAGGCTTCTCACGCCGCGTTGCAGGCGCATCATCCGGCGCTACAGGGCTTTAGCGTGCAGCAGTATCAGCAGGTGCGAGAACGGCTGCTGGCCGCCGAGCCGGAGATTTATCACGACGTGAGCGAATGGCGACGTCGCGCCGTTGAACAATCTATGCTGGACGTTGGTATCCCGGCAGCGCAGGCCGTCAGCGGTGCGCGTGACGTCATGGACGTTTTCGCCTACTGGCGAAGCCAGATTGACGTGCCCGCAGAGACGCACAGCACGCTGGCGGCGCTGGCGGCGCGTATTCCGCTGGTGGCGATCACTAACGGTAACGCAGAACCCCATCTGTGCGGCCTGGATAAATACTTTCAGTTTATTTTACGTGCCGGGCCGGATGGCCGCGCCAAGCCTTATCAGGATATGTATCACCGCGCCGCTGAACGCCTGAAGCTGCGGCCTGAGCAAATCCTGCATATCGGCGACGATCTGACCACCGATGTGGCTGGCGCAGTGCGCTCCGGGATGCAGGCGTGCTGGATTAACCTGCATGAAGGGAATCTGATGCACATCGATGATTCCCGCCTGCTTCCCACGCTGGAAATTTCGCGGTTGGCATCGCTGACTGCGCTGATATAATAACCTGGTTATTTAACCAGTGGAGCGGCCTGCCGCTCCCGATCCCTGATGGTGCCTATGGACGTTTCTGACCTGCTCGATAGCTTGAATGACAAACAACGTGAGGCCGTGGCCGCACCGCGCAGTAATCTGCTGGTACTGGCCGGAGCGGGCAGTGGCAAAACGCGCGTACTGGTGCATCGTATCGCCTGGCTGATGGGAGTAGAAAACTGTTCTCCTCACTCGATCATGGCGGTGACCTTCACCAATAAGGCGGCGGCGGAAATGCGCCATCGTATCGAACAGCTGATCGGCACCAGCCAGGGCGGAATGTGGATCGGCACCTTCCACGGCCTTGCGCACCGTCTACTGCGTGCGCACCATCTGGATGCCAACCTGCCGCAGGACTTCCAGATCCTCGACAGTGAAGACCAGCTGCGCCTGCTGAAACGCCTGATTAAGGCAATGAATCTGGATGAGAAGCAGTGGCCGGCCCGTCAGGGGATGTGGTACATCAACGGCAAGAAAGACGAAGGGCTGCGCCTGAAGCATATCGAAAGCTACGGCAACCCGATTGAGCAAACCTGGCTGCGTATTTACCAGGCCTATCAGGAAGCGTGCGATCGCGCCGGACTGGTGGACTTCGCCGAGCTGCTGCTGCGTGCGCACGAGCTGTGGCTGAATAAACCGCATATCCTTAACCACTATCGTGAAAGGTTTACCAACATCCTGGTGGACGAATTCCAGGATACCAACAATATCCAGTACGCCTGGATCCGTATGCTGGCCGGTGATACGGGGAAAGTGATTATCGTCGGTGACGACGATCAGTCGATCTACGGCTGGCGTGGGGCGCAGGTGGAGAATATTCAGCGCTTCCTGCAGGACTTCCCGGCGGCAGAAACCATTCGCCTTGAGCAGAACTATCGTTCGACCAACAATATCCTGAAAGCGGCGAATACCCTGATTGCCAACAACAACGGTCGCCTGGGTAAGGAGCTGTGGACTGAAGACAGCGACGGCGAGCCAATCGCGATTTACTGCGCCTTTAACGAGCTGGATGAAGCGCGTTTTGTGGTTAATCGCATCAAGGTATGGATGGAGAAAGGCGGCGCGCTGAATGACTGCGCTATCCTGTACCGCAGCAACGCCCAGTCGCGCGTGCTGGAAGAAGCGCTGTTACAAACCAGCATGCCGTACCGTATTTATGGCGGTATGCGCTTCTTCGAACGCCAGGAAATCAAGGATTCCCTCGCCTATCTGCGCCTGATCTCTAACCGCAATGACGATGCGGCCTTTGAGCGCGTGGTGAATACCCCGACGCGTGGCATCGGCGACCGCACGCTTGATGTGGTTCGCCAGACGGCGCGTGAGCGCCAGCTGACCTTATGGCAAACCGCCCGCGCGCTGTTGCAGGAAAAAGCGCTGGCCGGGCGTGCGGCTTCCGCTCTGCAACGCTTCACCGAACTGGTGGACTCGCTGGCGCACGAAACCAGCGACATGCCGCTGCACGTTCAGACGGATCGGGTGATCAAAGACTCCGGCCTGTGGCTGATGTACGAGCAGGAGAAAGGCGAGAAGGGCCAGGCGCGAATTGAAAACCTTGAAGAACTGGTCAATGCCACCCGCCAGTACAGCTATCAGGATGAGGATGAAGACCTGATGCCGCTGCAGGCATTCTTGTCTCATGCCGCGCTGGAAGCGGGGGAAGGCCAGGCCGATAAGTGGCAGGATGCCGTGCAGCTGATGACCATGCACGCCGCGAAAGGCCTTGAATTTATGCAGGTATTTATCGTCGGCATGGAAGAAGGCATGTTTCCCAGCCAGATGTCGCTTGAAGAGGGCGGACGGCTGGAAGAAGAGCGCCGTCTTGCCTATGTTGGCGTGACGCGGGCGATGCAAAAACTGACGTTGACCTACGCCGAAACACGGCGGCTGTACGGCAAGGAGGTCTATCACCGGCCGTCGCGCTTTATAGGCGAACTGCCGGTGGAGTGCGTGGAAGAGGTGCGGCTGCGCGCCAGCATCAGTCGGCCGGTCAGTCATCAGCGCATGGGCGCGCCGGTGGCGAAAAATGACAGCGGTTTTACCCTCGGCCAGCGGGTACATCATGCGAAATTTGGCGAAGGGACCATTGTTAACCTTGAAGGTAGCGGTGAACACAGCCGTTTGCAGGTGGCGTTTCAGGGCCAGGGCATTAAGTGGCTGGTCGCCGCGTATGCCAAACTGGAAGCGATGTGATGCCAGGCGCGGCGTTCAGGCTTGATGTTGGCTTGACGCCTTTTTCGTCTCGGCGTAACATGCGCCCACCATTACCCTGAGAGGACATTCGCCTTGGACACACCCAGTAGATACTGGCTCACTGACCTGGACAACAGGTACAACTCCTAAGGCTATCCTCCTTTGCCGATAGCCTTCGTGGTTGTTGGCGATGTTATTTCCCCCCGTCGCCGTGAGTCCTTTCCTATCACTGACTGAAACGCATGTTTCCCGTGTTCAAGCGCTTTGTCCCCATAATCACCGCGAATTGGGAATACAGCTATGCTGAGCGCATTTAAACTGGAAAAAAACCGTCTGACCCGCCTCGAACTGGATGATACCGATGCCAGAGACGATCTGAGCGAGTCCGTTTGGGTCGATCTGATTGAACCGGAAGAAGCCGAGCGCGCACGCGTTCAGGACGAACTGGGGCAGGTTCTGGCCACCAGCCCGGAGCTGGAGGATATCGAAGCCTCTGCGCGTTTCTTTGAAGATGAAGACGGGCTGCATATTCACTCCTTTTTCTTTTATGAAGATGCTGAAGATCATGCCGGTAACTCGACGGTGGCCTTCACCATCCGTGAAGGGCGTCTGTACACCCTGCGCGAGCGTGAGCTGCCGGCGTTTCGCCTTTACCGCATGCGGGCGCGCAGTCAAACCCTGATTGACGGCAATGCCTATGAGCTATTGCTGGATCTGTTTGAAACCAAAATAGAACAGCTGGCGGATGAGATCGAAACCGTCTACAGCGACCTGGAAAAACTCAGTCGGGTGATTATGGAAGGGAAGCAGGGTGATGAATTTGATGACGCCCTGTCGACGCTGGCCGGGCAGGAGGATGTCGGCTGGAAGGTGCGTCTGTGCCTGATGGACACCCAGCGTGCGCTGAACTTCCTGGTACGCAAGGCGCGTTTGCCGGGCAATCAGCTGGAGCAGGCGCGTGAGGTTCTGCGCGATATCGAGTCTCTGCTGCCGCACAATGAGTCGCTGTTCCAGAAGGTCAACTTCCTGATGCAGGCGGCGATGGGCTTTATTAATATCGAGCAAAGCCGCATCATCAAGATCTTCTCAGTGGTGTCGGTGGTGTTCCTGCCGCCTACGCTGGTGGCATCAAGCTACGGCATGAACTTCGAGTTTATGCCGGAGCTGAAATGGAGCCTGGGTTATCCGGGGGCGATTGTCCTGATGATCCTCGCCGGGCTGGCACCTTATGCCTACTTTAAACGGAAAAACTGGCTGTAAATCACCCGCACTGGCTTCGTCAACCGACCAGATAAGTGGCGCTGGCGCTGGCAATATGCACGCCAGCGTCATTATGCAGTTCCACTCTGGCAACGGAGATCTTGTTACCACCGCGCAGCAGGCTGCTGCTGGCAATAAAGCGTTCCCCGCGCCCTGGCCGCAGATAATCCACCCGCAGATCGATGGTTCCCATGCGCGACATGCGCTGGCGCAGCTCGTCTTCATCAATGGCCTGTACGCGGGTCAACGCACCACTGACGCACACCAGCCCGGCGGCCACGTCCAGCACGGAGGCGATGACGCCACCGTGCAAAATGGCCTGTGCCGCATTGCCGACCAGTCGGGGCCGATTAACCAGACTCAGCTGGGCAAAGTCGGATTCAAGGCGCTCCAGTTCCAGACCAAGAGCGCGATTAAACGGCATATCATAAACAAAAATCTTGCTAATCAAACGGCGCACGGCCGCCGGTTCCAGTGTCAGCGCGGACATGATAGCGGGGTTCCTTTGAACGCGTTCAGCGTAAAAAAGTAAAAGTTAGCCTTATTTTACGCTGGATTCTCAGTACTTGTTGGTTTCGGAAATCTGCACTCATGTTATAAGAATTTTCTGTGTAGAATGACGTGTTTTGATCCACCCTATCTGCTTTTGCTGGGAGAATATTATGGCTTTGCCGAAAGGATTGTCGGCAACAGCATTGCTGTTGCCGACGTTGGTCATGGCACAGGAAGCCTCGATCAAAGAGGTGCATGACAATACCGCAGTGCCTGGCAGTATTATTGCCAACCTGTTGGAAAAACATGATAACCCCTTCGTGATGTACCCTTACGAAAGTAATTATCTGCTGTATACCGATACCAGCAACCTGAATAAGGAAGCTATCCGGTCTTACAGCTGGAGCGATAAAGCTAAGCATGATGAGGTGAAATTCCAGCTGAGCCTGGCTTTCCCGCTGTGGCGCGGTATTGCTGGCGACAGCTCGGTGCTGGCCGCCTCCTACACCCAGAAATCCTGGTGGCAGCTTTCAAATCGCGGCGCATCCTCACCGTTCCGCGAAAGCGATTATGAACCGCAAATTTTCCTCGGCTGGGCCACGGACTACCGTTTTGCCGGATGGACATTGCGCGATGTCGAAACCGGTTTTAATCATCAGTCTAACGGCCGTTCTGAGCCAACCTCCCGCAGCTGGAACCGGGTCTATGCGCGCCTGATGGCGGAAAACGGCAACTGGCTGGTGGAAGTTAAACCCTGGTACCGTCTTCCAGAAAGTGAAAATAATGACGATAACCCGGATATCACCAAGTACATGGGGTATTATCGCCTGACGGTGGGTTACCAGTGGGGTGACAGCATCTTCAGCCTGAAGGGCAACTACAACTGGAACAGCGGCTACGGCGGTGCCGAGCTGGGCTGGAGCTATCCACTGACTGAGCATGTGCGCTTCTATACCCAGGTGTTCAGCGGGTACGGGGAATCCCTGATCGACTACAACCTCCGCCAAACGCGCGTGGGTGTCGGCGTAACGCTTAACGACCTGTTCTGAGGTCACAGCAACCGGGTGGTGTTTCCCGGTTGAATTTATGTCATTGCATATATGGGGACAATGTGTCTACGGCAGCAGTCATCAATAACGAAGCGCTGGCAGGCCAGGTATTGCGTGATACCTTCGGCTATCAGCAGTTTCGACCGGGACAACAAACCATCATTCAGGAATCGCTGAACGGGCGTGACTGTCTGGTGGTGATGCCAACCGGTGGGGGCAAATCGCTCTGCTATCAAATTCCGGCGCTGGTGCGTCAGGGGTTGACGCTGGTGGTGTCACCGCTGATCTCGCTGATGAAGGACCAGGTCGATCAGCTGCTGGCCAACGGGGTGGCAGCGGCCTGCCTTAATTCGACGCAAAATCGAGAAGAACAGCAAAATGTCATGGCTGGCTGTCGCAGCGGAACAGTGCGTTTGCTCTACATTGCCCCTGAACGTCTGATGATGGACAACTTCCTTGAGCAGCTGACGCACTGCAACCCGGCGATGCTGGCCGTGGATGAAGCCCATTGTATCTCGCAGTGGGGCCACGATTTCCGCCCGGAATATGGCGCTTTGGGCCAGCTGCGTCAACGGCTGCCTGACGTCCCGGTAATGGCGTTAACGGCGACAGCGGATGAGACCACCCGTAACGATATTGCCCGCCTGTTACAACTTAATGACCCACTGATTCAGATCAGCAGCTTCGACCGGCCGAATATTCGCTACACGCTGGTAGAAAAATTTAAGCCGACCGAACAGCTGCTGCGCTACGTCCAGGATCAGCGCGGCAAGTGCGGCATTATTTACTGCAACAGCCGGGCGAAAGTCGAAGATACCGCCGCCCGCCTGCAAAGCCGTGGTTTGAGCGTGGGGGCTTATCACGCCGGAATGGATAACGCTCACCGCGCTCATGTGCAGGAAGCATTTCAGCGCGACGACCTGCAAATTGTGGTGGCAACGGTGGCATTCGGGATGGGCATCAACAAGCCCAACGTGCGTTTTGTGGTTCATTTCGACATTCCGCGTAATATCGAGTCCTACTATCAGGAAACCGGGCGCGCCGGGCGCGATGGCCTGCCTGCTGAAGCCCTGCTGCTGTACGATCCGGCCGATATGGCCTGGCTGCGCCGCTGCCTGGAAGAAAAAACACAGGGGCCGCTGCAGGATATTGAACGCCATAAGCTGAATGCGATGGGCGCCTTTGCCGAGGCGCAGACCTGCCGCCGCCTGGTGCTGCTGAACTATTTCGGCGAAGGACGTCAGCAGGCTTGCGATAACTGCGATATTTGCCTCGATCCACCGCGCCGCTACGACGGCCTGCTCGAAGCGCAAAAAGCGCTTTCCTGCATCTATCGCGTGGGTCAGCGCTTTGGCATGGGGTATATCGTTGAGATCCTGCGCGGTGCCAATAATCAGCGTATTCGAGATATGCAGCACGATAAGCTGCCGGTGTACGGAATAGGTCGCGATCTCAGCCATGAACACTGGACCAGCGTGCTGCGCCAGCTGATCCACCTCGGTTTGGTGACGCAGAATATTGCTATGTACTCGGCACTGCAGTTAACCGAAGCGGCTCGTCCGGTGCTGCGTGGTGACGTCTCCCTGTTGCTGGCCGTGCCGCGCCTGGTGAGCGTGAAAACACGCAGCAGCAGCCAGAAATCCTTCGGCGGCAATTACGATCGCAAGCTGTTTGCCAAATTGCGCAAACTGCGCAAGGCGATTGCTGATGAGGATAATCTTCCGCCGTACGTGGTATTCAACGACGCAACGCTGATTGAAATGGCAGAGCAGATGCCGATCACCGCGTCAGAAATGCTGAGTGTTAACGGCGTCGGGCACAAAAAGCTGGAGCGCTTTGGCAAGCCGTTCCTGTTGATGATTAAAGAACATATCGACGGCGGTGACGAAGAGTAATCTCTGCGGCGCAGGTCACGAAAAAGCAGGCTGCTGGCGCGCAGCCTGCTTTTTTTATTCAGGCAATTCGTCTTGCTGAGGCCAGCAAGGCGCCTACCGCCATAAACAGGCCGCCGAAGATGCGATTCAGTAACCTCATCTGATGCGGGCCTTTAATCCACGCTGAAATACGTCTTGCCAGCGTGGCGTAACCCATCATAACAATGATATCGACTACCACCGTGGTTACCCCCAGCACCAGGTACTGCATGGCCTGCGGCTGATGTGGCAGGATAAACTGCGGGAAAAGTGCCGCCAGGAAGACGATACTTTTCGGGTTGGTCAGGTTCACCATCACCGCACGTTTAAACAGCTGACGGCGCGGCATCGCTGCGGCCAGCGCGTTCAAATCAATGGCTCCGGCAGATCGCCACTGCTGAATGCCCAGCCACACCAGATAAGCCGCCCCGGCCCATTTCAGGATCTCAAAGGCCAGCAGCGATTGGGAGAACAGCGCGCCTAACCCGATACCGACCAGCACGATGTGCAGCGACAATCCCACCTGCAGGCCAGCAATAGAGGCGACAGCGCCGCGATAACCGTGGCTGATGCCGGTGCTCATGGTATTAATAGCACCAGAACCCGGCGACAGGCTTAAGATGAGGGTTGTTAACAGATAGGCCAGCCACCATTCAGTCGTCATGGTAAAACTCCCGGAAAACGCTCGATTGTGACACAATACGTTATTGTCTAACGCCTTGCTACGGGTAACTCTGTCCCTGCTGAGAGAAGTACCCTTTGTGGAAAACGCCTGATGGAACTGCACCAGAAAAGCTGGTTAACGCGTGAAAAAGCCTTTGCGGCTTTTGCTACCGGCCCGTTGCTGGATTTCTGGAAGCAGCGCGAAGAGGGCGAGTTTGCCGGGGTGGCAGACGTACCGATCCGCTACGTCCGCTTCATCTCACCGCAGCATGACAAGGTTATATTATTGTGTCCGGGGCGCATTGAAAGCTATGTCAAATACCCGGAGCTGGCCTACGACCTGTTCCATAGTGGATATGACATTTTCATTATCGATCATCGCGGGCAGGGGCGATCGGGCAGGCTGCTGAAGGATTCACATCGTGGGCACGTCGTGGCGTTCGAAGACTACGTTGACGATCTGGAAACGCTGTTTTTACAACAGATCGTCACGCGTGACTATCGCCATCGCTACGCGCTGGCGCATTCGATGGGCGGGGCGATCCTCGCCCTGATGCTGGTACGACAGCCAGCGGCCTTTGCTGCGGTGGCGCTGGCTTCGCCGATGTTTGGTCTTTTTCTACCGATGCCTTTATGGATGGCGCGCCGCATTCTCAACTGGGCGGAAAAGCGCCCAACGGTGCGCGATGATTATGCGCTGGGAACCGGCAAGTGGCGTGCGCGCCCGTTTGCGGTAAACGATCTGACGCACAGCCGCGAACGCTATCGCCGCAATGTGCGCTTTTATGCCGACGATCCCGGCATCCGCGTTGGTGGCCCGACCTATCACTGGGTGCGCGAAGGCGTGCGCGCCGGGCAAAGCGTTTTGCGCCAGGCTGAACAGATCGCCACCCCGCTGCTGCTGCTACAGGCCGCCGACGATAAGGTCGTCGACAACCGCGCTCAGGATCTGTTCTGCCAGACGATGCTGGCGGCGGGTCGGCCCTGTGAGGGTGGCAAGCCGATGATTATTGAGGGTGCGCATCATGAGATCCTGTTTGAGAAGGATCGGATGCGCGCAGTGGCGCTTGAAGCCGTCCTCGCCTTTTTTGCCCGCCATGCCTGAATGGCCAGAATTAAGTGATTGGTGGGCGCTTCCCGCCAGCCAACATTAACCAGAGGTGTTATGTACCGTATTGTTGCTTCAGACCTGGACGGCACGCTGCTGCTGCCAAACCACACGCTTTCCCCCTACGCCCGCGAAACGCTGCAGCTGCTGACCGCTAAAGGTTTTCATTTTATCTTCGCCACCGGACGTCACTATATTGACGTGGCGCAGATGCGCGACAGCCTCGGCATTGACGCCTGGATGATCACCTCTAACGGCGCGCGCGTGCACAACACCGCCGGTGAGCGGGTGTTCAGCCATAATCTTGACGAAGATATCGCGCACGAGCTGTTTACCATGCAGCATCATCATGCAGATATTTACACCAATGTTTACCGGGATGAAGAGTGGTTCCTCAACCGCCATCGCCCCGATGAAATGGATTTCTTCCAGGAGTCTGACTTCGCCTACCAGATTTATCAGCCGGGGCAGCTGGCCGCCGATGGCATCAGCAAAGTCTTTTTCACCTGCGCCATTCCTGAACTGCTCATGCCGCTGGAGCAGGCGCTGTTAGCGCGCTGGGGCGATCGGGTAAACGTCAGCTTCTCGCTGCCAACCTGTCTGGAAGTGATGGCAGGTGGCGTATCAAAAGGCCACGCGCTGGATGCGGTAGCAAAATCCCTGGGTTATTCGCTGCGCGAGTGCATCGCTTTTGGTGACGGTATGAACGACAAAGAGATGCTGAGTATGGCGGGCAAAGGTTACATCATGAGTAACGCTCATCAGCGGCTGAAGGATGTACTGCCAGAACTGGAGGTGATTGGTTCAAATGGCGAACAGGCGGTGCCGCACACTCTGCGCCGACTGTTTGACGTTTAAGAAAATCGGTAAGTGCTCTGTACCGACGAGTGACGTCTGCCGCCGGCCTGACAACCGGATTTAACAGGCAGAGAGTTTATTCTATGCCTGTTGTCGCGTTAAATTGCGCGGAGATGCTCCTTGTGTTTCTTCTCACTGAGCATGGTGAGAATGAGCAAAATAACCGCCAGCACACAGCCACCGACCATAATGATAAAACCGCCATTCCAGCCGAAGCCGTCGACGGTGTAACCGACGATGGCGCTGGCGGCGACTGAACCGCCCAGATAGCCAAACAGCCCGGTGAACCCCGCCGCAGTGCCCGCCGCCTTCTTTGGCGCCAGCTCCAATGCATGCAGGCCGATCAGCATCACCGGCCCATAAATCAGAAAGCCGATAATCATCATGCAGGCCATGTCCACGCCCGGGTTTCCGGCCGGATTCATCCAGTACACCACGGTGGCGATGGTCACCAGCACCATAAAGAACACCCCGGTCGCGCCACGATTGCTTTTAAATACCTTGTCCGACATCCAGCCGCATAGCAGGGTGCCGGGAATACCGGCGTATTCATAGAAAAAGTAAGCCCATGAAGATTTATCAAGGGTGAAGTGTTTCACCTCTTTCAGGTAGGTCGGCGACCAGTCGAGGATGCCGTAACGCAACAGATAGATAAACACGTTGGCCAGCGCGATATACCACAGCAGCTTGTTGGGCAGGATGTACTGCTTAAAAATCTGCTTAGCGGTAAGCTCTTCTTCATGCTTTTCGTCGTAATCAGGCGGATAGTCATTTTTGTACTCCTCAATCGGCGGCAGGCCGCATGATTGCGGGGTATCACGCATCAGCGCAAAGGCGAAAATGGCCACCACGATAGCGCCAAAGGCAGGCATATACAGCGCGGCTTTCCAGTCGTTGAACCAGGCCATGCCCAGCAGGAACAGTAACGGAGGAATACCGCCGCCAACGTTATGCGCACAGTTCCATACTGATACGATGCGGCCGCGCTCTTTCTGTGACCACCAGTGCACCATGGTGCGCCCACAGGGGGGCCAGCCCATGCCCTGAAACCAGCCGCACAGAAACAGCATCACGAACATCACCATAATGCTCGATGTTGCCCAAGGCACGAAGCCCATAAACAGCATTACCACGGCGGCAAGGATCAGTCCGGCAGGTAAAAATACGCGTGGGTTGGAACGGTCAGAAACCGAGCCCATAATAAATTTAGAGAATCCGTAGGCGACAGAAATACCCGAGAGCGCAAAGCCGAGGTCACCGCGTGAAAAACCCTGTTCAATCAGGTAAGGCATCGCCAGCGCGAAATTTTTACGCACCAGATAGTAGGCGGCATAACCGAAGAAGATGCCCAGAAAGATCTGCCAGCGCAGCTTGCGGTAGAGCGGGTCGACGCGGGAGCCATCAACGCGGGGTTGATGCGCGGCGGGTTTGAATATGCTTAACATTTAAGCCTCCCGAGGCTCAGAGACTGACATTCCTGGTGAAATGTGGCGCAGAGGAACAACATGCTGCCGTGAGGGGCCATCATGTTTCATTCCGCGCACAGACCAGGGAGTACCAGGGAATTTGACTGTGAAGAAGGGCGCAAATGTTACATTTTTATGACACTATCTGTGTCATTAAAAGGCCGCATATCGTCTTGATTGAATGCTGTTTTGTGATTTTTGTCACGATAATTGCGCGGGCAAACTTTATGGTTTCGTTTGATGAGTGGTTTTGTTCTAAAAGGAATGCTTTGCAGGCAGGGAGTTTGTGTGGACAAGCGAAAATGATTAACGCCATACGATGACGTTAATCAGTGACAGAATATTGCGCTTATTTTTTAGCCGGGCGGATTTTCATCGTCAGGCCTTTAAGGAAATTACGCAGGATCTGATCGCCGCATTCACGGTAGTTTTTGTGTCCTGGCTTGCGGAAGATCGCCCCAATTTCTGACTGACCTACCGCAAAATCAGCGCTTTTTAACAGCTCGATGATATCAGTGGTTTTCAGATTGAACGCCACGCGCAGTTTTTTCATCATGATGTTATTGGTCATTTTGCGCTCGATGGAAGGGGCGGGTGCGTCCTCGCTTCTGCCACGGCGCTCAAAAATCAGGCCATTAAGAAAGTAACCCATGATGACATCGGGGCAGGGGCGATAGTCTGGCTCATCCTCTTTTTTCAGGAAGCTGTGCACTTCGGCTTCGGTGACTTCGCTCTCTGCCAGCGCCAGAATGCTTACAACTTTCGCATCGCTTAAATTCAGCATGTATCGCACGCTGCGCAGGACGTCATTATTGGTCATAAAAACTCTCTTCAGTGAAACTGTTGCAGTGCGCGCAGTATACCCCTTCATTCCCGAAGCTGCATCCCGGTAAACAGCCGCCAGCTAAATGCCGACGGTTGACTCAGACACGGTGATCAGAAGGGAGGGGCGTTCCGGGACGTGACGCATTGCGTACCCGTGGTAAATTATCGCATGCGTGCTGACGCGCGGATCGGGTAAACGCCTCAATGACAGGTTGACGTTGTTCACCGTCGCGAACTGCGGCATACAGCCGGCTCCACAGGCCATCGCCCAGCGCTTTAGTGACCACCAGGCCCTGGTGTTCAAAACTTTCCACCACCCAGTGAGGCAGGGCAGCGATACCCATTCCGGCTGAAACCATCTGAATTAACAGCAGGGTATTATCCACGCTTTTCAGCGCCGGACTGACGCCTGCAGGCTGTAGGAAATGACGCCAGATATCCAGGCGCTGACGCTGCACCGGGTAGATCATCAGCACTTCGCTGGCGAGATCTTCCGGAGAGATCGTCGCCTTTTGCGCCAGAGGATGGTCGGGAGCCAAGACCAGACGCACTTCAAAATCGAACATCGGCGAATAGAACAGCCCACTGCGCGGCAGAATATCGGATGTCAGAACGACGTCCAGCTCGCCCTGTTGCAAGGCTGGCTGCGGGTCAAAGGTGACGCCGGATTTAAAGTCCATCACCACCTGTGGCCAGCTTTGACGGAATTCGTTGAGCGCCGGAGTCAGCCACTGAATACAGCTGTGGCATTCAATGGCGAGACGCAGCGTGGTTTGATGCGGTTCGTGGCAGGCCTGTAACGCCTGCTGTATCTGTGGCAATACCTGCTCAGCCAGCTGTAGCAGGACTTCCCCTTGTGGCGTTAAACGCAGCGGCTGGCTTTTACGCACAAACAGTCGGAAACCCAGACGTTGTTCCAGGTCGCTGAACTGATGTGACAACGCCGACTGCGTTTGGTGAAGCTGGGCGGCAGCGGCGGCCAGCGAGCCGGTATTTTGCAGAGCCTGAAGCGTTCGCAGGTGTTTGAGTTCGATCATGAGAGTCCTTCACATCGACAGTGAATATTTTGCGCTTGTGGTTAATACAGTACCTGCGGATTATAGCGGTGTAAACATCTGGACGTCCAAATGAATATCGAGCGAATCAGGACGTGTTCAGCTAACGATTAATTTAAAGAGGCACAACTGATGACTATTCTGAACCATACTCTCGGCTTCCCCCGTGTCGGCCTGCAGCGCGAACTGAAAAAAGCGCAGGAAAGCTACTGGGCGGGTAACAGCACTCAGGAAGAACTGCTGGCAGTAGGACGTGAGCTGCGCGCCCGTCACTGGCAGCAGCAGCAAGGCGCTGGCGTGAATCTGCTGCCGGTAGGTGACTTTGCCTGGTACGACCACGTACTGACCACCAGCCTGCTGCTGGGTAACGTTCCGGCACGTCACCAGAACAAAGATGGTTCAGTTGACCTTGATACCCTTTTCCGCTTAGGCCGTGGCCGCGCACCGAGCGGTGAACCCGCCGCTGCGGCAGAAATGACCAAATGGTTTAACACCAACTATCACTACATGGTGCCGGAGTTTGTGCAGGGCCAGCAGTTTAAACTGACCTGGACTCAGCTGCTGGATGAAGTCGACGAAGCGCTGGCGCTGGGCCATAAAGTGAAACCCGTGCTGCTTGGCCCGGTGACCTATCTGTGGCTGGGTAAAGTGAAGGGCGACCAGTTTGACCGCCTTAGCCTGCTGCAAGATATTCTGCCGGTCTACCAGCAGGTGCTGGCGGAACTGGCTAAGCGCGATATCGAATGGGTGCAGATTGACGAGCCGGCGCTGGCGCTGGAACTGCCTGCCGAATGGCTGGCTGCCTTTAAACCTGCTTATGACGCGCTTCAGGGGGAGACTAAACTGTTGTTGACCACCTACTTTGACAGCATTGGCCAGAACCTTGATACCATCAGCGCGCTGCCGGTGCAGGGGCTGCATGTTGACCTGGTGCACGGTAAAGATGATATCAGCCTGCTGAACGGCAAAGTGCCGGCAGACTGGCTGCTGTCCGTTGGTGTGATTAACGGCCGTAACGTCTGGCGTGCGGATCTCAGCAGCTGGTTTGAACGCCTGCAGCCGCTGGTTGCACAGCGTAAACAGCTGTGGATTGGTTCTTCCTGCTCACTGCTACACAGCCCGATTGACCTGAGCGTGGAAACCCGCCTGGATGAAGAAGTGAAGAGCTGGTTTGCCTTCGCCCTGCAGAAGTGTTCTGAGCTGGCCCTGTTGAGCAACGCGCTGAACAATAATGACCCGGCTTCACTGGAAGCATGGAGTGCGCCAGTTCGCGCCCGTCAGCACTCTACCCGCGTGCATAATGCCGCCGTAGGCCAGCGCCTGGCGGCGATTTCACCGCAGGACAGTCTGCGTAAGAACAGCTATCAGGTACGTGCTGAAGCTCAGCGTCAGCGCTTCCAGCTACCGGCGTGGCCAACCACCACCATCGGCTCTTTCCCACAAACCACTGAAATTCGTGGGCTGCGCCTCGACTTCAAACAGGGCCGTCTGGACGGCACCCGCTACCGTACCGGCATCGCGGAGCACATCAAGCAGGCTATCGTCGAGCAGGAGCGCTTAGGGCTGGACGTGCTGGTGCACGGCGAAGCGGAGCGTAACGACATGGTGGAATACTTCGGCGAACACCTTGACGGCTTCATCTTTACGCAGAATGGCTGGGTACAGAGCTACGGTTCACGCTGTGTGAAACCACCCGTCATCATCGGTGATGTCAGCCGCCCGGAAGCCATCACCGTTGAATGGGCGAAATATGCTCAGTCACTGACCGACAAGCCGGTAAAAGGCATGCTCACCGGTCCGGTAACCATCCTGTGTTGGTCATTCCCGCGTGAAGATGTGTCGCGTGAAACCATCGCCAAACAGATTGCGCTGGCGCTGCGTGATGAAGTGGAAGACCTGGAAAAAGCGGGCATTGGCATCATTCAGATTGATGAACCTGCTCTGCGTGAAGGGCTGCCGCTGCATCAGTCCGACTGGGCGGCTTATCTGGAGTGGGCGGTAGATGCCTTCCGTCTCAATGCCGCCGTTGCGCAGGACGACACCCAGATCCACACCCACATGTGTTACTGCGAGTTCAACGACATCATGGATTCGATTGCCGCGCTGGATGCGGATGTTATCACCATCGAAACCTCACGTTCTGATATGGAACTGCTGGAGTCGTTTGAAGAGTTCGAGTATCCGAACGAGATCGGTCCGGGCGTTTACGATATTCACTCGCCAAACGTGCCAAGCGTTGAGTGGATGGAAGAACTGCTGCTTAAAGCGGCACAGCGCATCCCTACTGAGCGTCTGTGGGTTAACCCGGACTGTGGCCTGAAAACGCGTGGCTGGACGGAAACTCGCCAGGCGCTGGCAAACATGGTGAAAGCGGCGCAAAACCTGAGAAATGCACAAGAAGCTTAAATATCTGTGTTGTTGTGTTTTGATGTAACGACTATTTGGGGCGCTTAGCGCCCCTTTTTTTATGCTTCCGACGTCACGCCATACTGCCTGAACCATGCCAGCATTCGCTGCCAGCCATCCTTAGCGGACCCGGCCTCATAGCTTGGGCGGTAGTCAGCGTTAAAAGCGTGTCCGGCATCGGGATAGACAATAATCTCGGCGTTGGCATTGGCGGCACGCAGCGCATGGCGCATGGTTTCGACGCTGTCTGGAGGGATGCCATCGTCTTTACCGCCGTAAAGCCCCAACACGGGCGCATCCAGATCCACCGCAACATCCACCGGCTGTTTTGGCTGCTTCATCGTCTTATCCCCCACCAGCTTGCCATACCAAGCAACGGCGGCTTTCAGCTGCGGATTATGCGCGGCATAAAGCCAGGTAATGCGCCCACCCCAGCAAAAACCGGTCACCGCCAAACGGCGTATATCACCGCCGTGGCGTGAAGCCCAGTTAGCCACATGATCGAGGTCGGCCAGCACCTGGCTGTCAGGGATCTTACTCACCAGCTCTTTGAACAACGTGGGGATATCGGTGTAATCAGCGGGATCGCCCTGACGAAAATAGAGTTCGGGTGCGACCGCCAGGTAACCTTCCAGCGCCAGTCGACGACAGATATCGCGAATATGTTCGTGAACGCCAAAAATTTCCTGTACCACCAATACCACCGGCAAAGGGCCGTGTGCATGGCGTGGTTTGGCGTGGAACGCGGGCATATTTTCGCCCTGAGTTGGGATGGAGGTCTCACCACTGAGAATGTCGGCGCTGTCGGTAATAATCGTGCTGGCAGCGGCAGGAACGACCGCCGGCGCGAAGCCTTTGTTGCTCAATTTTTGCGTCATGTTATCTTCGGTTTTCATGGTCATCTCCGTGCAGGCGCTACATGTTGTCAGCTAACTATAGTCAGGAATGCGTTGAGATTAGCGATCGAATCAGAGTAACTCTTTATCACCAGATACAGCTTGTCTACAGCACCAGATGAGCGAAAATGGCCATAACTGATGGTTAAATGGGATTTGGATCACCTTTTAAAGTTCGGATGATGCAATTTTCATTTTGATTAAGGATGTTCGTCACATAGAGTCAGGAGGAATTTTCTTACATTAACATTTTCTCATCATCC
Source organism: Erwinia pyrifoliae DSM 12163 (assembly GCF_000026985.1). Classification (NCBI taxonomy): domain Bacteria; kingdom Pseudomonadati; phylum Pseudomonadota; class Gammaproteobacteria; order Enterobacterales; family Erwiniaceae; genus Erwinia; species Erwinia pyrifoliae. Next base: position 255,362 of record NC_017390.1, read on the forward strand.
GCAGGTTCCGCATCAGGAGTATGAAATGCCACAGTCTGACGTTTTCCATCTCGGCCTCACTAAAGCCGATCTTCAGGGCGCTACCCTGGCCATTGCGCCCGGCGACCCGGAGCGGGTGAAGAAAATTGCTGCGCTGATGGATAATCCGGTTCATCTGGCCTCGCACCGTGAATTTACCAGCTGGCGTGCTGAGATCGCGGGTAAAGCCGTCATAGTGTGCTCAACCGGGATCGGGGGGCCTTCCACCTCCATCGCCGTGGAAGAACTGGCTCAGTTGGGCGTGCGTACCTTTCTGCGCGTCGGCACTACCGGCGCTATCCAGCCGCACATCAACGTGGGCGATGTGCTGGTCACCACCGGTTCAGTCAGGCTGGACGGTGCCAGCCTGCACTTTGCGCCGCTGGAATTTCCGGCGGTGGCGGACTTTACCTGTACTACCGCGCTGGTGGATGCGGCAAAAGCGCAAGGTGCGAGAACGCATATCGGTATCACGGCTTCCTCCGACACCTTCTATCCCGGCCAGGAGCGGTACGATACTTTCTCTGGTCGGGTGGTCAGCCGCTTCCAGAATTCAATGCAGGAGTGGCAACAGATGGGCGTGCTGAACTATGAAATGGAGTCGGCAACGCTGCTGACCATGTGTGCCAGCCAGGGACTGCGCGCCGGCATGGTCGCCGGGGTGATTGTTAACCGAACCCAGCAAGAGATCCCGGATGCGGAAACCATGAAAAGAACCGAGAGTGACGCGGTGAAAATCGTGGTTGAAGCTGCACGCCGTTTGCTGGAATGATCCCTGATGCGGGCCACGTCTGTTTGTGGCCTGCAAATCTCGTTTCCTTGCAATATATCTTCGAGCTGCCCCGCTTTTTTACTGGGATGGGGCGCTCTTCGTTGTATTTTGTCTGGACATTTATACAGTGCGCCTCTATTTTTCCCCTGTCAGGGGTTCAGCAGGAGAATCAGGGTGGATGTCACAATCATGTACGGCGCAGGCTTTGCTCTGGCCGGGATACTGGCAGGCTGGCTGCTTGCCTCGCTACGCTGTCAGCAGCAGCTGGCGAAAGGCGAAACAGAACGGCAGCTGCTGATGCAGTCGGCGGAACAGGCGCAGCATGAACGCCAGCGTTTGCAGCAGCAGCTTGACGGCCATCTGCTGATGCAAAAACAGAATGAGCATGAGCAGCGCCAGCTGCATGGCTCACTGGCGGCGGCCGAGGAAAAACTCCACCACCTTGAACACTGGCGCAGTGAAACCGAGCAGCTGACGCGTGAGCTGCGCACGCAGCTGGAGATTAACAGCGCCCAGGAGGCGGAGCTACGCGAAGTCACCATCCGGCTTGAGGAAACGCGCATGGCTGCCGAGGAGAAACAGCGGCTGCTGGTGAACAGCGAACAACGCCTGAATGCCCAGTTTGAAAATCTGGCGAATCGCATCTTCGAAAATAGCGGACGCCGCGTTGATGAACAAAACCGCCAAAGCCTGCATGGCTTGATCACCCCACTACGCGAACAGCTGGAGGGGTTCCGCCGTCAGGTACAGGACGGATTCGGTCAGGAAGCGCGTGAACGCCATACGCTTGCCCACGAAATTCGCAACCTGCAACAGCTCAATGCCCGGATGGCTCAGGAAGCCATTAACCTGACGAAAGCGCTGAAAGGGGATAACAAAACCCAAGGTAACTGGGGGGAAGTGGTGCTCAGCCGGGTGCTGGAAGCTTCCGGCCTGCGCGAAGGGCATGAATATGAAACTCAGGTCAATATTCAGCTGGAACAGAATGGACGCATGCAGCCCGATGTCATCGTCCGTTTGCCGCAGGGCAAGGATGTGGTTATTGATGCGAAGATGACGCTGGTCGCCTATGAACGCTACTTTAACGGCGAAGACGAAGCGCAGCGTGAGGCGGCGGTCAGCGAGCATATCGCCGCTATTCGCGGACACTTACGCCAACTGAGCCGAAAAGATTATCAACAATTACCGGGTTTACGCTCGCTGGATTATGTGTTGATGTTTATTCCAGTTGAGCCAGCCTTCCTGCTGGCTATCGACAGGCAGCCTGAACTGATCAATGAAGCGCTGAACCAAAATATCATGCTGGTCAGCCCGACTACGCTGCTGGTAGCGCTGCGTACCATCAACAACCTGTGGCGTTATGAGCATCAGAGCCGTCATGCACAGCGTATTGCCGACCGTGCTGCCCGCCTGTATGACAAAATGCGTCTGTTTGTCGATGATATGAGCGCCATCGGTCAAAGCCTTGATAAAGCTCAGGACAGCTACCGCCAGGCCATGAAAAAACTGTCGGAAGGGCGCGGCAACCTGATTGCCCAAAGCGAAGGTTTTCGCCAGTTGGGCGTTGAGATAAAACGGCCGATTAATCCCCGGCTGGTGGAACAGGCGCTGCCGGAAGAGGCAGAAGAAGCGCAGGATAATGCGCGTGAGCAGGGGCCTGAAAATATCGACTACGCTTCTCGCAGTATGTCTCACGGCATCAATGAATAAGCGCAGGGTCAGTGTTTGCATGGCCCGATTCTGGTACACTTGGCTAATATTTGATTGTAGAGCAGGCAAAACAAATGGCAGATGAATCAAAGGATACTACCCACTTCGGCTATAGCACCGTCGCGAAAGATGAAAAAGCCGGTATGGTTGCTGATGTTTTCCATTCGGTTGCGGCCAAGTATGATCTGATGAACGATCTGATGTCATTGGGTATTCACCGCATCTGGAAGCGTTTTACCATCGACTGCAGCGGCGTGCGTCGCGGGCAGCGCGTTCTCGACCTTGCCGGCGGTACGGGCGACCTCACGGCGAAATTCTCGCGCCTGGTCGGGGAAACCGGTGAAGTGGTGCTGGCGGATATTAACAGCTCGATGCTAAAAGTGGGCCGCGAAAAGCTGCGTAACAAAGGGATTATTGGCAACGTTAATTACGTGCAGGCGAATGCAGAAGCCTTGCCTTTCCCGGATAACTATTTTGACTGTATCACTATCGCTTTTGGCCTACGTAACGTGACCGATAAAGATAAAGCGCTGGCGTCGATGTTCCGGGTGCTTAAACCGGGTGGCCGTTTGCTGGTGCTGGAGTTCTCTAAACCGCAGTTCGAGCCGCTGAACAAGGCCTACGACGCCTACTCTTTCCACATCCTGCCGCGAATCGGTGAAATAGTGGCAAAAGACGCCGGCAGCTATCGCTATCTGGCAGAATCCATTCGTATGCATCCCTGTCAGGAAACCCTGAAGCAGATGATGATGGATGTGGGCTTTGAAAACACCACGTATCATAATCTGACGGGCGGCATTGTTGCTTTGCACCGTGGATTTAAGTTTTAAACAGGGATAAGCATGACATTAATGCCGCTGTTAACTGCCAGTCTGGAGACCGCGCTTAACCGGGTTTTATATCGCGACCGTGGCCTGAAGTTGGCTCGTCAGCGCCTCAATGGCCGCAGCCTGGCGATTGTCCTGGCCGAGCTAAAGCAGCCAGTCACTTTTATTTTCAGTGAACAGCAGGTGGATGTGATTGGTCACTGGAGTGATATCCCGGACTGTACGGTGAAAACCCGTCTTGCCACGCTGCCGAAATTACGCGATCGCCAGCAGCTGACTACGCTTATCCGCAGCGGTGAGCTGGAGGTAGAAGGCGACCTGCAACTGGTGCAGCAATTTTCTGCTTTGCTGGATTTAGCTGAACTGGACCCGGCAGAGTACCTGTCTCCTTGGGTTGGCGACATTGCCGCACAGGGAATGACCCGGTTCTTCCTTCGTGGCTTTCATGCCGTGCGGCGAGATGTGCAACGTAAGCAGGGTTATCTGGCGCAGACACTGACCGAAGAGTGGCGCCTGGCGCCGGGGCCGCTGGAGCTTGCATGGTTTGCAGAAGAAGTTGATGCGTTGTCACGTTCGCTAAATGCCCTTGATGCCCGTATTAATCGTCTGGAGAAAAAATGACCTTCGGTGAACTGCGCCGTTTGTATCTGATTATCCGCGTTTTTCTCAGTTACGGCCTTGACGAACTCATTCCTAAAACGCGCCTGGCCTTGCCTCTGCTGCTTTGGCGCAAATGCCTGTTCTGGATGCCAAACATTCATAAAGATCAACCCCTGGGTGCACGTCTGCGCCTGGCGCTGGAACAGTTGGGGCCGGTGTGGATTAAGTTTGGCCAGATGATGTCTACCCGCCGCGATCTGTTCCCGCCCCATATAGCCGATCAGCTGGCCATGCTGCAGGACAGGGTTCCTCCTTTCGATGGGGCGCAGGCGCTGAAGCTTATTGAGCAATCGTTAGGTGCGCCTGTTGAAAGCCAGTTTGACAACTTTAATATCGTTCCGCTGGCGTCGGCATCCATCGCGCAGGTGCATACGGCAACCTTGAAAGAGAACGGCCGCGAAGTGGTGATAAAAGTGATCCGGCCCGATATTCTGCCCGTGATCAAAGCCGATATGAAGCTTATCTACCGCCTGGCGCGCTGGGTTCCGCGTTTGCTGCCTGATGGCCGTCGTTTGCGGCCGCAGGAAGTGGTTGCTGACTATGAAAAAACGCTGCTTGATGAGCTAAATCTGCTGCGCGAGGCCGCCAATGCTATTCAGCTACGGCGTAATTTTGATCAAAGCAGGATGCTGTATGTGCCGGAAATTTTCTCGGACTACTGCAGCGAAAATATGTTGGTGATGGAGCGAATTTACGGTATCCCCATCTCTGATGTGGCCACGCTGGAACAGCACGGCGTAAACTTGAAGCTGCTGGCAGAGCGCGGTGTGCAGGTGTTCTTTACTCAGGTTTTCCGCGACAGCTTCTTCCATGCGGATATGCATCCGGGCAATATCTTTGTCAGCTACGAGCACCCGGAGGATCCGCAGTATATCGGTATTGACTGCGGTATTGTCGGTTCGCTTAACAAAGAAGATAAACGCTATCTGGCAGAAAACTTCATTGCTTTCTTCAACCGCGATTATCGCAAGGTTGCGGAACTGCATGTGGACTCGGGTTGGGTTCCGGCAGATACCAATGTGGAAGATTTCGAGTTTGCCATCCGTACCGTGTGCGAACCTATTTTCGAGAAACCGCTGGCGGAAATTTCCTTCGGCCATGTTCTGCTCAATCTGTTTAATACCGCGCGCCGCTTTAATATGGAGGTCCAGCCGCAGCTGGTTCTGTTGCAGAAAACATTGCTGTATGTGGAAGGGGTTGGCCGCCAGCTTTATCCGCAGCTGGACCTGTGGAAGACTGCTAAGCCTTTCCTTGAAAACTGGATCAAAGATCAGATTGGTATTCCGGCCATCGTGCGTGCGTTAAAAGAGAAAGCGCCGTTCTGGGCCGAGAAACTGCCGGAGCTGCCGGAGCTATTCTATGACAGCCTTCGCCAACACAAGCATTTGCAGCATAGCGTTGACCGACTGACGACGGATCTGAAGGGGGAGCGCGTCAGGCAGCATCAGTCGCAATATTTATTTGGCATTGGTGCCACTTTGCTACTGAGCGGCACTGCGGTTCTGCTGTCGCGCCCGGCATGGGACATGCTTTCTGCCGCGCTGATGGCCGCAGGCTTTGTGTCCTGGCTGGTTGGCTGGCGCAGGACAAGCTGACTGTCATGAAAGGTAAATAGGCCGCTTATAGCGCGCGTAAAAGGCTTTGCGCATCGTCAGTAAGACATAAGCTGTTATATACTTAAGACTCGCATCAATTATTGATATCAGAGGTAATAATGGGTGGCATTACACTTCCGCATTTATTGATCATCGCCGTATTGGTGGTACTGTTGTTTGGTACTAAAAAACTGCGTTCACTGGGTTCTGACCTCGGTTCTTCTATCAAAGGCTTCAAAAAAGCCATGAGCGATGAAGACGACAAAGAAAAAGAAAAAGAGAAAGCCAATGCTGAAGATGCTGATTTCAACGCCAAACTGGCGGATAAACAGCATACTGAAGTGAAGAAAGAAGACGTTAAGAACGACAAGGTATAAACCGTGTTCGACATAGGTTTTAGTGAACTGGTTCTGGTTTTCATTATTGGTCTGGTGGTGCTTGGCCCTCAACGGTTACCGGTGGCGGTCAGGACGGTGATGGGCTGGATCCGCGCGCTGCGTTCACTGGCAACCAGTGTTCAAAACGAACTGGCTCAGGAGCTGAAGTTTCAGGAACTGCAGGATGGCCTGAAAAAAATTGAACAGGTCAGTAAAGACAACCTCTCGCCTGAGCTTAAAGCCTCGGTAGAGGAGCTGAAGCAAACTGCGAATTCGATGAAGCGTTCATACCTCAGCGAAAATGAAAAAGCGGATGACGAAGCCCATACCATTCGCAATCCGTTGCAGAAAGATGCGCAGGAAGCCCATGACGGCGTAACCCCCGCGCAGGCGGATCTTCAGGCTGATGCTCCGGCACAGGCACCTGTTACGGTGACTCAGAAGGCTTCATCGGAGCCGCAGCCTGATATCAAACAGGAGCCGCCAGCACCCGTTGCTCCGCGTGCATCCGTGACCTCTACTCCACCGAGTGACGAACGTTAAACATGGCTGTTGAAGATACCCAACCGCTTATCAGCCATCTGATTGAGCTGCGTAAGCGCCTGTTGCACTGCATTATTGCCGTTCTGGCCATTTTCCTGTGCCTGGCTTATTTCTCGAACGATATTTACCAGCTGGTATCCGCTCCGTTGATCAAACAAATGCCTGCCGGGGCCAGTATGATTGCCACCGACGTGGCGTCACCGTTCTTTACCCCGATTAAGCTGACCATCATCGTTTCGCTGTTTCTTGCGGTGCCGGTTATTCTTTATCAGGTCTGGGCCTTTGTCGCCCCGGCGCTTTATCGCCACGAGCGCAAGCTGGTCATGCCGCTGTTGTTTTCCAGTTCATTCCTATTCTATCTGGGGATGGCTTTCGCCTACTTTATCGTCTTCCCGTTGGCGTTTGGCTTTTTCGCCAAAACTGCGCCACAGGGCGTACAGATTGCCACCGACATTAATAACTATCTCGATTTTGTGATGACGTTATTTATGGCGTTTGGCGTGTCGTTTGAAGTCCCGATTGCTATCGTACTGCTGTGCTGGACCGGTGTTACCACGCCAGAAGATCTCAAGGCCAAACGCCCTTATGTGTTGGTTGGCGCGTTTGTCGTCGGCATGCTGCTAACGCCACCGGATATTTTCTCCCAGACGCTGTTGGCCATCCCGATGTACTGTCTTTTTGAGGTCGGTGTGTTTGTCTCGCGTTTTTACGTAGGTAAGCACCGCCGTGACGAGGAACAGGACGACGAATCGGAGCAAGGCTGAGCGAGCGGCCGCTGCGGGTAACAAATGTTGAATTAATTAACCGCCCGACAGGGCGGTTACTGTTTGGAAGGGATTATGTTTGATATTGGTGTAAATCTGACCAGCACCCAGTTTGCGAAAGATCGTGATAAGGTGGTAAAACGTGCGCGTGAAGCGGGCGTTAGCGGCATGCTTATCACCGGCACCAATGCGCTAGAAAGTCAGCAGGCACTCAGCCTGGCGCGCCAGCACGCGGATTACTGCTGGTCAACGGCCGGCGTGCACCCTCATCATGCCAGCGAATGGTCGGCTGAAACCGCTGCAACGCTGCGCCGGCTGTCGGAAAGCCCTCATGTTGTGGCTATCGGCGAATGTGGCCTCGATTTTAACCGCAATTTCTCGGAGCCAGAACAGCAGGCCTGGGCGTTTAATGCCCAGCTGGCGTTGGCCGCAGAGCTGTCTATGCCCGTATTCCTGCACTGCCGTGAAGCCCACGAGCGTTTCATTTCAATTCTTAAACCCTGGCTGCCCAGGCTAAAGGCGGCGGTACTGCACTGCTTTACCGGCACGCGTGCAGAACTTGAGTCCTGCCTGGCAGAGGGCTTATCTATTGGCATTACCGGCTGGATATGCGACGAACGGCGTGGACAGGAACTGCGTGAACTGGTGCCACTGATCCCCGTAGACCGCCTGCTGCTGGAAACGGATGCCCCCTGGCTACTGCCCCGAGATATGCGTCCGCGTCCGCCATCAAGACGTAATGAACCCTGCTTTTTACCGCATATCGTGCAGCAGGTAGCATTATTACGTGGGGATGACGTTGACGAACTGGCGGCGCAAACGGCGTTAAACGCACGTACACTGTTCAGTCTTTAGTGTGGCCGGGGCATGACATGTGCCCCTGCTAAGGGGCAGGTTTACAGCATCTGAACTGTTGATTGGCGATACTGCGCACGACCTGCTTATTTAACAGGTTTAACAGCAGCATCGATCGCGCTTCACCATCCGGTTCAGTAAATATCGCTTTCAGCCCTTCGAACGCCCCCTCGGTGATCATCACGGTATCGCCTGGTTGTGGCAATTCCCCGTCGTCAAGAGGTAACGCAGGACCGACCTGCAAAGCGTTTATCACACCTTGCGGCACGGTGGCAGGCTGATTGCCAAATCGAACGAAATGACTGACTCCACGCGTTGCACTGATGGTAGTGGTATGGATTGATTCCGGGTCGAATTCGACGAACAGATAATTAGGGAACAGCGGTTCACTGACTTGGGTGGGTTTACCACGCACTATTTTCTCTAAAGCAACCATCGGGCTAAGGCAATGAACTGCCTGGCGCTCAAGGTGTTCTTGTGCACGCAGTAGTTGGCCTCGTTTGCAGTAAAGTAAATACCAGGATTCCATAACATCACTTTCCAATTATCTTGCCTGCAAGAATAGCAAAATCGTTGTCATAGTTATAGCGAGATCGGAGACAGCGGCGGGTTGCCAAATGCCTTAATGACAGTTAATGCATCGCGCGATGAATTTAAATCCGCATTGATTATCATATTTGCAAGGCAACAGCGCGTCTAAACTTACCAACAAAATTAGCCCTCAGCGCTGGATCGGCACTATAATGGCTCACTCACTGGCCGTACTGATGGAAAGTCATGAAATACCACGACTTACGCGACTTCATTTCTCTGCTTGAACAGCGTGGGGAATTAAAACGTATCAAACAACAGATCGACCCCGATCTTGAAATGACCGAAATTGCCGACCGTACGCTGCGTGCCGGTGGTCCGGCGCTGCTGTTCGAAAACCCGAAAGGCTACAGTATGCCGGTGCTTTGTAATCTGTTTGGCACCCCGGATCGCGTGGCGATGGGGATGGGCCAGGAAGATGTGAAAGCACTGCGTGATGTGGGAAGGCTGCTGGCCTTTCTGAAAGAGCCTGAACCGCCGCGTGGCTTCCGCGACTTTTTTGACAAAATACCGCAGTGGAAACAGGTATTAAATATGCCGACCAAACGGCTGCGCAATGCACCCTGTCAGCAGCAGATCTGGCAGGGCGATGATGTCGATCTGTCGCGCATCCCGGTGATGAAGTGCTGGCCGGGCGATGCCGCCCCGCTGGTGACCTGGGGGCTGACCGTGACGCGTGGCCCGCAAAAAGAGCGGCAGAATCTGGGCATCTATCGCCAGCAGGTGATCGGCAAAAACAAACTGATCATGCGCTGGCTTTCCCACCGTGGCGGCGCGCTGGACTACCAGGAGTGGTGCCAGCAGCATCCGGGGGAACGCTTCCCGGTTTCCGTGGCGCTCGGTGCCGATCCGGCGACCATCCTCGGTGCGGTGACGCCGGTGCCGGATACGCTGTCCGAATATGCCTTTGCCGGACTGTTGCGCGGCACGAAAACTGAAGTTGTTAAGTGCGTATCAAACGATCTCGAAGTACCTGCCAGCGCGGAGATTGTGCTGGAAGGTTATATCGATCCGGGTGAAATGGCACCGGAAGGTCCCTACGGCGACCATACCGGCTACTATAATGAAGTGGATGATTTCCCGGTATTTACCCTTACTCATATTACGCAGCGCCGTGATGCGATCTATCATTCTACTTACACCGGACGTCCGCCGGATGAACCTGCGGTGCTCGGTGTGGCGCTGAATGAGGTTTTTGTCCCGATTTTACAAAAACAGTTTCCGGAGATTGTCGACTTCTATCTGCCGCCCGAAGGGTGTTCCTATCGCCTGGCGGTAGTGACAATTAAGAAGCAGTATGCCGGTCACGCCAAACGCGTCATGATGGGCGTCTGGTCCTTTCTGCGGCAATTTATGTATACCAAATTTGTTATCGTTTGCGATGACGACGTCAATGCGCGTGACTGGAATGATGTTATCTGGGCGATTACCACGCGTATGGACCCGGCACGCGATACGGTTCTGGTAGAGAACACGCCGATTGATTATCTTGATTTTGCCTCGCCGGTTTCCGGTCTGGGGTCAAAAATGGGGATGGATGCGACGAATAAATGGCCTGGCGAAACACAGCGCGAGTGGGGGACTCCCATCCGTAAGGATCCCGCTGTTGTCGCCCGTATTGATGCGATCTGGGATGAGTTAGGCATCTTGAGTGATACACCAGCGCGCTGAAGCGTTGATGGTCAAATGATAATGACGACCCGACAGGGGAACGCATGACAACCTTAAGCTGTAAAGTGACCTCAGTAGAGGCTATTACCGATACCGTGTACCGTGTCCGTCTGATCCCGGAGGCTGACTTCAGTTTTCGTGCGGGTCAGTATTTGATGGTGGTAATGGACGAGAACGATAAGCGCCCGTTCTCTCTCGCCTCCACGCCGATGGAAAAAGACATCATTGAACTGCATATCGGTGCTTCCGAGCTTAACCTCTATGCCATGGCGGTGATGGAGCGTATTCATCAGCAGCGCCAGATTACCGTAGATATTCCTCATGGCGATGCGTGGTTACGTGAGGAGGGCGATCGTCCGCTGCTACTGATTGCGGGCGGTACCGGTTTCTCTTATGCGCGTTCCATCCTCCTGACGGCACTGGCGCAGCAGCCGGACCGCCATATTGCGATTTACTGGGGCGGGCGCGAGCTGAAGCACCTGTATGACCTGGATGAACTGAATGCACTGGCTGTCAGGCATCCGAACCTGAAGGTGGTTCCGGTAGTTGAACAGCCGGAAGAAGGGTTTACCGGCCGCAATGGCACCGTTCTGACCGCAGTTATGCAGGATTATGGCAGCCTGTCCGGGCATGATATCTATATCGCTGGCCGTTTCGAAATGGCGAAAATTGCCCGCGAACGTTTCTGTGCCGAGCGTGGTGCGCAGGAAGCGCACATGTTTGGCGATGCCTTTGCCTTTATCTGACGGGAAGGGGGAGCTTTGCTGTCCCCTGCTTTCATTCACAGGGATGAAAAACCGCCTTTACTGAAAGGCGGTTAACTGAAGTACCGTTGGACGGTATTAATCTGTCAGAGACGTTCGAATACGGTGGCGATCCCCTGGCCCAGCCCGATACACATGGTGGCAAGGCCGAATTGCTCATCGCGCCGTTCAATCAGGTGCAGCAGCGTGGTGCTGATACGTGCTCCTGAGCAGCCCAGCGGGTGGCCGAGTGCAATCGCACCGCCGTTCAGGTTGACCTTCTCGTCAAGTCTGTCCATCAAACCCAGATCCTTAATGCACGGCAGCGTCTGTGCGGCAAAAGCTTCATTGAGTTCAAACACGCCAATATCTGCGGTGCTCAGCCCGGCGCGCTTCAAGGCCAGCCGGGAGGCAGGAACCGGTCCGTAGCCCATCATCGACGGATCGCAGCCAACCACCGCCATTGAGCGGATGCGGGCGCGTGCTTTCAGACCCCGTTGCCGCGCCTGTGATTCACTCATTATCAGCATGGCGGCCGCCCCATCGGACAACGCCGAGCTGCTGCCTGCGGTCACGGTGCCGTTGATCGGATCAAAAGCCGGGCGCAATGCCGCCAGGCTTTCTACCGTGGTTTCGGGGCGAATGACTTCATCGGCGTCATAGCGTTTAAGCACGCCATCAGCATCATGGCCGCAAACGGCGACAATCTCGGCGGCAAAATGCCCGGCCTGGGTGGCTGCCGCAGCGCGCTGGTGGGAGCGGGCGGCAAACCGATCCTGCATTTCACGGCTGATACCGTGCATCCGCGCCAGCATTTCCGCGGTCAGACCCATCATTGCGGCGGCTTTAGCGACGCTGCGGCTGAGACCCGGATGGAAATCAACGCCGTGACTCATCGGTACGTGACCCATATGCTCTACGCCGCCAATCAGGCAGGTATGTGCATCACCGACCATAATGGCGCGTGCGGCATCATGCAGTGCCTGCATGGAAGAGCCGCACAAACGGTTGACGGTAGTGGCAGGAACAGAATGCGGAATTTCCGCCAGCAGTGCGGCGTTACGGGCAATGTTAAACCCCTGTTCCAGCGTCTGCTGTACGCAGCCCCAGTAAATATCATCCAGCGTGGCGGGATCGACGGACGGATTGCGGCTCAGCAGGCTCTTCATCAGACTCGCGGAGAGATCTTCTGCCCGCACATGGCGAAATGCGCCGCCTTTTGACCGACCCATCGGAGTGCGGATGGCATCAACAATGACAACTTTTTCCATTTTGCTTTCCTCACGCCGTTCTTAATGTTGTGTTATCCAGCGGAGTTGCCGGGGAATACCAGCTCACGCCTTTGGCCGCCTTTTCATGTATACGTTCCGGCACCTGATAGAGCGCGCCGAGCGCGCTGAAAGGCGCGGCGCGCGCGATATAGCTATCATTGCTTATGGTGTCGAGATAGCGGAAAGCCCCGCCGTGGAATGGCGGGAAGCCAAGACCATAAACCAGCGCCATATCGGCCTCTGCCGGGCTGGCGATCACGCCTTCGTCCAGGCATCGCACCACCTCATTGATCATCGGTATCATCATGCGATCCACAATATCCTCATCGCTGAACACGCGTTTTGGCTGGCAGACGCTTTGCAGCAGACGATCGGCTTCATCATCGGAGACTTTCTTAAGCTTGCCCTTGCTGTCGGTTTCCCAGCGCCAGAAGCCCTGCTGGTTTTTCTGCCCGTAACGGTTTGCCGCAAACAGGACGTCAATGGCATCGCGATAATCTTTCTCCATTCGCGCCGGGAACCCGGCGGCCATCACGCCTTGTGCATGATGCGCGGTATCAATGCCTACCACGTCCAGCAACCACGAAGGGCCCATCGGCCAGCCAAACTGTTTTTCCATGACTTTATCGATTTGGCGGAAATCGGCCCCATCGCGTAGTAACAGGCTAAAGCCGGCAAAGTAAGGGAACAGCACGCGGTTAACAAAGAAGCCGGGACAGTCGTTGACCACAATCGGCGTTTTGCCCATTTTGCTGGCCCAGGCCACCACTTTGGCGATGGTGGCATCTGCCGTTTTGCTGCCGCGAATCACCTCAACCAGCGGCATACGCGGTACGGGGTTGAAAAAATGCATGCCGCAGAAATTTTCCGGGCGGGTTAATGCTTCAGCGAGCTGACTGATTGGGATGGTCGAGGTGTTTGAGGCCAGAATGGCATCCGGGCGGATGTGGCGTTCTGTTTCTGCCAGCACGGTCGCCTTCACCTGCGGGTTTTCCACCACGGCTTCCACCACTACATCAACCTGCTCAAAACCTGCATAGTGAAGCACTGGCTGAATAGTACTCATGATGCCGGCCAGCTTGAGGCCATCAATTTTGCCGCGTATCAACTGCTTATTGAGCAGCTTTGCCGCTTCGCTCACCCCGAGCTTCAGCGCTTTTTCGCTAATGTCTTTCATAATGATGGGGATGCCTTTACAGGCAGATTGATAAGCAATGCCGCCCCCCATAATGCCTGCACCCAGCACGGCAGCACGCTCAGGAGCGTCGACCCCTTTTGCCAGTTTTTTGGCTTTGGCTTTCACTGCCTGGTCGTTAAGGAAGATGCCAACCAGAGCGCGAGCTCCATCAGAGCGCGCCAGCGGTACAAAGGCCGCCGTCTCCAGTTTCAGAGCTTCATCGCGCCTCAATTTTGCCGCTGCCTCAATGGTTTTCACCACGGTTAGCGGGGCCGGATAGTGTTTCCCGGCAGTTTGCAGCACCACCGCTTTGGCGGTGCTGAAACTCATTGCGGCTTCAATTTTGCTCAGTTTCAACGGCTCTAACTTGATCTGCCGGCGTTCACGCCAGGCTAATTGACCCGCAATGGCTTCCTTCAATACAGAAACAGCCGCCGCGTGGAGTTTATCCACGCTGACGACGGCATCTACCAGACCCACCTTTAAAGCCTGCATCGCATCAATATCTTTTCCGGCAGCGATCATTTCCAGCGCGCTGTCAGCACCCAGCAAGCGTGGCATACGCACCGACCCGCCAAAACCTGGCATGATGCCTAACCTGGTTTCCGGCAGCCCAATGCGTGCATCTGTACTGGCAATACGGTAATCGGTAGCGAGCACACACTCACAACCACCGCCCAGCGCGTAACCGTTAATGGCCGAAACGGTAGGCACCGGCAGATCCTCCATTTGGTTAAAGACGCCGTTGGCAAACGCCAGCCACTGAGCCAGCTGTTCCGCAGGCGCGGCGAAAAGTGACAGGAATTCCATAATATCGGCACCAACGATAAACGCCGATTTGCGCGAGCTGAGCAGCACTCCGCGCAACCTTGGCTGCTGTTCCAGCACCGAGATAGCTTCGCCCAGGCTGGCAACGGTTTGCGTATCAAGCTTATTCACCGAGCCTGGGGCATCAAAAACCAGTTCGGCTATGCCATCTTCCAGCCAGTTTAGGGAAAGGGTCTCGCCTTGGTAGAGCATATCTGTCTCCTGAACCGCGATAAGGGGATCTGGTCATACCAGATGACCTGAAGTGTGAGATTGATATTAATGATTTGCAAATATAACGTTGTGTATTTGCTGGCAGGATCACAGCTGCGGCAACACGGCATCCCCCCGCTGGCTGTGGTAAGATGACGACAATTTCGTAATCACGGAGACGGGGCATGGAGTCGTTAGTGACGCTCTATCAGGAGCATATTAAAACCCTGCAACAGCGCGCACAGCAGGTGCTGGCACGCCATAATCTTGATGCAATGTTGATTCATTCCGGGGAGTTACTCACGGTATTCCTTGACGATCATACCTATCCCTTCAAAGTGAATCCACAGTTCAAAGCCTGGGTTCCCGTTACCCAGGTGCCAAACTGCTGGCTGTGGATAGATGGCGTCAGCAAGCCTAAGCTGTGGTTCTATTCCCCGGTTGATTACTGGCATGACGTGGAGCCGCTGCCGAACAGTTTCTGGACGGGCGAAATTGATATTGTTCCACTGAAAAACGCCGATGATATTGCCCGACTGTTACCTGCACAGCGGCAGAACGTGGCCTGTATTGGCCCGGTGGCCGCGCGTGCTACCCAATTAGGCTTCAATACCGACGCGATTAATCCCCAGGGCGTCATCGACTTCCTGCATTACTATCGCGCCTACAAAACCGGCTATGAGCTGTATTGTTTGCGCCAGGCGCAAATGATTGCGGTAACCGGCCACCGGGCGGCGAAAGAAGCATTCAAAGCGCGGTTGAGTGAATTCGACATTAACGTGGCTTATCTCAGTGCCACCGGCCACCGGGACACGGACGTCCCGTACGGCAATATCATCGCGTTGAACGAGCATGCAGCGATATTGCATTACACAAAACTCGACCAGCAGCTGCCCGAAAAGCGCCGCAGTTTCCTGATTGACGCCGGGGCAGAATACAATGGCTATGCGGCCGACATCACCCGCAGCTATGCCGCAAGTGAAGGCAGCGAATATGCGCAGCTGATTAAAGACATGAATAAGGAAGAGCTGGAGCTGATCGCCACCATGAAAGCGGGCGTACGCTACACCGAATATCATCAGCAAATGCACTACCGCATTGCCAGCCTGCTGCTTAAACATCAGCTGGTGAACGGGCTTAGTGCGGAAGCGATGGTGAAAGAGGACCTCACCGGGCCGTTTATGCCGCATGGCATTGGTCACTTGCTGGGCTTACAGGTTCATGACGTGGCAGGCTTTATGCAGGACGATCGCGGTACGCATCTCGCTGCGCCGCAGCAGTATCCTTATCTGCGCTGTACCCGCGTGCTGGAGCCGGGAATGGTGCTGACCATTGAGCCGGGGATCTACTTTATCGCTTCTCTACTGGCTCCCTGGCGTGCCGGTAAGTTCAGCAAGTATTTTGACTGGGCGAAAATCGATGCGCTGAGAGCTTATGGCGGTATTCGCATCGAAGATAATGTGGTTATCCATAAAAATAGCGTGGAAAACATGACGCGCGACCTTCATCTGGCCTGATGGACGCTTACGATATCCCGGCAGAGCCGTGGAGCTTTAGCGAAGAGATAAAAAAAAGCCGTTTTATTACGCTGCTGGCTCATACTGATGGTGTAGACGAGGCGCGAGCCTTTGTCCAGCAGATCAAACAGCAGCATCCGGCAGCGCGGCACCACTGCTGGGCATTCGTCGCCGGGGCGCCTGATGATTCGCAGCAGCTGGGCTTTTCCGATGATGGTGAGCCGTCCGGTACCGCCGGTAAACCGATACTGGCTCAGCTGATGGGAAGCCATATAGGCGAAATCACGGCGGTGGTGGTGCGCTATTACGGCGGTATTATGCTGGGAACCGGCGGGCTGGTTAAAGCTTACGGTGGCGGTGTCCAGCAGGCGCTACGCCTGCTGCCTCGCCGGGTGAAAGTTCCCATGCTTACGTTCAGCCTTATCTGCAACTATGCGCAGTTAAGTGAAATTGAGCGCCTGGTGGCTCGCTTCGATGGACAGGTGCTCAACAGTGAGTTTCTGGAAAAAATTACGCTCACCCTGGCTTTGCCCCATGCGCGGGTGGCAGGCTTCAGGCAAAATTTGTCAGACTTCAGCCGGGGCACTTTGCAATTAGTCTCGCTTAAATAACATTTCACGTCAGGAAAGGAACGGCAGAATGCATTTTCGCGCCATTACCCGCATAGTGGGTTTACTGGTCATTTTGTTCTCAGGCACCATGATCGTGCCCGGACTGGTGGCATTGATCTACCGCGACGGTGCAGGGCGTGCATTCACCCAGACGTTTTTTATGGCGTTGATGATCGGCACGTTACTCTGGTGGCCGAACCGTAAAAAGAAAAGTGAACTGAAGCCGCGTGAAGGATTCCTTATCGTGGTCCTGTTCTGGACGGTGTTGGGCAGCGTGGGGGCGATGCCGTTTATCTTTACTGAACAGCCACACCTCAAGTTGACCGATGCTTTTTTTGAGTCATTTTCCGCGCTGACAACCACTGGCGCGACGACTCTGACAGGGCTGGATACATTGCCAAAGGCCATTCTGTTTTATCGTCAGATGCTGCAATGGCTGGGTGGGATGGGGATTATCGTGCTGGCCGTGGCGATCCTGCCTATCCTCGGCGTGGGGGGCATGCAGCTTTACCGTGCCGAAATGCCCGGTCCACTGAAAGACAATAAGATGCGCCCGCGCATTGCTGAAACGGCGAAAACGTTGTGGCTGATCTACGTTTTGCTAACCGTTGCCTGCGCGCTGGCTCTGTGGCTGGCCGGCATGTCGCTGTTCGACGCAATTGGCCATAGCTTCTCCACTATCGCCATTGGTGGCTTTTCCACCCATGATGCCAGCATCGGCTACTTTAACAGTCCGACCATAAATACCATTATTGCCGTTTTCCTGCTGATATCCGGCTGTAACTATGGTCTGCACTTTTCATTGCTCAGTGGACGTAACCTGCGCGTTTACTGGCGTGACCCGGAATTCCGCATGTTTATCGGCGTGCAGATTACGCTGGTAGTGATTTGTACCCTGGTGTTATGGTTCCATGATGTTTATCAAAGTGGGATGCAGACGCTCAACCAGGCTTTTTTCCAGGTTGTTTCGATGGCGACCACCGCTGGCTTCACCACGGACAGTATCGCGCGTTGGCCATTATTCCTGCCGGTATTGCTGTTGTGTTCCGCGTTTATCGGCGGTTGTGCCGGTTCTACCGGCGGGGGGCTGAAGGTTATCCGTATTCTGCTGTTGTTTAAACAAGGAACGCGTGAGTTGAAAAGGCTGGTGCACCCCAATGCGGTTTACACCATTAAGCTGGGTAATCGTGCCTTGCCTGAACGTATCCTTGAAGCGGTGTGGGGGTTCTTCTCTGCTTATGCACTGGTATTTATCCTCAGCATGCTGGCGATTATTGCTACCGGCGTTGATGACTTTTCGGCATTTGCAGCTGTTGCCGCTACGTTGAATAACCTTGGCCCAGGCTTAGGGGTCGTGGCGGATAACTTCACTTCGATGAATGACACGGCTAAGTGGATCCTGATTTTGACGATGCTGTTCGGGCGTCTTGAAGTCTTTACCTTATTAGTTCTGTTTACGCCAACATTCTGGCGTGAGTAAGCGAGAGTTGAATAATGAAAGCGCTAATCCTGTTTTCCAGCCGTGACGGTCAAACCCGCCAGATTGCCTTTTATATTGCTAATCTCCTTAAGGAGCAGCGTGAATGCGATGTTTTCAATATCCAACACGTTGACGATATCGACTGGGCGCAATATGACCGGGTGCTGATTGGCGCATCGATCCGTTATGGTCATTTCCAGCCGGTCGTTGCAAAATTTGTGAAAAGCAATCTCAACGCATTGCAGCAGCGCGCGAGTGGTTTCTTCTCTGTGAACCTGACGGCGCGCAAGCCGGAGAAGCGTACGCCGCAAACCAACGCTTACACGCGTAAGTTCTTGCTTCAGTCCCCGTGGGAACCCGACTGTTGCGCGGTTTTTGCCGGTGCATTACGTTATCCCCTATATGGCTTCTTCGATCGCACTATGATCCAGCTGATTATGCGCATGACCAAGGGCGAAACGGATACCAGTAAGGAAGTTGAGTACACTGACTGGCAACAGGTGAGCCGCTTTGCCCATGAATTTGCCGAATTATCCAGCAAATTGCAGTAAAAAAACGCGTTTCGATGAAAAATAAGGTGCTCAGGCATTTTTCTGCAATAAACGCTTGTCAGCCGTCAGAAACTCCCTATAATGCGCCTCCACTGACACGGAACAACGGCTTACNGGCCGGCGTGTTGAGAGGTTCAGGAAGTTCTGAACCGCCGGAAAAANCCCTCAAAAAGAGGTTGACTCCGAAGGAGNAAAGCGTANTATACGCCACCTCGCGACAGTACGCTTCAGCGACTTGTTGCACCGCTCTTTAACAATTTATCAGACAATCTGTGTGGGCACTCGCAGGATTGATATCAGCGCCGCAAGGCGCAAAAAATATCAAGCCTCATGAGTGAACACATAATGACATTCATTATGACGTTTTACGATTGAGCATCGCTGTCCTGTTTGTAAAAGCAGGTTTCAGCAAATCGAACTTTTAATTGAAGAGTTTGATCATGGCTCAGATTGAACGCTGGCGGCAGGCCTAACACATGCAAGTCGAACGGTAGCACAGAGAGCTTGCTCTCGGGTGACGAGTGGCGGACGGGTGAGTAATGTCTGGGAAACTGCCCGATGGAGGGGGATAACTACTGGAAACGGTAGCTAATACCGCATAACGTCTACGGACCAAAGTGGGGGACCTTCGGGCCTCACACCATCGGATGTGCCCAGATGGGATTAGCTGGTAGGTGGGGTAACGGCTCACCTAGGCGACGATCCCTAGCTGGTCTGAGAGGATGACCAGCCACACTGGAACTGAGACACGGTCCAGACTCCTACGGGAGGCAGCAGTGGGGAATATTGCACAATGGGCGCAAGCCTGATGCAGCCATGCCGCGTGTATGAAGAAGGCCTTCGGGTTGTAAAGTACTTTCAGCGGGGAGGAAGGGGGAAAGGTTAATAACCTTTTTCATTGACGTTACCCGCAGAAGAAGCACCGGCTAACTCCGTGCCAGCAGCCGCGGTAATACGGAGGGTGCAAGCGTTAATCGGAATTACTGGGCGTAAAGCGCACGCAGGCGGTCTGTCAAGTCGGATGTGAAATCCCCGGGCTTAACCTGGGAACTGCATTCGAAACTGGCAGGCTAGAGTCTCGTAGAGGGGGGTAGAATTCCAGGTGTAGCGGTGAAATGCGTAGAGATCTGGAGGAATACCGGTGGCGAAGGCGGCCCCCTGGACGAAGACTGACGCTCAGGTGCGAAAGCGTGGGGAGCAAACAGGATTAGATACCCTGGTAGTCCACGCCGTAAACGATGTCGACTTGGAGGCTGTTCCCCTGAGGAGTGGCTTCCGGAGCTAACGCGTTAAGTCGACCGCCTGGGGAGTACGGCCGCAAGGTTAAAACTCAAATGAATTGACGGGGGCCCGCACAAGCGGTGGAGCATGTGGTTTAATTCGATGCAACGCGAAGAACCTTACCTGGCCTTGACATCCACGGAATTTTGCAGAGATGCGGAAGTGCCTTCGGGAACCGTGAGACAGGTGCTGCATGGCTGTCGTCAGCTCGTGTTGTGAAATGTTGGGTTAAGTCCCGCAACGAGCGCAACCCTTATCCTTTGTTGCCAGCGATTCGGTCGGGAACTCAAAGGAGACTGCCGGTGATAAACCGGAGGAAGGTGGGGATGACGTCAAGTCATCATGGCCCTTACGGCCAGGGCTACACACGTGCTACAATGGCGCATACAAAGAGAAGCGACCTCGCGAGAGCAAGCGGACCTCATAAAGTGCGTCGTAGTCCGGATCGGAGTCTGCAACTCGACTCCGTGAAGTCGGAATCGCTAGTAATCGTAGATCAGAATGCTACGGTGAATACGTTCCCGGGCCTTGTACACACCGCCCGTCACACCATGGGAGTGGGTTGCAAAAGAAGTAGGTAGCTTAACCTTCGGGAGGGCGCTTACCACTTTGTGATTCATGACTGGGGTGAAGTCGTAACAAGGTAACCGTAGGGGAACCTGCGGTTGGATCACCTCCTTACCTGAAGATACCTTCCGGCGCAGTGTCCACACAGATTGTCTGATNAAAAAGTAACGAGCAGAAAAACCTCTACAGGCTTGTAGCTCAGGTGGTTAGAGCGCACCCCTGATAAGGGTGAGGTCGGTGGTTCAAGTCCACTCAGGCCTACCAAATTTCTTCTCATGCTGCGTTATGCACTCGGTCGTTTACTGTAGTAAACTTCCCTCCCGCATGCCTTGCCTGAAAAGAAATTGCATTTTCTCTTTATAAAGAAAATGCGACTCCTCATGAGTGGTAGAAAAAGGTTTCTGTCAGACCGTATGGGGCTATAGCTCAGCTGGGAGAGCGCCTGCCTTGCACGCAGGAGGTCAGCGGTTCGATCCCGCTTAGCTCCACCATATGGTTTTTCTGAATTCAATATTTCAGAGTGTACTGGTTAACAGTATGCTGCGAAGTATTATGCTCTTTAACAATCCGGAACAAGCTGAAAATTGAAACGACGTGTCGTGTTCATTCTCCGTAATAAGAATGAAGTTAACGACATGTTCGAGTCTCTCAATGCCTGCAACTGACAGACGTCTTTCGGGACGCTTGTGGGTTGTGAGGTTAAGCGACTAAGCGTACACGGTGGATGCCCAGGCAGTCAGAGGCGATGAAGGGCGTGCTAATCTGCGATAAGCGTCGGTAAGGTGATATGAACCGCAACAACCGACGATACCCGAATGGGGAAACCCAGTGCAATCCGTTGCACTATCATGTCATGAATACATAGTGGCATGAGGCGAACCGGGGGAACTGAAACATCTAAGTACCCCGAGGAAAAGAAATCAACCGAGATTCCCCCAGTAGCGGCGAGCGAACGGGGAACAGCCCAGAACCTGAATCAGTTTGTGCTTTAGTGGAAGCGTCTGGAAAGTCGCGCAGTAAAGGGTGACAGCCCCGTACACAAAAAGGCACTTATTGTGAGTTCGATGAGTAGGGCGGGACACGTGACATCCTGTCTGAATATGGGGGGGACCATCCTCCAAGGCTAAATACTCCTGACTGACCGATAGTGAACCAGTACCGTGAGGGAAAGGCGAAAAGAACCCCGGCGAGGGGAGTGAAACAGAACCTGAAACCGTGTACGTACAAGCAGTGGGAGCACCTTCGTGGTGTGACTGCGTACCTTTTGTATAATGGGTCAGCGACTTATATTCTGTAGCAAGGTTAACCGTATAGGGGAGCCGCAGGGAAACCGAGTCTTAACCGGGCGTTAAGTTGCAGGGTATAGACCCGAAACCCGGTGATCTAGCCATGGGCAGGTTGAAGGTTGGGTAACACTAACTGGAGGACCGAACCGACTAATGTTGAAAAATTAGCGGATGACTTGTGGCTGGGGGGTGAAAGGCCAATCAAACCGGGAGATAGCTGGTTCTCCCCGAAAGCTATTTAGGTAGCGCCTCGTGAACTCATCTCCGGGGGTAGAGCACTGTTTCGGCCAGGGGGCCATCCCGGCTTACCGATCCGATGCAAACTGCGAATACCGGAGAATGTTATCACGGGAGACACACGGCGGGTGCTAACGTCCGTCGTGAAGAGGGAAACAACCCAGACCGCCAGCTAAGGTCCCAAAGTCATGGTTAAGTGGGAAACGATGTGGGAAGGCCCAGACAGCCAGGATGTTGGCTTAGAAGCAGCCATCATTTAAAGAAAGCGTAATAGCTCACTGGTCGAGTCGGCCTGCGCGGAAGATGTAACGGGGCTAAACCATGCACCGAAGCTGCGGCAGCGGNCGTATCACCCGGGCACATTCACTATAGTGGATAACGATTGACGGAGCGCAGCGACGTCAATGCGCCCATNAAAGTCGAGTGGGCCTCGGGATACGTCCGTTGGGTAGGGGAGCGTTCTGTAAGCCGTCGAAGGTGGACNGTGAGGTCTGCTGGAGGTATCAGAAGTGCGAATGCTGACATAAGTAACGATAAAGCGGGTGAAAAGCCCGCTCGCCGGAAGACCAAGGGTTCCTGTCCAACGTTAATCGGGGCAGGGTGAGTCGACCCCTAAGGCGAGGCCGAAAGGCGTAGTCGATGGGAAACGGGTTAATATTCCCGTACTGGGTGTTACTGCGAAGGGGGGACGGAGAAGGCTATGTTGGCCGGGCGACGGTTGTCCCGGTTTAAGCGTGCAGGCTTGAGTTCCAGGCAAATCCGGAACTCTTTAAGGCTGAGGCGTGATGACGAGGCACCACGGTGCTGAAGTGACAAATGCCCTGCTTCCAGGAAAAGCCTCTAAGCATCAGGTAACATCGAATCGTACCCCAAACCGACACAGGTGGTCAGGTAGAGAATACCAAGGCGCTTGAGAGAACTCGGGTGAAGGAACTAGGCAAAATGGTGCCGTAACTTCGGGAGAAGGCACGCTGGCGCGTAGGTGAAGCGACTTGCTCGCGGAGCTGAAGCCAGTCGAAGATACCAGCTGGCTGCAACTGTTTATTAAAAACACAGCACTGTGCAAACACGAAAGTGGACGTATACGGTGTGACGCCTGCCCGGTGCCGGAAGGTTAATTGATGGGGTTATCGCGCTGCGAGAAGCTCTTGATCGAAGCCCCGGTAAACGGCGGCCGTAACTATAACGGTCCTAAGGTAGCGAAATTCCTTGTCGGGTAAGTTCCGACCTGCACGAATGGCGTAATGATGGCCAGGCTGTCTCCACCCGAGACTCAGTGAAATTGAACTCGCTGTGAAGATGCAGTGTACCCGCGGCAAGACGGAAAGACCCCGTGAACCTTTACTACAGCTTGACACTGAACATTGAGCCTTGATGTGTAGGATAGGTGGGAGGCTTNGAAGCGTGGACGCCAGTCTGCGTGGAGCCAACCTTGAAATACCACCCTTTAACGTTTGATGTTCTAACCTGGCGCCGTAATCCGGCGTGGGGACAGTGTCTGGTGGGTAGTTTGACTGGGGCGGTCTCCTCCCAAAGAGTAACGGAGGAGCACGAAGGTCAGCTAATCACGGTCGGACATCGTGAGGTTAGTGCAATGGCATAAGCTGGCTTGACTGCGAGAGTGACGGCTCGGGCAGGTGCGAAAGCAGGTCATAGTGATCCGGTGGTTCTGAATGGAAGGGCCATCGCTCAACGGATAAAAGGTACTCCGGGGATAACAGGCTGATACCGCCCAAGAGTTCATATCGACGGCGGTGTTTGGCACCTCGATGTCGGCTCATCACATCCTGGGGCTGAAGTAGGTCCCAAGGGTACGGCTGTTCGCCGTTTAAAGTGGTACGCGAGCTGGGTTTAGAACGTCGTGAGACAGTTCGGTCCCTATCTGCCGTGGGCGCTGGAAGATTGAGAGGGGGTTGCTCCTAGTACGAGAGGACCGGAGTGAACGCACCGCTGGTGTTCGGGTTGTCATGCCAATGGCATTGCCCGGTAGCTAAGTGCGGAAAAGATAAGCGCTGAAAGCATCTAAGCGCGAAACTTGCCTCGAGATGAATCTTCCCTGGGTCCTTGAGACCCCTGAAGGGACGTTGAAGACGACGACGTTGATAGGCCGGGTGTGTAAGCGCAGCGATGCGTTGAGCTAACCGGTACTAATGACCCGTGAGGCTTAACCTTACAACGCCAGAAGCGTTCTGGGTTGTGTTGAGGGACGAAGAGATATTTTCAGCTTGAACCGGATAAAGAATTAGCGGGAACGAGATTCGTTTCTGTGTCCGAGTATTTTACGTTGCGGCAAGGCGGCAACTGAGCCGAGTCGGCGGGAGCATACACGAGTATGTGACCGTTGCGAGCGAAGGAAGCCAACGCGGCAGCGGCGTAAAAGACGAAGGACAGAGCACAAAGAATTTGCCTGGCGGCTNTAGCGCGGTGGTCCCACCTGACCCCATGCCGAACTCAGAAGTGAAACGCCGTAGCGCCGATGGTAGTGTGGGGTCTCCCCATGCGAGAGTAGGGAACTGCCAGGCATCAAATCAGGCAAAAGGCCATCCTNCGGGATGGCCTTTTTGCGTTCTGAAGACCGAAGAACCCCATGCGAAAGCGCGGGGCTTTTTAGTTTTTCTGGCCGTTGGTCAAAACAGATTTTTACTCTTTTCGACTGTTTCAATGCATAGTTAATCAGGCATATTTGCATGCCGTGACCGCTATTCCGCGCGGAAAATCCTCAACTCGTTGTTGATGAATCGGGTACACTATCCGACGGTTTAATCTGCAAAGGTCGCATTATGTCCCGCCAGCAAAATTCATTAAAACCCTGGAACACCTTCGGTATTGATGCTTACGCTAACAAAATTAGTGTGGCAGACAGCATAGAAGCACTTTGCCAGTGCTGGCAGCAAAGCGTGCATCAGAAGGAGCCGGTACTGCTGTTGGGTGAAGGGAGTAATGTATTGTTTCTGAATGATTTTCATGGGCAGATTTTGATCAACCGGATCAAAGGCATCAGCATTACAGAGACAACTGATGCGTGGTTACTGCATGCAGGAGCAGGGGAAAACTGGCATCAACTGGTGGAAACCACGTTGGATAAAGGGCTTGCCGGGCTTGAGAATCTGGCACTTATCCCGGGATGTGTAGGTTCTGCCCCCATTCAGAATATCGGGGCCTATGGCGTCGAGCTGGAACAGGTATGTGAGTACGTGGATATCGTCTCTCTTGATGATGGCGTGTGCCAGCGGTTGAGTGCAGCTGAATGCCAGTTTGGCTATCGCGATAGCGTATTCAAGCATCATTACCGTGAAGGCTACGCCATTGTTGCCGTAGGATTCAAGCTTAACAAGAGCTGGCGGCCCGTACTTAGCTATGGGGATTTACGCAATCTTGACCCTCTGGCTGTTACGCCTAAACAAATATTTGATGCCGTTTGCCAAATGCGTCGTAGCAAACTGCCCGATCCTGACATCACTGGCAATGCGGGGAGTTTCTTCAAAAACCCGCTGGTAAGTGCAGCAATCGCTGCCGAACTGCATACCCGGTACCCTGATATTCCTCAATATCCACAAAAAAGTGGTGAGGTGAAACTGGCCGCTGGCTGGCTGATCGATCGCTGCTCGCTGAAAGGATTTCGAGTTGGTGGCGCAGCAGTGCATGAAAAGCAGGCGCTAGTGCTAATCAACACGGGTACCGCCACCGGACAGGATATTGTCGATCTGGCACGTACCGTACGTCAGCGCGTGGCGGAGAAGTTTAATGTATGGCTTGAACCCGAAGTGCGATTTATTGCTTCTCAGGGCGAAACAGACGCTGTAAAGGCTATGTCATGAAAGATAATACCGTACCGTTAAAGCTGATCCACATTCTGGCAGATGGCCAATTCCATTCAGGTGAGCAGCTTGGTGAGCAAATGGGCATGAGCCGGGCAGCAATTAACAAGCATGTTCATACATTGAAAGAGTGGGGGATTGACGTTTTTACCGTCACCGGCAAAGGCTACAGCCTGCCATTTACCATGCAGATGCTGGATGAAAAAGCGATTAATGCAGAGCTTGAAGATGGCCGGCTTGCAGTGATCCCGGTGATTGACTCTACTAATCAGTATTTGCTGGACAGAATGGCCAGTCTGCAATCCGGGGACGCCTGCGTGGCAGAATACCAGCAGGCGGGACGCGGCAGGCGTGGACGACAGTGGTTTTCTCCTTTTGGCTCTAACCTGTATTTATCGATGTACTGGCGTCTGGAGCAAGGACCGGCAGCGGCAATGGGATTGAGTCTGGTTATCGGCATTGTTATCGCCGAAGCGCTACAGCAACAGGGTGCTCCTGATATCAGAGTAAAATGGCCCAATGACATCTACCTGCACGAGCGCAAGTTGGCTGGTATTCTCGTCGAACTTACCGGTAAAACGGGAGATGCGGCACAAATTGTGATTGGAGCCGGAATTAACCTGGCGATGCGCGCTCCGGCACAAGACGTGATTAATCAGGGCTGGATAAACTTGCATGAAACGGGGTGTAATGTCGATCGAAATGCCCTTTCTGCGCTGATTGTTAATAAGATGCGCACGGCGCTGGCACAGTTTGAACAGGATGGCCTTACCCCATTTATTCAACGCTGGGCTGCGTTAGATAATTTCATTAATCGCCCGGTAAAACTGTTGATCGGCGATCGCGAAATCAACGGAATTGCCAGAGGCATAGATCAGCAGGGTGGCTTAATATTGGAACAGGATGGTGTCACCAAATCCTGGGTCGGCGGGGAAATTTCGCTTCGACCGCAGAGCTGACAGAGAGGAGCAATGCTCCTCTCTGGTTATTTTCTTAATCTGACCAGATCGACAGCGTGATCGGAGCTTTTCGTCATAATCAGGCTGGCGCGTTCGCGCGTGGGCAGAATATTCTCTTTCAGATTCCGGTAATTAATTTCATTCCACAGCTGGCTGGCAATAGCCACCGCCTCTTCTTCAGGCAGTTGCGCATAATGGTGGAAATAAGAATCTGGATCGGTGAATGCGCCCTGGCGAAATTTAAGGAAGCGGTTAATGTACCAGTGTTCCAGTAAATCTTCCGGCGCGTCGACGTAAATCGAAAAATCCACGAAGTCAGAGACAAAAACGTGATGAGGATCATGGGGATAATCCATACCGCTTTGCAAGACGTTCAGCCCTTCAAGGATCAAAATATCAGGTTGCTGAACAATTTTGTCGCCTGCCGGAATGACATCATAGATCAGATGAGAATAGACCGGGGCGGTAACCTGAGCGGCACCCGATTTCAGGTCTGAGACGAAGTTAACCAGGCGATGCATATCATAGGAGAGGGGAAAGCCCTTCTTCTTCATCAACCCACGTTCTTTCAGTACCGAATTTGGATGCAGGAAGCCGTCTGTAGTGATCAATTCAACGCGGCGATGCTCCGGCCAGCGGCTCAGCAAGGCTTGCAGCACGCGTGCAGTGGTGCTTTTACCGACGGCAACGCTACCGGCAATACTGATGATATAGGGGATTTTTTGTCCGTCAGTACCGAGGAACTGCTCAAGTACTGCCTGGCGCCGCAAATTAGAGCTGATATAAAAATTCAGCAGGCGAGAGAGAGGGAGATAGATCTCTGCCACTTCTTCTATCGAAAGGTCTTCGTTAATGCCCTTCAGTCGGGCAATTTCCTCCTCTGAAAGGGTCATGGGCACCGAGTCGCGTAGCGCAGCCCATTGGGTTCGGTTGAACTGTAAATAGGGTGTGGTTAACAGAGAGTCTTTTTTGCTCATATGCCTGCTTCTGTCAGCGATTTTACCCTTCGAAAAAGTTAGCGCACGATGTAACAGCAAGATTTGCTTGCCGCCAAGCAAAGCTACGAAGGGAAAGTTCATAAAACAATGGGCGGAGGTTACCACCAGACGGGCAGAAAAAAGAAGGAAAAAGATGCGCGGCAGCTGCAAACGTAACCGCGCCCGCATTAATGATAATTACCGCTGGCAATCAGAAGGTCAAACTGATTGAGCTTTAACTGCGCCAAGGCGCGGAAACCTGCTGAATATTATTTATCCAAATAAAACGTCTCTGAGCAAAGTGCTTCGTCAAACGAACTTTGGTTACGCGTTAATAATCAGATTGGGGTGATGAATATTTGAACGAATTCACAGTGAAAAGGGGCTGTTTTCACCATGTTTGCATAAATAGTGTACGTAAGAACAAATATCGCAAATTTTTTGTTGCATCCCGGCTCAGGTCTTTCTAGAATGCGCACCACTTGATGCCGGCTTAGCTCAGTTGGTAGAGCAACTGACTTGTAATCAGTAGGTCACCAGTTCGATTCCGGTAGCCGGCACCATCAAGTACCCCAGGTGGGATTCCCGAGCGGCCAAAGGGAGCAGACTGTAAATCTGCCGTCATCGACTTCGAAGGTTCGAATCCTTCTCCCACCACCATTTTCGACTCAGCATTTTGGAGTTGAAACCAGAAGAGCGAGTAATCAATCAACTGGAAAAGATGGCAACCTCCTGAAGGTATGCTTATCAAGATTTAGACTGAGCTCAAGCACAGTCAAGGTCATCAGGCAAAAAGCATGGTGGCTTGAGCAGCAGGGAAACATATTCCTTGTTGTTCACAAGCTACAGACAGAACAGGTAGCCGAGTTCCAGGATGCGGGCATCGTATAATGGCTATTACCTCAGCCTTCCAAGCTGATGATGCGGGTTCGATTCCCGCTGCCCGCTCCAAGCCGTGCTGATATGGCTCAGTTGGTAGAGCGCACCCTTGGTAAGGGTGAGGTCCCCAGTTCGACTCTGGGTATCAGCACCACTTCAAAATCTCCCCCCTGCTTCTTCTCTGTTAAAACAATTCAACTATTCAGGCGATGCCTGGTTGATGTGGTGATATCACCGATTAATCCGTGTCTTAGAGGGACAAGCGATGTCTAAAGAAAAATTTGAACGTTCCAAACCGCACGTCAACGTTGGTACTATCGGCCACGTTGACCACGGTAAAACTACCCTGACTGCTGCTATCACCACCGTTCTGGCTAAAACCTACGGCGGCGCTGCTCGTGCATTCGACCAGATNGATAACGCACCAGAAGAAAAAGCGCGTGGTATCACCATCAACACCTCTCACGTTGAATATGACACCCAGTCTCGCCACTACGCGCACGTNGACTGCCCGGGCCACGCCGACTATGTGAAAAACATGATCACCGGTGCNGCGCAGATGGACGGCGCGATTCTGGTTGTTGCTGCGACTGACGGCCCAATGCCTCAGACCCGNGAGCACATCCTGCTGGGTCGCCAGGTTGGCGTTCCATTCATCATCGTGTTCCTGAACAAGTGTGACATGGTNGATGATGAAGAGCTGCTGGAGCTGGTTGAGATGGAAGTACGTGACCTGCTGACGCAGTACGACTTCCCTGGCGACGACACGCCAATCGTGCGCGGTTCTGCACTGAAAGCGCTGCAGGGTGAAGCAGAGTGGGAAGCTAAGATCATCGAACTGGCTGGTCACCTGGACAACTACATCCCGGAACCCGAGCGCGCAATTGACAAGCCNTTCCTGCTGCCAATCGAAGACGTATTCTCCATCTCTGGCCGTGGTACCGTTGTTACCGGTCGTGTAGAGCGCGGNATCGTTAAAGTCGGTGAAGAAGTTGAGATCGTTGGTATCAAAGATACCGTNAAATCAACCTGTACCGGNGTTGAAATGTTCCGTAAGCTGCTGGACGAAGGCCGTGCGGGTGAGAACTGTGGTATCCTGCTGCGCGGTATCAAGCGCGAAGATATCCAGCGTGGTCAGGTTCTGGCTAAGCCAGGCACCATCAAGCCCCACACCAAGTTCGAGTCAGAAGTTTATATTCTGTCTAAAGANGAAGGCGGCCGTCATACTCCGTTCTTCAAAGGCTACCGTCCACAGTTCTACTTCCGTACCACTGACGTGACCGGTACTATCGAACTGCCAGAAGGCGTTGAGATGGTGATGCCAGGNGACAACATCCAGATGGTTGTTACTTTGATCCACCCAATCGCGATGGACGACGGTCTGCGTTTTGCCATCCGTGAAGGTGGTCGTACCGTTGGTGCNGGTGTTGTTGCTAAAGTTATCGCTTAATCGCTGATAATATTTGACGCAATGCACACCAAAAGGGCATCATTTGATGCCCTTTTTGCACGCTGTAACATAGAACCTGACTCATCAGTGATTTTTGCGACCATAATCATTGCTGAGGCAGGCTCTGTAGCACGGCGTAAAGCCAATAGTTTTCAAGCTACGGCTTGAAATTAAAGGATATGCCGAGTTAAGCCTAACAGCATCATTCGGTTCGGTTGCCTCGTTTTACGAGGCAAAAGTGTTTCTGATTTATTGTGGCAGGTTGGTTTATGAGTGCTAATACACAAGCTCAAGGAAACGGGCGCGGCCTGGAAGTGTTGAAGTGGTTAGGTGTTGTGGTGCTTCTGGTGGCCGCTGTCGCCGGCAACTCCTGGTATCGCGATGTCACATTACCGCTGCGTGCACTGGCTGTCGTCGTCCTGATGGCAGCAGCAGCTGGCCTTGCCCTGTTGACCGTCAAGGGTAAAGCAACGTTGGCTTTCGCCCGCGAAGCACGCACTGAAGTGCGTAAAGTCGTCTGGCCTACTCGTCAGGAAACGTTGCACACCACGTTAATCGTTGCTGCGGTGACTGCCGTGATGTCACTGATTTTGTGGGGACTGGATGGTATTCTGGTTCGCCTCGTATCGTTTATCACTGGCCTGAGGTTCTGAGATGTCTGAAGCTCCAAAAAAGCGCTGGTACGTCGTTCAGGCGTTTTCCGGTTTTGAAGGCCGCGTAGCACAATCGCTGCGCGAGCATATCAAGTTACATAACATGGAAGAGCTGTTTGGCGACGTCATGGTTCCCACCGAAGAGGTGGTTGAGATCCGTGGTGGCCAGCGCCGCAAAAGCGAGCGTAAGTTCTTCCCCGGATACGTGCTGGTTCAGATGGTGATGAACGATGCCAGCTGGCACCTGGTGCGCAGCGTGCCACGCGTGATGGGCTTTATCGGTGGTACTTCCGATCGGCCGGCACCGATTAGCGACAAAGAAGTTGACGCTATCATGAACCGCCTGCAGCAGGTTGGTGATAAGCCGCGCCCTAAAACTCTGTTTGAGCCAGGAGAAATGGTGCGCGTTAACGACGGTCCGTTTGCTGACTTTAACGGCGTGGTGGAAGAAGTCGACTACGAGAAAAGCCGCCTGAAAGTGTCTGTTTCCATCTTTGGCCGTGCAACACCGGTTGAGTTGGACTTCGGTCAGGTGGAAAAGGGCTAATGGCTCTGACGGCTAAACGGTCAGTGGCATAAAAATAACCAACTGCCCGTCATCAGGTGGTTGCGAGAGGCGCGAAATTGCACTACAATTTCGCGCCTTTTGTTTTTATGCGCTGTGACAGCGTGTGAATATTAATCACGGGGAGCTCCTCCAGGAGCGTTATCACCCAATAGAGGAATTATCATGGCTAAGAAAGTACAAGCCTACGTTAAGTTGCAGGTTGCAGCTGGTATGGCAAACCCAAGTCCTCCGGTAGGTCCGGCTCTGGGTCAGCAAGGCGTTAACATCATGGAATTCTGTAAAGCGTTCAACGCCAAAACAGAATCCCTTGAGAAAGGTCTGCCGACTCCTGTCGTCATCACCGTTTACTCTGACCGTTCTTTCACCTTCGTTACCAAGACCCCTCCTGCAGCAGTACTGCTGAAGAAAGCGGCTGGTATCAAGTCTGGTTCTGGCAAGCCGAACAAAGACAAAGTAGGTAAAATATCGCGTGCTCAGGTACGTGAAATCGCAGAAACCAAAGCTGCGGACATGACTGGTGCTGACATTGAAGCGATGACTCGCTCAATTGAAGGTACTGCTCGTTCCATGGGCCTGGTAGTAGAGGACTAAGAAATGGCTAAGCTGACCAAGCGCATGCGCGTGATCCGTGACAAAGTTGATGCAACTAAACAGTATGACATCAACGAAGCTGTTGCTCTGCTGAAGGAACTGGCTACTGCCAAGTTCGTTGAAAGCGTTGACGTAGCGGTAAACCTCGGAATTGATGCCCGTAAATCTGACCAGAACGTACGCGGTGCAACCGTACTGCCACACGGTACTGGCCGTTCTGTTCGCGTTGCCGTATTTGCCCAGGGCGCAAACGCTGAAGCTGCTAAAGCAGCCGGCGCTGAACTGGTAGGTATGGAAGATCTGGCAGACCAGATCAAAAAAGGCGAAATGAACTTCGACGTTGTGATTGCATCTCCAGATGCAATGCGCGTTGTTGGCCAGCTGGGCCAGGTTCTTGGCCCACGCGGTCTGATGCCAAACCCGAAAGTCGGTACCGTAACACCTAACGTTGCTGAAGCAGTGAAAAATGCTAAAGCCGGTCAGGTTCGTTACCGTAACGACAAAAACGGCATCATCCATACCACTATCGGTAAGGTTGATTTCGACACAGATAAACTGAAAGAGAACCTGGAATCCCTGCTGGTTGCGCTGAAAAAAGCGAAACCATCACAGGCGAAAGGCGTTTTCATCAAGAAAGTGAGCATCTCCACCACTATGGGTGCAGGTGTTGCAGTCGATCAGGCTGGCCTGAACGCTTCTGCTGCCTAATCTGTGCTTTACTCGGGCGTATTTTTCACCTAGAATCTTACGCCCGTTGTTCTGTAAATATACAGAACCTCTAATCGGGTCATTCACGTTGTAATAAAGCAGCTATTAAGTGACCACGCATTAGCACAAATTTTAGGTTGGAGCCTGGCCTTATCCAGGCCTCCGTCCAAGACCGCAGGTGTTTCATTAACTTGAAGCTTAATCTCCTGCGTAGACGGTGACAGAACCAAAAGAATATTTTAATAGTCTTTGCTGGATTCTGCTCACCGTGTTTTAGCGCCTGTCTCTGGCAACAGGGTTCAGGTGAAGTGAGTTCCGGGGAAATCCATCCCCGGCCAAAAATCCAGGAGCACAAGCTAATGGCCTTAAATCTTCAAGACAAACAAGCGATTGTTGCTGAAGTCAGCGAAGTAGCCAAAGGCGCGCTGTCTGCGGTAGTTGCGGATTCTCGTGGCGTTACCGTAGATAAAATGACCGAACTGCGTAAAGCAGGTCGTGAAGCTGGCGTATACATGCGTGTTGTTCGTAACACCCTGCTGCGCCGCGTCGTTGAAGGTACTCAGTTTGAGTGCCTGAAAGACACGTTAACCGGTCCAACCTTGATTGCATACTCTATGGAACACCCGGGCGCTGCTGCTCGTCTGTTCAAAGAGTTCGCGAAAGCGAATGCAAAATTCGAGGTTAAAGCTGCAGCCTTTGAAGGCGAGCTGATCAGTGCGGCTCAGATCGACCGCCTGGCAACTCTGCCTACTTACGATGAAGCAATCGCACGCCTGATGGCAACCATGAAAGAAGCCGCTGCCGGCAAACTGGTTCGCACTCTGGCTGCTGTACGCGATCAGAAAGAAGCTACTGCTGCTTAATCAGCAGGCCTTTCTTTTCCGTTCACTTGCTTACGTACAAATTACTTTCTGAATTTAGGAACACGAAATGTCAATCACTAAAGACCAAATCATTGAAGGCGTTGCAGCTCTGTCTGTAATGGAAATCGTTGAACTGATCTCCGCTATGGAAGAGAAATTCGGCGTGTCAGCGGCTGCTGCTGTTGCAGGTCCTGCTGCTGCTGCTGAAGCTGTAGAAGAGAAAACCGAGTTCGACGTGGTACTGAAAGCTATCGGCGCTAACAAAGTTGCCGTGATCAAAGCAGTACGTGGCGCAACCGGTCTGGGCCTGAAAGAAGCTAAAGATCTGGTTGAGTCTGCACCTGCTGCCTTGAAAGAAGGCATCAGCAAAGACGACGCAGAAGCACTGAAGAAAGTACTGGAAGAAGCTGGCGCAGAAGTTGAAGTTAAATAAGCCAACCTTTCAGGTTGCAGCCTGGTTGTAGTATTTACCAGGCTGATGGCTGGTGACTTTTTGGTCACCAGCCTTTTTGCGCTCTACAGCATCAATGATCTTTCACACTGTTTAGTCATTGATTAGCTTAATATCTTTCTCTATCGACGACTTAATATACTGCCCTCCTGCATGGGTTCCCTGCCCAGACAACGGCAATGAAATGATTTAAGCGTGATAGAAAGAGGTATTACGAAAGGCGTCTTGCCCTTCGCACTAGACAAAACAGCGTTGCATGAACTGTCCCCGCTGGACGGACAGAAAGGTTCTACTTTTCAGCGAGCTGAGGAACCCCATGGTTTACTCCTATACCGAGAAAAAACGTATTCGTAAGGATTTTGGAAAACGTCCACAAGTTCTGGACATTCCTTATCTCCTTTCTATCCAGCTTGACTCGTTCCAGAAGTTCATCGAGCAAGATCCGGAAGGTCAACATGGACTGGAAGCGGCATTCCGTTCCGTATTCCCGATCCAAAGCTATAGCGGTAATTCTGAGCTGCAGTACGTCAGCTACCGTTTAGGCGAACCTGTATTTGATGTTAAAGAGTGTCAGATTCGTGGCGTCACGTTCTCTGCCCCTCTGCGCGTTAAGCTGCGCCTGGTGATCTACGAGCGCGAAGCGCCGGAAGGCACCGTTAAAGACATCAAAGAACAAGAAGTATACATGGGTGAAATTCCACTCATGACCGATAACGGTACCTTTGTCATCAATGGTACAGAACGCGTTATCGTTTCTCAGCTGCATCGTAGTCCTGGTGTGTTCTTCGACAGCGATAAGGGTAAAACCCACTCATCGGGTAAAGTGCTTTATAACGCACGTATCATCCCTTACCGTGGTTCATGGTTGGACTTCGAGTTCGACCCGAAAGACAACCTGTTCGTCCGTATTGACCGTCGCCGCAAACTGCCTGCGACCATCATTCTGCGCGCGCTGAATTACACCACTGAGCAAATCCTCGATCTGTTCTTCGAAAAAGTGGTTTACCAAATTCGCGACAACAAGCTGCAGATGGAACTGGTTCCGGAGCGCCTGCGTGGTGAAACTGCGTCATTTGACATTGAGTCGAACGGCACCGTTTACGTCGAAAAAGGTCGTCGTATTACCGCGCGTCATATTCGCCAGCTGGAAAAAGATGCTGTTGCTCATATCGAAGTTCCGGTTGAGTACATCGCAGGTAAAGTTGTTGCTAAAGACTATATCGACGAGAGCACCGGTGAGCTGCTGATTGCAGCAAACATGGAGCTGTCGCTGGATCTGCTGGCCAAACTGAGCCAGTCAGGCCACAAGCGCATCGAAACGCTGTTCACCAATGACCTGGATCACGGCCCGTACATCTCTGAAACCGTACGCGTCGACCCAACCAGCGATCGCCTGAGCGCACTGGTCGAGATCTACCGCATGATGCGTCCTGGTGAACCACCAACGCGTGAAGCGGCTGAAAACCTGTTTGAGAACCTGTTCTTCTCTGAAGACCGCTACGATCTGTCTGCGGTGGGTCGTATGAAGTTCAACCGTTCTCTGCTGCGTGACGAGATCGAAGGTTCCGGCATCCTGAGCAAAGACGACATCATTCAGGTGATGAAGAAGCTCATCGGTATCCGTAACGGTATTGGCGAAGTGGATGATATCGATCACCTCGGCAACCGTCGTATCCGTTCCGTTGGCGAAATGGCCGAGAACCAGTTCCGTGTTGGCTTAGTGCGCGTAGAGCGTGCGGTGAAAGAGCGTCTGTCTTTGGGCGATCTGGATACCCTGATGCCTCAGGACATGATCAACGCCAAGCCAATTTCTGCGGCAGTGAAAGAGTTCTTCGGTTCCAGCCAGCTGTCACAGTTTATGGACCAGAACAACCCGTTGTCTGAGATTACGCACAAACGTCGTATCTCTGCACTCGGCCCGGGCGGTCTGACGCGTGAGCGTGCAGGCTTCGAAGTGCGAGACGTACACCCGACTCACTACGGTCGCGTATGTCCAATCGAAACGCCAGAAGGTCCAAACATCGGTCTGATCAACTCCTTGTCTGTGTATGCACAGACCAACGAGTACGGTTTCCTGGAAACCCCATACCGCCGCGTGCGCGATGGCGTGGTGACCGACGAAATTCATTACCTCTCTGCCATTGAAGAGGGTAACTACGTTATCGCTCAGGCAAACACCAACCTCGACGACGAAGGCCACTTCGTAGACGACCTGGTGACCTGCCGTAGCAAAGGCGAATCGAGCCTGTTCAGCCGCGATCAGGTTGACTACATGGACGTTTCCACCCAGCAGGTGGTTTCCGTCGGTGCGTCACTGATCCCGTTCCTGGAACACGATGACGCCAACCGCGCATTGATGGGTGCAAACATGCAACGTCAGGCGGTACCTACTCTGCGTGCTGATAAGCCGCTGGTAGGAACCGGTATGGAACGCGCGGTAGCGGTCGACTCCGGCGTCACTGCCGTAGCGAAACGTGGTGGTACCGTTCAGTACGTTGATGCATCGCGTATCGTTATTAAAGTTAACGAAGACGAAATGTACCCGGGCGAAGCCGGTATCGACATTTACAATCTGACCAAATACACCCGTTCTAACCAGAACACCTGCATCAACCAGATGCCGTGTGTCAACCTGGGTGAACCGATTGAACGCGGTGACGTGCTGGCTGATGGTCCTTCAACCGACCTTGGCGAACTGGCACTGGGTCAGAATATGCGCGTGGCGTTCATGCCGTGGAACGGCTACAACTTCGAAGACTCCATCTTAGTCTCCGAGCGCGTGGTACAGGAAGATCGCTTTACCACTATCCACATTCAGGAACTGGCCTGCGTGTCGCGTGACACCAAGCTGGGGCCGGAAGAGATCACCGCTGATATCCCGAACGTGGGTGAAGCCGCGCTCTCCAAACTGGATGAGTCCGGTATCGTCTATATCGGTGCTGAAGTAACCGGTGGTGACATTCTGGTCGGTAAGGTAACGCCGAAAGGTGAAACCCAGCTGACGCCAGAAGAGAAACTGCTGCGCGCTATTTTCGGTGAGAAAGCGTCTGACGTTAAGGACTCTTCTCTGCGTGTACCGAACGGCGTTTCAGGTACCGTTATCGACGTTCAGGTCTTCACCCGTGACGGTGTGGAAAAAGACAAACGCGCGCTGGAAATCGAAGAGATGCAGCTGAAGCAGGCGAAGAAAGACCTGTCTGAAGAATTGCAGATCCTCGAAGCTGGCCTGTTCAGCCGTATCAACTACCTGCTGGTTTCAGGCGGTATTGAAGCGGAAAAACTGGACAAGCTGCCACGCGAGCGCTGGCTGGAACTGGGCCTGACCGATGAAGATAAGCAAAACCAGCTGGAACAGCTGGCCGAGCAGTACGATGAGCTGAAGCACGAGTTTGAGAAAAAACTTGATGCCAAGCGCCGCAAAATCACTCAGGGCGATGACCTGGCACCAGGCGTGCTGAAAATCGTTAAAGTGTATCTGGCGGTTAAACGTCAGATTCAGCCTGGTGACAAAATGGCAGGTCGTCACGGGAACAAAGGTGTTATCTCCAAGATCAACCCGATCGAAGATATGCCTTACGATGAGAACGGTACGCCGGTCGATATCGTACTGAACCCGCTGGGCGTACCTTCACGTATGAACATCGGTCAGATCCTCGAAACCCACCTGGGTATGGCTGCTAAGGGCATCGGCGAGAAAATCAACGCCATGCTTAAGAAGCAGGAAGACGTGTCCAGGCTGCGCGAGTTTATTCAGCGTGCTTACGATCTGGGTACCGACGTGCGCCAGAAAGTTGACCTGAACACCTTCACTGACGACGAAGTGCTGCGTCTGGCAGAAAACCTGAAAAAAGGTATGCCAATCGCCACTCCGGTGTTTGATGGTGCGAAAGAGAGCGAAATCAAAGAGCTGTTACAGCTTGGCGGCCTGCCTTCTTCCGGTCAGATCACCCTGTTCGATGGTCGTACCGGTGAGCAGTTCGAACGCCAGGTTACCGTTGGCTACATGTACATGCTGAAACTGAACCACCTGGTTGATGACAAAATGCATGCACGTTCTACCGGTTCTTACAGCCTTGTTACTCAGCAGCCGTTGGGTGGTAAAGCGCAGTTCGGTGGTCAGCGCTTCGGTGAGATGGAAGTATGGGCACTGGAAGCATACGGTGCCGCGTATACCCTGCAGGAAATGTTGACCGTGAAGTCT
Organism: Erwinia pyrifoliae DSM 12163; assembly: GCF_000026985.1. Classification (NCBI taxonomy): domain Bacteria; kingdom Pseudomonadati; phylum Pseudomonadota; class Gammaproteobacteria; order Enterobacterales; family Erwiniaceae; genus Erwinia; species Erwinia pyrifoliae. Next base: position 293,604 of record NC_017390.1, read on the forward strand.
GATGACGTCAATGGCCGTACGAAGATGTATAAAAACATCGTCGACGGTAACCATCAGATGGAACCGGGCATGCCGGAATCCTTCAACGTACTGTTGAAAGAGATCCGCTCGCTGGGTATCAACATCGAGCTGGAAGACGAGTAATTACTCGCATCTGCTGTACTGGTTACAGGATGCCCGGGTCACTCCGGGCGTCTCTGAGAAGTCTCACTCCGACGGGAGCTAATCCGTGAAAGACTTACTTAAGTTTCTGAAAGCGCAAACTAAGACTGAAGAGTTTGATGCGATCAAGATCGCTCTGGCATCACCAGATATGATCCGTTCATGGTCTTTTGGTGAAGTTAAAAAGCCGGAAACCATTAACTACCGTACGTTCAAGCCTGAACGTGACGGCCTTTTCTGTGCGCGTATTTTCGGGCCGGTAAAAGACTACGAGTGCCTGTGCGGTAAGTACAAGCGCCTGAAGCATCGCGGTGTGATCTGTGAGAAGTGTGGCGTTGAAGTCACGCAGACCAAAGTTCGCCGTGAGCGCATGGGTCACATTGAGCTGGCCTCGCCAACTGCGCACATCTGGTTCCTGAAATCGCTGCCTTCGCGCATCGGTTTGCTGCTGGATATGCCGCTGCGTGACATCGAACGCGTGCTGTACTTCGAGTCTTACGTAGTGATTGAAGGCGGTATGACCAACCTTGAAAAGCGCCAGATCCTGACTGAAGAGCAGTATCTCGACGCGCTGGAAGAGTTTGGTGATGAATTCGACGCGAAAATGGGTGCGGAAGCGATCCAGGCCCTGTTGAAAAACATGGACCTGGAGCAGGAGTGCGAGCAGCTGCGTGAAGAGCTGAACGAAACTAACTCCGAAACCAAGCGTAAAAAGCTGACCAAGCGTATCAAGCTGCTGGAAGCGTTCGTTCAATCTGGTAACAAGCCAGAGTGGATGATCCTGACCGTGCTGCCGGTACTGCCACCGGATCTGCGTCCGCTGGTGCCGCTGGACGGCGGTCGTTTCGCAACATCGGATCTGAACGATCTGTATCGCCGCGTTATTAACCGTAACAACCGTCTGAAACGCCTGCTGGATCTGGCTGCGCCAGATATCATCGTACGTAACGAAAAACGTATGCTGCAGGAAGCGGTCGATGCGCTGCTGGATAACGGCCGTCGCGGTCGTGCGATCACCGGTTCTAACAAGCGTCCGCTGAAATCTTTGGCCGATATGATCAAAGGTAAGCAGGGTCGTTTCCGTCAGAACCTGCTGGGTAAACGTGTCGACTATTCCGGTCGTTCGGTTATCACCGTAGGTCCATACCTGCGTCTGCACCAGTGTGGTCTGCCGAAGAAAATGGCGCTGGAGCTGTTCAAACCGTTTATCTACGGCAAGCTGGAGCTGCGTGGTCTTGCTACCACCATTAAAGCCGCCAAGAAAATGGTTGAGCGCGAAGAATCCGTCGTCTGGGATATCCTGGATGAAGTGATCCGCGAACACCCGGTACTGCTGAACCGTGCACCAACCCTGCACCGTTTGGGTATCCAGGCGTTTGAACCGGTACTGATCGAAGGTAAAGCTATCCAGCTGCACCCACTGGTTTGTGCGGCCTATAACGCCGACTTCGATGGTGACCAGATGGCTGTTCACGTACCGCTGACGCTGGAAGCCCAGCTGGAAGCGCGTGCGTTGATGATGTCTACCAACAACATCCTGTCTCCTGCGAACGGTGAGCCAATCATCGTTCCTTCTCAGGACGTGGTACTGGGTCTGTACTATATGACCCGCGACTGTGTTAACGCCAAAGGCGAAGGCATGGTGCTGACCGGGCCGAAAGAAGCTGAACGCGTTTACCGCGCCGGCCTCGCTTCGCTGCACGCTCGCGTTAAGGTGCGTATCACCGAACACGAGAAAAACGAGCAGGATGAGTGGGTTGCCAGGACCAGCATCGTCGACACCACTATCGGCCGCGCTATCCTGTGGATGATCGTGCCAAAAGGTCTGCCTTACTCTATCGTCAACCAGGCGCTGGGCAAGAAAGCTATCTCCAGGATGCTGAATACCTGTTACCGCATCCTGGGGCTGAAGCCGACCGTTATCTTTGCTGACCAGACCATGTACACCGGCTTTGCCTATGCGGCACGCTCGGGCGCGTCTGTTGGTATCGACGACATGGTTATCCCAGAGAAGAAAGTGGAAATCATCACCGAAGCGGAAGCGGAAGTGGCTGAGATCCAGCAGCAGTTCCAGTCTGGTCTGGTTACCGCTGGCGAGCGCTATAACAAAGTGATCGATATCTGGGCTGCGGCCAACGAACGCGTTGCTAAAGCGATGATGGAAAACCTCTCTACCGAAGTGGTCATCAACCGCGACGGCGTGGAAGAGCGTCAGGTTTCCTTCAACAGCATCTTTATGATGGCCGACTCCGGTGCGCGTGGTTCTGCGGCGCAGATCCGTCAGCTGGCAGGTATGCGTGGTCTGATGGCGAAGCCAGATGGCTCGATCATCGAAACGCCAATCACCGCGAACTTCCGTGAAGGTCTGAACGTACTCCAGTACTTCATCTCCACGCACGGTGCGCGTAAAGGTCTGGCGGATACCGCACTGAAAACGGCGAACTCCGGTTATCTGACTCGTCGTCTGGTTGACGTTGCGCAGGACCTGGTGGTGACTGAAGATGACTGTGGTACGCACGAAGGCATCATGATGACTCCGGTTATCGAAGGTGGCGACGTGAAAGAGCCGCTGCGCGAGCGCGTACTGGGTCGTGTGACCGCAGAAGACGTTCTCAAGCCGGGCACTGCTGATATCCTGCTGCCACGTAACACCCTGCTGCACGAACAGCAGTGTGACCTGTTGGAAGAGCACTCGGTTGACAGCCTGAAAGTCCGCTCCGTAGTAAGCTGCGAAACTGACTTCGGCGTGTGCGCACACTGCTACGGTCGTGACCTGGCGCGTGGCCACATCATCAACAAAGGTGAGGCTATCGGCGTTATCGCAGCACAGTCCATCGGTGAGCCGGGTACACAGCTGACGATGCGTACCTTCCACATCGGTGGCGCGGCATCGCGTGCGGCAGCTGAATCCAGCATTCAGGTGAAGAACAAAGGTACCCTGAAGCTGATCAACGCCAAGTCGGTAACCAACTCCGCTGGCAAGCTGGTGATCACCTCGCGTAACGTTGAACTGAAAATGATCGACGAATTTGGTCGTACCAAAGAGAGCTACAAAGTTCCTTATGGTTCTACCATGGCGAAAGGTGACGGCGAGCAGGTTGCAGCGGGCGAAACCGTCGCCAACTGGGATCCACACACCATGCCGGTTATCACCGAAGTGAGCGGTTTCATTCGCTTCACCGACATGATTGATGGCCAGACCATTACCCGCCAGACGGATGACCTGACCGGTCTGTCTTCTCTGGTGATTCTGGACAGTGCGGAACGTACTGCCGGCGGTAAGGATCTGCGTCCGGCGCTGAAAATCGTTGATGCTAACGGCAATGATGTGATGATCCCAGGCTCCGATATGCCTGCTCAGTACTTCCTACCGGGTAAAGCGATTGTCCAGCTGGAAGATGGCATCAAGATCAGTTCGGGTGATACCCTGGCGCGTGTTCCTCAGGAATCAGGCGGTACTAAGGATATTACCGGTGGTCTGCCACGCGTTGCTGACCTGTTCGAAGCCCGTCGTCCGAAAGAGCCGGCAATCCTGGCTGAGATCAGCGGCATCATTTCCTTCGGTAAAGAAACCAAAGGGAAGCGTCGCCTGGTGATCACGCCGATCGACGGAAGCGATCATTACGAAGAGATGATCCCGAAATGGCGTCAGCTGAACGTGTTCGAAGGTGAACGCGTAGAGCGCGGTGACGTGGTTTCCGATGGCCCGGAATCCCCACATGACATTCTGCGTCTGCGTGGCGTGCATGCGGTGACGCGTTATATCACTAACGAAGTGCAGGAAGTTTACCGCCTGCAGGGCGTTAAGATTAACGATAAGCACATCGAAGTTATCGTGCGTCAGATGTTGCGTAAAGCAACCATCGAAAGCGCGGGAAGCTCTGACTTCCTCGACGGTGAGCAGGTTGAATTCTCTCGCGTTAAGATCTCTAACCGCGATCTGGAATCCAACGGCAAAATCGCAGCGACCTTTGCACGCGATCTGCTGGGTATCACCAAGGCTTCTCTGGCAACCGAGTCGTTTATCTCTGCGGCCTCGTTCCAGGAAACCACGCGCGTACTGACCGAAGCAGCCGTTGCGGGCAAACGCGACGAACTGCGCGGCCTGAAAGAGAACGTTATCGTTGGCCGTCTGATCCCAGCCGGTACCGGCTACGCTTATCATCAGGATCGTATGCGTCGTAAAGCAGCGGGTGAAGCGCCAGTGGTGCCGCAGGTTACTGCGGACGAAGCTTCTGCCAGCCTGGCTGAGTTGCTGAATGCCGGTCTCGGTGGTCGCGACAACGATTAATCGCTAACTGCGTTAATGAGCCAGTTGGGCCTGAGTTCGGTACTTCACCGGACTCAGGCCTCTTCATTTCTGTTTTATTTATTGAACCGATATCCCTTCACTGATACCTCTTGTTGCATATCCGTTTTCTTGCCCCACGACTTGATCCCGCCCCGGCGCAAAAAGCACTACTGATGCCAGGTTGCGCCAACGCCATCACACATCAATCAACCAGCTCAATACCCAGACTTTCCAATAAGGTCACGGCTTCCTGACGAGAAAATTTAGCGCCTGCGACAGAGTTATTGAGCACGTCGATACGAAAATCCCATGAGTCGGTAAGATCCACTGCGCTCAGGTCAGTATGATTGAAAAGGCTGCCGTACAGGTCGCACTCCGTGATCTCAGCACCCGCCAGATCGCACTCTCTGAAATCAACTTCATGCAGTTTGCACTCATTCATTTTTACGCCGGGTAACTTCAGACCAAAAAAGGATGCATCAGTTAAAATACTTTTGTTGAAATGTAAGCCGGGATCGAGATTGAAGGTGGGCCAGTAAGCGCGCGTCCAGTCTACGCCACTTAGCTTGCACTCATGGAAACTGACCTGGTGAAAGCGCGATGCGGAGATCTCCATCAGGCTCAGATTACAGTAACGAAAGTCGCATTCGGTAAATTTGCAGTGCAAAAAATGAGCAGAAGTAAGGTTGCAATGGTCAAATACACACTCTTCGAAAACGCTGTTCTCAATACAGAAGGATGGCAGATCCAGCTTTTTGAAGGCTTTCGCTAAAAATTCCTTATCACTTATCAGTTGTGTCATCTTGAACCTTTATTCACACCTAAAGCATGGCTTGGAGTGAGCCATAAACCAACGATGAGTCAGTTTAATGTAATTTGCATGTTTTCACTAATCGCAGATAATATGTGTCAGTATTCTTCAATAGTATTTATCAATTCTCTCTCCATACGTTATTTCCGGCGTTTAGCAACTGCCGATTATTACCCTTCTCACCAGGAGTGGTGAGTCGCGCCATCCCTCCGTTCTATTTAAAATATTCCCATCTCTGCTGGTTCATGTTTTTTTCGATATATATATCTGCTTATTGTTTTTTTAATTTTCATGTTTTTATCTGTTTTTTAATTTTTACGTGATTCATTGATCAGTTTTTATATCTTTTTATTTAACAGGTGTTCATGTAGCATTCTTGTGAGTTTAGTAAATAATCTATTTACTGAAATATTACAGATATTCATTTTTTGAAAAATAAGTAAGGTTCAATTTTTCAGGTGTTTCACAGCGTGCGCGGGCAGCGATGTAGATGTGTTGAGATATAGAGTGATGAAGCCGGTCTGTGATATTTGCATTATATAATATGTTTTTTTCAGGGTGCTATCCAAGCCTGGCGTCTCAATCTGGCATCTGATGATGCTCCTCGAAAAAAGCGTAAAGAAAATAATGCTTGATATATTTTGTCATCCTTGAACAGAGTTACCGGTCAATTATAGCGTCCTAACGATTTTTTATTATTTCAGTAAAGGGGTGTCACGGTAGATTATGTTATGACTTAAGGGATTAACGAGTGTTATTGGGGCCAACAAAGGATGTCAGTTAACATCAAGAGTTGAATGAGGGCTATTTTGGAACAGGTCTTGGGCATCTGGCTGTATTAGCATAAGGTTCTCAAATTTTTTCCATATTACGTCAATCGCCGCTAATCACTGGAATGCAATATTAAGATGTTCTGGGTGGTATATGAAAAAAACAATCACATTTATTGTTCTGCTGATGGCAGGTGCGGGTGAAGCCTGCGCTATTGCACCCGGCACGATGGTACAACGCACGCTATTTAGTGCTGATGTTGTGTCTTCTGCCTGTCATGTGGTCGTCGAAGCCGTAGGTGGCAGAGGCAGCCACCTGTTATTTGATACCTACCGTAAATCCATTGCGGCTTCGGTGCCACCTCGGGATTTCATCGTGCGATTGTATGAAACCGGCGCTACCGTACAGGGCTGCTCCGCCTTTATGTCCGGTAAAATTGCCTTTTTGGATTTTGGTAACCCGGGGCAGCTTGACGCCGGAGGCGTGGTAACTCGCGGTGCCGGGGATGGGATTCGGGTGGAGGTTCGGGCTTTGGATGCCCAGGCTGATTTCCGGGAGCACCTGACGCAGGAAAAACACAGAGTTAATTACCCGGTGGATTTCGCTGCAAAGGGGCAATTTTCTTTCCGGGCGCAACCCGTTATTCCGCATGAAGTTAAGTCTGGAGAGTACAGCGGATCACTCTCCTTTGTGGTTATTTATCAATAAGGAATTCAAGGATGATGCCTGTCGTGAAGAAGGATATGCGATTTAACGGAGCTTTCTGCCTGACTCTTGCTATCGCAACGGCTATGGGTTGTGGTGCGGCTCGTGCCGAAGATCGGCTGGACATGTCTTTTATTCAGGGTGGGGCTGGCATTGATAGGGAAGCTTGGGCTGCGTTGAATGGAACTTATGTTCCAGGGCGTTATCTGGTGGATGTCTCGTTGAACAGTAAGGACGTCGGAAAGCAGATACTGGACGTTTCGCCGCAGGAAACCGAGGCGCTGTGCATTGCGCAAAGCTGGCTTGAAAAATCTGGCATATACCTGAACCGTGATTACTTTCGCGAAGAGTATGACGTGAGCCGACAGTGCTATGTCTTGTCGAAAGCACCGTCAGTGCAGGTGGATTTTGATATTTCCACCCAAAGCTTGTCGCTAGCTATTCCGCAGAAAGGGCTGACGAAAATACCGGAAAATGTGGAGTGGGACTACGGGTCTTCAGCATTTCGGGTGAATTACAACGCCAACGCCAACACCGGGCGAAGCAACACTTCTGCGTTCGGTTCGGCAGACCTGAAAGCCAATATCGGTCGCTGGGTAGTTAATTCAACGGCCACGGCGAGTGGCGGGGACAGCGGAGTCAGTGCGACCTCCATTGACATGTTCACCGCCACCCGGGCTATCCGGTCGCTCAGTGCAGACCTCGCGGTCGGTAAAACTCAGACCGGTAATAGCCTGTTGGGCAGCACGGGAACGTATGGCGTGTCCTTTTCGCGTAATAACGGCATGAAGCCGGGCAACCTGGGTTACGCCCCTGTCTTCTCGGGAATTGCGAACGGACCATCGCGAGTGACTTTGACCCAGAACGGCCGCACGTTGTACTCGGAGATGGTGCCGGCCGGGCCATTCTCCGTTGCGAATGTCCCGTTGTATAACAGTGGGGACGTCACCATGAAGATAGCAGGCGAGAATGGCAGGGAACAGACACAGGTATTCCCTCTCTCGGTGATCGGCGGACAGCTTAGCCCTGGACAGCACGAATTCAATATTGCAGCCGGGTTACCGGACGCTAACAGTCATTTCAACGGTGGAGTGTTTGCCGCGTCTTATGGTTACGGTTTTAACGGTCTGACGCTACAGGCTGGTGGGGTGCTTAATCAGCGCTGGCACGGTGGCAGCGTCGGTGCAGTGGTTGGATTGGGGCACCTCGGCGCGATATCAGCAGATGGGGCATCTGTGGTGGCTAAATACAAAAACCAGCCGATCCACAGTGGTAATAAAGTCCAGCTGGCGTGGACAAAACAGCTGGAAATGACCCACACCGGGCTGCGGCTGAGCTGGTCCAGGCAGGATGAAGCCTTTGAGATGATGTCTTCTTTTGAACCGATGAAGCTGTTGCTTGAAGGAAATACGGGACGCCGCGTCAAGGATGAGTGGAACGGGGGCATCAGCCAGCCAATAGGCGGAATGTTTAGTCTCTCAATGTCGGGCTGGCAAAGGAGCTATTACCCGCAAAGCGGTCGTTACAGCAATGCGGAGAATGACGGTCGGGAGACGGGAGTCACCGCTACGCTGGGTACTCAGATTAAAGGGGCAAGCCTGAACATTGGAACCTCTGGCTCCAGAAACTCAAAGGGAGAGAACAATTGGGCGCTGTCTGCTTCGATCTCAATTCCGTTTACGCTGTCAGAGCGAAAATACAGCAGCAGTACGTCGATAAGCAGCAGTCGCGGGGGCGGAGCAGGCATCAGTAGCGGCGTCTCTGGGTCATTGAGCGACAGATTCAGCTACGGTTTGGGGGGCGGTCGCGACAGTGACGGTGGGAGCAGAAGTTATCTGAATGCCTCCTATGCAGGTGAGCGAGCCTGGATGAGTGGGGCGCTGAACCACTCTGCTTCAGGAGGCACCAGCGGGTCGGTATCAGCCAATGGTTCTGTGATGGGCATGCCGGCTGCAGGCGGCTTCGTGCTCAGTCGCACCACGGGTGACACGGTGGCTGTGGTGAATGTGAAAGATACCCCGGGCGTGAAGGTGACTTCTGCTAATGGTGAAACGGATAGCAACGGCAACCTGGTGGTTGCGCTGAGCAGCTATGACTGGAACACGGTCACTGTCGAAGCGGGAACTTTGCCGTTAAATACCGAATTGAACACCACCAGTCAGAAGGTAGTTCCGTCGGACAAGGCGGTGGTGTGGATGCCTTTTGAAGCATTGAAAGTGCGCCGCTACCTGCTACAGGTGAAACAGAAGGATGGAGCGTTCGTCGCGGGCGGGACTTGGGCGCGTGACAGCAAAACCACGCCGCTGGGTTTTGTCGCCAATAACGGTGTACTGATGATTAACGCGGTTGACGTGCCCGGCGATATCATGCTTGGGCAGTGCCGAATACCGGCAGCGAAGCTGCAAGAGACAGAGAAGTTACAGGAGGTAACGTGTGAATAAGTATGGTGCAGTATTAAAGCAGCTTTTCTGCGATAAGCGGGTGAACGCACTGGGATTGACGCTGGCGTTGGCAATGACGACCCACAGCGCGCTGGCATCGCTGGCAACAGACCAGACGCGGTATATCTTTCGCGGAGACAGGGATTCACTGTCCATTACCATAATGAACAACGACAAGAAGCGTATGTTCGGTGGGCAGGCGTGGGTGGATAACATCGTGGAGAAAGATACACGTCCGACGTTTGTGGCTACGCCGTCGTTTTTTAAAGTAAAACCAAATGGCCAACAGGCGCTGCGTATCATCATGGCGTCAGACCATCTGCCCAGGGATAAGGAGTCCATATACTGGCTTAACCTGCAGGATATCCCACCGGCGCTGGAAGGAAGTGGTATTGCCATTGCACTGCGCACTAAACTGAAACTCTTCTATCGGCCGAAAGCCCTGCTGGAAGGCCGTAAGGGGGCGGAAGAAGGCATTAGCCTGCAGCGTCAGCCAGACGGGAAAACCATGCTGGTGAATACCACGCCCTACATCTATGCCATCGGCAGCCTGCAGGATGCGGCAGGTAAGACGCTGGATGTGAACAGCGATACGGCACAGAAGCTGCTGATGTTTATGCCGGGGGACAAAGTGGCGGTAAACGTTAATGTGGTGAAGGTGAATTCGCTGAATGATTACGGTGAGCTGCAGTCCTGGACAATTAACCAGAAGCAGCCGGTAAAAACGGCTGAGAAGGCAGAAGAAAAAATGGCCGGAGCATGAGGAGTGGTCGCATGGAAGACAAGATAGCCCGGTTCACGCTGATGGTGCTGGTGGTACTGAGCACAGCACCATCAGCGCAGGCCAACCGCGACAAAGAAAAGGAGATGTACCTGGGCGTGCTGAATGGCCAGGTGCAGGGCAACAGCGTGGTGAAGGTCACGCGCACGCTGCCGGAGCCAATACTGTTCCGGGCAGAATCCTCAGACAGGCTGCCGGACAGCCTGATTATCAGCAATGCCGAAGGTCGGCCAGCATCTGGCGGTACAGTTTGGGTGACCATTAAGCAGTTACAGCCGGAAAGCGGACAGGAGGCGCGGATTACGCTGAAGGCCTTGCTGGTAGTTGATGGGAAAAAAGTACCGTTCAGCGTCACGCAGCGGGGAGTGGATGTAGTGATAGCGTTGCCGGCGGCGGCGGAAAGCGTGGAGCTGAGGACTGACACCCCGGCGGAACTGGAGGTTCCGGCGAATTTTCGGGGCAATCTGCAGGTAGCGCTGCAGGTGGAGGGCGAACGGGCTTCTTGAAAACAGAGTCAGCGGGATTAAAGACCCTGAGATGAAAGGGTACACCATTATTTATCGGATATAACGCAGAGATATTTTTAATATTATGAATAAGCGAATAAAGATATGAAATAAAACTGTACGAGGTGGCTTTGCGGTAAATCCGGAAGGACTTGCCAGGAAGATATTAAATCTCTTTTAAAAGGAATGATCGTAATGAAAAAGACACTAATGACATTAGCGCTGGCAGCAACGGTAGCCTCCGGTTCTGCTATGGCATGGACGGCAAGCGGCGCTGGTGGTCATATTGAACTAAGTGGTAAATTTAAACCTGCTGTGAAGAAAACGCCATGGGAAGTGATGGCAGGTTCTGGTTCAGCCAATTTGATTGGTGAAGTTCAGAACGGTCAGAAGGTGACTGAAATTGAAATTACGAAAGCAATCCCAATTCTCGGTATTCGTACTAAGAGCACAGACTTGTTTACAGGCGGGGCAGGGTTCAATCCGCAGATCGACTTTAATGGTGATGTTGGTACTGACAAAGTGAGTAAAGGGGTTGGCGAACTGACTCTCGCGGTGACAGGAATGGATGGCAATAAAATCGGTACCCTTAAGGCCCCTTTTACCATGATAGGCGTGGGGTATCGGAAGCCTCGCGATGGTGCAGGTTCTGTAAGTGCTTTAGCTAGCTATTCAAGCGGGAAGGGTTTTTTTGGTGGTTTGCCAAAAAGTATGCAGCATACGTATCCTATTGATAAGATTGAGGCTACAGCAAACATGTTGATACCTGGTGTTAGCAGTAATTTCTCGCATAGTGGTGCTGAAATAACTGGTTATGCATCGATGGATTTTACGGCAAGCGAGTATGATTATAGTGCGTATTATGTATCCGGTATTACAAGTGATTCGAAAATCCAGTTCGAGCTGAATGCCTTATTACCGTCAGGAGAAGTTGAGTGGAAAGCCTCGCTGCCGATTGTCGTGACCTATAGCTGATCGTGCCTTGGCCAAGAAGGTAACAGGGTTAATAAAATACAGCATACCTGACTTTGGTCAGCTGGCTAATGTATATAATCCCGGTATTTTGGTCTACCATAACAGATGGCGAAGTGATCTGTTCCTTGAGTACGCATTTCTCCTCGGCAGTCGTTGGCTCTGTTAAGGATATANGGGGGGGGGCTGAGCTGGGGGATATTGAAGTGGCATGCCTCATTGCCAATTATTGTGAGCTATTTATAATAATATTTTCACTAAGTAAAATATAAATAAATACTCTTTAATATTATGAATAAGCGAATGCATATAGGAAATAAAACTGTAGGAAATGACTTTTCGGCAAGTCCAGAAGGACTGGCCAGGAAAAGATTAAACCTCTTTTAAATAAGGAATGTTGTAATGATTGTAATGAAAAGAACGCTAATATCGCTAGCGCTGGCAGCAACGGTAGCCTCAGGTTCTGCCATGGCGTGGACGGCAAATGGCTCAGGTGGTAATTTTGAACTGGGTGGTTCACTGAATCCTTTTACCCCTGAAACACCGTGGGAAGTGAAGGTGGGTGATGCTATTACCGGCCTGGACGCTGAGGTTCAGAAAGGTCAGAAGATGGTTGAAATTAAGCTCAATAATGCAATTCCAATTCTGGGCATTCGTACTAAGGTAAAAAAGGCTTTTGCGGGTAAGTCAGGATACAGCCCACAAATTGATTTCGGTGATGCTATTGATATGGGCGATTTAATTTCGGGGGATCTCAAATTGACTCTGGCGGTTAAAGGTCTGGATGGCGCTAAAATCGGAACCATGACAGCGCCATTCTTCGCTGCTGGCTTTATGTCCTGGAAGAATACGAATAGTGAAAACGGTGGTTCTGCCGGGATGTACGCCTCCAGTCCCGGGGATGGATTCTTCGGTGGTTTACGAACCATTGATGACCAATCAAATCCAGCTGATAATGTTAGAGCTGCGATAAAATTGATGCCTGATATTGCAGATAAATTGGACCCGCAAGGTTTCACTTTAGAAAAGGAGATGGACAAGGTCAGTTTCAATGTTTCAAAACTTCTGTATAGTGGTTTCTATGCCTCTGGAATTGAAGCCGGTAAGGCAGTCCGGATCGCTCTTGAATCCCCTGCATCAGCTGATGTTCCAGTTCAGTGGAAAGCTTCGTTGCCGGTTACTGTGGTCTATATGTAATACCCATGTTGGTTAAGTAACTGACAACATCAAAGAAATTTTTCTCTGTTAAAATACAGGTTATTTTTCTTCGACGCGTTAGCCTATCTGTAAGCCCGGCATTTCTGTATTTGAGGAGCGTTGCACCGCAATGGACTTTGCCAATAACTACTGGAGCCGGGTTTAATTTATTGATGTTTTTTCTAGCCATTATGTATTTCTGTTTTTTTATTCTTAATAAAAAGAAATAAAGCGAGAGAATATCATGAGTAATAAAAGATACTTTATTTCTTCCCTGTTTATTCTGGCCTTGTTTTTTTCAGTACTGTCCCAGGCCGAAATTCTCGATGGTGGTGAAATTCAGTTTCAGGGCTTCGTGACTGACGAGGCTCCCAAATGGACATGGCAGGTAGCTTCACCCGATCAGAGCTGGGCGGTGGACACTGCCGATGCCCGCTACGAGAACGGACAGCTTGTTTTTGACCTGCACGATAAAGGCCCTCTGCCATTTCTTGAAGGCCATCTGCATGAGGTGGCGGAGCGCGGTGGCCCAGGTTTAACGCCCCTAATAACCTTCAGCAGTGGAGGTCAACCATTGTTAATCGTCAAAGGCGATAGCACCCGCTCACAACGATTTCGGGCTGCTGTTCCGGTGCGCGATCCAGATAGCGATAACACGGTGGGGCAGCTCTCTTTCAACCTTGATCAGGCATTGGCGGTGAGTACAGGTTATCAGGAAGAGGGAGTCATGCTTCCTGCAGGCATGTCACTGGTCAGTGGAGAAAGCGTGACGGCGGTTCAGACGGCGACTTTACCCCAGGGAGTGATGAGCCGTCTTCCTGCTTTGTTATTAATGAATAGCGGATTCAGTCATGGCATGAGTACCGCCAGTAATGGTCAGGTGGTCAGCCAGAGCGTGCTGGCTGATGGGCGGGTGATGGATCTGGCCGCTGCGTATGCCTCGGCCGTATCCGGTTTTGAGCTGCGCCTGCCGGCAGAAGGCACACCAGCACGGTGGCATGCCGGGCTGAATGTGACCGTAACGGTGCAGTAATCGCTGAACAGGGAGAGAAACAGAATGAAGAAGCTAACGTGTTTGTTGCTGACAGCCAGTCTGTTGCCGACGGTTGCCCCAGCCTGGAATACCCCCGGGCAGAATTTCAGCGGCGAACTGAATCTGGCGGGAATAGTGACCAGCACCCGCAACCCCTGGGAGTGGCAGTTAAGCGAAAGGTCGGAAGACCTGGATGTGAAAACGCTAGCTTCCCGGGGGCATGAACAGGTGATTACGGTCGCCATTCCTGCGCTGAAAATATTACTGGGTAAAACAACCAGGAGCACACCAACAGGGCGGGAAGGCTTAGTGCCCAGGGTGATATTTGGACGGGGAGCGGAAGGATTTTCGCTGACCTGGGAAGAGCCGGGGATAGCGCAGGTGATCTTGCCCGTGACGGGGGAGGGAAACCTTCAGGCTGGCCTCTTCAGTTTCCGCATGACGGCGGCAGCGCTGCTGCGTAATAGTTCTGGTGGACAGGCGGTGGTTGCCGGAGTGTATGACGACCTGAAGGGGAATGGGCTGCCGGAGCAGGCATTGGTAGTGGGCCCGGAACAGACAGGACGGCTGCTGTCGACAATGTTTGCCGGTGATGGTCCTGCATGGCTTCAGGGCGCGGCGGCCAGTGATACGATCGGACTGAGTCAGTTTGCGAATGCGGAACTTCGTCAGATTGACGGCGTGTACGGTGCGCAAGTGGTGGCGGGAAGTGGCGAGCTGCGCCTGAAAGGAGAGCTTCCCCGGCACTGGCATGTGTCCCTGCCGGTCAGTATTGAGTATCAGTAAGGGAGCCACTGGCCAAATTCGACTCAGGCTTAAGCTATCCTGAGAGCGTTAGACCCGAATAAGGCATAGGGCATATGGTATGCTCAGGCAGCCATGTTGTGGTGGATACATACAAAATAAAAGCCGGACAAAACGTCCGGCTAACTGATTTAGAAAGCGTATTTCAGGCCAACCGATGTCATATAGTTGTAGTTTTCAATACCGCCAGCGTCTGCAAGGTTTACCACGTTACCTTCGTCGTGGTCGTTGACGGACATGTTACCTTTTTTATTTGTTGTGCGGCTCCAGATCCCATTCAGGTAAATTTTAGCGTTCGGCGTCATGTAATAACCGATGTCTGCTGCGAGAGAGTAGAAATTCTGGTTTGCCGTATTCACCTTAAAGGTGGTATTTCTCAGATAGTGTTCGTCATTGTCAAATGCACTTACCCATCCACTGAATTTAAAGGTGCCGCCGAATTCGAAACGCTCATAGCGGTAGCGACCTGTGAGACCAATATATGGCATGTTAAAACGCTGCTTGTAGCCGATTCCCGTAGTGCCCGCCGGGAAAGACCCAATTACAGGTGAGCCTGTTTCTTCATCAGTGTAGTTGTAAGAGCCGCCGGTAGATTTTAGGCTATAGCGGTTTTCCTGATAACCTGCCATTACGCCGAGGCGATAATCAGGTTCGTTTAATAACCACTCTTTGATGTTGAGATCGAATTCATTCGCGAAGTTCAGGCGTGTGTCAGGATGCTGACTTTGATGTGTCCACCCTTGCGAGCTTCCGTTCAACCAGTCGGTATCATCCATATAACCGCCACGGCTGCCGATGGTTGTCCAACCTGAAGCACCGAGCGATACCCACGGTGTTAAATCCCAATAAAGAGAACCTGTAACGACTGCTGCATTACTGTAATTCCAGTTGAGCTGGCTCATCTTGTCGGCAGATTGTGAATCGTAAACACGCACCTTCGTTTTGCCGCTCAAAGCACCTGAAGCCATTTCAGCGCTCACTTTATCAAGAGTAAAAAAATTGTTTGCGGTGTCGGCTATAGCCGTATAAGCCTGCAGCGAGGAAAGAACCAAAGCTAAAAGTTTGAAACGCATAACCTTTATATCCTTATCATTTAACGTTAATTAATCCGGCAATTAATATCCTTGCAATAACACAGGCAGTCAATATTTAATCGGTGAGTGTTTATATATGGTTCGGGGTTAAATAAAGATCAAGAACGGATTAATACGCGTTTGACTCTTTTTATCTCCTGGCTATTCATTGGCTATTTTAATATTTAAAGCCACTAAATGATATTTTTCAGGCGATTAAAATGGCAGTGTAATTAAAGAAGTAATGAAAAATACCGTGTAATATTGATGGATTATTTGCGAAAAAACAAGACATGAGGCATTTAAAAAACTAATCAAATGCTCACAAATTATTGGTAGCCAAAATTGATATCGCCAAGGTTCACATACATACGGGCGATTCTAATCAGTCCCATTTACTTAATTGTTTATCTCTCGATTTCTTTATGCTCTCTGCTTCCTTGGTTATTTTCAAAAAGTGATTTAATTGAGGATTTGGCCCGATATTTTGCCGGTTAAGCGATCGGATAGCGGTCGGGCAGGCAATGCTGCCTGGCTCAGCGCGGATGGGTAGGCCCCGGTACTGAAAAATAGGGAAAGCAGGGCCAGCCTAAGGGAAAATGACTGACCCTGGCCGGCGGCATCATTGTCACCGGCAGCACCACTATAAAAGCTTCAGTCAGGATGAAAAGTGTGCAGCAGCGGGGCTGCGCAATGCTTCCATAACTTCTTTTCGGTGTTACCTTAAATGACATTTATCTGTGCCATCCATTCCAGATATCGTCTGCGATAATCCGGTCTGCATGGCTAAACTCTCGCCGGGCGCTGCGCTTCTGCCAGCGCCAGCAGCTGACGCGTTGCGGCCTGCCAGTCGCTGGCCTGTGTAATAGCGCTTACCACGGCAATACTGCCCACGCCGGTGGCCAGAACCGCAGGTGCGCGCGCAAGGCTGATGCCGCCAATCGCCACAGTAGGGATGCCCGATAGCCGTTTAACATAGCGGGTCAGCGCGGCCAGCCCCTGTGGTTCTGAAGGCATATATTTGGTTTGAGTCGGAAAGACATGGCCAAGTGCAATGTACGATGGCCGCTCGACCAGTGCGCGATCCAGCTCGGCATCATCATGGGTCGACAGCCCCAGGCGCAGCCCGGCGGCATGGATACTGTCCAGATCGGCAATATCAAGATCCTGCTGTCCCAGATGCACGCCGTATGCCTGATGCTTCACGGCCAGCCGCCAGTAGTCGTTGATAAACAGACGTGCCTGATAGCGCTTGCCGAGGGCAATCGCCTCGGCGACCTGCTGCTCGACTTGCTGTTCCGCCCGGTCTTTAATGCGCAACTGAAGGGTGCGTACGCCAGTATCCAGCAGGCGCGCAATCCATTGCACGTTATCAACCACCGGATAAAGTCCCAGCCGTGCTGCGGTTGTTGGGAATGCCCCACGACTCATACTTTTTCCTCCGGCTTCAGGCTATCGGCGCGGTGATAAAGCTCGCCTCCCCGACGGCGGAATTCATGCGACATCTGTGCCATGCCAATCTCGACCGGCTTTGCTTCCGCTTCCTGTCGTGCGGCGTATTCCCGCACTTCCTGGGTAATTTTCATTGAACAGAACTTCGGTCCGCACATCGAACAGAAGTGCGCCACCTTGCCCGATTCCTGGGGCAGGGTTTCATCGTGATAAGCGCGGGCAGTATGCGGGTCAAGGGCAAGATTAAACTGGTCTTCCCAGCGGAATTCAAAGCGCGCTTTTGACATGGCGTTGTCGCGGATCTGCGCGCCGGGATGGCCTTTGGCCAGGTCGGCGGCGTGGGCAGCGATTTTGTAGGTAATCAGTCCCTGCTTAACATCCTCTTTGTTCGGCAGGCCAAGATGTTCTTTGGGTGTGACGTAGCACAGCATGGCGCAGCCAAACCAGCCAATCATCGCGGCACCAATTCCGGAGGTAAAATGGTCGTAACCCGGTGCGATATCAGTGGTCAGCGGGCCGAGCGTATAGAAGGGCGCTTCGTGGCAGTGTTGCAGCTGTTCCGTCATATTGGTGCGGATCATCTGCATGGGTACATGACCGGGGCCTTCAATCATCACCTGCACATCGTATTCCCAGGCGATTTTGGTCAGTTCACCCAGCGTGCGCAGCTCGGCGAACTGGGCCTCATCGTTAGCGTCCTGAATCGAGCCTGGACGCAGGCCGTCACCGAGCGACAGGGATACGTCGTAAGCGGCGCAGATTTCGCATATTTCACGGAAATGCAGATAGAGAAAACTTTCCTGATGATGCGACAGACACCATTTCGCCATGATCGATCCTCCGCGTGAAACAATGCCGGTCAGCCGTTTGGCGGTCATCGGCACATAGCGCAGCAGCACGCCGGCATGGATGGTGAAGTAGTCGACGCCCTGTTCAGCCTGTTCCAGCAAGGTATCGCGGAAGATCTCCCAGTTGAGATCCTCTGCTATGCCGTTCACTTTCTCCAGTGCCTGATAGATTGGTACTGTGCCAATGGGAACCGGGCTGTTACGCAGGATCCACTCGCGTGTTTCATGAATATAACGCCCGGTTGACAGGTCCATCACCGTATCTGCGCCCCAGCGCGCCGACCATACAAGCTTCTCCACCTCTTCTTCGATAGAGGAGCTGACCGCCGAGTTGCCGATATTCGCATTGATTTTCACCAGGAAGTTACGGCCAATAATCATCGGTTCCGATTCCGGATGGTTGATATTGGCGGGAATAATGGCGCGTCCTTCTGCGACTTCCTGGCGGACAAATTCGGGGGTAATATTTTCCGGCAGGCTGGCACCAAAGCTGTTACCCGGGTGCTGTTGTAACAGCACTTCGCCGCGAATGCGCTCGCGCCCCATATTCTCGCGGATGGCAATAAATTCCATTTCCGGCGTAATCACCCCAAGACGCGCGTAGTGCATCTGAGTCACGCAGCGCCCGGCACGGGCGCTGCGTGGGCGCGGAAGGTTGTCGAAACGCAGGTGATCCAGCCCCTCATCGGCCAGGCGTTCCTGGGTATAGGCGGAACTCAGTTCGGCGATCTGTTCGGTATCATTGCGTTTGACAATCCAGTCACGACGCAGTTTGGCCAGTCCGGCATGAACATCAATGCTGGCTTCCGGGTCACCATAGGGACCGGCGGTGTCATAGACCGGCACCGGCTCATTTTCGACCAGCGTTGGATTATCTTTGCGGCCACCTGTTACGGTGGGGCTAAGCTGGATTTCGCGCATCGGTACACGAATATCGGGCTGCGATCCGGTGAGCCAGATGCGTTTTGAGTTGGGAAAAGCGCTACCTTGTAAGGAGTCGATAAACTTCTGCGCCTGGGCGCGTTGTTCACGGCGGGTGGTTTTTTTTTCAACGATAGACATAGCAACTTCCTGATAATGGAACGGAAATTGGCTTGCCTGGAGGCGGGAGTAATGAGAACGATGTAAGAGAAAAGGATTTCACACCGTTACCACTGATTTACTCTTGTTCCCTTCGCAGGTACTAACCTGATCAGGTTCCGCGGATCCCGAATTAACGGTCTCAGCCCCTAAGGGCACTCCGACAAGATAATGAATGATTTCCAGCGACTAGCCAGAAATTCAATCCGGAAATAGGGTGAGGAAATTTCACCTCAACCCGGTCAGCATAAAGGGGCTTTCAGGAAACTACAAGAAATTCACATTCTGTTCACTCGTCAGGCGGGACGGGCGAGGGAGGGATCATTGGCGGCCGTCTGTAACCCGGCATTTTTTTTTAGTGCCAGTTGAATAAATTTATCTTCAAGCGTGAAGCGCGCTTCAAGCGCTTCGCCGACTACGGAGAGCGCATGCTGGAAGTGAAGGTCATTACCATGGTCGATAGCGGCCTCGAAATGCGTATCGTACAGCTGCATAATTTGCGCGGTATTTTCCTGTAAAGAAGGATAAATCAGCGCCGCTTTAGCCAGCAGTTCGGTTCCTTCCAGCTCTTTAATAAAGCGCTCGTAAATGGTGAAGTGACCGTTGGAAAGGTAGTCAACCAGATTCTGGCAGAACGCGTCAAGGGCATTTTCATCAAGCGCAGTCAGCGATTCCTTGTTAGGCTTTATGCCAACCATCTGATAATACGCAACCAGTAGCTGTCTGCGTGAAAGCAGACAAAAGTCTACCAGCTCACTGCATCCGCCAAAGCGGGCGGTGAGGACTTCTAACTGGTTAAGCATGTATTGCTCCGGGAATATAATTTTAACCCCTGACCTCAATTCAGTCTCTAAGCTGAGGACGATGAGTAAATTATGGTACGAGAGATTCAAAGCATAGACGAAGGCTGGTGGGTTGTCAGCGAGGAACATAAAATTTGGTTACCGGGAGGCGAATTGCCGCATGGCGATGCCGCTTCGCTGGGCCTGACAGGATCGTCAGGATCGCGCATTGGCGAGTGGCAAGGGGAAGCGGTGTGGTTGATCCGGGGCGCGCGGTCTGAAGGGATGGGATCGTTACGTCAACTGCTCGATCGGGATAGCGGCCTGTTTCAGCTGGCCGGGCGCGGCATTCAGCTGGCAGAGTTCTTTCGCTCGCATCAGTGGTGCGGCTATTGCGGCCATAAAATGCACAGCAGCAAAACGGAATGGGCCTGTTTATGCCATCATTGCCGCCAGCGCTACTATCCACAGATTGCTCCGTGCATCATTGTTGCCATTCGACGCGGACCGGAGATCCTGCTGGCGCAGCATACCCGCCATCGTAATGGAATTTATACCGTGCTGGCGGGTTTTGTCGAAGTAGGAGAAACCCTGGAGCAGGCGGTAGCACGCGAAGTGATGGAGGAGAGCAGCATCCAGGTCAAAAATCTGCGCTATGTCACCTCCCAGCCGTGGCCTTTTCCGCAGTCGTTGATGGTGGCGTTTATGGCTGATTATGCCGATGGTGAAATCAATATTGATCAAAAAGAGCTGCTGGATGCCGGCTGGTATCGTTACGACGCATTACCGCTTTTGCCACCTTACGGTACGGTTGCACGCCGCCTTATCGAAGATACGGTGGCACTGTGTCGTGCCAACGAAGAATAACAGCGCTGACTTGCCGGATAAATACAGTGGATTTTTGTTAGCCGTACTACCCGCGACGGATGAAGGTGGGCGGGGAAAATCAGCGGTCCGGGGATGATAAGTAACAGCATTGTTACGGCTTGTTACGTACCGGAGAAAGGCATTTTTTTGAGCGCCGAACCACCGCAAATTGCAATGAATGAATGTTACACTACAGGCCTGATTGGAGAGAGAGTCCTGTGATGAGTGAACTGAAGAACGATCGTTATCTGCGCGCCCTGCTGCGCCAGCCAGTTGATGTTACCCCGGTGTGGATGATGCGCCAGGCCGGGCGTTACCTGCCAGAATACAAAGCCACCCGCGCCGTTGCCGGTGACTTTATGTCGCTGTGCAAAAATGCTGAACTGGCCTGCGAAGTCACGCTGCAGCCGCTGCGGCGTTACGCGCTGGATGCGGCGATCCTGTTCTCCGATATTCTGACCATTCCTGATGCAATGGGACTCGGACTCTATTTTGAAACGGGCGAAGGCCCGCGTTTTTCCTGCCCCGTGACTTGCCGTGCCGATGTCGAAAAGCTGCCGATCCCCGATCCCGAACAGGAGCTGGGCTACGTGATGAACGCGGTGCGCACCATTCGGAAAAACCTTAACGGCGAAGTGCCGCTGATTGGCTTCTCCGGCAGCCCGTGGACGCTGGCAACTTATATGGTCGAAGGCGGCAGTAGTAAGGCTTTTACCAAGCTGAAAAAGATGATGTATGCGGAGCCGCAAACCCTGCACCTGATGCTGGATAAGCTGGCGGACAGCGTCACGCTGTACCTTAATGCGCAGATCCGCGCCGGGGCGCAGTCGGTGATGATTTTTGATACCTGGGGTGGGGTGCTGACCGGGCGTGATTACCTGGAATTTTCGCTGCACTACATGCATAAAATTGTCGACGGACTGCTGCATGAAAACGAAGGGCGTCGCGTGCCGGTCACGCTGTTTACCAAAGGCGGCGGGCAGTGGCTGGAAGCCATGGCTGCCACCGGCTGTGATGCGCTGGGCCTGGACTGGACCACGGATATGGCTGATGCCCGCCGTCGCGTTGGCGACCGGGTCGCGCTGCAGGGCAATATGGATCCGTCCATGCTGTACGCCTCCCCCGCGCGTATCGTACAGGAAGTCGCGGGCATCCTTGCTGGTTATGGTCATGGCAACGGGCATGTCTTTAACCTCGGCCACGGCATCCATCTGGATGTGCCGCCAGAACACGCGGGCGTATTTGTTGAGGCAGTACACAGGCTCTCGCGTCCCTATCATCTCGGATAACGTTTTCTGGTCATCAAGGTGCCCGGGAGGGGCTGTATGGATCTTGCCGCATTACGCGATCAGCAGCGGCAGCATGCCGCAGAGATTGTGACTGAGGATGATTTCGATGTTATGCCGCCGCGCTTTATCGGTGGTGCAGACGTCGGGTTTGAACAGGGAGGCGAGGTGACGCGCGCCGCACTGGTTGTCCTTGAGTATCCCTCCTTACAACTTATCGAACACCAGGTGGCGCGTATTGCCACCGCTATGCCCTATATTCCGGGCTTTTTGTCATTTCGTGAAGTTCCGGCGCTGGAAGCCGCATGGCAGCAGCTGGCGCAGCGCCCCGATCTTTTACTGGTGGATGGTCATGGTATTGCCCATCCACGCCGTCTTGGCGTTGCCAGCCATTTCGGCCTGCTGGTGGATGTGCCAACCATCGGCGTTGCCAAGAAACGCTTATGCGGTCAGTTCACGCCGCCCGATGCGGATCCCGGTAGCTGTCAGCCACTGATGGATAAAGAGCAGCAGCTGGGATGGGTACTGCGCAGCAAGGCACGCTGCAACCCCTTGTTTATTTCCCCTGGCCATCGGGTTAGTCAGGCAACGGTGCGGGACTGGGTGCGAAAATGCCTGCATGGCTATCGTTTGCCGGAACCAACGCGCTGGGCAGATGCCGTTGCCTCGCGGCGTCCGGCTTCCGCCCCGCTATTGCGCGGTTAACCCCCCGTGCTGCCTCGTGGCTTTTCAGGTACACTGCGGCAAGCGCATTTATTCTGAGATCCCGATATGTTACGTAATCCAATTCATTTACGGCTGGAAAAGCTGGAAAGCTGGCAGCACGTTACTTTTATGGCCTGCCTGTGTGAGCGCATGGTCCCCAATTATCGCGAGTTTTGCCAGAAAACGGGATTTGGTGACGGGCAGATATATCGCCGCATTCTTGACCTGTTGTGGGAAACCCTGGTGGTGAAAGACGCGAAGGTGAACTTCGACAGTCAGCTGGAGAAGCTGGAAGAGGCGATTCCCTCGGCGGATAACTACGATCTGTACGGTGTTTACCCGGCGATTGATGCCTGCGTGGCGCTCAGTGAACTGCTGCACTCGCGCCTTAGTGGTGAAACGTTGGCGCACGCTATTGCCGTCAGTGAGACCTCGATCACTACCGTTGCGATGCTGGAGATGACCCAGGCAGGCCGTGAAATGACCGAAGAAGAGCTAAAGGTTAACCCCGCTGTGGAAGAGGAATGGGACATTCAGTGGGAGATATTCCGCCTGCTTGCGGCCTGCGAAGAGCGAGATGTGGAACTGATAAAAGGGCTGCGATCTGACCTGCGAGAATCAGGGATAAGTAATATCGGTATAAATTTTCGGCAGTAAGACGATAAAACGTGACTTCAACTCTGAATTGTAGCGCCTTTGGGCTTCACATAAGCACCCTGTCTGGTCTACATTTGTGAGGCTGAAAAATGTTGCTATCGGTGCGTGTATGCAGGAGAGTGCCAGAATCTGGTTTTTCCCTCGCACTCGATGCTTAGCAAGCGATAAATACACTGTAAGGATAACTTATGAACAAGACTCAACTGATTGATATAATTGCGGACAAAGCGGACCTGTCTAAGACCCAGGCTAAAGCTGCACTGGAATCCACCCTGACAGCGATTACTGAGTCTCTGAAAGAAGGTGATGCAGTACAACTGGTTGGTTTTGGTACTTTTAAAGTTAATCAGCGCGCTGGGCGTATCGGCCGCAACCCAAAGACTGGCAACGAAATCCAAATTGCTGCTTCAACCGTGCCGGCATTTACATCGGGTAAAGCTCTGAAAGAAGCTGTTAAGTAATCGTCTGACGGTGAAAAGTTTAAACAGAGGGGCGATTTCGCCCCTTTTGTTTAGCCTGTTTTCCTGGCGTATGCCCTCCGGCTTCAGCTTCGCAGAAGCTGAAGTAAGGCATTGATTTTTTGATACTTTTATCATGATGACATTGACCTCATTTACTCCAATCATCTCCTTCGCCTTGCTGATGCTGTTAGCTGGCTGTAGCACTCGCTCCGATCTGCCAGACTTGACTGCCAGCGGATATCTTGCCGATGGCGGTGCCGTACGTATCTGGCGTAAAAATCATCAGCAGCAGGTGGTACGCCTGATGACGGAGTATACGCCATTTAGCGGCGCAGCCGTGGAAACCAGCGACTATCTCTGGCAGCAGGGGAAACTGATGTCGATAGAGCGCCGTGTCATCGGGGGACAACCTGATAATGTGACCCTGCGCTTCGATCAGGATGGCAATATCAGTTTTATGCAGCGGCAGCTTGTCGGGCGGCGTGAAGCGCTCTCTGCGGATGCGGTTGCGCTATATCAGTTTGATGGCCAGCGTATGCTGAAAATAAGCGACGACCTGCTGTCAGGAAGGGTTTTGCTAAAACAAGGGAAATGGCAGCCAGATGGTACGGTCGCCAGCTGTAAGGGCGGGCGCGTGCGACCTCAACTGGATAGCACGGAGTTGGGCCGTATTGCCCGCCATCAGCGTGACGTATCCGGCCTTCCCGACATTGCGTGGCTGGAGGCGCCTGCGGGCACGGAGCTGCTGATGATCACCGCCACCGATCTGTGTCAAAACGAGCCAAAAGAAGACGGCTTCTGAGCATAAAAAAGGGCGATTGAAGATCGCCCCTTTGTCAGATCGTTTAATGCGAGAACAATGACCCGCCGCGCGCAGTTATTTACGATCTATTGCGCGATAGCCAATATCCGTGCGGCAGAAGCTGCCATGCCAGGAAATCGGCTTTGCCAACTGGTAAGCGCGCTGCTGTGCTGCGGCAACGTCTTCGCCCAGCGCGGTTACGCACAGCACGCGGCCACCGCTGGTGACTACCCGATCGTCCTGCAGCGTTGTGCCCGCATGGAACACTTTCCCATCCGCCACTTCTTCTGATGGCAGGCCTTGGATCGGCTGACCGTTGACATAGTCTCCAGGATAGCCACCGGCTGCCAGTACCACGCCCAACGAATGGCGAGGATCCCAGACGGAGTCTTTTTGATCAAGATTACCGTTTACCGCAGCCAGGCACAGATCGACCAGATCGGATTGCAGACGCAGCATGATCGGTTGGGTTTCCGGATCGCCAAAGCGGCAGTTAAATTCGATCACCTTTGGCTGGCCGCTTTTATTAATCATCAAACCGGCATACAGGAACCCGGTATAGACATTACCCTCGGCAGCCATGCCCCGCACGGTTGGCCAGATCACTTCGTCCATCACGCGCTGGTGGATTTCATCGGTGACTACCGGTGCCGGAGAGTAAGCCCCCATACCGCCGGTATTCGGACCGGTATCGCCATCGCCCACGCGCTTGTGATCCTGGCTGGTAGCCATTGGCAGCACGTTTTCGCCATCGACCATAACAATAAAGCTGGCTTCTTCGCCGTCAAGGAACTCTTCCACCACGATGCGGTGCCCGGCGTCGCCAAACGCGTTGCCCGCCAGCATATCCTGGATGGCGTCTTCCGCTTCCTGCAGCGTCATGGCAACGATTACCCCTTTACCCGCAGCCAGGCCATCGGCCTTAATCACAATCGGTGCGCCTTTCTTACGTACATACGCAAGGGCAGGTTCAACTTCGGTGAAGTTCTGGTATTCGGCAGTCGGGATCTGATGACGGGCGAGGAAGTCTTTGGTAAAGGCTTTAGATCCTTCCAGCTGCGCGGCAGCCTGAGTCGGGCCGAAGATTTTCAGCCCGGCGCTGCGGAATGCGTCTACCACACCAATAACCAGCGGCGCTTCCGGGCCGACAATCGTCAGGTCGATTTTTTCATTCAGGGCAAAGTTCAACAGCCCCTGAATATCGGTGGGGCTGATAGCCACGTTCTGTAAGGCAGGCTCCAGCGCGGTGCCGGCATTGCCCGGAGCAACAAATACGCGGTCAGCCAGCGGGGACTGAGCGGCTTTCCAGGCTAACGCGTGCTCACGGCCACCGTTACCAATCACTAATATTTTCATCTGGGACTCCGTAATTAATGGCGGAAGTGGCGCATGCCGGTAAAGATCATCGCAATGCCGTGTTCATCTGCTGCTGCAATCACTTCATCATCGCGAATCGAGCCACCTGGCTGAATAACACAGGTAATGCCAACGGCGGCGGCGGCATCAATACCGTCACGGAACGGGAAGAAAGCATCAGAGGCCATCGCTGAACCTTTCACTTCCAGACCTTCATCGGCGGCTTTGATGCCGGCGATTTTAGCTGAGTAAACGCGGCTCATCTGGCCGGCACCTATACCGATAGTCATATTGTCACGCGCATAGACAATGGCGTTCGACTTAACAAATTTAGCTACCTTCCAGCAGAAAAGCGCATCACGCAATTCCTGCTCGTTCGGCTGGCGCTTACTGACAACATGCAGCTGGCTATTATTCACCATGCCGAGATCGCGGTCCTGCACCAGCAAACCACCGCTAACACGCTTGAAGTCGAGGCCCGTCTGACGCTGTTGCCACTGGCCGCAGGTCAGCACGCGCACGTTCTGTTTCGCAGCGGTCACCTTCAGGGCAGCATCGCTGGCGCAAGGAGCAATGATCACTTCGACAAACTGGCGGCTGATAATCTCCCGTGCGGTGGCCTCGTCCAGCTCACGGTTGAAGGCGACAATGCCGCCGAAGGCAGAAGTGGGGTCGGTTAGATAAGCTCGCTCGTAGGCTTCAAGAATTGAGCTGCCTGTGGCAACGCCGCACGGGTTAGCATGCTTGACGATGACGCAGGCTGGCTGGTCGAACTCTTTTACGCACTCCAGCGCCGCATCGGTATCGGCGATATTGTTATAAGAGAGTGCTTTACCCTGCACCTGCTGTGCGGTGGCGACGGACGCTTCACTGACATTATCTTCTATATAGAAGGCAGCCTGCTGGTGGCTGTTTTCGCCGTAGCGCATATCCTGCTTCTTAAGGAAGTTCAGATTCAGCGTACGCGGGAAACGACCGGCGGGTTCAGTTGTTTCACCGTGATAGGCAGGGACCATACTGCCAAAGTAGTTGGCAATCGTACTGTCGTAAGCCGCGGTGTGTTCAAAAGCTTTGATCGCCAGGTCGAAACGGGTTGCCAGCGTCAGCGAATTATCATTGGCATCTAATTCCGCAATAATGGCCTGATAATCGTTGCTCTTCACCACGACAGCTACGTCCTTATGATTCTTGGCAGCAGAGCGCACCATCGTAGGGCCACCGATATCGATATTCTCAACCGCATCTTCCAGCGAGCAGTCTGCACGGGCTACGGTTTGCGCGAACGGATAAAGGTTAACGACCACCATATCAACAGGCGATATGCCGTGTTCAGCCATAATGTCATCATCCTGGCCACGGCGTCCTAAAATGCCACCATGCACTTTCGGGTGTAACGTTTTAACGCGCCCATCCATCATTTCCGGGAAACCGGTATAGTCAGAGACTTCGGTAACCAGCAGACCGGCATCAGCCAGCAGGCGGGCAGTCCCTCCGGTGGAGAGCAGCTCGACGCCGCGCTGGGAAAGTGCCTGAGCGAATTCGAGGATACCGGCTTTGTCAGACACGCTGAGCAGCGCGCGGCGTACAGGACGATGTTGTTGCATGAGGTTTATCCCTTGGCTTTGGATCGCATATAAAGAGCGTTATATGAAGCTTAGTTATTTTCCTCTATATATAAGAGAAGATAAGTTTCAGATAACGCCCCTGAAGGGGCTGATTCTATGCGCGGGCATTGTAGCGAAAACGTTTGCGCGATGCTCGTCAAAATTGCCGCAATGCGAGCATTGTGGATAAGTTTGTGCATAACAGGGTATAAGGCGGGGGGTTGCTGGGGATTGCAGCAGTCAGTCAAACTATCGCAATTTAGCCCTTGTCAGCCGTTGAGAACTCCCTATAATGCGCCTCCACTGACACGGAACAACGGCTTACAGGCCGGCGTGTTGAGANGTTCAGGAAGTTCTGAACCGCCGGAAAAAACCTCTGAAAAAGAGGTTGACTCCGAAGGAGGAAAGCGTANTATACGCCACCTCGCGACAGTACGCTTCAGCGACTTGTTGCACCGCTCTTTAACAATTTATCAGACAATCTGTGTGGGCACTCGCAGGATTGATATCAGCGCCGCAAGGCGCAAAAAATATCAAGCCTCATGAGTGAACACATAATGACATTCATTATGACGTTTTACGATTGAGCATCGCTGTCCTGTTTGTAAAAGCAGGTTTCAGCAAATCGAACTTTTAATTGAAGAGTTTGATCATGGCTCAGATTGAACGCTGGCGGCAGGCCTAACACATGCAAGTCGAACGGTAGCACAGAGAGCTTGCTCTCGGGTGACGAGTGGCGGACGGGTGAGTAATGTCTGGGAAACTGCCCGATGGAGGGGGATAACTACTGGAAACGGTAGCTAATACCGCATAACGTCTACGGACCAAAGTGGGGGACCTTCGGGCCTCACACCATCGGATGTGCCCAGATGGGATTAGCTGGTAGGTGGGGTAACGGCTCACCTAGGCGACGATCCCTAGCTGGTCTGAGAGGATGACCAGCCACACTGGAACTGAGACACGGTCCAGACTCCTACGGGAGGCAGCAGTGGGGAATATTGCACAATGGGCGCAAGCCTGATGCAGCCATGCCGCGTGTATGAAGAAGGCCTTCGGGTTGTAAAGTACTTTCAGCGGGGAGGAAGGGGGAAAGGTTAATAACCTTTTTCATTGACGTTACCCGCAGAAGAAGCACCGGCTAACTCCGTGCCAGCAGCCGCGGTAATACGGAGGGTGCAAGCGTTAATCGGAATTACTGGGCGTAAAGCGCACGCAGGCGGTCTGTCAAGTCGGATGTGAAATCCCCGGGCTTAACCTGGGAACTGCATTCGAAACTGGCAGGCTAGAGTCTCGTAGAGGGGGGTAGAATTCCAGGTGTAGCGGTGAAATGCGTAGAGATCTGGAGGAATACCGGTGGCGAAGGCGGCCCCCTGGACGAAGACTGACGCTCAGGTGCGAAAGCGTGG
This sequence comes from Erwinia pyrifoliae DSM 12163, assembly GCF_000026985.1. Taxonomy (NCBI): domain Bacteria; kingdom Pseudomonadati; phylum Pseudomonadota; class Gammaproteobacteria; order Enterobacterales; family Erwiniaceae; genus Erwinia; species Erwinia pyrifoliae. The sequence continues at coordinate 322,457 of NC_017390.1, forward strand.
GGAGCAAACAGGATTAGATACCCTGGTAGTCCACGCCGTAAACGATGTCGACTTGGAGGCTGTTCCCCTGAGGAGTGGCTTCCGGAGCTAACGCGTTAAGTCGACCGCCTGGGGAGTACGGCCGCAAGGTTAAAACTCAAATGAATTGACGGGGGCCCGCACAAGCGGTGGAGCATGTGGTTTAATTCGATGCAACGCGAAGAACCTTACCTGGCCTTGACATCCACGGAATTTTGCAGAGATGCGGAAGTGCCTTCGGGAACCGTGAGACAGGTGCTGCATGGCTGTCGTCAGCTCGTGTTGTGAAATGTTGGGTTAAGTCCCGCAACGAGCGCAACCCTTATCCTTTGTTGCCAGCGATTCGGTCGGGAACTCAAAGGAGACTGCCGGTGATAAACCGGAGGAAGGTGGGGATGACGTCAAGTCATCATGGCCCTTACGGCCAGGGCTACACACGTGCTACAATGGCGCATACAAAGAGAAGCGACCTCGCGAGAGCAAGCGGACCTCATAAAGTGCGTCGTAGTCCGGATCGGAGTCTGCAACTCGACTCCGTGAAGTCGGAATCGCTAGTAATCGTAGATCAGAATGCTACGGTGAATACGTTCCCGGGCCTTGTACACACCGCCCGTCACACCATGGGAGTGGGTTGCAAAAGAAGTAGGTAGCTTAACCTTCGGGAGGGCGCTTACCACTTTGTGATTCATGACTGGGGTGAAGTCGTAACAAGGTAACCGTAGGGGAACCTGCGGTTGGATCACCTCCTTACCTGAAGATACCTTCCGGCGCAGTGTCCACACAGATTGTCTGATNAAAAAGTAACGAGCAGAAAAACCTCTACAGGCTTGTAGCTCAGGTGGTTAGAGCGCACCCCTGATAAGGGTGAGGTCGGTGGTTCAAGTCCACTCAGGCCTACCAAATTTCTTCTCATGCTGCGTTATGCACTCGGTCGTTTACTGTAGTAAACTTCCCTCCCGCATGCCTTGCCTGAAAAGAAATTGCATTTTCTCTTTATAAAGAAAATGCGACTCCTCATGAGTGGTAGAAAAAGGTTTCTGTCAGACCGTATGGGGCTATAGCTCAGCTGGGAGAGCGCCTGCCTTGCACGCAGGAGGTCAGCGGTTCGATCCCGCTTAGCTCCACCATATGGTTTTTCTGAATTCAATATTTCAGAGTGTACTGGTTAACAGTATGCTGCGAAGTATTATGCTCTTTAACAATCCGGAACAAGCTGAAAATTGAAACGACGTGTCGTGTTCATTCTCCGTAATAAGAATGAAGTTAACGACATGTTCGAGTCTCTCAATGCCTGCAACTGACAGACGTCTTTCGGGACGCTTGTGGGTTGTGAGGTTAAGCGACTAAGCGTACACGGTGGATGCCCAGGCAGTCAGAGGCGATGAAGGGCGTGCTAATCTGCGATAAGCGTCGGTAAGGTGATATGAACCGCAACAACCGACGATACCCGAATGGGGAAACCCAGTGCAATCCGTTGCACTATCATGTCATGAATACATAGTGGCATGAGGCGAACCGGGGGAACTGAAACATCTAAGTACCCCGAGGAAAAGAAATCAACCGAGATTCCCCCAGTAGCGGCGAGCGAACGGGGAACAGCCCAGAACCTGAATCAGTTTGTGCTTTAGTGGAAGCGTCTGGAAAGTCGCGCAGTAAAGGGTGACAGCCCCGTACACAAAAAGGCACTTATTGTGAGTTCGATGAGTAGGGCGGGACACGTGACATCCTGTCTGAATATGGGGGGGACCATCCTCCAAGGCTAAATACTCCTGACTGACCGATAGTGAACCAGTACCGTGAGGGAAAGGCGAAAAGAACCCCGGCGAGGGGAGTGAAACAGAACCTGAAACCGTGTACGTACAAGCAGTGGGAGCACCTTCGTGGTGTGACTGCGTACCTTTTGTATAATGGGTCAGCGACTTATATTCTGTAGCAAGGTTAACCGTATAGGGGAGCCGCAGGGAAACCGAGTCTTAACCGGGCGTTAAGTTGCAGGGTATAGACCCGAAACCCGGTGATCTAGCCATGGGCAGGTTGAAGGTTGGGTAACACTAACTGGAGGACCGAACCGACTAATGTTGAAAAATTAGCGGATGACTTGTGGCTGGGGGGTGAAAGGCCAATCAAACCGGGAGATAGCTGGTTCTCCCCGAAAGCTATTTAGGTAGCGCCTCGTGAACTCATCTCCGGGGGTAGAGCACTGTTTCGGCCAGGGGGCCATCCCGGCTTACCGATCCGATGCAAACTGCGAATACCGGAGAATGTTATCACGGGAGACACACGGCGGGTGCTAACGTCCGTCGTGAAGAGGGAAACAACCCAGACCGCCAGCTAAGGTCCCAAAGTCATGGTTAAGTGGGAAACGATGTGGGAAGGCCCAGACAGCCAGGATGTTGGCTTAGAAGCAGCCATCATTTAAAGAAAGCGTAATAGCTCACTGGTCGAGTCGGCCTGCGCGGAAGATGTAACGGGGCTAAACCATGCACCGAAGCTGCGGCAGCGGACGTATCACCCAGGCACATTCACTATAGTGGATAACGATTGACGGAGCGCAGCGACGTCAATGCGCCCATNAAAGTCGAGTGGGCCTCGGGATACGTCCGTTGGGTAGGGGAGCGTTCTGTAAGCCGTCGAAGGTGGACNGTGAGGTCTGCTGGAGGTATCAGAAGTGCGAATGCTGACATAAGTAACGATAAAGCGGGTGAAAAGCCCGCTCGCCGGAAGACCAAGGGTTCCTGTCCAACGTTAATCGGGGCAGGGTGAGTCGACCCCTAAGGCGAGGCCGAAAGGCGTAGTCGATGGGAAACGGGTTAATATTCCCGTACTGGGTGTTACTGCGAAGGGGGGACGGAGAAGGCTATGTTGGCCGGGCGACGGTTGTCCCGGTTTAAGCGTGCAGGCTTGAGTTCCAGGCAAATCCGGAACTCTTTAAGGCTGAGGCGTGATGACGAGGCACCACGGTGCTGAAGTGACAAATGCCCTGCTTCCAGGAAAAGCCTCTAAGCATCAGGTAACATCGAATCGTACCCCAAACCGACACAGGTGGTCAGGTAGAGAATACCAAGGCGCTTGAGAGAACTCGGGTGAAGGAACTAGGCAAAATGGTGCCGTAACTTCGGGAGAAGGCACGCTGGCGCGTAGGTGAAGCGACTTGCTCGCGGAGCTGAAGCCAGTCGAAGATACCAGCTGGCTGCAACTGTTTATTAAAAACACAGCACTGTGCAAACACGAAAGTGGACGTATACGGTGTGACGCCTGCCCGGTGCCGGAAGGTTAATTGATGGGGTTATCCGNAAGGAGAAGCTCTTGATCGAAGCCCCGGTAAACGGCGGCCGTAACTATAACGGTCCTAAGGTAGCGAAATTCCTTGTCGGGTAAGTTCCGACCTGCACGAATGGCGTAATGATGGCCAGGCTGTCTCCACCCGAGACTCAGTGAAATTGAACTCGCTGTGAAGATGCAGTGTACCCGCGGCAAGACGGAAAGACCCCGTGAACCTTTACTACAGCTTGACACTGAACATTGAGCCTTGATGTGTAGGATAGGTGGGAGGCTTNGAAGCGTGGACGCCAGTCTGCGTGGAGCCAACCTTGAAATACCACCCTTTAACGTTTGATGTTCTAACCTGGCGCCGTAATCCGGCGTGGGGACAGTGTCTGGTGGGTAGTTTGACTGGGGCGGTCTCCTCCCAAAGAGTAACGGAGGAGCACGAAGGTCAGCTAATCACGGTCGGACATCGTGAGGTTAGTGCAATGGCATAAGCTGGCTTGACTGCGAGAGTGACGGCTCGGGCAGGTGCGAAAGCAGGTCATAGTGATCCGGTGGTTCTGAATGGAAGGGCCATCGCTCAACGGATAAAAGGTACTCCGGGGATAACAGGCTGATACCGCCCAAGAGTTCATATCGACGGCGGTGTTTGGCACCTCGATGTCGGCTCATCACATCCTGGGGCTGAAGTAGGTCCCAAGGGTACGGCTGTTCGCCGTTTAAAGTGGTACGCGAGCTGGGTTTAGAACGTCGTGAGACAGTTCGGTCCCTATCTGCCGTGGGCGCTGGAAGATTGAGAGGGGTTGCTCCTAGTACGAGAGGACCGGAGTGAACGCACCGCTGGTGTTCGGGTTGTCATGCCAATGGCATTGCCCGGTAGCTAAGTGCGGAAAAGATAAGCGCTGAAAGCATCTAAGCGCGAAACTTGCCTCGAGATGAATCTTCCCTGACTCCTTGAGAGTCCTGAAGGGACGTTGAAGACGACGACGTTGATAGGCCGGGTGTGTAAGCGCAGCGATGCGTTGAGCTAACCGGTACTAATGACCCGTGAGGCTTAACCTTACAACGCCAGAAGCGTTCTGGTGAGTATTGAGAGACGAAGAGATATTTTCAGCTTGAACCGGATAAAGAATTAGCGGGAACGAGATTCGTTTCTGTGTCCGAGTATTTTACGTTGCGGCAAGGCGGCAACTGAGCCGAGTCGGCGGGAGCATACACGAGTATGTGACCGTTGCGAGCGAAGGAAGCCAACGCGGCAGCGGCGTAAAAGACGAAGGACAGAGCACCAGAATTTGCCTGGCGGCTTTAGCGCGGTGGTCCCACCTGACCCCATGCCGAACTCAGAAGTGAAACGCCGTAGCGCCGATGGTAGTGTGGGGTCTCCCCATGCGAGAGTAGGGAACTGCCAGGCATCAAATAAATAAGGGCGATATTTTTGTCGCCCTTAAAAATTGAGTGTGCTGATATGGCTCAGTTGGTAGAGCGCACCCTTGGTAAGGGTGAGGTCCCCAGTTCGACTCTGGGTATCAGCACCAGTAAAATGGCATGAGTTCGGCAAATAAAGAATTTGCCTGGCGGCTNTAGCGCGGTGGTCCCACCTGACCCCATGCCGAACTCAGAAGTGAAACGCCGTAGCGCCGATGGTAGTGTGGGGTCTCCCCATGCGAGAGTAGGGAACTGCCAGGCATNAAATCAAGCAAAAGGCCATCCTCCGGGATGGCCTTTTTGCGTTATCAGTTCCCCCAAAAAAACCGTTCAAAAGCCCTGTTCGTCGGTAGTGAGAGCCATAAGTGATTAACTGCAAATAAAAACTCCCGCCATTTCTGGGTGGGAGTTTCGTAGGCTATGGCAGTACGAGAGGGAGAGTTAGTGAATAACCTGCGAGAGGAAAGCGCGAGTACGTTCGGACTCAGGATTAGCAAAAAACTGCTGTGGCGGAGCCTGCTCAACGATTTCACCGCGATCCATAAAGATCACCCGGTCAGCAATGGTACGAGCAAAGCCCATTTCATGGGTAACGCACAGCATAGTCATTCCGTCTTCTGCCAGGCCGATCATGGTATCGAGCACTTCTTTCACCATCTCCGGATCCAGTGCGGAAGTCGGTTCATCAAACAGCATGATTTTGGGCTTCATACACAGCGAGCGGGCTATCGCCACGCGCTGCTGCTGGCCACCCGAAAGCTGTCCCGGAAACTTATGCGCGTGTTCTGCAATACGCACGCGTTCCAGATAGTGCATGGCCAACTCTTCCGCTTCCTTCTTTGGCGTTTTGCGCACCCAGACAGGCGCAAGCGTACAGTTCTGTAATACGCTCAGATGCGGGAACAGATTAAAGTGTTGAAATACCATCCCGACTTCAGTACGCACGCGTTCAATATTGCGCAGATCGTCATTCAGTAAGGTTCCGTCCACCACAATACGCCCCTGTTGATGCTCCTCAAGATGGTTAATACAGCGGATCGTCGTCGATTTTCCGGACCCGGAAGGCCCACAAAGCACGATACGTTCGCGTGGTTTAACCTGCAGATTAATATTCTTCAACACATGAAACTGGCCGTACCATTTGTTGACGTTCTCAAGCGTTATCATCATCGCGTCGTTAGTCTGGCTCATCATTTTCGTCATCTTATTAAACCTTAGTGCGGTGTACGCCCGGTGTGAAAGCGCTTTTCCAAATGCTGGCTATAGCGCGACATACTAAAACAGAAAATCCAATAGATAAGCGCAGCAAAGACGTAGCCTTCGGTGGACATCCCCAGCCAGGCGGGGTCGACCGTGGCCTGCTGCACGCTGCTGAACAGATCGAACAGACCAATGATGATGACCAGGCTGGTATCTTTGAACAGCGCAATGATGGTGTTCACCAACCCCGGAATAACCAGCTTTAATGCCTGAGGAAGGATCACCAGTCCCTGCGTTTTCCAGTAGCCTAACGCCAGCGACTCGGCGCCTTCGTACTGACCTTTCGGCAGCGCCTGCAGCCCGCCACGCACTACTTCAGCGACATAGGCCGACTGAAACAGGATCACTCCGACCAAAGCGCGTATCAGCTTATCGATAGAGCTGCCTTCCGCCATAAACAGCGGTAGCATCACCGAGGACATAAACAGGACGGTGATCAGTGGAACCCCGCGCCAAAACTCAATGAATAACACGCACAGGGTACGCACAACCGGCATTCGCGAGCGCCTGCCCAATGCCAACAGAATGCCGGCGGGCAGTGCTCCGGCGATACCGACCGCAGCAATAATCAGCGTTAATGTCAGACCGCCCCACTGGCGGGTTTCCACCTGCTCCAGCCCCAGCCAGCCGCCGTACATCAGCAGCCATACCAGCAGAGGATAAACCACCGCCCAGCCAACAAGATAGCTGCCACGGCGCGGCAGGCTTTTCACCAACATCGGAACGATCGACAGCAGGCCGATGACCAGCGCCAGATTAATACGCCAGCGCAGCTCATGCGGATAAAGCCCATACATCAGCTGACCAAAGCGCGCATGAATAAATACCCAGCAGGCTCCCTCTTTAGTGCAGTCTGCGCGCGTATCACCTGTCCAGTTGGCCTGAAATATCAGCCAGTTAAGTGCAGGCGGAATCGCTTCCCACATGATCCACAGGCAAAGCAGCGTGAGTAACGAATTACCGACGCCAGAGAAAAGATTTTTTCTTGCCCAGGCGACGGAACGTGAGAATGCATGAGTTTTGGTCGCTGGCGTCTCATCAATGATAACAGTCATAATAATCTCGTCTTTAGCGCTCTATCAGGGCGATTTTGCGGTTGTAGATATTCATTAACAGCGAAATCGACAGGCTGATGATGAGATAAACCCCCATGGTGATGGCGATGGTTTCAATCGCCTGTCCCGTCTGGTTCAGCACCGTACCAGCAAACAGCGACACCATATCGGGATAACCAATAGCTGCTGCCAGCGAGGAGTTCTTCACGATATTCAGATACTGGCTGGTCAGTGGCGGAATGATAACGCGCAACGCCTGCGGGATAATCACCTGGTGCAGTGTTACCGTATGCGGCAGACCGAGAGAAGATGCAGCCTCATGCTGACCGTATGGCACCGATTGGATCCCTGAACGTATAACCTCGGCAATAAACGTGGAGGTATAGATCGACAACGCCAGCGTGAGTGCGGCCAGCTCCGGGATCAGGACAAATCCGCCACGAAAATTAAAACCGCGCAGCTGTGGGATATCCCAGTGCATCGGGCTGCCTGCCAGCAGGATGGCTGCCAACGGAAACAGGGCCAGCATGGCGACCGTGGCAGGCCATGTACGACGCAACCGCCCGGTCTTAAGCTGATGCTGTTTATTGTAGCGGAACAGGGCTGTACTGATAGCCGTCGCCAGCAGCAGGGCAAGCAGGAACGGCACGGTCCCTGCTGAATATTCAGGCCACGGAATATACAGTCCACGGTTACTGACAAAGGCCAGATCGAAGGCATGTAGCGCCTGGCGTGGCCCGGGCAGGTTGCGCAGCACGGCAAAGTACCAGAAGAAGATCTGCAACAGCGGCGGGATATTGCGGAACGTCTCGACATAAACAGTGGATAATTTACGCAGCAGCCAGTTATCAGACAGGCGCGCCAGGCCAACGAAAAAGCCCAGTAATGAGGCGAAAACGATACAGAGCGCAGATACCAGCAGGGTGTTGGTTAACCCGACCAGAAAGACGCGCGCATAGCTATCCCCTTCTGAGTAATCAATCAGATGCTGGACGATACCAAAACCAGCGTTACGTTCAAGGAAGCTAAATCCGGAAGTAATGCCACGGCTGGCAAGATTATTAGTGGTGTTGTGGATCAGATATCCTGCAACGATAAGCACCGCGACAACAGCAACAATCTGAAAAAGCCAGGCGCGCACCGCAGGATGACTAAAGGAAAAATCCCTTTTTACTGCTGGGCGTGGAGACATGATAAAACCTCAGTAACGAAAATTCAGAGTTGGGCGCCGGAACTCCGGTGCCCGCTAATCAGAGGAGTTAACGTACTGGCGGCGCGTACTGAATACCGCCATTGTTCCACAACGCATTCTGGCCACGAGCAATTTTCAGCTGGCTGTCTTTTCCGACATTGCGATCGAAGACTTCCTGATAGTTACCCACCTGCTTAATGATGTTATAAGCCCATTTGTTGCCCAGCTTCAGATCTTTACCGAAGTCACCTTCAGCGCCGAGCAGATGAGCCATATCCGGGTTTGACGGTTTTGCCGACATGCTGTCGACATTTTTCGAGGTGATCCCCATCTCTTCGGCATTCAGCATGGCGAACAGCGACCATTTAACAATGGTGAACCAGTCATCGTCATCACGGCGTACCACCGGGCCCAGTGGCTCTTTCGAAATCACTTCCGGCAGCACGATAAAGTCGTCAGGCTTGCCCAGTTTGATACGCAACGCATACAGCTGGGACTGATCGGAAGCCAGGGTGTCGCAGCGACCGCTATCCAGCGCCTTAGCCGATTCGTCCGAGCGGTCGAATGTCACCGGCGTATACTGCATTTTATTGGCTTTAAAATAGTCGGCCACGTTCAGTTCGGTATCGGTACCGGCCTGAATACAGACGGTTGCGCCGTCCAGCTCTTTCGCGCTTTTCAGCCCTGCTTTCTGGTGGGTCAGGAAACCGATGCCGTCATAATAGTTTACGCCAGCGAAAATGAAGCCCATACCGCCATCACGGGCAGAGGTCCAGGTGGTATTACGTGAAAGAATGTCTACCTCACCAGACTGTAAGGCAGTGAAGCGTTCTTTAGCCGTCAGCGGGGTATATTTCACTTTCCCGGCATCACCCAACACTGCCGCTGCCGCAGCACGACACACGTCCACGTCGATACCGCTGAACTTACCGCTGGCATCCGCATAAGAGAAACCAGGCAACCCGTCACTGATGCCGCACTGGATGAAGCCTTTCTTCTTTATTGCATCCAGCGTGGTGCCGGCATGTGCCTGGTTGGCGAGCGTAAACAGCGCTGCGGCGGTAACCAGCGTGGAGAGCATCATCTTTTTCATAAAGCGTCCTGTGTGGCGAATTTATTTGTTATTTTTGGCGTACGCTTTGGTGCGCTTTGCCTGTCTGTAGCCGAAGCCATACAGAGCTTTGCAAGGAGGATGCCAGAGTTGCATTACCCTGATTTTATTGGAAAGCTTAGCTGTCCAACAGAGACAGCCTGAGGCTTAACCTGATGGATTGCACCAATACAGGGCGAATTCAGGAGGGGAGTTCATAACCGGTGCGAATCGTTTCAGCGACTGGAAACAGCGTATGAAAGGGGGCTATGAATAGGATATCTAGGGGACTTTAGCTGCTTCAGCGCCTGCAGGCGCTGAAGGGGCGAAGGTGAAAAGGTGGGTCAATATAACGAGCTGGCACCGGTCGGGCGAGTTTTAAAGCGTCGATGCAGCCACATATACTGATTCGGGGCGCGCATAATCTCGCGCTCAATCACTCGGTTCATATATTCGGCAGCCTGCTGCTCGTCTTCAATCGGGTAATCCTTCAGTTCTGGCTGGATCACCAGCTCGTAACCGCTACCGTTTTCTTTACGCACCAGCACCACGGTAATCAGCGCGGGTTTGGCCATCCGTGCCAGCATCCAGGTTCCGCTGGTAGTGGCTGCCTGGGGAACGGCAAACAGCGGAGCAAAAACGCTCCCCTTCGGACCATAATCCTGGTCCGGGGCAAACCACACGGCTTCACCCTGCTTCAATGCCTGAACCATGCCACGCAGATCGCGCCGGTTTATCATGGCCTTATTGGAACGCATACGCCCTTTGGTCTGCACCCATTCCATCAGCTTATTATTATGCGGACGATACATCGCCATCATGGGCTGGCAAAGGCCCATAGTCCGACCGCCCAGCTCAAGCGACATAAAATGCACGCCGATAATCAGCGCTCCGCGACCATTTGCCTGCGCAGCCTGAAGGTTATGCAGACCTTTAACGCTAAACCAGCGCTTAACCCGGCGATCGGACCAGAACCAGGCCATGCCGGTTTCCAGCAACCCCATGCCGAGCGATTCAAAATTACCGATGATGCACCGCTCCAGATGATCTTTTTCCATTTCCGGAAAACAGAGTTCCAGGTTACGGCGTGCGATGGACACGCGGCGTTTCATAAAACGCATTGAGGTTCTACCCATCCAGGTACCCAGTTTGTGCAACAGTGGGTAGGGGAGCTGGACCAGCAGAAATAAGATGCCGACGCCAAACCAGGTTAGCCAGTAGCGCGGACGCAGAAAGCCTCTGTGGAAATTTTGTGACTGCTTCATAAATACTCATTCAGACGATAAGTGTTAGAGAACCTGTAGCGCATCATGAAGCCAATCAGCTGCGATACAATGACTCGGACATCTGTTAAGGGCTAAGGTTTAGCCGCATTCTACTATTGACGGAAACTTTACACTCGTGGGACGTGCGTACAGCGTAGTCGATAAGGTGAGGGCGCTGACCGTGCGGAGAGATGTCCAATACGGATTATATTGCATTAAAATAGCGATCCTGCCTGACAAGGTTAACAGGTTTTTTCCTAAAACGGTGTTTTGTGATACCGACTCTTTGAAAATGACTGACCACTCAGGATTGCGCTGCCGGCCAGGATATAAAAAAGCGCCTATCCCAGGGAATAAGCGCTTTTAAAACAACATGTTAACCAGAAGCTATTAGTTCATGCCGTATTTTTTCAGTTTCTTACGCAGCGTACCGCGATTGATGCCCATCATCAGAGCTGCACGGGTCTGGTTGCCACGGGTGTATTGCATCACCATGTCTAACAGAGGCTGTTCAACTTCAGCCAGTACCAGCTCATACAGATCATTGACATCCTGACCATTCAGTTGAGCAAAATAGTTCTTCAGTGCCTGTTTGACCGAATCACGCAGTGGCTTTTGGGTCACCTGATCCTGTGAATTAACGGTTGATACGGTCAGTACGTCAGAATTTACGCGTTGTTCGAACATATTTCTGTCAGCTCTTTATTTCTAATTACGCAAGATTTTCGAAGTATGCCTCCAACGCCTCCAGCTGTTCGCTGGCATCCTCAATGGCGTTGAATGTGCGCCGAAACTGGTCGTTTGGGGCGTTCTCCTGCAGATACCAGGAGACGTGCTTCCGGGCAATACGGTATCCCTTGCGCTGACCATAAAAGCCGTGCAGTTCCCGTAAGTGCCCGATGAGCAAGCGCTTGACTTCAGCCAGTGGCATCGGTGCCAGCAGCTCCCCAGTGTCCAGATAATGCTGGATTTCCCGGAAGATCCACGGTCTTCCCTGAGCAGCCCGTCCTATCATCAGGGCATCAGCCCCCGTATAATCGAGTACCGCTCTGGCTTTATGCGGGTCAGTAATGTCTCCATTCGCGATAACCGGAATGGATACGTTCTGCTTAACTGTCCGAATGCTGTCGTACTCAGCATCACCGTTGAACAAACAGGCGCGTGTGCGTCCATGAATTGTCAGGGCCTGAATACCACAGCGTTCAGCCAATTGGGCAATCTCTACGCAGTTGCGGTTGTCGCTGTCCCAACCGGTGCGAATCTTTAAGGTAACCGGCACGTCAACAGCATTGACCACGGCTGAGAGGATAGACTTCACCAGCTCAGGATGTTGCAGTAACGCCGAACCTGCCATCTTACGATTCACTTTTTTGGCGGGACATCCCATGTTGATGTCGATCACCTGCGCGCCTGATGCAGCGTTGATGCGCGCGGCTTCTGCCATCTCTTGCGGATCACAACCGGCAATTTGTACGGTACGAATACCGGGTTCGTCACTGTGTACCATACGCAACCGGGACTTATCGCTTGCCCAGACTTCAGGGTTTGACGACAGCATCTCGGAGACGGTCATACCAGCACCCATCGCATAGGGTTCTGAATGGCCTGTCAGTGATCCCGGCCATTGGTGCCGCAATCAAGCGATTACGAAGCTGGTGATTTCCTATGCGCATGAAAAAAAAGTGACCATAGTGTGTCCGCAAGGCGGCGTATATTACGCATTTTTTCAGGAAGATGAAAGGCCAAACTTTGAACAATACACCTTAACAGGTCAGGTGAATATCGAAGTGGTCCTGTTTTTTTGCTATATGTTTATAAATAACAGTGAGTTAATAAAGAATAATTAAATTGCTCACAAGGGATTTTCTTTTTTTGTGAGCAAGTTAACAATATAAATCGCGCCAATTTGCGCATTAAACGAGACATGTGACGTGACGACAGAGCTGGCACCGCGTATGCCGGCTGTGAAAGCACCCTGTTTAACGGCGTACGCCAGTAATGCGGCACCACTCTTCTTTCTCGGCTACCGCATCAAGCTGGAACAGGTCGGCATAGGCTTCACAGACGGCCGTCGCCTGGCTGGACAGCACGCCAGACAGGCCAAGATGCCCGCCCTGTTTCGGCAGTACGCTAATCAACGGCGCCAGCTCACGCAGCGGGCCTGCCAGGATATTGGCGACCACCACATCGGCAACCAGATTACCCGGCTGCTGATGCGGCAGATAGAGCGAGAGGCGGTCCGAAACCCCATTGCGTTCAGCATTGTCCCGGCTGGCCTGAATGGCCTGGGGATCGATATCAATACCGATAGCGGCGGCGGCTCCCAGCTTGAGTGCAGCAATGGCCAGGATGCCGGAACCACAGCCAAAATCGATAATCGTCTTACCGGTCAGGTCCAGGCCATCCAGCCATGCCAGACACAGAGCCGTCGTGGGATGGGTGCCGGTACCAAATGCCAGCCCCGGATCGAGCATCACGTTCACCGCATCCGGGTCTGGTACGTCGCGCCAGCTTGGGCAAATCCACAGACGTTGGCCGAAACGCATCGGGTGGAAGTTTGTCATCCACTCGCGTTCCCAGTCCTTATCTTCAATTTGCTCAATCTTATGGAGGAAACCGTGGCCCAGCTGGGGATGTTGCTCCAGCCCGGCTATCACCTCTGTCATATCGATTTCAGCGTCAAACAGGCCGATGACATCGGTATCGCCCCACAGGCGCGTCTCGCCCGGCAGCGGTTCAAACACCGGGTTATCGTGGGTATCCTGGAAGGTGACCGACACGGCACCGTTTTCAATCAGTGCGTCGCCCAGCTCTTCAGCCTGAGCGCCGATGGTATTTATTTTCATCTGTATCCAGGGCATAGCGAATCTCTTTATTCAAACAGGGTGGAGGCAGACGTTGTGGCCACCACCGGACGGCCAAAACGGTTGCCGATAATAAACGCCAGCAGGCTGAGCAGCAGCGCGGGCACAATCGGGTGGAATCCCCAGGGGTGTAGCGACAGGCTGGCCAACAGGCTATAGCAGGCTGCACCACAAATCATACTGCTCAGTGCGCCAGCGGCATTGGCTTTTTCCCAATACAGGCCGAGCACCAGCGGCCACAGGAACACCGCCTCCAGCCCGCCAAAGGCCAGCAGGTTGAGCCAGATAATCATCTGCGGCGGATGCCAGGCCGCCAGCAGCAGCAGCAGGCCCAGCACCAGGGTGACCAGCGAAGAGAGCCGTTTCAACCGCGCTTCATTGTCTGTCTGGTGCGGGCATGCCCGCAAATAGAGATCCTTGACGATGGTCGCTGACGATTGTAGCAGCTGGGCATTAACCGTCGACATGATTGCTGCCATCGGCGCTGCCAGAAAGATCCCGGCCGCCAGCGGCGGCAGCACGGCGATCATCAGCGTTGGGATCACCGTATCAGGGGTCTGTAAATCCGGGATCACCGCTCGTCCTAACGCGCCTGCCAGATGCATCCCCAACATCAGCACGGCCACCACCACGGTGCCAAGCAGGATAGCCAGATGTACCGCCTTGCTGTCTTTATAGGAGATGCAGCGTACCGCCGTATGCGGCAGGCCAATCACGCCAAAGCAGACTAAAACCGAGAACGATGCGAGGAAAGTCGGCGTCAAAATATCGCCCACGCCTGATGGAGAAACCAGCTGCGGATCGATCTGCTGTAAGGTGTGCACCGCGTTATGCAATCCGCCCGCCGCGTGTATGACGGCAACCAGCAGCAGGATGGTGCCGGCCAGCATCACCAGCCCCTGCATGGCATCGTTGAGCACGCTGGCGCGGAAACCGCCAAAAGCGGTATACAGCGCGATGGTGCCGCCAAAGATCAGTAGCCCGCTGTCGTAGGGAATGCCGGCCGCCGTTTCCAGCAGGCGTGCGCCGCCAACGAACTGCACAGTCATTGCGCCAATAAAGGCGGTCAGCAGGCTAAGGCTGGCCAGCCACACCAGCAGCGGGCTACGATAGCGGGCATACAGCATATCGTTGAGCGTAACGGCATTGTAACGCCGCGCCAGAATAGCGAACTTCTTGCCGAGCACCCCCAGTGAGAGCCAGACAGCCGGCACCTGTACCATCGACAGCAACACCCAGCCCAGGCCGTATTTATAAGCCGCACCGGGGCCGCCGATAAACGAACTGGCGCTGATATAGGTGGTGGTCAGCGTCATCGCCAGCACGAAGCCGCCCATTGAGCGACTGCCGAGAAAGTATTCAGTGAGGAAATTCCCTTCGCGCCGTTTGCGCATCGCCCAGACCGACAGCCCGGCGACCAGCAGCAGATAACCTGCCAGCGGCAGAATAACTTCAAGCTTCACGATGATCCTCCAGAGGGATATTGCGGAAGATAACGCGCACCATTAACCAGCAAAGAAAAATAAACAGCAGCGGCACCAGCAGGCAGGCCATTTCAAACCAGTGCGGTAAACCGGTCAGCCCCTGTTGATCGTCCAACAGCCAGGCTGACAGCGCCCAGCAGGCCAGATAAGCCAACGCCAGCGCGAATGACCAGCGCGCCTCACGATGAGCCTGTAAAAAACGTGTTTCCATGCGCTTCCCTAATAAGAAGGGGCCGACTAATCGGCCCCTGCATCTGTCGACTTCAGCCCGTTAAACCGGGCATCTGGCGCACTTACTTCTCTTGCAGACCGAGTTTTTTCTCCAGATAGTGGATGTTAGTCCCACCGTGCTGGAAATTCTCGTCCGACATGATTTTCATCTGCAGTTCGACGTTGGTCTTGATGCCGTCAATGATCAGTTCAGCCAGCGCATTTTTCATGCGTGAAATCGCCACATCACGGTTTTCGCCAAAGGTAATCAACTTACCAATCATGGAGTCATAGTACGGCGGTACGGTGTAACCGGCGTAGATATGGGATTCCCAACGCACGCCAAAACCACCGGGCGCGTGGAAGCGGGTGATTTTGCCAGGGCTTGGCAGGAAAGTATTCGCATCTTCGGCGTTGATACGGCATTCCACCGCGTGACCGCGAATAACCACTTCTTCCTGTTTGATCGACAACGGCTGGCCGGCGGCAATGCGCAGCTGCTCTTTGATCAGGTCAACGCCGGTGATCATCTCGGTAACCGGGTGCTCAACCTGAATACGGGTGTTCATCTCAATGAAATAGAACTCACCGTTTTCATACAGGAACTCGAAGGTGCCTGCGCCGCGATAGCCGATGTCGATACAGGCTTTCGAGCAGCGTTCGCCGATATAGCGACGCATCTCTTCGGTAATGCCCGGTGCTGGTGCTTCTTCCACCACCTTCTGGTGACGACGCTGCATGGAGCAGTCGCGTTCGGCCAGATAGATGGCGTTGCCCTGGCCGTCTGCCAATACCTGAATTTCGATATGGCGCGGGTTTTCCAGGTACTTTTCCATATAAACCATGTCGTTGTTGAAAGCCGCTTTGGCTTCCGCTTTCGTCATGTTTATCGACTGTTCCAGCTCTTTGTCGCTGCGTACCACGCGCATGCCGCGACCGCCGCCGCCGCCGGAGGCCTTGATAATCACCGGGTAGCCGATGCGTTTCGCAAAGGCGCGGTTCTTATCCATATCCTCGGTCAGTGGGCCGTCAGAGCCTGGCACCGTAGGCACGCCCGCTTTCTTCATCGCGGTGATCGCCGACACTTTATCGCCCATCAGGCGGATGGTGTCCGCTTTCGGCCCGATAAAGATAAAGCCTGAGCGCTCGACCTGCTCGGCGAAGTCCGCATTCTCGGAGAGGAAGCCGTAGCCTGGGTGGATAGCCACCGCGCCGGTGATCTCGGCAGCAGAAATCAGCGCCGGGATATTCAGGTAGCTTTTCACTGACGGAGGCGGGCCAATACAGACGGTCTCGTCGGCCAGCAGCACATGCTTCAGGTCGCGATCCGCCGTGGAGTGCACCGCAACCGTTTTAATACCCAGTTCTTTACAGGCGCGCAGAATACGCAGCGCAATTTCACCACGGTTAGCAATTACAATTTTATCCAGCATGGTTTGCCCCGTTATTCGATGACGACCAGCGGCTCGTCAAACTCAACTGGCTGACCGCTTTCGACCAGAATCGCTTTCACGATGCCGGACTTATCGGCTTCGATCTGGTTCATCATTTTCATTGCTTCAACGATGCACAGAGTGTCACCGGCGTTGACTTTCTGACCGATTTCCACAAACGCTTTCGCGTCAGGGCTTGGGGTACGGTAGAAAGTACCGACCATAGGAGAACGCACGATATGGCCACCGATCTCGGCAGCAGCAGGCGCTTCCATCGCCGGAGCGGTAGCCGAAGCCACGGCCGCTGCCAGAGCAGGCTGCTGCATCATTGGTGCGGCATAAGCCTGCTGCATCATTGGGTAGCCGGTATTGACCGGTGCACGGCTGATACGAACGGACTCTTCGCCTTCAGAAATTTCCAGTTCAGCAATGCCTGATTCTTCAACCAGTTCGATCAGTTTTTTAATCTTACGAATATCCATGAGTGTGGTTCCGTACTCTGTTTAATGAGATGGTGACAGGCGTTTAACTGCCGTCTGTAATGCCCAGGAATAACCGTCGACGCCAAGTCCACAGATCACGCCGGCAGAAATATCAGAAAGATATGAATGATGACGAAAAGGCTCGCGAGCATGCACGTTTGACAAGTGAACTTCAATAAACGGAATGCTGACGGCCAGTAGCGCATCACGCAGCGCCACGCTGGTATGGGTGAACGCCGCCGGATTAATGACGATATAATCGACGTTGCCTTTCGCCTGATGAATGCGGTCGATCAACGCATGTTCCGCATTGGACTGGAGATGGCTGAGCGTGACGCCCAGCGCATTGGCCTGCAATGTCAGCCCACTGACAATCTCTTCCAGCGAGGTATGGCCGTACTTTTCCGGCTCACGCGTACCCAGCAGATTCAGATTGGGGCCGTTCAAAAGCAGTACATGCAACTTGCCGCTCATTTTGCTGCCATCTCCCGCGATAATTTAGGCATCGCACAAAATACATGGCTAAAGCCAGTTTGTCACCTTTTCAAATGAAAATTGGCATAAGGGATCCGGGAAAGGCGGGGATTGCCCCCATATCAATGCATTTAGCCTGTAAGTCACGGTCGTATCAGCGAAGATGATTATCAGCGACCAGGGACTGGCAGGAAGAAGCCTTAAGTAAAGCCCGATTCGCGACTACCGCGCCAGCCACTTACGCAGCTTTTTATAGCGCCATGCCAGCAGGATCGCCGCGCTTAGCGCGTAAATCCACGGCTGGGGCGAGTACGTTTTTACCGACCACAGATAGTGAACCGGCGCGAGTATCGCCACCAGGTAGATGGCGTTATGCAGCGTTTGCCAACGCTTACCGAGTTTGCGTTGAGCACGCTGGAATGAGGTCAGCGCCAGTGACAGCAACATCATCCAACTGACGATGCCCAGCGTCAGATAAGGGCGCGAAACCAGTTCCGAACCCAGCAGGCCAAGATGATTGATGCCGAGTTCAAGCAGAGAATAGCTCACCAGATGCAGCGTTGCCCAGGCGAAACTCCACAGCCCCAGCAGACGCCGTACGCGGATCAGCAACGGCTGCTTGCCATAACGCGCCAGCGGCGTCACCGCCAGCGTGGCAAGCAGGAACTTGAGCGCCATCCTGCCGGTAAGATGCTGGATATCTTTCGCCGGATCGGCGCTGAATCCGCCCTGATTGAGGGTGAGCAGCAGCCACAGCAGCGGTAGAAAACCCGCCAGATGCAACAGCACCTTCAGCCAGGTTATCTGGATTAAGGTCAGCCGCACCATCTCAGAAGTTTTCCCGCAGGTCGAGACCGCGATACAGGGCGGCCACCCGGTCGGCATAACCATTGAACAGCAGCGTCGGCTGGCGCTGCACATCAAGAATACCGCCGGAGCCAATAAAGCGTTCAGTTGCCTGCGACCAGCGCGGGTGGTCGACGTGGGGGTTAACGTTAGCGTAGAAACCATACTCATGCGGGGCGGACAGGTTCCATGTGGTCGGCGGCATCTCCTTGACCAGGCTGATTTTCACGATGGATTTGATGCCCTTAAAGCCGTATTTCCACGGCACGGTCAGACGGATCGGTGCGCCATTTTGCGGCGGCAGGGCTTTACCATAAACGCCGGTGGTTAGCATCGTCAGAGGATGCATGGCTTCATCCAGCCGCAGACCTTCCACGTAAGGATAATCCAGCCCGCCGCCGATAAAGCGATCCTGCTGGCCCGGCATCTGATCCGGGGCGTACAGCGTGTGGAAAGCCACAAAGCGGGCATTGCTGCTCGGTTCTGCGGCTTGCAGCAGTTTGCCCAGCGCGAAGCCAACCCAGGGAACCACCATCGACCAGCCTTCCACACAACGCATGCGGTAAATCCGTTGTTCTTGCGCAAAGCGTTTAAAAATGTCATCCATATTTAGCGTCAGCGGTTTCGCTACTTCACCCTCTATCTCAAGCGTCCAGTCGGCGGTTTTCAACGTGCCGGCATGGGCGGCCGGGTCGGCTTTATCCAGCCCGAACTCATAGAAGTTATTGTAACCCGTCACCTTATCTTCCGGCGTCAGCGGGAGGTTGGCCTGGAACTGCGGTGGTTGACTGAAATCCAGCGGTCGGCCCGATGCCATACGCGGACGCTCGTTGCCTTTAAACCATGAAAGCAGGTCGGCATGCGCAGCGCCGGGCAGGGACAGCGCCGCCGCGCTCAAACCCAGTATTTTCAACACCGTGCGGCGGCGAGCATGAAACAGGTTCTCTGGCGTAACGTCATTTTCTGTCAGTTGGTTAACGGCTTTCATCTGTGGCCCTGTCTCTGGTAGTGAATTATGGCGCTTTGCGTGGGCAAACGGTTAACGGATACGCACCAGCGTGCGGCCGGTCATCTGATTATTCAGCAGTTTTTCTGCCGCTGCCACCGCTTCAGTCAGCGCGACTTCGCTGGTCGCCTGCTGATAAAATGTCGCGGGCAGCACCTGCTGCAAACGCTGCCAGGCGAGATGACGGCGCGCTACGGGAGTCATCACCGAATCGACGCCCTGCAGGCGTACGTTGCGCAAGATAAACGGCATAACGCTGGTGGGCAGAGCGGCGCCCCCCGCCAGCCCGCACGCGGCAACCACGCCATTATAGTGGATTTGCGCCAGTACCGTGGCCAGCACCTCTCCGCCAGAGGTATCTATCGCTCCGGCCCAGCGCTGTTTTTCCAGCGGGCGAGATCGTTCGCTGAACGCGCTGCGCGGCAGCACCTCACTGGCCCCCAGCTGATGCAGATAATCGTGGGTTGATTCGCGCCCGCTAACGGCGACCACCCGGTAACCGAGCGCGTTGAGCAGCGCCACGGCGGTACTGCCGACCCCGCCGCTGGCACCCGTTACCAGAACGTCACCGTCGTCTGGCGTCACGCCGCCTTCCTCCAGCGCCATGACGCACAGCATGGCGGTGAAACCGGCCGTGCCGATGATCATTGCCTGACGGCCATCCATGCCTTGCGGCATCGGCACCAGCCAGTCTGCTTTTACCCGCGCCCGTTCAGCCAGACCACCCCAATGGTTTTCGCCAACGCCCCAGCCGGTCAGCAGTACCGGCTGGCCGTGGTGAAAGCGCGCATCGCTGCTGCTGTGCACTTTACCGGCGAAGTCAATGCCGGGTACCATCGGGAATTGGCGAATAATTTTTCCCTTGCCGGTTATCGCCAGCGCATCCTTGTAATTAATACCCGACCAGTCAATATCCACCGTGACATCGCCCTGGGGCAGACTGTCGTCAGGCAGATGTTTGATGGCTGCGGTAGTTTTATCTGCTGGCTGTTCAAGCACCAGTGCCTGCATAAGGATCTCCTGAAATATGAATATTTATTCTCTGAGAGCGGTCGGCCATGACTATACGCGCTAAAATGAACATTGATCCGATCTCAGATCGGCATTTGTTGGACACGATGTGTTATTTTCCTCTGGCGCTGTACTCTGGCATCCTGTTGTTTTCGATCGTTAACAACCAGCTCGCGATGCTGAGTTAATGACATTGGCCATTACGGCATTTCACTGGCATAAGAATGCGATTAACCACCAAGCTTTCTGCAATTGTTACCCTGCTCAGTTCACTGGCGATGTTGTTGATGTTGGTCGGCTGCGTGCTGAGCTTCTTCTATCTTAGCAACCAGCGGGCAGAGTATCGGGTTCAGCTGATGGCTGATGAAGTTGATAGCGCATTATTTGCTCAGACGCCCGCACAGATCGAATCCTGGCTGCGCCAGGTGATGAATCCGTTGCGCATAGAACATATCGAACTATCCCAGGATAACCGGCCGCTGCTTAAGGTCACTCGCCATCAGCGCCCGCTGTTGCAGGATGAGCCTAATCGTTATCGTCAAACCGTGCTGCCGCTGACTCAACATACGGATATGGCTTTACGTATCCAGTGGGTCGATTCCACCCGTACCTGGTTTACCTCTTTGATTGGTGCCTCCAGTCTGTCGGCGATTATCGGCGTGGTGGTGATTATGATGCTGCTGCTGTTGCAGGCGCATCGCTGGCTCTACCGACAATTGCAGGGAATGGAGCGTCTGGAAGCGCGCGCCGGGGCGGTGATCAACGGTGACAGAGCCACCGTCAGGCCGGGTTCGGTACATGAATGGCCGCCAAAAGCCAGTAGCGCCATCGATTTGCTGCTGTCGGATTTAAAAGAGGCGGGAGAGCAGCATAACCGCATCGACACGCTAATCCGGGCCTTCGCCGCGCAAGATGCGCGTACCGGCCTGAATAACCGCCTGTTTTTTGATAATCAACTGACTACCCTGTTAGAAGACCCGGAAGCGGTAGGCACGCACGGGATGGTGATGATGATCCGACTGCCGGATTTTGACACCCTGCGCGAACGCTGGGGGCATGCCGAGGTACAGGAATATCTGTTTGCCCTGGTCAACATGCTGTCAACCTTTGTTTTGCGTTACCCCGGTGCGCTTCTGGCGCGCTATTTCCGCAGCGACTTTGCCGTCCTGCTGCCGCATCGCAGCGTGAAAGACGCGGATAGCATCGCCTCACAGTTGATCACCGCAGTAGACAGCCTGCCGTCGACGCGGATGGTGGATCGTGATGACATTATCTATATTGGTATCAGCGGCTGGCACAGCGGGCAAAGTACGCAACAGGTGATGGAAAACGTCGAACTGGCGACGCGCCAGGCCATGCTGCAGGGCGGTAATAACTGGTCAGTCGGTGAGGGCGGCCAACAGGATCTGACGCGCGGTAGCGTTAAATGGCGCACTTTGCTGGAGAATACCGTCAATCAGGGCGGCCCGCGCCTGTACCAGAAGCCGGCCGTTAATGGCCTGGGTGAAGTCCATCATCGTGAAATTTTGCCGCGTATCTATGACGGAGAAAAAGAGCTGCTGTCGGCCGAATATCTGCCTATGGTGCAGCAACTCGGTCTGGCAGAACGCTATGACCGCCTGCTGGTAAAACGCGTCGTCACGCTGACTGAATGGTGGCCGGAAGAAACGCTGGCCATTCCACTGACTCTTGACTCCCTGTTGCAACGCTCTTTCCTGCGCTGGCTGCGGGATAGCCTGTTGCAATGCACTCAATCGCAAAGAAAACGTATTTTGTTTGAACTTGCGGAAGCCGATGTGTGTCAACACATCAATCGCCTGGCTCCCGTCTTTCGTTTGCTTTACGGTTTTGGTTGTAGCGTGGCGGTCAATCAGGCGGGTCTGACGGTCGTGAGCACTGCCTATATCAAACAGTTCCAGATTCGGCTGATTAAACTGCATCCGGGCCTGGTGCGCAGTATTGACAAGCGCACCGAAAATCAGCTGTTTGTCCAAAGCCTTCTTGAGAGCTGCCGGCAAACGGGCGCTGAGGTTTTTGCTGCAGGAGTCCATTCAAGGGAAGAGTGGCAAACGCTGGCAGAGCTGGGCGTTACCGGGGGGCAGGGAGACTTTTTCGCCGCGTCCCAATCAGTTAACACCAGCGTAAAAAAATATTCGCAAAGATATCGAGTTTAGTCTCACGTTCGCCCGGTTTTCACGTAGAATACTTGCGCGGTCGTGGTCAGGAACGGCGTTATCGCCGGCCGAGGCAAAACTTAAAATGTTAAATTTTATGTATGTTATGTCCGTCAATCCGTCTTGAAACCAGGGCTGAATGCCGTAATGACGGCCTCAGTTGCGCAAAAGAGCGTACCGGTAGTGTTGTCGGCACGAAATAGCACAATTTTTCACCGGAGCAGGACGTTTTTGCGCCTTGTCGCTGCTTCGCGTGGTTGGTAGAGTAAGCGGATTTTATTTTTCGCCCCCAGCTTGCAGGATTATCCTTTAGTATGTTTAAAAAATTCCGAGGCATGTTTTCCAACGACTTGTCCATCGACTTGGGTACCGCCAATACCCTGATTTACGTGAAAGGGCAGGGCATCGTGCTTAACGAGCCTTCCGTCGTGGCTATCCGTCAGGATCGTGCTGGTTCTCCCAAGAGCGTAGCGGCAGTCGGCCATGATGCGAAGCAGATGCTGGGGCGCACCCCTGGCAATATCGCCGCTATTCGCCCGATGAAAGACGGCGTGATTGCCGATTTCTTCGTCACCGAAAAGATGTTGCAGCACTTCATTAAACAGGTGCACAGCAACAGCTTTATGCGTCCAAGCCCGCGCGTACTGGTTTGTGTGCCGGTAGGCGCCACCCAGGTAGAGCGCCGGGCCATCCGTGAATCCGCTCAGGGTGCAGGTGCACGCGAAGTGTTCCTTATTGAAGAGCCAATGGCAGCGGCTATCGGTGCGGGCCTGCCGGTTTCTGAGGCAACCGGTTCGATGGTGGTTGATATCGGTGGTGGTACCACTGAAGTGGCGGTGATCTCGCTTAACGGCGTGGTCTACTCTTCTTCTGTGCGTATCGGTGGCGACCGCTTCGACGAAGCGATCATTAATTACGTGCGCCGTAATTATGGCTCTCTGATTGGTGAAGCCACCGCTGAACGCATCAAGCACGGCATTGGCTCCGCCTATCCGGGCGATGAAGTGCGCGAGATCGAAGTGCGCGGTCGTAACCTTGCCGAAGGGGTTCCGCGCGGCTTCACCCTGAACTCTAACGAGATTCTGGAAGCGCTACAGGAACCATTAACCGGTATCGTGAGTGCGGTAATGGTTGCTCTTGAGCAGTGCCCCCCTGAACTGGCGTCTGATATCTCCGAACGTGGCATGGTTCTGACCGGTGGTGGCGCGCTATTGCGTAACCTTGACCGCCTGCTAATGGAAGAGACCGGGATCCCCGTAGTCGTTGCAGAAGATCCGCTGACCTGTGTGGCACGCGGGGGCGGCAAAGCGTTGGAAATGATCGACATGCACGGCGGCGATTTGTTCAGCGAAGAATAATCTGCCTGAAGGAGTGGCGGGTCGCTGCCCGCACTCCTTTTTCATGTTGTCGAGGAAAACGCCGAGTTTATGAAGCCGATGTTCAGCAGGAGATCTTCCCTGCAGTTACGCTTATTTTTAGCGATTATTGTGGCAATAGGCGTGATGATTGCCGACAGTCGCATGGGTGCTTTCTCCCAGATCCGCACCTACATGGACACGGCCGTCAGTCCATTCTATTTCCTGGCCAATGGCCCTCGTCAGATTTTAGACCATGTTTCTGAAACATTGGCCTCCCGCCAGCAGCTTGAGCTGGAAAACAACGCGTTACAACGTGAACTGATGCTGAAGAACAGCGAACTGCTGCTGATGGGCCAGTTCAGGCAGGAAAACGCCCGGCTGCGAGAACTGCTGGGATCGCCGCTGCGTCAGGACGAACACAAAATGGTGACGCAGGTGATCTCCACGGGCACCGATCCTTACACCGACCAGGTGGTGATCGATAAAGGCAGCGTGAATGGCGTCTATGAAGGACAGCCGGTGATCAGCGATAAAGGCGTCGTCGGGCAGGTGGTCGGGGTGGGAAAAGTGACCAGCCGCGTGCTACTGATTTGTGATGCGTCCCACGCGTTGCCGATCCAGGTTTTACGTAATGACATCCGCGTGATTGCCGCCGGTAATGGCTGTACTGAAGAGCTGCAGCTTGAACATTTGCCGGGTAACACCGATATTCGCGCTGGCGATGTGTTGGTGACATCCGGCCTGGGGGGGCGCTTCCCTGAAGGTTATCCGGTTGCTGTCGTTTCGTCCGTTAAAGTAGATACCCAGCGTGCGTATACGGTGATTCAGGCGCGCCCCACTGCGGGCCTGCAACGCTTGCGCTACCTGCTGCTGCTGTGGGGAGCGGATCGTAATGGCACCATGCCAATGGCGCCGAATGAAGTGCATCGCGTGGCGAATGAACGCCTGATGCAGATGATGCCGCAGGTGCTGCCGCAGGCCAGCGAGGTGGCCGGACCTCCGGCACCTGATGCGGCGGGCAACGCACCGGCCGCCCAAAAAACAGACGCCACTAGGGTGCGCACGCCAGCCGTGCAGGGAGCCCAGCCTTGAGCCGCTACCGCAGTCACGGGCGCTGGGTTATCTGGCTCTCTTTCCTCGTCGCACTGATGCTGCAAATCATGCCGTGGCCAGAACAGCTGCTGTTATTCCGGCCATCGTGGTTATTGCTGATCATCATTTACTGGGTGCTGGCGCTGCCGCATCGGGTGAATATCGGCACCGGGTTTATGATGGGATCTATAATGGATCTCATCTCCGGTTCAACCCTCGGGGTACGTGCACTGGCTTTGAGTATTATCGCCTACCTGGTCGCCTTTAAGTTTCAGCTGTTGCGTAATCTGGCGCTCTGGCAACAGGCGTTGCTGGTGATGGTGCTGTCGCTGGCGATGGATGTCATTGTCTTCTGGTCAGAATTTTTGGTGATCAACGTTTCTTTCCGCCCGGAAATCTTCTGGAGTAGCGTTATCGACGGTGTTCTCTGGCCGTGGCTATTCTTACTGATGAGAAAGATCCGTCGCCAGTTTGCCGTACAATAAAGGACTCATATGCTATCCCTGTATCTGGCTTCTGCTTCTCCGCGCCGCCGCGAGTTGCTGACTCAACTGGGCCTGTCATTCGAACGTCTCACTTTGGACGTTGCAGAACAACGATCTGAAGGTGAAACCGCAGAACGCTACGTCAAGCGCCTGGCGCGTGATAAAGCGCAGGCCGGCGTGGCCGTTGCCCCGACCGATTTACCGGTGCTGGGAGCGGATACCCTCGTCGTCCTGAATCATGAGGTGTTGGAAAAACCCACAGATGCCGCCGCCGCCGCCGCCATGCTGGCAAAGCTTTCCGGGCAGACCCACCAGGTGATGACGGCGGTGGCGCTGGCCGATCGTCACCAGATGCTGGATTGTCTGGTGGTCACCGAGGTGACTTTTCGCCTGCTGACGCCTGAAGATATCAACGGGTATATCGCCAGCGGAGAGCCGATGGACAAAGCGGGCAGCTACGGTATTCAGGGATTTGGCGGTAACTTCGTCAGAAAAATTAATGGAAGTTATCACGCGGTGGTGGGGTTGCCTTTAGTGGAAACGGCCGAGCTGTGGCGTCATTTTCAGGCGTTGCGTGAAGTGAGAGGTTGAAATGACAGCTGAGCTACTGGTCAATATTACGCCGTCGGAAACGCGAGTTGCCTACATCGACGGTGGCATTTTGCAGGAAATTCATATCGAGCGCGAAGCGCGTCGCGGCATCGTCGGTAATATTTATAAAGGGCGCGTCAGCCGCGTTTTACCGGGCATGCAGGCGGCGTTTGTTGATATCGGCCTTGAAAAAGCCGCGTTCCTGCACGCCTCAGATATTATGCCTCATACCGAGTGCGTAGCCGGTGACGAGAAGAAAAACTTTATCGTGCGTGATATCTCCGAGCTGGTGCGTCAGGGGCAGGATCTGATGGTGCAGGTAGTGAAAGATCCGCTCGGCACCAAAGGCGCGCGTCTCACTACCGACATCACCCTGCCGTCGCGCTATCTGGTGTTTATGCCGGGGGCTTCACACGTTGGCGTCTCGCAGCGCATTGACAGCGAAGCCGAACGCAACCGTTTGAAAGAAGTGGTAGCGGCTTATTGCGATGAACTGGGCGGCTATATCATTCGCACCGCCGCCGAAGGAGTGGGTGAAGACGAACTGGCTTCTGATGCCGCTTTTCTTAAGCGTTTGTGGACCAAAGTCATCGAGCGCAAAAAACGTAATCAGACGCGCTGCCGCCTGTACGGTGAGGTGGCGCTGTCGCAACGCATTCTGCGCGACTTTGCCGGTGCCGCGCTGGATCGCATCCGTATTGATTCGCGGCTAAGCTTTGAACATCTGCTGGAGTTTACCAGCGAATATATTCCGGAAATGACCGCGAAGCTGGAGCTGTATACCGGCAAGCAGCCGATATTTGACCTGTTCGACGTCGAAAATGAAATCCAGCGTTCGCTGGATCGTAAGGTGGAGCTGAAGTCCGGCGGATATTTGATCATCGACCAGACGGAAGCCATGACCACTGTCGATATCAATACCGGGGCGTTTGTCGGGCATCGCAATCTGGAAGAAACTATTTTCAATACTAATATTGAAGCGACCCAGGCCATTGCCCGTCAGCTGCGCTTACGTAATCTGGGCGGCATCATCATTATCGACTTTATCGATATGAATGATGAAGACCATCGTCGCCGGGTGCTGCATTCTCTGGAGCAGGCGTTGAGCAAAGATCGGGTGAAAACCGGCGTTAACGGCTTCTCTCAGCTGGGGCTGGTGGAGATGACGCGTAAGCGAACGCGCGAAAGTATTGAACACGTACTGTGCCAGGATTGCCCGGTGTGCAAAGGGCGCGGCACGCTGAAAACCGTTGAGACGGTCTGCTACGAAATTATGCGTGAGATCGTGCGCGTGCATCATGCCTATGACTCAGATCGCTTCCTGGTCTACGTTTCGCCATCCGTGGGAGAGGCGTTGAAAAGCGACGAATCACATGCTCTGGCCGAAGTAGAAATCTTTGTCGGCAAACAGGTTAAAGTCCAGGTTGAACCGCTCTATACTCAGGAGCAATTTGACGTGGTGATGATGTAACCTGCCGCCGGTTATCTGACAAGGTGACCGACTGCACGTTTGTTCCTGCAGAACACCAGGAGAGGTGAGTGAGGCAACTGCCGAGGATTTTGTTACTGACTTGCGCAACATTAGTGGTCGTGACTGCGCTGGCGATCAGCGGTCTGCGCCTGCTGATGCCGCACATGAACAGCTGGCGTACGCCGATCCTTGAACGAGTCTCGGCGGCGACGGGAGTGACGGTGCAGGCCAGCGCTCTGCAGGGCAGTTGGGAAAACGTTGGCCCGCGCCTTGAGATCGCTGATATTCAGGCCGGCCTTGCCGATGGCGGTAGCATGCAGATCCAGCGCGTCACGCTTGCCCTGGATATCTGGCAGTCATTACTTCATCTGCGCTGGCAGTTCCGCGATCTCACCTTCTGGCATTTGCGCCTTGCCACCAATACGCCACTGTCATTTGGCGACGGCCACCGGTCGGCTGTCGCTGCCGAACGCCTCAACGATCTCTTCCTGCATCAGTTTGACCACTTTGATCTGCGCGACAGCGAAATCAGCTTTTTGACGCCTTCGGGTCAGCGTGACAGCCTGGCTATTCCACAGCTGACCTGGATGAATGAAAAAGAACGCCATCGTGCTGAAGGGCTGGTCAGCCTTTCCAGCATCACCGGCCAGCACGGTGTGGTACAGGTGCGGCTTGATCTGAGTGACAGCAACGGCTATCTCGATACCGGACGCGTATGGATGCAGGCCGATGATGTGGATATCAAACCCTGGCTTGGGCAGTGGATGCGGGACAATACCAGCCTGCAAAGCGCCCGTTTCAGCCTTGCGGCCTGGATGGAGGTCAAAAATGGTGACATTCACACCGGGGATATCTGGCTGAAAGAGGGCGGCGCCAGCTGGCAGGGGGATGCGCAGACACATCGCTTTAGCGTCGATAATCTGACAGCACATATCAGCCGCTTTAAAGGCAGCTGGAGTCTGAAGGTGCCACAGACGCGCTTTATTATTGACGACCAACCCTGGCCCCACGGACAGCTGTCACTACTGTGGCAGCCGCAGAATAAGCAGTTGCCCGGACCTGACGGCCAACCGGAACTCAGGTTACGCGCCACCGATCTCGATCTTCAGCACCTTGAACCGCTGATCCCGCTGTTTGCCAGGCTATCACCGAAGCTGCTGGCGAACTGGCAAACCTTGCAGCCGCGTGGCCAGCTTAGCGCGCTGGCGCTGGATATTCCGCTGCAAAAGCCGGAGCAGACACGTTTTCAGGCCAAATGGCACGGTTTGAGCTGGCGGCAGTGGCAGCTGTTGCCCGGCATGGAAAACCTCGACGGCACGCTGGCGGGTGGCGTTGCCGACGGACGCATCACCTTTCAGCTTCAGAAGGCGTCGCTGCCCTACGGGGATATGTTCCGTGCGCCGCTGGAGATCGAACGAGCCAGCGGCGCACTGCGCTGGCAGTATGGCCAGGATGGGTTGACGCTCTCCGGTCAGCAGCTGGATGTGAAGGCGCGCTCGCTTTGGGCGCGCGGTGATTTCCGCTATCAGCAGCAGGACCAGGCACCGCATCTCGCTATTCTGGCTGGCATCAATCTGACCAATGCCGGTGACGCCTGGCGCTATTTCCCCGAACCCCTGATGGGGAAATCCCTCACCGATTATCTCAGCGGGGCGATCAAAGGGGGCGAGGTACATAACGCCACGCTGCTCTTTGCGGGCGACCCGCATCAGTTCCCGTTTGCGCATCACGAAGGGATGTTTGAGGTGGCAGTACCGCTGCGTCAGGCGACCTATGAGTTTCAACCCGGCTGGCCAGCGCTGGAAAACCTCGATATTAACCTCGATTTTGCCAATAACGGGCTGTGGATGCAGGCACCGGAGGTGAAGCTTGGCGAGGTTAACGGGCACAATATTTCGGCAGCGATCCCGGATTATTTGCAGCAGAAGCTGATTATCGACGGCGACATCAGGGGCGATGGCTCGCAGATACGCGGCTATTTTAATCGCTCCCCGCTGAAGTCATCGCTGGGGGCTGCGCTTGAAGAACTGCAGATCGGCGGAGATGTAAGTGGTCGCTTACATCTTGATATACCGCTGAATGGTCAGGAGGTGCAGGCCACGGGGGATGTTAATCTGAAGCAGAATTCACTGCTAATTAAGCCGCTTGGCACGCGCTTTGAACAGCTTACCGGACGTTTTGTTTATGATAACGGCAATCTGAAAAGTGATGCGATGAGCGCCCGCTGGTTCGGTCAGCCGCTTGGCGTTCGTTTTACCACTCAGGAAGGCGAGAAAGATTACCGCATCGGCGTCGACCTTGATGCCGACTGGCGGCCGGGGCAAATGCCCCCTTTACCGTCTGCCGTGCGCCAACAGCTGGCGGGTAATCTGCCATGGCAGGCCAGGGTGCAGATCGCTCTGCCTCACCGTGGCGGGGCAGAGTACCAGATAGGCATTGAAGGCGACCTGAAGAATGTAAGTAGTCACTTACCTTCTCCGCTGAATAAAGCCTCCGGTGAGGCGCTGCCGATTATCCTGGCGGTGAAAGGTGACCTGAAGCGTTTTGATCTGAGCGGTGCGCTCGGCGACAGCCAGCGCTTCAACAGCCGCTGGCTGTTGGGCAAGCAGCTGCGGGCTGAACGCGGCGTGTGGCAAAATAATGTGTCGCGCACACCGGCACTGCCGGACAGCCACGGGATGTTGTTGAATCTGCCGCCGCTGGATGGAGAAGCCTGGCTGGGGCTTCTGGGCGGCGGTATGGGTGCGGGCGGTAAGGCCGGTGGCGCAGTGCTGCCGGGTGATATCCGGCTGCATACCCCGGCCTTATCGCTGGCGGGCCAGCAGTGGCAGGATCTTACCGCCACGCTCAGCCAGGGCGCGGCCGGTGAAATGAAGGTCGCTGCCGAAGGCAAGGATATTCATGGCTCGCTGGCCATCAAACAGGGCAGCCCGTGGGCGGTCAACCTGAAATACCTGTATTACAATCCGCAGTGGGATAGCAAAGAGCGCGCCGTGCCACTCCCCAGCCATGCCACGACGGTCAACTTCAGCCGTTGGCCAGCGCTGCGCCTGAACTGCGATGAGTGCTGGCTGGGTGGGCAAAACATGGGCCGTATGCAGGCCGAACTGCAACCGTCCGGTGATACGCTGACATTAAAAAATGGCCTGATTGATAGTGGTAGCGCGCGTCTGACGGCCAGCGGTGAATGGGTCAACCGGACCGGTGAGCAGCGTACTGCGCTAAAAGGCGTACTGAGCGGCAAGAACATCGATCGGGCGATCAACTGGTTTGGCGTGACTTCGCCGCTGCGCGATGCGCCCTTTAAGTTCGAATACGATCTGCACTGGCGCGCCGCCCCGTGGCAGCCTTCCAGCGAAACGTTGAGCGGCGTGCTGAAATCTTATCTCGGTTCGGGTCATATTGCTGATATCTCTACCGGACGAACGGGTCAGCTGCTGCGGCTGGTCAGTTTCGATGCCCTGTTACGCAAGCTACGCCTCGACTTCAGCGATACCTTCAGCCAGGGCTTCTACTTTGATTCGATTAATGCAACGGCCTGGATTGAGAACGGTGTGATGCATACCGATAATCTGCTGCTGGACGGGCTGGAAGCGGATATCGCGATGAACGGCGATATCGATTTGGTGCAGCGCCGGGTCAATTTGCAGGCCACGGTGGCTCCGGAAATATCGGCTTCGGTTGGCGTCGCCACGGCATTTGTCATTAACCCGATTGTCGGTGCCGCCGTGTTTGCCGCCAGCAAAGTGCTGGGGCCGTTATGGAACAAGATTTCCGTCTTGCGTTACCACATTAGCGGCCCGATTGATAAGCCGCAAATTGATGAGGTGTTGCGTAAACCGCGTGAAGTCAGCGAAAAGTGAATTTGACGTAGCTGGGGAATTGCCTCAGGCTACCCCTATTGCCATATATCCCAACCCAGTTAAGTGATGAAGCCCGGATGCGGGCTTATCCCTGTAAAGTGAGAATTCATGAGTCTGAATCTGGTAAGTGAGCAGTTACTAACTGCGAACAACGTGAGTCAAAGCGACCTCTTTTCCGTTCTCGGCCAGCTATCTGAACGCAGGCTGGACTACGCCGATCTCTATTTCCAGTCCAGCTTCCATGAATCATGGGTGCTGGAAGACAGGATTATTAAAGACGGCTCTTACAATATTGACCAGGGCGTGGGCGTGCGTGCCATTAGCGGTGAAAAAACCGGCTTCGCCTATGCCGATCAGATCACGCTAAATGCGCTGCATCAGAGCGCAACGGCAGCACGCAGCATTGTGCGCGAGCAGGGCAACGGTCAGTCCCGTACCCTGGCAGCCGTGGTTAATCGTGCACTCTATCCGGCGCTGGACCCGTTACAGAGCCTGACGCGTGAAGAGAAAATTGCGCTGTTGCACCGCGTTGACAGCGCCGCACGCGCCGCAGATAAACGCGTGCAGGAGGTTTCTGCCAGCCTGACCGGCGTCTATGAGCAGGTGCTGGTTGCAGCCACCGATGGCACGCTGGCTGCCGACGTGCGCCCGCTGGTGCGCCTGTCGGTCAGCGTGCAGGTGGAAGACAACGGCAAGCGCGAACGCGGCTCCAGCGGCGGCGGCGGGCGTTTTGGCTATGAGTTCTTCCTCGCCGATGAAGCCGGTGAAGTGCGAGCGGAAGCCTGGGCGCGTGAAGCGGTGCGCATGGCGCTGGTCAATCTGGAGGCGGTGGCGGCTCCGGCGGGCAGCATCCCGGTGGTGCTGGGTGCAGGCTGGCCGGGGGTGCTGCTGCACGAAGCGGTCGGGCACGGTCTGGAAGGCGACTTCAACCGTCGCGGCACTTCAGTGTTCAGCGGGCAGATGGGCCAGCTGGTGGCTTCTGAACTCTGTACCGTGGTGGATGACGGCACCATTGATGGTCTGCGCGGTTCGCTTGCTATCGACGATGAAGGTGTTCCTGGTCAATATAACGTGCTGATTGGAAACGGTATTTTGAAAGGATACATGCAGGATAAACTCAATGCGCGCCTGATGGGCGTTGCGCCGACCGGCAACGGTCGCCGCGAGTCATATGCACACCTGCCGATGCCGCGCATGACCAACACCTACATGCTGGCGGGCCAGTCCACGCCTCAGGAGATCATCGAAAGCGTAGAATACGGCCTGTATGCGCCAAACTTTGGCGGCGGCCAGGTGGATATTACTTCCGGTAAATTTGTCTTCTCTACTTCAGAAGCCTATCTGATCGAAAACGGTAAAGTGACCAAACCGGTAAAAGGCGCTACGCTTATCGGTTCCGGTATTGAGGCGATGCAGCAGATTTCGATGGTCGGTAATGACCTTGCGCTGGACAAAGGCGTTGGCGTCTGCGGCAAAGAGGGGCAGAGCCTGCCCGTCGGCGTTGGGCAGCCTACTCTGAAGCTGGACAAGCTGACCGTGGGCGGTACGGCTTAAACCATCGCTTTCGGCTCTTACCGGGGTGTGTGGGGGATAAGTCATTCCGCACACCTCAATAGCCTGTTTATGCCTTAACAGAACATTAAGATCGTTGGGCCATGACCCACCGCAAACAGATCATGCGCTGTTTCCCCCGAAGCCATCGGGCAGGTGATTAAACCCCCTGTGCCGTCGGGCGCTGGCTAGTCCGAAGTATGACTCTGACTGCGGCTGTATGGCTGCTGCAAGGCGGGGAAACAGAAAATTTTCTGGTGCTTTCTATGCGAGGGAGAAGCACTCAATCGGATTTGTTCTTTCTTATTTCCCCAGCGTCATTGATACGATATGTTCCACTATCCAGGATGAAATACATCCCGGAGTTTTTGCTATTCTTCACCAGAATAAGTGAATTTTTATCGATGCATTTTTTTTGTGTTTTCCTATCTTCGAAGCATTGCCTGTCAGATTTCCCTTCCTCTTTATAGCCTTCACCAAACAGCCAGAAGACGACAGTAAAAGAACCATCCGACTCTGGCTCAGGGGTATCATATTTTTCTTTCAGCATATCCCTGTTTTTAAGCCACCACTCTATTTTTCCGCTGTCCGTAAATGGATTTTTTTTATTGTTTTTTGTAAAATAGTCAATGATTGGGGGTTGACGCTCAGTGGATCGAAAAAAAAATGTTATGGAAATTTGAAGGTGCCTGAAGTCCAAAGAGGCCGCCGCTGAACGGCAGCGGGAGCTTGGCCGGTAAGAGCAGCAGCTTATCGGCCACACGCCGGAACGGCAGCGCGGGATGAGCATGTAAACCTGGAGTCTGCCAAAAGTTATCAGAAATATAAATGAGCCTTACCTGATGAAAAAAAACAAAAAGGCAAGTGCTGTCATGATCCCTGTTGCCCATTTCCAGTTTCTGGATCTCTCAAAGTAAAAAAAGACTATCTGGGATATGAAGATAATCAACAGGATTAGTCCGGCAAAAACTTTTCCATTATTACTGCTATTACTGAGTGAACCTTGAGGAAGAGTCGGATCCATATCATATACAACGCCATATTTATCAATCGTAGATAAATAAATGACTATCATGCACAGTAAATAAAAAATAATAAATATTATCCTGATAAGCTTTTTCATGCGGTTATAATCCTATCTCCAGAGCAGTATATTAAAGTGCTGCCAGTTTCTGACAATAAAATCGCCATACCGCGTATCTTTTTTTATACTTTCCAGGCTCGGGTTGGTGCCCCGGTTATATCGGGCCCCAATAATTTTTACATCATCCATACTGAGCTGAGCTGGTAACTTGTCATAGTCGGCAAGTTGGCGTAAATGCATAGCCGCGAGGTTGATATTATAGGTGTCTTTTTCAAGGCACTGCGACAGTGCACGGAGTTCTGATATGCTCATCTGGTCTGCGTTGAGACCCATAGTTTTAGCGGCGGTACGCAGTTGCATACTGACAAATCCGAATGAGGTTTTAGCCGGTGGAGAGGTTACAGTGAAATTACTGTCGATACAAGCTGGTCCGCTCCAGTCTATGGCGCGAATTTCAAAAGCAAAACGATCTATAATATTTGGATCACCGCCTACTTCAATCCAGCAGACTCCAGCGAGTAATTCTGGAGGAAGGTTATAGCGAAGAGCAGCCAACCTGATAAGCGAACTATGTTTTTTTACCCAGGCGTCTTTAAAACCTCTGGCATAGAGTCTGCCGCCGCCGAACTTTTCAGGAAGGACTTTCCAGCGGAATACATCAAGCAAAGTCCAGGAGGGTGACTTTGTCATTACTCTGCATTGTTCAAAATTGCGCATATCCATTTGAAAATCTCCCTTAATTGAGGTCTGACGCTCAGTGAAACGAAAGCCTGTGTTAAGAGGTTTCGACCGTGCTGTGAA
Organism: Erwinia pyrifoliae DSM 12163; assembly: GCF_000026985.1. Classification (NCBI taxonomy): domain Bacteria; kingdom Pseudomonadati; phylum Pseudomonadota; class Gammaproteobacteria; order Enterobacterales; family Erwiniaceae; genus Erwinia; species Erwinia pyrifoliae. The sequence goes on from NC_017390.1 coordinate 357,309, forward strand.
CCGGTAATTTCGCACAGTTCAATAGCCTGTTAATGTCACAACCATTGTTGAATGCTGACAGTGCACAATGCACCTGTTGTGCTTTAGCCACATCCTGTTGCAGCAGCGCTGAAAATAGATTTTATCCGCCGGGATTAGCCCCAGATTGCGGACAGAACCCGGCTCCACCACGTTGATAAAAACGGACATCCCCTTGAGTCTTGCCATGATTCACTCTGACTTAAAAGTGATTTAGATCACATTTGGTAGATAACTTATAGTCAACCGCGTTACTATAGCAGGAATGGGTTACCGTTTCGTTGTACTACTCCCGTTATATGCCGGTTCCGTTTTAAGCTGGCATTAAAAAAACCTGGTTCGGATCGACGTCTGACTGAGCGTTTATCATCACCTGCAAGCGTACTTCCCTGAACCGGAAGAAGAGCGGTGAGATAGCCCGGTAGCGTGTCTATAAGGATAAAAGATGAGTGTACTTCCGGTTGTTGTCGTCTTTGGAATGTCATTCCCCCCCATTTTTATTGAAATTATTGTGTCACTGATGCTGTTCTGGCTGATACGGCGTGTGATTACGCCAACCGGACTTTATGACCTGGTGTGGCATCCTGCCCTGTTTAATACCGCGCTCTACTGCTGTCTGTTCTACGTTGTATCCCGAATGTTCGTCTGAGGTCATAGTGAAAACGCTAATAAGAAAAATTTCCCGTACCGCCATTACGCTGCTGCTGGCGATCGTCGCGATGGTGCTGATTTTCCGCGTCTGGGTGTTTTACACCGAATCACCCTGGACGCGTGATGCCAGGTTTACCGCCGATGTCGTAGCGATCGCGCCCGATGTCAGTGGCCTGATCTCCGAAGTGCGCGTGCGCGATAACCAGCTGGTGCAGAAAGATCAGGTGCTGTTTACTATCGACCAGCCGCGCTATCAGAAAGCGCTCGATGAAGCACAGGCCGATGTGGCCTATTACCAGGCGGTGATGAGTGAGAAACGTCGAGAGGCCGGGCGCCGCAACCAGCTGGGGGTTTCTGCCATGTCGCGCGAGGCCATAGAGCAGGCGAACAACGATTACCAGACTACGGAACACCAGCTGGCCAGGGCGGTTGCTTCACGCGACCTGGCCAAACTGGACCTGGAGCGTACCGTGATCAAAGCGCCATCAGCAGGCTGGGTAACCAACCTGAATGTCTATACCGGCGAATTTATTACCCGTGGATCGACCTCGGTGGCGCTGGTAAAACAGAACTCATTCTATGTGCTGGCCTATCTGGAAGAGACCAAGCTGGAAGGTATTCGTCCCGGCTATCGTGTTGAAATTACCCCACTGGGCAGCAATCAGGTGCTGCGCGGCTGGGTTGACAGTATTGCCGCAGGCGTGACCAACAGTAGCAGCACCGTTGACAGTAAAGGCATGGCGACCATTGATTCAAATCTGGAGTGGGTACGCCTGGCGCAGCGTGTTCCGGTTCGCATTCATCTTGACAGGCAGCCGGGTAATCTCTATCCCGCCGGAACCACGGCGACCGTCGTCGTGACCGGCGCTCAGGATCGCCAGGATAAAGACATGCCACCGTTGATGAAGCTGATGCATCGTCTGCGCGAGTTTGGTTAAGGCGGGGCAGATCATGCAGTGGTATCGTCTGCGCTTTCCAGTCAAACTGACCTTCGCTATTCTGCTGGCGCTGTTTGTCGGCTTTGAATTCAATCTTGAAACCCCACGCTGGGCGGTGATGACCGCCGCGATTGTGGCGGGCGGTACTGCGTTTGCTGCCGGGGGCGATCCGTTCTCAGGCGCTCTGCGCCACCGTGGGATGCTGCGCATCATCGGCACCTTTATCGGCTGTATTGCCGCGCTGGTGATTATGATTGCCACCATCCGGGCGCCCGTGGTGATGCTGCTGTTGTGTTGCATCTGGGCCGGGGTCTGCGTGTGGGTGTCTTCGCTGATCAAAGTTGAAAACTCTTATGCTCTCGGACTGGCTGGCTATACCGCGTTGATTATTGTGGTCAGCCTGAATGCTAATGGATCATTGCTGCTGGCACCGCAGTTTGCCGTGGAGCGCTGTAGTGAAATCATTATCGGGATTGTCTGTGCGATCCTCGCCGATATGCTGTTTTCACCGCGTTCAATCAAACAGGATATTGACCGCGAAATTGATGCACTGCTGGTGGAGCAGTACCGCCTGATGCAGCTGTGCGTAGAACATGCTGATAAAGAAGAGGTCGATAAATGCTGGGCCGGGCTGGTACGCCGCACCACCGCTCTTAACGGAATGCGTACTCATCTGATGATGGAGGCCGGGCGCTGGCACAAAATTGATCCGCGCCTGCAGGTGCTGAATACCCTGTCGCTGACGCTCATTACTCAGGCTTGTGAAACCTTCCTGATCCAGAATAACCACCCTGAGTACGTTCCGCCCCAGTTCCAGCTGTTGTTCAGAAAGCCGACGGCAAACGTTGCCGATATCCATCAACGCATGAAAACTATGCGTCGGGTCATCACCGCCAGCGGCACTAAAAATACCCCGACGACGATCGGCAGTTGGGTTGGGGCAGCCAGTCGTTATCTGCTGCTGCTGAAAGGGATCCACACTAACAGCAGTATCGGCCATCGCGAAGAAGAGATGCTGAATGTTGACCCGGTAGTGAAGATGCGTTCGGCGGAAACCCGGCATGCGTTGGTGAATGGGATACGTACTTTCGTGGCAACCGCCGTGGGTTCACTGTTCTGGTTGTGGACCGGCTGGACATCGGGCAGTGGTGCGATGGTGATACTGGCCGTCATTACCTCGTTGGCCATGCGTATGCCTAACCCGTTGATGGTCGCTAAAGATTTCCTGTACGGCATGATCGTCGCGATCCCGCTGGGGTCGCTTTACTACATGGTGGTGATGCCGAACACCCAGCAGAGTATGCTGCTATTGTGTATCGCGCTGGGGCTGATCGCCTTTATCAGCGGCCTTCTTATCCAGCGGCGTCAAATTGGTGCGTTAGGTGCGCTGGTCGGCACCATCAATATCCTGACGCTGGACAACCCGATGCAGTTTGAAGTCAGCCCGTTTCTGGATAATGCCCTCGGCCAGGCGATCGGCTGTTTTGTCGCGCTGCTGGTTATTCTGCTTATCCGCGATACCTCTAAGGCGCGCGTCGGGCGCATTTTGCTCAATCGCTTTATGTATGCCGCCGTATCAGCGATGACCACCAATACCGTGCGGCGCAAAGAGAACCACCTGCCTGCGCTATACCAACAGTTGTTTATGCTGATGAACAGCTTCCCTGGCGACATCAACAAGTACCGGCTGGCGCTGACGCTAATCATCGCACACCAGCGACTGCGTGCTGCTGACGTGCCAATCAACCCCGACCTCTCAGCGTTTCATCAGCAGCTGCGCCACACTGCCGACCGGGTGATCTCGGCCGGCAGCGATGCGAACAGACGTGACTATTTTGAGCGCCTGCTGGCTGAGTTCGACGTTTACCAGCAAAAACTACAGCGGTATCAGGCTGCGCAAAGCGTGACTGAACCCGTTGCGCGTCTGGCGATGGTATTAAAGAAATATCAGCAAACGCTGATCGAGGTGTGAGTTTTGCTCAGGCTGGCAGATAAGCTGTAATGTGGTGCCTCCACTCGATTGTACCGTCTGGCTTCCTCTTTCCAGGTTCGCTCAGTAGTCAGAAGATGTAAAAGCCCCGGCGAACGGGGCTAAAGTGATATTCCGGCAGGTTGACAGAAAGAGATGGGCGAGCAACGACAGTAAAATACCGGTGCTGATGCACCGGTTTATCGTTGGTTATTTGTAAAGCTCGGCCGTGGCGTGATAGTTACCATCGTTACGCGCTTCAACGACGCGGTAAGACGTTGCACCCTGGCGATCCGCTTTTTGTGACAGCTGGTGGCGGATTTCCATTGGCGTACCGTCAATCCCGCTAACGCTGACGGAGCCTACCGGCTGTAGATTCTGGCTGATGACCTGCTCGCTGGTGACCAGATCGGCCGCACCGGCAGCAAATGAAAGCACAGAAGCAAGACTTAAAGCAGCAATGGCAAAGGTCGTTTTCATGATGACTCCATAATCGTTATTGCGCGGTAATCGGAAGGGATGAAAAACGTTTTTATACTTGGGATTACCGCAAGGTTTTTTATTGATAGATTCTTTACGTTTACGCTTGGCTTATTTGTAAAGTTCGGCGGTCGCGTGCCAGTTACCGTTTTGGTAGTTTTCAATAACACGGTAGGCGCTGGCACCTTTTTCTCGGGCTTTATCATTCAGCGCCTGCCGGATATCCATTGACGATCCGCTAACACCACTCACGCTGACCACTCCGATCGGTTGCAGGCCTTTTATCTGATCCGTATTGACAGACTGAGCGGCGAATGCGCTAAATGACAGAGTAGAAAGCATGCCTAAGGCCGCAATAGTGGTTTTGATATTCATGAGATTTTCCTCGTCAACGATGGTTAACTTTTAATTGTTTGGATCTGCATCACAGAAACAATTATAGAACTAATAACGTGTAAAATTAATAGCAGGATAATAATATAAATGCGTTTACGCTGGCGCGGAATGGTGTTTTTAATAACGTAGAGTTATAAAAAACGCCTTTTTTTTGTACGATTACGCTAAAATGGATTAAAAAACAGTATGTCAGGAGGATTTATCTATTCGTGCGCTTAGTTGCGGTAGATCACATTGTGAAAGAGATGACAGGCAGGTTTTAGTATAAAAAGCCGTCGCTTTAGCCAGTAGCAAATGCTGACATCAATGATCCCGATGCCGTGAAGAGACCAGGGTCGCTGACTGGCTCTGAAATGACCGAAAGATGGACGCTGTCGCCGGGTTGATGCCAGAAGTTTGCCGACAGCGAACTGTGTGCTGAGCGTTCAGGCTTATGCAGAACGGTACGATGGCGGCGACAGAAGAGGGGAAGGTTTAAAGTTCCTGTTCGAACAGCACCAGGATGGCATCGTGCAGCTGCTTAACGGTAAACGAACGCGCCGGAGTAATAAAAATGGTGTCATCGCCTGCGATGGTGCCGAGAATGCCTTCCGCTTTGCCCAGTGAGTCCAGCAGGCGAGCAATCAGCTGCGCTGCCCCCGGACTGGTGTGGATCACCACCAGCGCGTCGTTATAGTCGATATCTAATACCAGGTTCTTCAGCGGGCTGGTGGTAGTCGGCACGCCAAGCTCGGCGGGTAAGCAGTAAACCATTTCCATTTTAGCGTTGCGAGTGCGCACCGCACCGAATTTTGTCAGCATACGTGACACTTTCGACTGATTAATGTTATCGAATCCTTCATCCTGCAGGGCAATGACGATTTCTCCCTGTGAGCTGAATTTTTCCTCTTTAAGTAAGGCTTTAAACGCCTTAATCAGGTCTTCTTGTCTTGATGAGTTGCGCATAGGTTACCGATAAAATGGGTTATTCAGCCATCCCCTCAGCGGGATTTTACATTATTATGCAATTAAATGAATTTTTATGCAAATAGCAAATATGGCATTGGCTCACTCACTTACCGCGCGGCGGCGCAGTCTAACAAATTTTTCCGCGAAAAAGAATTTGTCGACTCTGTGCTTTGGCGCGCAGAAAGTGAACGAATTGTTATAATGTGATGGTTGTTCAGGTTAGCGGTAAGGGTGTAATGTAACGCCGAATCACGGTAATACCCTGAATATCTGAAGTTGTTGCATTGTTAGCCGCCTGAGTTACCCCCGGTCACTGACCGTTTACAAAGCGCGGTGATGATCGCTTTCGCCGCGATGCGCACGCTGCAGCGATCTCATATCGGGCTTACCTGGGTTCCCCGGCACGCAAAATGCTTAAAATATAATAAGGAGTATAGGATGAAAGTTGCAGTTCTCGGTGCAGCGGGTGGTATTGGCCAGGCGCTTGCCCTGTTGCTAAAAACCCAGCTTCCGGCAGGTTCAGAACTCTCTCTGTACGATATCGCACCCGTGACCCCTGGTGTTGCGGTTGACTTAAGCCACATCCCAACTTCGGTCAAAATTGAAGGTTTCAGTGGTGAAGATGCGACCCCGGCACTGAAAGGTGCTGATGTGGTGCTGATTTCAGCGGGTGTTGCGCGTAAACCGGGTATGGATCGTTCTGACCTGTTTAACGTCAATGCCGGTATTGTGCGCAATTTGATTGAGCAGGTCGCTGCGACCAGTCCTAAAGCGCTGATCGGTATCATCACTAACCCGGTCAACACCACGGTGGCCATTGCGGCAGAAGTGCTGAAAAAAGCCGGCGTCTACGACAGGAATAAACTGTTCGGCATTACCACGCTGGATATCATCCGTGCTAACACGTTCGTTGCCGCATTGAAAGGTCAACAGCCTGAAGAATTGAATGTTCCGGTTATCGGCGGTCACTCAGGCGTGACCATTCTGCCGCTGCTGTCACAGATCCCTGGGATCAGCCTCAGTGAGCAGGAGGTATCTGATCTGACTAAACGTATCCAGAATGCGGGTACTGAAGTGGTAGAAGCGAAGGCTGGCGGTGGTTCGGCCACACTGTCAATGGGCCAGGCTGCGGCACGTTTTGGTCTGTCGCTGGTACGCGCGCTGAAAGGTGAAAGCAACGTCGTTGAATGTGCTTATGTCGAAGGGGACGGAGAACATGCGCGTTTCTTCTCGCAGCCGCTGCTGTTGGGTAAGAATGGCATTGTTGAGCGTCGTCCTGTCGGAGAACTCAGTGCGTTTGAACAACATGCACTGACCCACATGCTTGATACGTTGAAAAAAGACATTACGCTCGGCGAAGAGTTCGTTAAGTAGCATGTCGCTTTTTCTGCCCCATCGCCAGATGGGGCAGGTCACCGGCTCTGATTTTCTTCCGGATACTCTTGTACCGTTACGGGTAACGTTATTTTTTGCTCATTGCGACTGATTTCCACGTTGATAACCGTACCGGGGCGTATTTCTGCCACCTGGTCCATGGTTTCCAACGGGGACACCGCCGCCGTGCCGTTGACCCGGGTGATAACATCGTTGACCTGCATACCGGCGGTAAAAGCGGGGCCGCCCTGCTTGATCTCAGTGACCACAATGCCCTGTCCCTGAGGATGTTCCATATCATTATCAGGGCCGCTAAAACGCCTGAATTCCTGCCCGGTAATACCAATATAACCACGAATAACCCGACCATCACGGATCAGTTTCTCCATGACTTTGCTGGCCAGCTTGGTGGGGATCGCAAAGCCCAATCCTTCCGGCGTTTCACCGTTGCTGCTTTTATCAAACGACAGCGTATTGATCCCCATCAGCTCGCCCAGCGAGTTAATCAACGCCCCGCCGGAGTTACCGCGATTGATGGAGGCATCCGTTTGCAGAAAGTCCTGATGACGTGAAGGACTGAGACCAACACGCCCGGTTGCGCCAATAATCCCCTGGGTTACCGTCTGGCCAATGTTATACGGGTTACCGATGGCCATCACCAGGTCACCGATATGGGCAATACGCTGCGGATTGATGGGGATCACCGGCAGACTGGCGGCATTAATTTTCAGCACCGCCAAATCGGTCAGGTAGTCTGACCCTACCAGCAATGCTTCAAAAGAGCGGCCGTCCTGGAGATTCACAACAATCTGGCTGGCATCGTTTATCACATGCTTATTGGTAAGAATATAGCCGTGTGGGTCCATAATCACCCCGGAGCCGAGAATATCGCTGGCACCGTTAGCGCTGTGGTTATAGACATAGACCACGGCGGGTGCAGCGCGGCGAACTGCGGCATTGTAGCTGACCGGCTGCTGGCCGCTGATGTCATCCGTTGGCGACAACAGGTAGCCACCGAGTCTGAGACCCGGAACGGCTAACAGAAGGATGGCGGCGATAATCAGTCCGAAGATGGCTGAACGTATGAGTTTAGGCAGCATGCTTTTAAATGATAAATGAAGATGCGGGCAGAATAGCATGAGTTACGCGGACACAGTAGCCCGTGTCCGCGCAGGTGTTTACTGTAGCAGTAAGTAGATATTCTCATCGCCGCGCATAACGCTGAGCGCCAGCAGCGGCGGTTTAGCCGCCAGTATTTTGCGCAATTCCGCCAGGTTACGCACCGGTGTACGGTTGATCCCCACGATAACATCCCCTTTTTGCAGGCCGGACTGGGCTGCCGTAGCGGCTTTCTCGACGTCATCCACCGTGACTCCTTTCTTCGTGCCGCTTTTCGCCGCGCCATCGCTCAGGGTGGCTCCCTGTAACGCTGGCGTCATCAGTTCGACGTTCATGCTGGTCTGGAGACTGTTATCCAGCTTTACGCTGACGGTAAGGGGTTTATCGCCGCGCACCAGTCCAACCTTCACCTCCTGTCCCGGTGGCGTGGTGCCGATCTTGACCCGTAGTTCAGCAAAACTGGCGATCTGCTTATCATCTATACGGGTAATAATATCGCCGGCTTTAATCCCGGCCTTAGCGGCCGCCGACTGTGGCAACACCTCATTGACGAAAGCCCCATGCTGTACGTCGACGTTGAAGGCTTTGGCCATATCAGCGGTCATCTCGGTGCCTTTGATTCCAAGCTGCCCACGTTTGACTTCGCCAAACTGGATCAGCTGCTGCGCCAGCACCATCGCCATATTGCCGGGAATGGCAAAGCCAATGCCGATATTGCCGCCGCTCGATGCCAGGATCGCCGTATTCAGGCCGATAAGTTCACCGTTGAGGTTAACCAGCGCACCACCGGAGTTACCCTGGTTGATGGCTGCATCGGTCTGGATAAAGTTTTCCAGGCCTTCCAGATTCAGGCCGCTGCGCCCCAGAGCAGAAACAATGCCTGAGGTGGCCGTCTGTCCCAGACCAAAAGGATTACCAATGGCAACGGCGAAATCCCCAACTTTCAGCTGGTCGGAATCGGCGATTTTCACCTGGGTCAGGTTAGTTGCGCCGATCAGCTGGATAAGTGCAATATCGGTTTGCTCATCACGGCCGATCGGTTTGGCGGTAAATTCGCGACCGTCGCTTAACTGTACGCTGATGTTGTCCGCGCCTTTAACAACATGGTTATTGGTCAGCACGTAGCCTTTGGCCGCATCGATAATCACCCCGGAGGCCAGCCCCTCAAACTCAGGGGAGCGGTTATCGCCGTCTGCGCCCCCCTGACCGTTCTGGTCGAAGAAGCGCTTCAGTGGGTCGGGAATTTGCTGCTGCTGGCTGGCGCTTTCCTTTCCCTCAACGTGCACGCTGACCACGGCAGGTAACACCTTTTCCAGCATCGGCGCCAGGCTGGGCAGCTGCTGCCCTTGAACCTGTGTCGGGAGCGATGCGCCGGTGGCGGAAGCCACGTTCAGATGGAGGCTAATACTCAACGCCAATGCGCTTAACAAATATGATTTCTTGTTCATCGGACTAAGCTCTCGCAACCAGGAGTGGAAAAGGCACCCGCAAAGGCAGACAGTGGATTGACTGGCAGGAACGATCGCCTGGCTAAAAAGAGGGGCCAGGCAGCCCCATCCGTTTATTTAACGGCGCGATCGCCACGCAGCAGGCCTGAAGCGCTGTCCGGGTAGTCACGCGGCATCTGTACCGGTACCTGATCGTTATCCGCTTCGGATTCGGTTAACTGATAAGCAAACGGATTTCTCTCACCCGGCAGGTTAGGCAGCAGGTCATTAGATCCCTTTGCCATATGCTGGTACAGCTGGCGATAGTCGCGCGCCATATTGTCCAGCAGTTCGGCACTGTGAGCAAAGTGGTTGCTCAGCTCCTCGTGGTAATCCGCCAGTTCAGCTTTCGTTTTCTCCAGCTCGTACTGCAGGCTGTGTTGCTCGCGCAGTTTTCGATTACCAAAACGCATTGCCAGCGCGCCGATAATAATCCCAACCACTAATCCAATAAGCGCGTATTCCCAGGTCATAATAACTCCCGTTTAGTCTTCGTTGTTCAGTAGGGCTGTTCCATTTAATACCCGTCACTATAACCGCTAATCTGATGGAAGTGGAATCCTGTGGCAGCTTCGCTTAGTGTAGAACGACATTTTTTTTCGACGATCGGCCCTCTGGCTGGGTAATTTTTCAGGGAATGTAACTAAATTATGCAAACGATGTCTCCACTGGCGCTATATCAACAGGCGCTGGACAACGGCGAATATCAGCCCGATGACGTACAGCATGCCGCCATCATCCGCTTAGACGGTATTTATCAGGCGCTAAGCCATGCCCGCCCACCTTCCGCGCCGGCCGGTACAGGTCTGTTCGGCAAGCTGCATAAGCTGCTGGCTAAAAGCAAAACCGATATTCAGACACCGGCACGCGGCCTGTATATGTGGGGCGGCGTCGGGCGCGGTAAGACATGGCTGATGGACATGTTTTTTCGGGCAATCCCTGGCGAGCGTAAGCAGCGCCTGCATTTCCATCGCTTTATGCTGCATGTGCATCAGCAGCTGGCCGAATTGCAGGGTCACAGCGATCCGCTACAAATCGTTGCCGACCGTTTTAAAGCCGAAACCGACCTGCTGTGCTTTGACGAGTTTTTTGTCTCTGATATCACTGACGCCATGCTGCTGGGAACGCTGATGGAGGCGCTGTTCAGTCGTGGTATAACGCTGGTGGCGACTTCAAATATTCCGCCGGACGATCTCTATCGTAACGGTTTGCAACGGGCGCGTTTTCTTCCGGCGATAGAGATGATTAAGCAGCACTGCGACATCATGAACGTGGATGCGGGTATTGACTATCGTCTGCGCACGCTGACGTCAGCGCATCTTTGGATGACTCCGCTGGGAGCTGAAACGTCGCAAGAGATGGGAAGGATGTTTATTGCATTGGCGGGTAAGCCGCCGCAGGTTTACCAACCGCTGGAGATTAACCATCGCCAGCTGCCCACGTTGGGGATGGCTGAAGGGGTGGTGGCAATGAACTTTCTTGCGCTCTGTGGCGAAGGGCGCAGTCAGCACGACTATATTGAGCTATCGCGCCGTTTTCATAGCGTATTGCTGTATGATGTGCCGGTGATGATTTACAATACCGAAGATCAGGCCAGACGTTTTCTGGCGTTGGTAGATGAATTCTACGAGCGTCACGTTAAGCTGGTGGTCTCGGCGGAAACCTCACTTTTCAAGATTTATCAGGGCGCGCGCCTGAAGTTTGAATATCAGCGCTGCATTTCACGTCTGCAGGAGATGCAGAGCGAAGAGTATCTGCGTCTGGCGCATTTGCCCTGAGGTGCATGCAGGCGTGGCGGTATCGCAATTTTATCGCAGAAAATGTTCGATTTTTATGGGCGACTTCTCTATAATCTTGCGACCCCACGTTACAGCAAAGGTTTTTTTCCCAAAACTCTTTGTGTTCCAGTAACTCTATCCGAAGGGGTGGGCTTGCTGGTCAAGATGGTCGTGTGAGCTCCAACCGTTTATTCAAGCGTTTGGGATTTCACCAACGTGTAACTTAATTTGGGTAAGCTTTTAGATGAAAACTTTTACAGCTAAGCCAGAATCGGTCCAACGTGACTGGTATGTTGTTGACGCAACAGGCAAAACCTTAGGTCGTTTAGCGACTGAACTGGCTCGTCGTCTGCGCGGTAAGCACAAAGCGGAATACACTCCGCACGTCGATACAGGTGATTACATTATCGTTCTCAACGCTGAGAAAGTTGCCGTAACCGGTAACAAGCGTAGCGATAAGATTTATTACCATCACACTGGCCACATCGGTGGTATCAAGCAAGCGACCTTCGAAGAGATGATTGCTCGCCGTCCTGAGCGTGTGATTGAAATCGCGGTTAAAGGCATGCTGCCAAAGGGTCCGCTGGGCCGTGCTATGTACCGTAAACTGAAAGTTTACGCGGGCAACGAGCACAACCATGCGGCACAGCAACCGCAAGTTCTTGACATTTAATCGGGATTACAGGCAATGGCTGAGAATCAAAACTACGGCACTGGTCGCCGCAAAAGCTCTTCCGCACGCGTCTTCATTAAGCCGGGTAGCGGTAACATCGTTATCAACCAGCGTTCATTAGAACAGTACTTCGGTCGCGAAACTGCCCGCATGGTAGTTCGTCAGCCGCTGGAACTGCTGGACATGGTCGGTAAATTCGATCTGTACATCACCGTTAAAGGTGGTGGTATCTCTGGTCAGGCTGGTGCGATCCGTCACGGTATCACACGCGCTCTGATGGAGTACGACGAGTCACTGCGTGGCGAACTGCGTAAAGCAGGCTTCGTTACTCGTGATGCTCGTCAGGTTGAACGTAAGAAAGTCGGTCTGCGTAAAGCACGTCGTCGTCCACAGTTCTCCAAACGTTAATTTTTTCTGCTACAGCAGATTTAATTATCGAAGAACCCGGTGCTCAGGCACCGGGTTTTTTATTTTTTCTCCCGTAACAAAATGCGCCAAAGACACGCGGCTTTGCCATTTTCGCCGCAATTGCGTATTCCCATCCCCACAAGCAGGCTAAAATCTGGTAAACTATGTGTCACTTTGTGCCCATTAGTCGGGCAAAGATGCGTGTGTCCTGTCAGTTTTGGCAGCGTTTGTCTTCAGGCTAATGGCAATAATGAGTCGCCGCGTGATGGCTATTCGCAGTAATTTTCTCGATAAACTTGGAGGTTTACATGGCTGTCGCTGCCAACAAACGTTCGGTAATGACGCTGTTTTCTGGTCCGACTGACATTTTTAGCCATCAGGTACGCATCGTACTGGCTGAAAAAGGCGTGAGCGTCGAGATCGAGCAGGTTGAAACGGATAATCTGCCACAGGATCTGATTGACCTCAACCCATACCGTACCGTACCCACCCTCGTTGATCGCGAGCTGACGCTGTACGAATCGCGCATCATCATGGAATATCTGGACGAACGTTTTCCACATCCACCGCTTATGCCGGTCTATCCGGTTGCGCGTGGCGAAAGCCGCCTGATGATGCACCGCGTCGAACAGGACTGGTACAGCCTGATGCGTAAAGTCGAAAACGGCACGGCGCAGGAAGCGGAAGCGGCGCGTAAGCAGCTGCGTGAAGAGCTGCTGGCCATCGCCCCACTGTTCTCGCGGACGCCTTTCTTTATGAGCGAGGAATTTAGCCTGGTTGACTGCTACCTGGCTCCGCTGCTGTGGCGCTTGCCGCAAATGGGTATCGAGCTGCTGGGTGCGGGTTCGAAAGAGCTGAAAGGCTATATGACTCGTGTATTCGAGCGTGACTCCTTCCTCGCTTCCCTGACGGAAGCGGAACGTGAAATGCGCCTGCACACGCGGGGCTGATACCATGGAAATGTCTCAACTGACCGCCCGCCGTCCCTATCTGCTGCGCGCTTTTTATGACTGGTTGCTTGACAACGATCTCACGCCGCATCTGGTCGTCGACATTAATCTGCCTGACGTAATGGTTCCGCTGGAATATGCGCGTGATGGTCAGATCGTTCTGAACATCGCGCCACGCGCGGTAGGGGGCCTGGAATTGGGCAATGACGAAGTCCGTTTCAGCGCACGTTTTGGCGGCGTTCCGCGCCAGGTTTCAGTCCCGCTTGCGGCCGTGCTGGCGATTTATGCCCGTGAAAACGGAGCCGGTACGATGTTTGAACCTGAGCCAGTGTACGATGGATCCGGTGAGTTTCAGGCGTCTAACGGCGAGAATGAAGCCCCGGAAACGCTGATGTCGGTGATTGACGGCGATCGTCCCGATGACAGCGTGGCCGACGACGATGGCCCTGATGATGAACCGCCTCCGCGCGGTGGGCGTCCGGCGCTGCGCGTGGTGAAATAAACTGCAATTGTGGTGCTGGTCGCTGAGGCGACCAGTATCACTGTTAAGCATGCTTTGTGTTCCCCGTTTTCCACACCAGCGCATTCCATACCCGGGGGTCTTTACCCCAATATTTTTGCTTGCATTTAACCCCTGCTACAAAGATCCTGTCCTGGACATCTGAAACCGATGTATGCAACGGTTTATCGCAGGTGCAAACGTACCAGATGTCGCCTTCGGGCTACATTGTCACCATTAAACGATGTAACCTGTACCGCGCTTGATTATCTGGTTATGCACATTATTTTTATTAGCCAGCCTCGCCAGACGATGAGTTCTGAACCTTCAGAATTGGCCTCGCATCGTCTTTTACCCGGTTCCCTCATCGGTGCATCCCCATAATCTGTTGACTTATCTCCACCTCACAAGAGTTAACGTCTAATACTTTAGATTAGACGTAAGGTTTTCTTACCTGCTGCCGCGAGCAATAAGTCGTGTTTAATCATCTGTGCCAGGCACTACCTGAAGATGTTACAAGATTTATTGAGGTTTTGATCTGGAATCCTGAGATGCATATTGACAGGCTTTCAATCCACCTTATAAATAATTTTTTATTTAATGATAAATTAATTAATAAGTAATCGTGATGTGTTAATGGCTCAATAAATCAAAATTCAACGCGAAAAAGGGTCGTGCTTTATATTTTTTGACAGGTTAAGGGTTTTAATTTCTGCTCTTCGTTAACGATGATGTCAATATAATGCATTTTTTACTGTAAAACCCATCGTTTTTTTGTGAGTGATATTAATTATGTTGAATATAGTTACCGGCCAACCTGGCGGGTATCTGTCGTCTGTGAATAATATCAAGGTGGCAAGAAATGACAGGTTTATTGCTGGTAATAAATTCTCAGCAGGTTATGGATTTGATTTTGGCCAGAGAAAGGGCGTATTGACATCATTTATTGTCGTACTGCGTCGCGCCGGAGCCATGAATAATCGGGCAGTGCGTGATTAAACCTCAGTTTTTTATTACAAAAACCAATCCCGGTATTGTTTGGCAGGTGGCTGGTATTAGATATCATATGCAACATCAATAAATAATTTATATTTATCCTCCATTATTAATGCTGGAAAAGTATGAGGTGTTTATGTCTGAATTTTATTCATTGCCAGAATCCGCGCCGGATATCCTGGCAAAAATGCCCAAAGCGGGCCATAAGTCAGTTTTTGATATTATTAAAGTCAGCCGGGCTGAGTTTATCAAAACCATTCCTGACGTTGACCAAAGCCGTGCAGACAAAGTTTATCGCGACGCCCACCAGCGTGCGGCAACGCTTAAGTCATATTTTCGTTCATGGCAATTGCGCCAGGAGCCGGTCATTTCGGGTTTAAAGAAACTGACCTCCACCCCATCTGATGCTCTGCATAATACGCTGGTACGCAATATCAGCGGTGACGGGGATTTCTCCGATCTGATGGCGCGCAGCAGCGAGTATGCCGACGCTGCTTCTATTCAGTCACTGTTTTCTCCGGGGCGCTATGTCACTGCGCTGTATGCCGTGGCAAAAAAGCTATATGACGAAACGTCAGCGCTGGCTATTGATAAGCGCCGCCCCGATCTGCATAAGCTTGTTCTCAGTGAAATCTCAATGAGTCAGGAGGTTAGCTCGCTGGATGTCCTGCTTGACGTGTTGCTGGGGCAAAACGGAAGCGCACTCAGCTCGATGTCGAAAAGATATTTTCCGATGACCCTGCCTTATGACGATGATCTACATCAAATCAGCGCGTCGCTAGGCGCCCAGGGACGTAGTCTGAACGGTATCTGGGAAAAGCTAACCGATACACAGCGCCACTCATTGACACCGTCAGCTTATACCGGCTCCGCCTTCCAACGCGTCATGAGCCAGCGAACGGATACCAGCAACAGCGGCAAGACATTTTACCTGAAAGCCAATAACAGCATGGTTTGGTTGTCCGATCCTGTCAAAACAGGTTCTGTGTTTACAGCCCACATGGTACTGGGAGAGCCTGATGCCAGAGATAAGGGCGTGGCTCCGCTCAGATTTACCGTTATATCCACCGGGTCTGCTGAAGCAATGCGACTCGGGCTTGAGGGGGAAGTGGTATTTAGCCTCGGCACGTTAAAAAATGCATGGCTCACAGGGTCGGCTGGCCAGCAGAATGCTAAGGATGACAGGTTTGCCGCTCTAAGCGATAAAACCAGCGGCCAGGAATTATCGATAGCCATCACTGTTAACTACGATGACAGCGTGATGCTGCGCACCAGCAAAGGCTGGATCGGCATTGATGAAAATGGCGGGAATACAAACCGAAGTCAATCTCTGGTGCTGAACGCCAGTAAGGACAACGCCCTGAAGTTCACCCTGTGTGAGGACCAGAAAGGTATTAGGCGGGTGCCCCCGGCTCTTCGGCTTCCAGCGAAAGCGCCAAATCCCCCGACGCGAACCATGCTGTCACTGACGCCGTTATGCTATCAGCTGCTGCTTAATAACCACCTGCAAGAAAATGATATTCAAGTTCACTATGGACTGAGCAGTGCAACCCAGCTTACCGCCGGTCAGCTGGCTACACAATTAAATCATATCCCCACTTTCTGCCAGAAAACCGGCCTGACGTTTAATCAGCTGCTGGAATTGACCGCCCAGAAAAATTATAAGGTCGGTGCAGGAAGCCCCGAATCACGTTACCTCCCCGAGAGCTGCTATCAAAGAGCTCAGTATCCTTACGGCATGGTAAAGGTATATATTTATGGTGCAGCATTCCTTAACGCTACTGTGTATGCTAAGGACGCAAAGACTGTTTTATGGGTACAGCCGGAAGTTCGTGATAGCTCAGGTAAAGTCACCACTCCGGCAGCGCTGAATTTTCGTGATGATACGGTCATTACTCTCGCCGGTAACGTAGAAAAACTGATCCGACTGCGTAATACCACCGGACTCTCCTTCGAGATGCTGGACTGGATAATCGTGAATGTCTCGCGGGCAGCGGGCTATAAAACGCCTTCACTGGATGCCAACACACTACAGACACTGGCCGCATATGTCGGGTTGACAAAACGCTATGGCATCAATGCAAATACCTTTTGCAGCTTTATCGGGGCGGTAAACCCGTATGCCCCTCAACAGCAAAAAAGCGAATATGAACGGTTATTTACTTCGTTAGACGGCACCTTCACTCAACCAATTCAAGGAAGAGATGCCATAATCATAGGCTATTCAACGCGCGAGGAAAAAAAGCAGCGCGCGCTATTCTGTAAAGCGGCGGGAGTCACCGATGATGAGCTGACCCGCATCCTGAAATACTGCGATCTGAAGTATAACGATAAGTTTGATGAGTATGTGGCCGGGCGTATCAGCCGTTTTGGTGCCATTCCACGTATGCTGGGGTTGACTTTTGCTGAGGCAGAGTGCCTTTGGATACTGCTGGACGGCATACCCGCATTATACCGCCTGGGGTCGGTCAACGGCCTGTATGCCCTGGATCTTATCAGCCGCAGCGAACAGCTTATCGCATGGATGGCGGAGAATAGTCTGAGCCTGATCCAGCTGCAGGCGATGGTTAGCCGTCAGCACAGTGATACCGCCACGCCAGAGATGTTCACCTTCCTGCAGAATATCTATAACAGCGTTAACGACGAGACGCCCGCCAGCCGCTCTGCCGCGCAGGACATTGCCCTGCGCCAGAAGCTGCTGCGTGCGCTGGCTGGCGGCTTCGGCATGAAAACCAATGTGACCGGGCTGCTCACCGACTGGCTGGCGGCCATTGCTGACTTCACATTGTCTGCTTACTGGGTTGATATCAGCCAGTTTTTTGCCGACGAGAGTCATGTCTCGGTCGACCTTCTGCAGCGCAATTTCTCTGGTCTGGTCATGCACACTCACCGTCTGAGCCAGCTGGTGGTCATTATCCGCTGGCTGGATCTCAGTGAGCAGGATTTGACGCTGCTGACAGCCACACCCACCCAGCTTGACGCCACTCTGACCCGTACCCCGGAGCCGGATCTGCCGCTGTTGTTGCTGTTGAGCCGCTTTAAGCGCTGGCAGAGCCAGGTCACGGTGACAAGCCATGAAGCCCTGCGCCTGCTGCCGTTACTGGCGGCAGCGCACACGACGGCTAAAGAGGCGGCGGCAAAAATTGCCACCCTGCACAATCTCAGTGAGAACAGCGTGCAGAGCCTGGGCAAGCTGTTGTTTGGTAAACGGGGATACCCTGCAGACTTTGCTCAACTGCGGCAGCTGCTGAACTGGATGCATACCGGGCAGATGCTGAACGTCGGCTCTGCCACCCTGAAAGACCTGCTGACTATGACGCACGGCGATGAGCAGGCTGAACAAAGCGACCTGATTGCCCGCGTGGCGCAAAGCCTGACCGCTGGCCTCACCCGCTGAATGGCACCGGACGCACAAAGCGTATACAAGGAATAAAAACGATGTCTGTCACCTTATTTAACAAAAATCTGAAAGAGGCGCGCCGCGATGCGCTGGTAAGCCACTATCTGGCGACCAGGGACTTCTCTTCGCTGCCGAAGGGTAGCAGTGTGAAGAATGCCGATGACCTGTATGAATATCTGCTGCTGGATACCAAAGTCAGCGATGCCGTCACCACCTCGCGTCTTGCTGAAGCGACCAGCAGCCTGCAGCTGTTTATCCACCGGGCGCTGGAAGGCTATGACGGTGAGCTGGCTAAGGGTGCCAGCGCGCTACTGGCGCAGGATGCCTTTCTTGATAACTGGGACAAATACAATAAGCGCTACAGCACCTGGGCAGGCAAGGAGAAGCTGCGCTTTTATGCCGCGAACTATGTAGACCCCACGCTGCGCAGCAATAAAACCGAGCTGTTTAAGCAGCTGGAAGAGCATCTGAGTCAGGGGAAATTTTCTGAAACCCAGGTCGTGCAGGCGTTCAATAGCTATCTCAGCGATTATCATCGCTATGCAAATGTCACCTACCTCAGTGTCGGGAACGGGCATGAGGAAAAAGTGAAGTATATATCCGCTAAAGCCAATGGGAAATATTATTGGCGGATGGTCACTTTGGGCGAAGGGTATAAGCCCATAAAATGGGGGGAGTGGCAGCCGTTACCTACCGCCATTGACAAGGCATTAAATGATGATGTCGTGGTAGCCTGGCATGAAAACAAAATAACCTGTGGGTGGAATTCAATAGAAAGTATACGGTTATCTGATGGGAAGGCTCAGGATGCTGTTTTCAATCATATATGGAAGATGAACTGCGACAACACATGGGTCTATTTTTCTCATGCTGAAAAGCGTTTTGATACTACACCTCGAACAGGTATGACTACTGGTCACTGTAGATTGGAATTCAGATGGGAGGAAGCAGTTAATGGACTATATGAGAAAGTCAATGGGGTATTAATTTATGATTTAGAAAGAAATCGCGTCACGCTGACAATTGATGATGCTCATATCATATTCCATCCAGATGTGCAAGTTTTTATAAATAATCTATCTATGAGTTATGAATCGAAAAAAACTATCCCCTGGACTGGTGAGGTTAAGATTGAACTTAAAAAACGTGCCGGAGGGAAGGTATTAGAGGCATTCACGGCAACACTCTCCCCACTATCCGATGGCTTTTACGGGTATATCAAAGAGGGTTTTGTTACGAGGAATTCTCTCAGAGAATTTAGCGTAACTTCCTCCACCGCTACAACAAACGAATATTTCAGTGGTCAGTACCCTCTTTCTGATTTGTTCACTCTCGAATGTCAGTCTTTATTTGCTAAAGCGGGTTGCTGGTATTACCAAAACGCAGCCGGAAAAATAATAACAGGCGGCGATGCCTTCTCCGGCCCTTACTGCCAGTACCTGTGGGAAATCTTTTTCCATATCCCGTTCCTGATAGCCGCCCGCTTTGCTACCGAGCGGCGCTTTGACGACGCAGAGCGCTGGTATAAATATATCTTTAACAGCGCCGGTTATCGCGATCGTAATGGCAAGCTGCTGACCAATGAAAAAAAGAATACGCGTTACTGGAATTGCCTCCCGCTGGAGCAGGATATCGTTTGGGACAGTTTCGCCGCTGTGCCAGCCAGTACTGACCCCGATGTGATTGCCAGCGCCGATCCGATGCACTACAAGCTGGCGGTTTTTATGGGCACGCTGGATCTGCTGATTGCCCGTGGCGATGCCGCTTACCGTACGCTGGAGCGTGATACCCTCACTGAGGCCAAAATGTATTACGTGCAGGCTCAGCAGCTGCTGGGGCCACGTCCGGATATTCGTATCACCAGCAGCTGGGATAACCCTATGCTGTATATAGCGGCCAGAGACATTGCCCCTCCCGCCACGCGTACGGCAGAGCCGCAGACGTTTTCCCGCTGGCTGAAGGCAGGAGACAGCAGTGAAATGGGCGATGGTAACTTCCTGCCACCCTGCAACGATGTGCTGCTGGCCTACTGGGATAAGCTTGATATCCGGCTGTGGAATCTGCGTCATAACCTGAGCCTTGATGGCCAGCCGCTTAATCTGCCGCTGTTTACCACCCCGGCCGATCCGGCCGGGCTGCATCGTCAGCAGCAGGGAGGCGATGGTGCAAAGTACGAGGTCAGGCCGTCAGATAAAAGCACTACCGGCTGGCGTTACCCGCTGCTGGCCGACCATGCGCGCAGTGCCGCCAGCCTGCTGACCCAGTTTGGCAACAGCCTGCTCAGTGCGCTGGAGCGCCGTGATGCTGAACAACTGACGCTGTTGCTGCAAACCCAGCAGATTGCGGTGCTGGCTCAGCAGCAGGGTATCGCCGGGAAAAACCTCGACAGCCTTCGTGCCAGCCTGGAGTCCCTGCGGCTGAGCCGCGCCAGCGCAGAGCTGCGTAAGACCCACTACGGCAATCTGGTTAACGGCGATCTCTCGCCCGCCGAGCAGTCCGGGCTGACGCTGCGTAGCAACGCCCGCACCCTGCAGCTGTTGTCCCAGGTACCAGCGCTTGCCGGCGGGTTGTTAAGCGCATTGCCTAACACCTTTGGTTTGGCGAATGGCGGCGGCGATTTAGGGGCACCGTTTCACGCGCAGGCTCAGATCCTCCAGGCAATGGCTGGTGCCAGCGATCAGTCCGCGGTGATCAACGATATTACCGCAGGCTATCAGCGTCGGGCAGAAGAGTGGGGGTTGCAGCGCGATATCGCTGACAGGGAGATCGGCCAGCTGGATGCCCAGATCGACAGTCTGAAGGCACAGATTGCCATGCAGCAGAAGCAGATCGCCCTGACGGAAACCGAGTCGGCCCATGCGCAGCAGTTGTACAAGCTACAGAGCAGCCGTTTCACCAGTCAGGCGCTGTATAACTGGATGGTCAGCCGACTGTCGACGCTTTACTACCAGATGTATGACGCCACCATCCCGGTATGCATGCAGGCGCGTACTGCGCTGATCCGCGAGCTGGGCGAAGATAAAGTGCACGGGCTGTTCAGATCCGCAGTGTGGAGCGATCTCTACCAGGGGCTGCTGGCCGGGGAAGGGCTGACCACCGAATTACAAAAGCTGAACAATGTCTGGCTACAATACGGTGCGCTGGGACTGGAAGCCACGCGTACGGTTTCGCTGGCGGCGCTGCGCGGCGAAGAGACGGGCAGCCTGAGTGCGGCGGTGGCGAAGGTGCTTAGTAACCAAAATGACAGCGCTGAAAATGGCGTCCTGAAGCTGGAGAACCAGATCTTCAGCGCGCAGCTGGATATGTCAAAGCTGAAACTGGAGCAGGATTACGGTGCCACCAGCAACAACAAAAAACTGCATATAAAAAGTATTGCCGTTACGCTACCCACCCTGCTGGGGCCGTATCAGGATATTGCCGCCACGCTTTCTGTAGGCAATGAGACGGCCACGCTGTCGCACGGGTTGCAGGACAGCGGACGCTTTATTACTAACCTTGAAGACAGTCGCTTCCAGCCGTTTGAAGGCCTGGACGTGACGAGCGTGAAAGCCCCCCTGACCCTCAGTATTTTTAGCGTGAAAGAGGCAGATGATGACGCCGCAGCGAACCAGCGAGCCATCGTTGAGAACCTGAGCGATATCATTTTCCATATTCGCTACATCATGCGCTAACCCCACTTGTTGTGATATCCGGGCCATCCTTCGATGGCCCGTAAGGAATACTTTATGCAAAATTCAGATAGTTTGGCGCTGAAAGCACCCTCTCTGCCTAAGGGCGGCGGGGCGGTATCCGGCCTGAAAGGGGATGTGGCGGCTGCCGGACCGGACGGCGCAGCCACGCTCAGCGTTCCGCTACCGGTCAGTCGCGGGCGCGGCTATGCGCCTGCGCTGGCGCTCAGCTACCACAGCCGGGGCGGTAACGGGCCATTCGGTATGGGTTGGGACGTTAACCTGTCAGCCATCCGTCGCCGCACCAACAAAGGTATACCGACGTACGGCCCGAACGATGAGTTTACCGGGCCGGATGGCGAAGTGCTGGTTCCGCTACTGACCGCAGACGGGACGCCGGAGACACGCAGTGCCTCCGCGCTACTGAACGTCGACGCTGGAGGAAATTACCACGTTCGCGCTTACCGCAGCCGCACGGAATCCGACTTCAGTCGTCTGGAGTACTGGGTGGCTGACAGCAATAGCGCCGAGGCGTTCTGGCTGCTGTACCGCCCGGATGGGCAGCTGTTTTTGCTGGGCCGCAATGCGCAGGCGCGTATCAGCAATCCGCATAATGCGCGACAAACTGCCGCCTGGCTGATCGAGTCGTCGGTATCCGTGAGCGGGGAGCAGATTTATTATCAGTATCGGGCAGAAGACGATACTGAGTGCGCGGACGCGGAAAAAGCCGCACATCACGCTGCCACGGCACAGCGCTATCTGATAGCGGTCTGGTACGGCAACCGCACCGCTTCCCGTACACTGCCCGCGTTTACCTCAGCCCCTTCCGCCGAAGACTGGCTGTTCACCCTGGTGCTGGATTACGGTGAGCGCGACACGGATCCGGCGCAGGCTCCCGACTGGTTGCCCCCCGGTAAGGAAGACTGGCCGTGCCGCCCGGATCGCTTTTCCAGCTGGCACTACGGCTTTGAGCTGCGCACCCGCCGCCTGTGCCGCCAGGCGCTGATGTATCACGCCGTGACGGCGCTGGCCGGAGAAGAAAAACCCGGCGATCAGCCGCAGCTGGTGGCGCGTCTCTGCCTGGATTACCAGCAGACTCCCTCGGTGAGCATGCTCAAGTCGGTGCGCCAGAACGCGTATGAAGCTGATGGTCGTGTGCTCAGTCTGCCGCCGCTGACGTTTGGCTGGCATACCTTCACACCGCCGCAGGCGGCGACGTGGCAGCAGCGTGAAGATATGGGTAACCTGAATCCGCTACAACCTTACCAGCTGGTGGATCTGAATGGCGAAGGGCTGGCAGGGATCCTGTATCAGGATGACGGCGGGTGGTGGTATCGCGCACCGGTGCGTCAAACCGGCGGCAGCGCCGATGAGGTCACCTGGGATAAGGCCGCGCCCCTGCCCATCATGCCGGCCCTGCACGCGGGTGGTGCGCTGCTCGATCTGAACGGCGATGGCTACCTTGAGTGGCTGGTGACCGCGCCTGGCCTGGCCGGGCATTATGGCCGCACGGCCGAGCGCCAGTGGCGAAACTTTACGCCGCTGACTGCACTGCCGGTGGAGTATGGCCATCCACGCGCCCGGCTGGTGGATCTCACCGGATCCGGGCTGGCCGACCTGGCGCTGATCGGCCCCAAAAGCGTGCGCCTGTACAGTGGAAGCGGAGAGGGCTGGCAGAAGGTGCAAACGGTGATGCAGGCAGACTCTGTGACTCTGCCGTTGTCACCGACAATGGATGCCAGCATGCTGATTGCCTTCAGTGATATGGCAGGCAGCGGCCAGCAGCACCTGGTGCAGGTCACTGCCAGCGGGGTGCGCTATTGGCCCAGCCTTGGCCACGGGCGCTTCGGCCAGCCGCTGGATCTCCCCGGTTTCAGCCAGCCACCAGACCGCTTTAACCCGCAGCAGCTGTTCCTGGCGGATATTGACGGCTCCGGTACTACCGACCTGATTTATACCCTTGGCGACAGCCTGCTTATCTATCTCAATCAAAGCGGCAACGCCTTTGCCGCGCCCTTTAGCCTGCCGCTGCCGGAGGGCGCGCGCTATGATCGCACCTGTAGCCTACAGCTGGCGGATATTCAGGGGCAGGGGGTTGCCAGTCTGATATTGACGACTCCTCATCCGACACCGCGTCACTGGGTTTGTCATTTGTCAGAGCAGAAACCCTGGCTGTTGAACGCGATGAATAACCATATGGGAGCCAGTCACAGCCTGTACTACCGCAGCTCGGCACAGTTTTGGCTGGATGAGAAGGCCGAAGCCGCGCAGGCGGGAAAACCGCAGCCAGCCTGTTATCTGCCGTTTGCCCTGCATACGGTGCAGCGCACCGAGGTGACCGATGAAATTACTGGCAACCGGCTGGTCAGCAGCGTGCGCTACCGGCACGGCGCATGGGACGGGCGTGAGCGTGAATTTCGTGGTTTTGGTCTGGTGGAAGTCAGCGATACCGATACCCGCGCCAGCCGGGGAAGCGCGGCGGAAATCAGCATGCCCGCCATCAGCCGCAGCTGGTATGCCACTGGCCTGGTGCAGGTAGATGAGCAGCTGCCAAGGCAATACTGGCAGGGTGACAGCGCCGCCTTTGGTGGTTTTGTTCCCCGCTTCACCATCGGCAGCGGTGACGATGAGCAGGCGTACGTCCCGGATGACAGCACCAGATTCTGGCTGAACCGGGGGGTAAAGGGCCTGCTGCTGCGCAGCGAGCTGTACGGTGCGGACGACAGCGTTCTGGCGACTACCCCCTACAGCGTTAGCGAAACCCGCCCGCAGGTGCGCTTAGTCGAGACGCGGGGCGTTTATCCGGTGACCTGGTCGGTGTCGGTGGAAACGCGTACTTATCTCTATGAGCGGTTCAGCAGCGATCCGCAGTGCAGTCAGCAGGTGTTGCTGAGCAGCGATCGGTATGGCCAGCCGCTGCGTCAGGTCAACATCAGTTATCCGCGCCGCAGCCAGCCGACTAAAAGTCCGTACCCGCCAACGCTGCCGCCGACGCTGTTTGCCAGCAGCTACGACCGACAGCAGCAGGAACTGCGCCTGGTGTTGCAGCAGAGCCGCTGGCATACGTTGTCAGACAGCGCGGCCGGTGTATGGCTGGCTGGACTGTCTGATGCCACCCGCAGCGATATTTTCACTTATTCAGCCACCTCCGTCCCGGCGCAGGGTCTGACGCTGGAGCAGCTTTCCGCCAGCGGCAATCTGACAGGCGAAGATCGGCCTGCCACCTTCGCCGGGCAGCAGCAGGTCTGGTATCTGGATACGCAGGGTGAGGCGGTCACGGCAACTCCTGCCATCCCACCGCGCCTTGCTTTTAGTGAAAGTGCGGTACTGGACGAGCCTCTTATCGCCTCACTGGCGCAGGACATCAGCGCTGAAACCGTGACGCAGGCCGGTTACTCGCTGTCCGGCTATCTTTTTGCCCGTCGCGGTGAAAGCGGCAAACTATTGTGGACGGTACGCCAGGGTTACAGCACCTATGGTTCTGCTGAACATTTCTGGCTACCCGAGTCAACGCGGGACACCCTGCTGACCGGTGCTATCACCGTTACCCGTGACCGCTATAACTGCGTGATAACCCAGCTGCGCGATGCGGCCGGGCTGACTACCAGCGCGCAGTATGACTGGCGCTTTCTGACGCCGGTAAGCGTGACCGATGCCAACGACAATCGGCATACCGTCACGCTGGATGCGCTGGGGCGGGTCTCTGTGATGCGTTTTAGCGGCACGGAAAACGGCAACGCCACGGGCTACAGCGCTAATGCCATCGACCCGCCGCAAACGGCGGAACAGGCGCTGGCGCTCTCAGCACCGTTGCCGGTACACCAGATGCTGGTTTATATCACCGATAGCTGGATGACGCAGCGCGCAGAAAAACAGCCGCCGCATGTTGTGGTGTTGACTACCGACCGCTATGACAGCGACCCGCAGCAGCAGATCCGCCAGCAGGTGGTGTTCAGCGACGGCTTCGGACGTGTGCTACAGACCTCCGTTCGCCAGACTGACGGTGGCGCCTGGCAGCGTAGCGCGGCGGGCGCGCTGGTGAGTGCGTCCAACGGTGCGCCTCAGCTGGCAACCACCACCTCGCGCTGGGCGGTCAGCGGGCGTACGGAATATGACAATAAAGGCTAGGCGATTCGCACTTACCAGCCATTTTTCCTCAATAGCTGGCAATATCTCATTGACGACAGCGCCCGTCAGGATCTGTATGCCGACACGCATTATTACGACCCCACCGGGAGGGAATGGCAGGTGAAAACCGCCAAAGGCTGGCTGCGCCGCAGCCTGTTCACCCCGTGGTTTGTGGTCAGTGAGGATGAAAATAACACCGCCGCTGAGGCGGAGGCTGGTATTTAACCCATACGCCGGCAGGCCACCGCCTGCCGGTATCTCCCCAGAAATAACAGGTGACACATTTATGCGCAGCAATACTCTTTATCGTGCCACGCCGTCGGTGACGGTGCTGGATAACCGTGGCCAGAGCGTACGCGATATCGTTTACCACCGCCATCCGGACGTGCCGGAAAGCATTGACGAACGCATCACCCGCCACCGCTA
The DNA here is from genome assembly GCF_000026985.1 of Erwinia pyrifoliae DSM 12163. Classification (NCBI taxonomy): domain Bacteria; kingdom Pseudomonadati; phylum Pseudomonadota; class Gammaproteobacteria; order Enterobacterales; family Erwiniaceae; genus Erwinia; species Erwinia pyrifoliae. The sequence continues at coordinate 383,615 of NC_017390.1, forward strand.
TAATGAGCGCGGCTTCCTGGCGCAGAGCGCCGACCCACGGCTACATGACGCAGGCCTGGCAAACTTCAGCTACCTGACAGACCTGGCCGGTCATGTGCTGCGCACGCAGAGCGCCGACGCCGGTATCACGGTTGCCCTGAACGACGCCGCCGGCCGGCCGTTTATGACGGTAACCCATATCGCCGCCGGAGAGAACGGCCTGCATGACCGCAGCCAGGCGGTGATCCGCACCTTCCGCTATGAGCAGGCCAGCCTGCCGGGTCGCCCGCTGAGCACCACGGAGCAGGGTGCGAACGGCGTGCCGCGTATCTCGGAACGCTTTGTTTATGCTGGCAACACGCAGCGGGAAAAAGAGCTGAACCTGGCCGGGCAGTGCGTCGGGCACTACGACACGGCCGGTCTGGTGCAGACGGACAGCATTGCCCTGAGCGGCGTGCCGCTGTCGGTGACCCGGCGTCTGCTGAAGGATGCGCATAACACGGACGTCGTGGCAGACTGGCGGGGTGAGGATGCCGCTGCCTGGAACGGCCTGCTGGCCGCCGGGGCGTTCACCACCCGCAGCACGGCGGACGCCGTGGCAGCCGTGCTGACGACTACCGATGCGACAGGCCATATGCAGCGCGTGGCGTATGACGTGGCCGGGCTGCTGCGGGGCAGCTGGCTGACGCTGAAAGGTGGAAAAGAGCAGGTTATCGTGAAATCCCTGAGCTGGTCGGCTGCCGGACAGAAGCTGCGCGAGGAGCACGGTAACGGCGTGGTGACCACGTACACGTACGAGCAGGAAACGCAGCGCCTGACGGGCGTGCGTACAGAGCGCCCGGCCGGACACGCGGTGGTTGCGAAGGTGCTGCAGGATTTGCGCTATGAGTACGACCCGGTGGGCAACGTGCTTATGGTACGCAACAACGCGGAGGAAACCCGCTTCTGGCGCAACCAGAAAGTGGTGCCGGAGAGCGCCTGTGCCTACGACAGCCTGTACCAGCTGGTCAGCGCCAGCGGGCGCGAGATGGCCAGTGGCGGTGAGCAGGGGACTAACCTGCCGTTGCTCCCCTCCTTTGACAGTGCCACCTTCACTAACTACACGCGCACTTACACCTATGACCGCAGCGGCAATCTGACGCAGATACGCCACGGCGCGCCTGCCAGCGGCAATAACTACACTACCCGCATCACGATCAGCAATCGCAGCAACCGGGGCGTGTTAAGCACGCTGACGGAAAATCCCTCAGAGGTGGATGCGCTGTTCAGCGCCGCAGGTCAGCAGATGCAGCTGCTGCCGGGTCAGCGGTTGAGCTGGACGGCGCGCGGCGAACTGCTGCAGGTTACGCCGGTGGTGCGTGACGGGGCGGCAGCGGACGGCGAGAGCTATCGCTATGACGGCAGCAGCCAGCGCGTACTGAAGGTGGGCGTGCAGAAAACCGCTAACGGCACGCAGAATCAGCGCGTGCTGTATCTGCCGGGCGTGGAGCTGCGTACCCGCGCCGGCGGCGGCACGGAAACGGAGAGCCTGCAGGTTATCACGGTGGGTGAAGCGGGTCGGGCGCAGGTGCGGGCGCTGCACTGGAAGAGCGGGAAGCCGACCGCCGTCAGCAACAATCAGCTGCGCTTCAGCTACGATAACCTGGTGGGCAGCAGCACGCTGGAAGTGGACGGCGGCGGTAATCTCATCAGCATGGAGGAATACTACCCGTACGGCGGCACGGCGCTGTGGACGGCGCGCAGCCAGGCGGAGGCGGACTATAAAACCGTGCGCTACTCGGGCAAGGAGCGTGACGCGACGGGGCTGTACTACTACGGCTACCGCTATTACCAGCCGTGGGCGGGCCGCTGGCTGAGTGTGGATCCGGCGGGGACGGTGGACGGGCTGAACCTGTTCAGGATGGTACGGAATAATCCTGTGACACTGAAGGACGAGGAGGGGCTGGCTCCAAGCTACTTAATGGCATTGCCGAAGATAGTGAACACATATACTGAAAATAATCATGGTGAAGCCGCCCGTATCATCAGCTTACCGGATAACAATCAAGGCAGAATCCTTCCCTCCCTCCCAACTCGCGAAGAATTAGGACTATTAGATGCGGAGGTTTCCGCTGTAAAAATTTATACATCATATACTTATAAGCACATAAATAGTTACGCCAGGGGAACCCTGGGCTCAAAGGAAGCGAAGCAATTAAAGGAAGCGCTGGAACAAAACAAGTTTTTAAAGAAGGGGTTTATTGGTGGCGAAAAATTAAGTAAAGGCATTGCAAAATTTAATGCCACCCTTGAATCGGCCAGAAAAAAACACCCTTCAAATGAAAGTTTTGGTTCTATCGTTACCAGAGGGATTGGCTTCGATTATATTGGCGGCTCCGAGGATGAGATAAACTATACAACGATAGGTAGTGTTGTTGAGCAAAAAAGTTATACCAGCACAACTGTTAGTCGTCCTTTTCTAAATACTCACTTGTTAACTTTACATGCTCACCCGGAAGCTGATGGACGCTGGATTGAAGTGGTTTACTGAATTTGGCCATCTGAACAGAGGTGATATGCTCACCTCAGAACAACACAGGTGCTCCAATGANAAGAAGAAATTCGATTTTACAAAATACGCCAGGATTTAAACCCAAAGAATGTTGTTAAACCGCAACAGACCAACTCAATTGTAGAAACCGAGTCGATAGCTTCGATTTCTCAGCAAAAAACGGTGGGGAAAAATCCATCTGCTAACAAAAGAAGTATTACTTCTGCGAAGATTGCAGTACAAGAAGAGACACAACTGAATGAATATGCACTGAAAAAAGTAGTTGCCAAGCCCAGTGAAGTTAGAAAAGCAAAAAATAACTTTGAGGTTGATGACAATGGGTTGTCTGCGGTCGTAAGAGGGCTAAAATTAAATGACAAAACTTTTGATACCGCTTTACTTAAGGGGAATCCTGTGGGGCTAGATATAGATCTAAACTATCCATTGTCTGCACAGGAAGAGGTGTTAAAAAGTGTAATTCAAGAAAAGTTATTGCAAATCGAAGCTGGTAAAAAGCTAAAAAAAATTGACGTTTGGTATAACCCTCGGACAGGAAGAATACATATATTAGATGGCCAACATAGATTTCTGGCTGCTGCCGAAAAAAGTATGCCTATTGAATTAAATTGGAAGAAGTTGGGATTTCCTCCATTCCAGAGAACATGGAAAGATACATATTACTCAAATGTAACACCAGCAAAAGAGGTTCTTAAAAACCAGAAACTACGCGCTTAATAAATTACAGGATCGCCAAATACTGTTGTGCAGTCCTGTTCAGGCTGCTTATTGACAACCAAACGAGCTGACCTTTCCCGGTCAGCCCGTCCGTTAATTAATACACGTCGCGCAGATAGCGTTTCTCTTTCTTCAGCTGGTCAATGTAGTCCGCCGCGCGCTCTGACGACATGCCGCCGAACTGACTGACTATCAGGTACAGCGCTTTATCGACGTCTTTCGCCATGCGTGACGCATCGCCGCAGACGTAGAAACAGCCGCCTTCCTGTAACCAGGCAAACAGCTCTGCGCCCTGTTCCAGCATCCGATCCTGCACGTAGATTTTATCCGCCTGGTCGCGTGAGAAAGCCAGATCCAGCCGGGTCAGCAGGCCGTTTTCCTGCCACTTAGCCAGTTCATGGCGATAGATATAATCGTGTTCCTGATGCTGGTCGCCAAAGAACAGCCAGTTTTTACCTTTCGCACCCAGTGCTTCACGCTCCTCAAGGAAGGCGCGGAACGGCGCGATGCCGGTGCCTGGCCCGATCATAATCAGCGGGGCGTCGTTATTTGCCGGCAGGCGGAAGCCTTTATTGGGCGAGATAAAGATGGCTGGCTTCTCGCCGCGCTTCACGCGTTCGGCAAGATAAGTCGAGCAGACGCCGCTGCGCGCACGGCCGCCGCTGTGGTAGCGCACGGAAGCAATGGTCAGATGAACCTGATTCGGGTGGGCCTTCTGACTGGAAGAGATCGAGTAGGCGCGGTGCTGCAGCGGACGCAGCAGGGCAACGAACTCGGGAATGCTTAACGAGCGGGTGGCATCCAGCTGTAGCAGATCGAGGGTATCTTTTCCCCACAGCCACACGCCCAGCGCATCCTTATCATCGTGTTGCAGCACATGGCGCAGTTCCTGATTGCGGGTATTCTGCCCCACCCATTCGATCAGCTTGCGTGAAGGCTCAGAAATCTCGAACTGGTAAGTTAACAGGTCGCCCAGGCTTCTTTCAAAGCCCGGCACCGGGGTATCGTAATCGGATTTAAGCTGGGTCAACAGCAGGTTAACCAATGCAGGTTCGTTCACCGGGATCACGCCCAGCGCATCACCGGCCTCATACTTCAGGCCGCTGTCGCTCAGATCAAACTCAAAGTGGCGAATGTCCTTGCCGGAATCTTCGCCGGAAAGACGTTTGTTGGTGACCAGCGTTGCCGCATAGGGGTTGTTTCTGTTGCTGCCGGGGATAACCGGCGCTTCCGGTGCGCTGTCCAGCACGTTGCCACTGCTGCCAGCGCTGGCGGCGAACTGTGGCATCGACTGGTCAAGCCATGCGTTGGACGGTTCCTCAAAGTCGATATCACAGTCAATGCGTTCATACACCCGTTTCGCGCCCAGCTGCTCAAGGCGCATATCGATGAATTTACCCGCCTGGCAGAAGCCGTCATAGCCGGTATCGCCAATAGCCAGTACCGCAAAGTGCATTTGTTCAAGGCGTGGCGCGGTGCTGGCAGAGATCGCCTGCCAGAACAGCTGGGCGTTGTCCGGCATTTCACCTTCGCCGTAGGTTGAGGTGATCACCAGCACATGGCGCATGGTGGCGAATACGTCGATATCCACTTCATCAAGGCTCTGAACCACCGGCACCAGGCCTTTAGCGCGCGCGACTCTGGCGGCGCTTTGCGCCAGCGCTTCGGCATTGCCCGTCTGCGACCCGAACAGAATATGCAGCTGGGTGGTGGCAGCCGATGCTGCTGCCCCGGCCGCCTGGGGCTGATTTTCCAGTACCAGCAGGCGTGAGTGTAACCCGGCAAGAAAACCCGCCAGCCAAAACTTCTGCTCGCCATTAAATGGCGCATCTTCAGGAATATAAGGAATTTTCATCGCTTTTATCTACTCAATCCCGTTTCTGATTCACTGTTAACATTCAGTGTGTTATCCGGCTAATTTGCCGACCGCTGCCGCCAACTCAGGCAGTGCCGCACGGGCAAACAGCTCTTCAAAGTCAGGCAGCCGTCCCAGTACTTCTCTGTTGCACGCATCCTGATACAGGATCCAGCCATAAGTGGCCAGGCTGTCCATCGAACGAATATTACGTTGCGTCAACGCCGCTTTATAATCCGCCATACGTTTGGCACCGATCAGGCAGGCCAGCTGCTCATCACTGTAGCTTTCAATCGCCGCACGACCGTGGCGCTGTAGCTTACCGATCAGCGTGAAGTCCTCTGTCATCAGCAGGTTACGTACCGCTTTCTCCACCGCCAGATCCTGCACCGCAGTGCCTTTTGGCAGGCGGGATAGCGCCAGCTGCTGGGCGCAGCTCAAAACGGTGTAATTATTCAGCAGCACCAGCATTTCCGGGGTGTCCATTGCGCCGTAGACCGGAACCGATCCGTTGGCGATCGGTTTACCCGCACGCCACGCGGCTTTAAATTTCGCCACCTGGTGACCCGCAAGCGAGGCAGACAGCTCTTCCAGCAGGTCTTTACGCGCTTTTGCCTTAAGGATTTCTGCGCCATCCTGGTACAGCAGCAGAGAACGCGGCATGACATAAACAAAATGCTGGCTTTCCGTTTCCCAGTGGTCGAGTAACCACCGGGCGCGTGGCGAACCGGTGGCTTCCAGATGCCAGTTCAGCATCGTCAATACCGCCTGTTGATGCACGCGAGCCATCTCATTGTCATCACCGATCGCGCCGAGCATCACCGAGTCAGCGGCAGCGGAACCCGCCAGCGTGCCATACGGATCGTACTGATAGGCGAAACCGCCGCTCATACCATTGCCAAAACCCGTGCCGTAGGTGCCGAGGTTCAGTACCGCGCCGTTGGTCATATACTCACAGCAGAAATCACCGACGCCTTCGACCACCGCCGTGGCTCCCGAGTTACGCACGGCAAAGCGGTCGCCCGCCTGGCCCTGGGCAAACAGACGCCCGCCGGTAGCGCCAAACAGCGCAAAGTTGCCGATCAGCACGTTGCCTTCCGCATCCTGCGAGCCGCCGCCTGGCGACATCACGATAATCTCGCCGCCGCACTGGCCTTTACCCACGCCGTCGTTACAGGTGCCCTGGTGCTGTAGTCGCATACCGTCATTACAGAACACGCCGTACGACTGCCCGGCAGAACCGGAGGTGACAATCGTCACCGTGACCGGTGCAAGATAGCGGCGGCCGCGATCGTCCTGTAGCGCCGCCGGGATGCGGGCAACATGTTCGGCGTTCAGCTGGTGGTTGAGCAGGCGTTCGATATCGATAGCCAGCTGTCCACCGACGCTTTTATGACGGTTATTCAGGGTAATGCCGTTACCCAGGACGATCTTGCGCGATCCTTCGGCGACCAGCTGTTCCTGTAACCGAGCGATCCAGCCGTTATCCAGCACGAAGTCTTTTTCCAGATAGACCGGATGGCTGATTTTCACTTCGGGAACCACCGTCAGCATGGCGCGCAGATCGAGCTTGCCCACTTCCAGCGGATGATCCATCAGGTGCAGCAGGTCGGAGCGACCACGGGCTTCGCGCAGTGAACGCAGGCCGAGACGCGCCAGCATCTCGCGCACTTCGTGTGCCACATTGATAAAATACTGCGCCAGCTGGCGCGGGTCGCCGTCAAACGCCTCGGCGTTGGTGGTCAGCCCCGCCGGGCATTTCACATTGCAGTTTTTCGCCATCACGCACTTCAGCATCATCAGTGCCGTGGTACCGAACTCGAAGCTGTCGCCGCCCAGCAGCGCGGATTTCACCACATCGCTGCCGGTCTGCTGCGCGCCGGAACAGCGCAGCAGGACTTTCTCACGCAGGCCGTTGGCACAGAGCGCCTGATGGACTTCAGCGATGCCGATCTCCGCCACGCGCCCGGTGTATTTCAGGCTGGTCACCGAAGCGGCCCCGGTGCCGCCGGTATTACCGGCCACGTTGATCACGTCAGCGCCGGCTTTTGCCACGCCAACCGCGATGGTGCCGATACCCTCAGAGGAAACCAGCTTGACGATCACCCGCACGCGGGCGGCTTTACAGTCGTGGATCAGCTGCGCCAGATCCTCGATTGAATAGGTATCGTGGTGCGGAGGCGGTGATACCAGCTCCACGCCCGGCGTACCGCCACGGGCTGCGGCGATTTCCACCGTCACTTTGGCCGACGGCAGCTGGCCGCCTTCGCCGGGCTTCGCCCCCTGGCCAATCTTGATTTCCAGCTCTTCCAGCATCGGATCGGTCAGATAGGCGGCCCAGACGCCGAAACGACCGGATGCCAGCTGCTTAATGCGCGATGCGCGCAGGGTGCCATGACGCGAGTAGTGTTCGCCGCCTTCACCACAGTTGCTCATGCCGCCGACCATATTGGTGCCGTGCGCCACCGCTTCGTGCGCCGGAGCGACCAGCGCGCCGTGGCTCATCGCCCCGGAGGCAAAGGTGCGGGTAATTTCGTGGGCCGGCTGCACTTCGCTTAACGGCAATGCCGGAGCAATAGTGAAGATGCGCGCCAGGTAATCTGCCGCTGTGCCGCTCGCCGTCAGCAGCAGCGCATCCGCCGTCACCTCAGCGCGTGAAATTTCTTCACCGAAGCGTTTAGCCAGCACGCCGCACAGCGTGGTCAGGCGCTCCTGCTCGCTTTTCAGTCCGCTTACCTCATCGGTCAGGCGCAGCCTGAACTGGCCTTCGCATTCTGCCACGGCCTCGCACACCAGCCCGCGCACCGCAAAGCCGTTGTTAACCAGCGAGTAACGCCCCAGCTTGCGGGTGAATTCCGCCTCGCTGTCGACGTGGGTTAAATCTGCCGGGAAAGCCAGAATATCGCGCAGCGCCGCCGGACGGCGTTTGCGCTCTTCCTGCATCAGGCTGGAGAACTGGCGATAGTCAGCGGTAATGGTAAAGTTATCGATAACCTCGTCAGGAATTCGTTCAAAGCTGCTGTCGGCGAAGGATTTCGTTTTGATATGAAACGCATTATCCAGTTTTGCCAGCGTCATCAGGCGGATAAAGTTATCCTCCTCACGCGGTTTATCGGCAAAGCGGACAGGTTGCTCCGTCATATCAATAAAGGTACGTACCGCAATGGTGCCGTAGGAGTGACCTGCCCCTTCCGCCCGTTCTTTGAACAGGCCGAGCAGCGGAACGTCATTTTCACCCTGCACGCGCAGCGCGCTCTGGTGCCAGTCAACCGCCATCTGGGCGATAGAGGCAAAGCCAGCGCCGCCAACCGGCGTTTTGATGTTGGGGAAGTACTTTTTCAGCACGCGATCTTCGGTATCAAGGAAGTTCGGCTCAAAGAACTCGCCGCAGCTGTAGCTCTCCACGGTACACAGGCCGACTTTGCCCATGGTTTTCATCAGCGCTTTCTCGGCGGCTTTGGCATAGCGTTTGAAGGCTTTATTACCGCCTTCACCTTCGCCATATTTCTCTTCGGCACGCATCTGCACGCCCAGTGGATAGATGGCGGAAGCGCCAAAGCCCAGCGCCGCCGCGATATGATGGGAAGAGATGCTCTGGCCGCTCTCTACCACCAGCGATACGTCCAGACGTAAACCTTCCTGCACCAGGCGCTGGTTAATGGCGGAAACCACCAGCAGCATCGGGATAGCGGCGCGCGTGGTGGAGAGATGACGGTCGGTGATCACCGCGATGCCACCCTGTTCACGGGCGAAATCAACCACCTGCTGTGCCAGGTCATCAATGGCGCGCTCCAGCGCGTCGGCATTGGCCGCCCGGCTTGCGGTATCGCTACCGATCACCGGCGTATAGAGCATTTCAAAGCGAGCATAAGGAGCCACGGTTTGCTCGCGCAGTTGCAGCATATCTAGGTGCGTCAGGATCGGCGTAGGAACGACGATCTGCTGACCCTTACTGCGACCTAAATGCGGCCTGGCACCAAGAGCAACACGCAGGGTCATGCCGTCAGCTTCACGGATGGAGTCTAACGGCGGGTTGGTCACCTGGGCAAAGCGCTGGGAGAAATAGTGCGCCATGCCGCCCTCATGGTCGGACAGCGCGTTGATGGCGTTGCCGTAACCCATGGCGGAGATTTTCTCTGCGCCGGTGGCCAGCATCGGGTCCATCATAAATTTGAAGCTTTCCTGATTGTAGTAGTAAGCAACAAATCGCTGCCAGGTTTTGAGGTCACCGCCGTAACGCAACGGCGATCCCTGCTGTTCAGCCGGGATCACCGGCAGATCCTGTAACAGCACGCGGGACTGCGCCAGCAAGGCCGGATAGTCCGCCACCGCCGCCAGTTTTTCCAGCGCTTCAAGGGTGGTGTAGCTGCGTTTCTCGCGGTGATCGTAATACAGCATCCCGCCCGCTTCGATACGGCCACGGCGCAGCACGCTTTCCGGTGGGAAGGCGATCTGACCCGCTTCCGACATGGCACCGATGTATTCGGCGGTTTCCACCGAGCGTAGCGGACGCAGGCCGAGGCGGTCGAGACGTGCGCCGATCACTTCACCATTGCCGAAAATCAGCGCTGCCGGGCCGTCGTTCTTCTCTTCATACAGAGAGAAGTACTCCAGCATGGCACGCACGTCGGCCGACAGTGACGGGTCGTTTTCCCAGGCGGGTGGCATCATGGAAACCACGGCGGTGATCAGGTCGAGATTGTCTTCCATCAGGCGGCTGTGGATGCTCTGGTCCAGACGCGAGCTGTCCGATTGCCCTTTAGGGCGCACGATTTTCTTACCGCGCGCCAGCGCCAGCGCGGCTTCCGCAATGCGGTTTTTACGATCGGTGTTTAACTCACCGTTGTGCGCCATCAGCCGGAACGGCTGCGCCATAGTGGTATGCGGATCGGTATTGGTTGAGAAACGCGTATGGAAGAACAGACCGCGTACCTGATGATCGGGATCGGTCAGATCCTTAAAATAGGGGATCACTTCATTCGAGTTCAGGCGTGCTTTCAACACCTGAGTACGCGAGGAGAGCGACAGCGGGTACAGCCCGCCAAATTCACTTTCGCTAAAGGCGCGGGCTTCGATTTGCAGCAGGGCGCGATAAATGCGCTTCTCGAAATCAATCTGGCTGGTGATATCGTCCGGGGCAGCAAATATCCATTGCGCAATAGGCAGCTGGAAAGGGATCGCTGCCGGACGCAATACGCTGTTATCCAGCGGGATATCACGTCTGGCAATGATCTTCAGGTTACAGGAGAGCAGCGTATCTTCAACCAGCCGCTCGGCGTTGGCGCGCAGCGCGCTGTCTTTCGGCACAAAGAAGTTACCCACGCCAAAACGGCCTGCTTTCAGCGCCTGCCCGGTGATTTTACGGAAGAAGTGCAGCGAGAGGTCCACGTTAATTCCGGCTCCATCCCCCACGCCTTCGGCAGACATTCCCCCACGATGCGGAACGGTGCACAGGGCGCCGTGTGCCATTTCCAGCACCTGATGAGTTTGCGCGCCATCCTTACGCGTAATGAAGCCCACGCCGCAGCTGTCGCTGTCTTTCGATGGATCATACAAGCCGTAAGGGAAAGGTTTTGAGTTGGACATCGTGGGCCTCCTGAACTTCTTTTGACATTACCTGTATTTTTTTCAGGCACAGAGCGCAACGGAGTGTTGCCTCAGGCTCTGTATCATTTGGTTGCCGCTAAAACGCGAACACTGTTAATCCGGGCATGTTATCTCCAGGCATGATCTTGACCGTCCTGAGATGATTTGCTCGCTAAAATCCGGGTCTCAAACTGGAGATAACTTGCATCACGAGGGAATCGTCTTGCTGCATAGATATGCCGAGACGCTGGCCCGTCAGGAAAGCTTCCGGCGAATTCCCAACTTATCGGGAAAGCGGACTCAGGTCAAATAGCGGTTTTACTTATGCCTTTTAACACTCATTGTAGATTATCTTTTTGATTATTAAGAAAATATTAGAATTTTATTCCCTGTTGTGCTGCCGGCGCTCAGGGTGGATAGTGTGAGCTGACTCACTATCGGGCGACGAGCAAATCTCTGCACCGTGCTGCTGACGGAGTTATTGCTGGCACAACATGCTGCGGAAGGGAATTTAACCGCATGAACGCACTGTTTTTACCATGTTGGTGTATTTGAATAAAAAAGGGGACAAGGTATGAGCAAATTTGATTATGCCCGATACGGTTATTTTTTCACAAAATATGAATGATTATGCGCAGTTAAGGATGAGGGTGGTCAGCGTGTCGGCAGAAAGAAGCGTGCTGAATTCAGAGCGGCTCTACAGATTATGCAGTTACAAGATTTAGTCAATACCTTTCAGATTAACTTTTCCGTCACTGGCAACATTATCAGGTGGCTGCCTGTGGCATACCGCGTGTCGGATGGGGTTGTGGCCGCGTCTGGCTCTGCACGCAGAGGATAATTCTGCCTTAGTCTGTCTGCAGAAGATAAGCATGAATGCACGATGACCGGGCATGAATAGGGTGCTGCGTGGGTTACTTGGCGCATTGGTGTTTTAAACAATTCCGGTATGATTGCCGCTATCAGGCTGAAAGGGACTCTTTATGAAGCAAATTCGTTTGTTAGCGCAGTACTACGTTGATTTGATGATGAAACTTGGGCTAATTCGTTTCTCGTTGCTGTTGGCTTCAGCGCTGGTGGTGCTGGCGATGATTGTTCAAATGGCCGTCACGATGGTGCTGCACGGGCGCGTTGAGAGCATTGATATGGTGCGTTCGGTGTTTTTCGGCCTGCTGATCACCCCGTGGGCGGTCTATTTTCTCTCTGTAGTGGTGGAACAGCTGGAAGAGTCGCGCCAGCGGCTGGTGCGGCTGGTGGATAAGCTGGAGGAGATGCGCAAACGCGACCTTGAGCTGAATCAGCAGATGCAGGGCAACATCACCCGGTTGAACCAGGAGATTGCCGATCGTATTAAGGCCGAAGAGGAGCGTTTGCAGGTCATGGCGCGGCTCAAAGATGAGATGTCGCGCCGTGAAGAGGCGCAGATTGAACTCGAACAACAATCCTCATTTCTGCGATCGTTTCTTGATGCCTCACCGGACCTGGTGTTCTACCGCAACAGCGATCGTCAATTTTCCGGCTGCAACCGGGCAATGGAGCTGTTAACGGGCAAAAGTGAAAAACAGCTGATTGGTTTGTCGCCCAAAGAAGTTTATGACGACGATGCGGCCACCAAAGTGCTGGAAACGGACGAAAAAGTGTTCCATCACAATGTCTCGCTCACCTATGAACAGTGGCTGCAATATCCTGACGGGCGCAAAGCCTGTTTTGAAATCCGTAAGGTGCCCTATTACGACCGGGTTGGCAAACGAAGTGGGCTGATGGGCTTTGGACGCGATATAACCGAGCGTAAGCGTTATCAGGACGCTTTAGAAAACGCCAGCAGGGAGAAGACTACCTTTATTTCAACCATCAGCCACGAGCTTCGTACGCCGCTTAATGGCATTGTCGGTTTAAGCCGCATCCTGCTGGATACCCATCTCGACCAGGAACAGCTCAAGTACCTTAAAACTATCCATGTGTCGGCGATTACCCTCGGCAACATTTTTAATGATGTGATCGAAATGGACAAAATGGAGCGACGCAAAGTGCAGCTGGATACCCAGCCGATGGACTTCACCGGTTTCCTTGCCGACCTGGAAAATATCTCCGGGCTGCTGGTAGAGCCGAAAGGGCTCAAGTTTGTGCTGGAAACACAGCCGCCGCTGCCACACAAAATCCTGGCCGACGGTACACGCTTACGTCAAATCCTGTGGAATCTGATTGGTAATGCGGTGAAATTCACCCGCCAGGGTGAAATTGTGGTGCGTGTCGGCTATCAGAGCGAAGAGTGCCTGCGTTTTGATGTGCAGGATTCCGGTATTGGCATCCCGCAGGATGAGCAGGACAAAATTTTTGCCATGTATTACCAGGTGAAGGATCGGCGCGGCGGTAAGCCTGCCACCGGCACCGGTATTGGGCTGGCGGTTTCGCGGCGGCTGGCGCAAAGCATGGGCGGGGATATCAGCGTTTCAGGCGCACCCGGCAAAGGGTCATGCTTTACCCTGACGCTTAACGCACCGCGCGTGGCGGAAGTATCACAGGACGAGCGTGCTGAAGATGAACTGCCGCTGCCAGCCCTGCATGTGCTGCTGGTGGAAGATATTGAGCTGAATGTCGTGGTGGCCCGCTCGGTGCTGGAGAAGCTGGGCAACAGCGTGGAAGTGGCCATGACCGGTCAGGCGGCGCTGGAGATGTTCGACCCGGATGAGTTTGACCTGGTATTGCTGGATATCCAGCTACCGGATATGACCGGGCTGGATGTGGCGCGGGCTATTCATCTCCGCTACGCCACTGCCCGGCTGCCCCCGCTGGTGGCGCTGACGGCCAACGTGCTGAAGGACAAACAGGAATATCTGGATGCCGGTATGGATGACGTATTGAGCAAACCGCTGGCGGTATCTGCGCTGACGGCGATGATCAAAAGGTACTGGGACTATCAGGCAGAGGATCTCACGACGACTCCTGAGCGCAGCATGGGGGAAAAAGAGCTGGCGTTACTCGATTTACCGATGCTGGAACAGTATATGGAGCTGGTTGGCCCCGGATTAATTCACCAGAGCCTGGCGATGTTTGAGCAGATGATGCCCGGATATCTGGCGGCGCTGGACTCGAATATGATGGCACGCGACCAGAAAGGCATTGCGGAGGAGGGGCACAAAATCAAGGGTGCAGCGGGTTCTGTCGGCCTGATGCATTTACAGCAGGTGGCAAAACAGATCCAAAGCCCGGAGCTGCCGGCATGGTGGGATAACGTGCAGGAATGGATTGATGAACTCAAACTCGAATGGCGTAATGATATGGAAGTATTACGGCAATGGGTAACAGACGCTGAAAAAAAATGACCCCGACCGAAGCCGGGGTGCGCGAAGACTGCGCCAACACCAGGGAAATTGGTAACCTGCGCTGTTTTGATAGGTCTCGTCGGGAGCGCAGATTTGGTATTGGGTAAAACTCAAAGACGTCTATTCAATACCTTAGCAAATTCTGAATCACATGTTACCAAATTCATTAAAATGTGTGATGTTGAACGGCGTTTGTCAACAGGAGACCCGAATTTGAACATTTAGTCAAGCACGGAATCAATTTACACGACAGATTGCTTGCTTTTTAAACGTATTTGCCTTTTTTTGCCCCCCCGGATTAGGTTGAACGCATTAGTTGAACCGCTTTTTCTTTCCGACGGAGCCTGATGCTATCATATTGGCATGAGTTTAGTTTAACCATTTGTTTTTATTTATTTTGTTTCGTTTTTCTGAGCAATAACTGCAACATTCTGATTTGTGTTACCACAAATTATCCGATAGTTGATCAGAAATATTCAAAAGCTGACCCTGCCATCGGGCAAAGTGGCTCAGTTTAGTACCTTTGTGCAGCGAAATAAGTAGCAGAATGAAAAATTTTGCCTGAACTTATTTCAAAGAATGTCAGTTTTAACCGGCTAAATGAGATTATACATAAGTATTTTGAATCATTCAATTGCCGGGTTACGACCTTTCTGGCCGTCAGATTGTGGGTTGTAGCAGGATCGTACGTTTTAATGGAACCGATTCCGCTAAGAACAGTTTAACTTATCTTTATGGAGAAATCCTGGTGGATTTTTACGTAAATCGCAATTTAGTGGTTCAACGAATATGAGTCGCGGTCAAAACAGCAGGTTAACGCGTATCAGATACTGGATTATTCGTCTGGTGCTGGGCATAACGGCTTTATGGTTGAGCGGTTTAGTGATTTTTGCTTTTGTGCCGGTACTTTTCTCTGCCGTGATGGTTGAGCGGCAGTTGGGGGCATGGTTTAGCGGTGATTTTAGCTATGTCGCTCACTCTGATTGGGTCGACATGCCGGATATATCACCGTGGATGGCGCTGGCGGTGATCGCCTCTGAAGATCAAAAGTTTCCCACTCATTGGGGGTTTGATGTTGCGGCAATCCAGTCGGTGCTGGACAGCGATGGCGAGAAGAAGGCAATGCGTGGCGCCTCAACGTTATCGCAGCAGACGGCTAAAAATGTCTTCCTTTGGGATGGGCGCAGCTGGCTACGTAAAGGGCTGGAAGCCGGATTAACGGTAGGCATAGAGTCTGTCTGGACCAAACGGCGCATCCTGACCGTTTATCTTAACGTTGCTGAAATGGGGAAAGGGGTTTTTGGGGTTGAGGAGGCATCGCAGCGCTACTTCCATAAACCTGCCAGCCGTCTGACCCGTTCTGAAGCGGCGTTGCTGGCGGCGGTGCTGCCCGATCCGCTTCATTTCAGGGCGAATGCGCCGTCTGCATACTTGCGCCAGCGGCAGCAGTGGATTTTACGCCAAATGCGCCAATTAGGTGGGGAAAACTTCCTGCTGGAACATAAGTTGCGGTGAAAATTAACCCCGTGTTGCGAAAGGGCTGTCGCGAGGATCAGGCCGGCGGCAGGTTGTCGGCCTTGATCCGTGGCTCAGTCTTCATCAAAACCGGCATCAAACAGGTCGATAACTGCCGCCAGCGCTTTCTCTTCCTCGGGGCCGCTGGCTTCCACCTCAATATGGCCACCTTTAGCTGAATCCAGCATCAGCAGAGCGATAACGCTGCTTGCTTCGGCTTCAGTACCGCTTTCATTGCGCAGCAGCACTTCGGCATCAAAACTTTGTACCAACTCAAACAGCTTCATCGCCGGGCGGGCATGCATCCCCAACTTGTTTTTAATCTCTACGGTCTGCTTTATACTCATGTTTTGCGTTTTTCCAGCGTACGATGGCGAGACTGAACGTTTTTGCCGCGCGAGCGGAAATAGTCTGCCAGCTGCTCAGCAATGTATACCGAGCGGTGTTTACCACCGGTACAACCGATGGCGACGGTCAGATAGCTGCGATTGTTAGTTTCCAGCATGGGTAACCACAACTCCAGATAACTGCGCGTCTGATAAATAAAGTTATGTACTTCAGTATGGCGGTCGAGGAACGCGGCAACGGGGCGGTCAAGGCCGGTCATCGGACGCAGCTTCGGGTCCCAGTGCGGATTGGGCAGAAAGCGCACGTCAAAAACGTAATCGGCGTCGATTGGAATACCATGCTTAAAGCCAAATGATTCGAAAACCATTGTCAGTTCGCGCTCACGCTTACCCAACAGGCGGGTGCGCAGCATTTCTGCCAGCTCATGAACGGACATTTCTGAGGTATCAATAATCAGATCGGCGCGGGAACGCAACGGCTCCAGCAGAACATTTTCTTCATCAATGGCACTTTCCAGCGACAAATTTTTACTGGAAAGGGGATGCAGACGGCGGGTATCACTGTAACGTCGGATCAGGGTATTGCGATCGGCATCAAGAAACAGCAGCTGCGGCGAGAAACTATCAGGCAGACTGGTGAGCGCGTGTTCGAATACCTCTGGGGTTTCCGGCATGTTACGCACGTCAATACTCACCGCCGCAGACATATTGCGCTCTGCCAGCGAGTTAGCCAGATCGGGCAGCAATACCACGGGTAGATTATCCACGCAGTAGAATCCCATATCCTCCAGGGCGCGCAGCGCCACTGATTTCCCAGATCCTGAACGACCGCTGACGATCATCAGCACCATTTACTTTTCCCCCAGTTTAGCCCTTTGCACCTTTGTGCATGAAGTCGCAACCGCTTTAGCCGCCTCGCCCGTGTTGTTACCGGGCCGTGTTTCTACCCGATGTGGGGTGAACGGTGTCCATATTGCTGACCCCATTTGGCGTTTTGCAATTGTTTTATTATCACGCCAATGATTGTGGATATATCACCGCTCGGTTAGATCCGATGGTGATCTTCCGTGATGATTTGATACAGTTCTTCATCACTCTGTGCAGCGCGTAGACGACGCAGAACGGTTTTATCTGCCAGGCGTTTGGCGACCAGTGAAAGTGTGTGCAGGTGCGTTTTACACTGATCTGCCGGCACCAGCAGGGCAAACAGCAGATCCACAGGCTGATTATCAATGGCATCAAAAGCGATAGGGTTCTCCAGCCGTATAAAGACGCCTACGGCACGCAAAGTATCTTCTTCAAGTTTGCCGTGCGGGATGGCAATGCCATTACCAATACCGGTACTGCCCATTCTTTCGCGCGTCAGAATAGCATCGAAAATTATCTGCTGTGGCAGGTTAAGCTGTTTAGCCGCCAGTTCACTGATAATTTCCAGAGCGCGTTTTTTGCTTTGGCAATGTACATCATTACGCGTGCAGGCGACGCTTAGCACGGAGTCCAGTTCCAGTTTCAGATCGTTGTTCATCATAGTTTCACTTACTTATTCACTTCCGCAGGGCGTATGGCATTTTCCCAGGGGTTGAATCAAAAGGTTAACCTGCCGTATCGAGTAACGGCTCGTCTTATCACAAAAGACGAGCCGTTAACCGCGTTCAGCCTCACTCATGATTTCGGTACTGAAAAATCCAGCCGGTGCTTAGTGAAGTTTAGTGTTGTTTTAGCTTTTCTTTATGTTTATTCAACTGACGCGTCAGCTTATCGATGAGGCCGTCAATCGCCGCGTACATATCTTTATCTTCCGAGGTGGCATGCAGCTCTCCGCCGTTTACATGCAGCGTGGCATCTGCAATTTGCGTCACTTTTTCCACTTTTAAAACAATATAGACCTGATTAATCCGGTCGAAATAGTGCTCCAGTTTGGCAAATTTAGCGGTAACAAACTCACGCAATGGTTCCGTGATTTCAACGTGTTGTCCAGTGATATTGAGCTGCATCGTGTCTTCCTTCTCTGTTCGTTCAAACCAGCTGTTTACGCTGATTTGATGGCGGGATGGATAAAGACTCTCGGTATTTTGCCACCGTACGCCTGGCGACCATAATTCCCTGTTCGGAAAGCATGGAGGTTAGCTTACTGTCGCTAAGCGGTTTGGCAGGATTTTCCGCCGAGACTAACTTTTTCACCAGCGCACGAATGGCCGTGGATGAGGCTTCGCCCCCGCCTTCGGTGTTGACGTGGCTGGAGAAAAAATACTTCAGTTCAAAAATGCCGCGCGGGCTGTGCAGGTACTTTTGCGTGGTGACGCGCGAAATCGTTGACTCATGCATATCGACCGCGCTGGCAATATCTGCCAGTACCATCGGACGCATAAACTCTTCACCTTGTTCAAAAAAAGCCTGCTGTCTGTCGACGATGCAACGGGTCACTTTCAACAGGGTATCATTACGGCTTTCCAGACTTTTGATCAGCCATTTCGCCTCCTGCAGGTGACTGCGGATAAACTGCGAGTCGCTATCGCTGCGCGAATTCGAGCCAAGAGAAACGTAATGCTGATTGATTTTCAAGCGCGGTAAGCTGTCAGCATTAAGCTCCACCGCCCAGCGATGGCTGATTTTACGCACCAGTACGTCCGGGATAACATACTCCGGTTCCTGAGTATTGATCGACTGACCGGGCCTGGGATCGAGGGTTTGAATCAGCAGCATTGCGCTTTTAAGCACCTCTTCCTTCAGGCGCGTGACGCGCATCAGGCTACGAAAATCATGGTTTGCCAGCAGATCGAGATGTTCGCTGACAATCAGACGAGCCTCTTTGAGAAAAGGATACTCTTGAGCGAACTGCGATAGCTGAACCAGCAAACAGTCACGCAGATCGCGCGCGCAGACGCCCACCGGATCAAAGCGCTGCACCCGTTTCAGCACCGCTTCGATTTCCTCTGGTGCCAGCTCGTCATTACCCATGCTGTCGAGGATTTCTTCCAGTGAAACCGTCAGGTAGCCGGTACTATCAACGGCATCGACAATCGATGTTGCAATTGCCCGGTCGGTATCGCTAAACGGCGTCAGCTCCACCTGCCACATCAGATAGTCCTGCAGTGTCTGAGTGGTTTCCCCCTGATAGACGGGCAATTCATCGTCATGGTAGTCGGTGCCGGTCCCTGAGGGCGTGCCGGCGGTATAAATCTCATCCCAGGTGGCATCCAGCGGCAGCTCTTCCGGCATGTCCTTCTGTTCCAGTGCTTCCCGGGTATCCAGCGCCTCGGTTTCCTGATATTCGCGACTGTCGACTTCTTCATGAATATCGGTCTGTTCAAGCAGCGGGTTACTTTCCAGCGCCAGCTGAATTTCTTGTTGTAGTTCAAGCGTAGATAGCTGTAACAGGCGAATGGCCTGTTGCAACTGTGGCGTCATGGCAAGCTGTTGGCTCAGCCTGAGTTGTAAACCTTGCTTCATATTCAGGATGTTAATTCCCCAGAAATCATACCTAAGGTGAACACCTTATCAGAGTCTGAACTCTTCACCTAAATAGACACGCTTCACTTGTTCATCGGCCAGGATTGCTTCCGGGGTACCGTGGGCGATTAAGTGCCCCTGGCTGACAATATAGGCGCGTTCGCAGACTGCCAGCGTTTCACGGACGTTGTGATCGGTGATCAATACGCCAAGGCCGCTGTCACGCAGATGTTCGATGATTTTTTTTATATCAATTACGGATATCGGGTCAACCCCGGCGAAAGGCTCATCCAGCAGGATAAATTTTGGATTGGCCGCCAGCGCGCGGGCAATTTCCACACGGCGGCGTTCGCCCCCGGAAAGCGCCTGACCCAGGCTGTCACGCAGATGAGCGATATGAAACTCTGCCAGTAACTCATTGGCACGGTCTTCGCGCTGTTCGCTGGTGAGATCGTCACGGATCTGCAATACCGCCATCAGATTGTCATAAACGCTGAGGCGACGGAAAATAGAGGCTTCCTGTGGGAGGTAGCCAATCCCCCGGCGCGCGCGCGCGTGTAGCGGCAATATACTGATGTCTTCTTCATCGATCACGATGCGCCCCGCATCGCGCGGCACGATCCCTACAACCATATAAAATGTCGTTGTTTTACCCGCCCCGTTGGGGCCAAGCAGACCAACGATTTCGCCAGACTTAACCTGCAGGCTGACATCTTCAACCACGCGACGACCTTTGTAGGCCTTCGCCAGGTTTTCTGCAATTAAGGTTGCCATATTCGTTAGTTACTCTTCTTTTGACCGTTTGATGAAGGGTCTTTATCTTGCAGCTGTGATGGCACCAGCACGGTAGTAACGCGTCTGCCGGTGTTGCCGAAGGCCTGCATTTTCTGTTCTTTCACCAGATAGGTAATGCGATCGCCTTTGACATTGCTGTCGAGCTGTTCGAGATAAGCGTTACCGGTTAACTCGACCAGATCGCTCGCCAGCTCGTAATGCATTTTCTGAGCGTGGCCCTGAACCGGTTTACCGTTATCCTGCATTTGGTAGAACGTTGCAAGATTGCCATAGGCGTCGACAATGGTTTTTTTGCTATCGCCGCCTGGGCGGGTCACCACCACTTTATCCGCCGTGATTTTGATGCTGCCTTGAGTCACCACCACGTTGCCGGTGAATGTGGCCACATTCCCCTGCATATCCAGCGCCTGGTTTTCTGAATCAATATTAACGGGTTTATTGGAGTCGCCAGTCAGTGCGAAGGCCGGAACGCTAATGGCCAGCAGCAGGCTGGCTGTCAGTAACTTTAAGCTTTTATTGTTCATTTTGAATTTCATAAGATGTTTTGACCTTTTCAATCAACTCGGCAGTTTTGTTCCGCAAATTCCCACGCATCTTCATGCCGGTAGAGTTAAAGCTACGGCCGTAAAGGTTGACCCGATCCTCCGAAGTGACGTCCTGGGTGGTCAGGTTAACCTGTGCGTTGTCCGTTTTGATCCGCTCAAGCTGTGCATCCTGAGTCAGGCTGTCTACCTGCACATGCCCATAGAGATACAACATCCGATCGTTGGTGAGCCTCGCTTTATCTGCACGTACTGTCCAGGACGGCGTCTTATTGTCGTCATATGTCGTCATCACCGGATTGTCAAACCAGCTCACCGCATCGGTAGCGTAATAGGTCGCTTTGTCTGAAACCAGCTTATAACTCATTGCGCCTGTAGGGCTATATACCAGCGTACGTGAATTATCGCTCATATAAGTCGGTTCAGTATCATTGCTGGTGACAGCACCTTCACTGTTATCGCTGTCCGTCAGATTCCAACCGATCAACACTATCGCGATAGTTGCCAGTATCAGTGTTATCCAGCGTCTTGTTTTACTCATACAGACTGCCCTATAGCCGTTGCAAACTTACCCTGTGCAATTAATATCAGGTCACAGATTTCGCGCACTGCACCGCGCCCGCCAGCGAGGCGCGTCACGTAGTCAGCACGGGGCAGCAGTATGGGATGCGCATCGGCGACCGTCACGCTCAGACCAACTTGTGCCATGACCGGCCAGTCAATCAGGTCATCGCCAATGTAAGCCACCTGGTGAGCGCCGAGTGCCAGTTTATCCAGAAGTTCGCGGAAGGCCAAAACCTTATCCGACTGCCCCTGGTAAAGATGATGAATACCGAGTGTGGTGCAGCGATCCTCTAACAGTTTTGCTTTACGGCCGGTAATAATCGCCACTTCTATTGCGGATGTCAGCAGGCAGCGGATACCGTAGCCATCACGCACGTTAAAGCCTTTCAGCTCTTCACCGTTATTGCCTTGATAGACCACGCCGTCCGACATCACGCCATCCACATCACAGATCAGGAGTTTGATGTGCTGTGCTTTAGTGATTACCTGCTGGCTTACCGGCCCGTAGCAGGTTTCAACGGTGGTTGCTGGGTGACTCATTTTTTCGCTTCCTGGGTTAAACTACGCCAGCGCGCAGCATGTCATGCATATGGATCACGCCAATTAGCCGATCGTTGTCGGCAACCATGACGCAGGTGATATTCCTGGTTTGCATCAGATTTAGTGCATCCACTGCCAGCGTACCAGGCCGCACGCGAATGCCGCCCGGCGTCATCACACTTTCAATACTGGCGTGCTGGATATCAATGCCCATATCGAAGACGCGGCGTAAATCACCGTCGGTGAAAATACCCTCGATTTGCATCGAAGCGTCACAAATCACCGTCATCCCCATGTTTTTCTGCGTAATCTCCAACAGGGCGTCGCGCAGTGAGGCGTCACGGCTGACGTGTGGCATAGCATTACCACAGTGCATGATATCATCAACACGCAGTAGCAGCTTGCGCCCCAGCGCGCCACCGGGGTGAGAGAGGGCAAAATCTTCCTGGGTAAAACCACGGGCTTTTAATAGTGCAACGGCCAGTGCATCGCCCATCACCAGCGTGGCGGTGGTACTGGTGGTCGGCGCCAGGCCAAGTGGGCAGGCCTCTTGGGGGACTTTAACACACAGATGGATATCTGCCGCACGCCCCATTGCACTCTCCGGGCGGCTGGTGATGCAGATTAATGTGACGTGCAGGCGCTTCAGTACCGGGATCAGGGCCAAAATCTCTGAAGATTCGCCGGAATTGGAAATGGCAATCACCACATCGTCAGACGTCACCATGCCCAGATCGCCGTGGCTGGCTTCAGCAGGATGAACAAAGAACGCGGGCGTACCGGTACTGGCAAAAGTGGCGGCAATTTTTTTGCCAATGTGCCCTGATTTGCCCATCCCCATGACCACTACTTTGCCGCGACAGCGATAAATCAGATCGCAGGTATGGGTAAAGTCATCATTAATGTAGCGGTCGAGTTGTTCCAGACCTTCGCGTTCAATCTGCAAGACCTCTTTCCCGGCCTGTTGAAAATCAAAGTCGTTTTCGGCAGTGATATGCGCCATTATTCTCGAATCCTTTTACCAGAAGGCCACTGAGGGGAACTGGTATAGCATGCCCACCCAGCAGATAAACCCGCACAGCAACAGCGCCCCGGCCAGCCGGCCAATGCGGCGACTGCGCTGCAAACAGACCAGTGTAAATAGCGCGCTAACGCCGAGCATAACCCAGTAGTCACGGGCAAAGGCTGCTGCATCGAACGCGCCAGGATGCAGTAACGCCGGAATGCCCAACACGATAGCCAAATTATAAATATTAGAACCTATCAGGTTACCGATGGCGATATCATCTTCGCCTTTCAGGGCACCGGCAATGACGGTAGCCAGTTCCGGCAGGCTGGTGCCGACGGAGATAATAGTCAGTCCGATGACCAGTTCGCTAACGCCGAAGTAGTCGGCAATCACCGTGGCGTTATCGATGACCATGTTGGTTGACATCGGCAGCACGATCAGCGCCACTGCCAGCCACAGGAAAGCAACGGTATTGCCTGTGTCGTCACGCGGTAGTTCGGCCAACTGTTCACGGGGTAACGAATCATTATTTTCGCGCTCGGCCCGGCGGGCGATTCTAATGATAAACAGCAGGTAGACCGCCGCTATTGCCATTAAGGTCAGACCATCGACACGGCTCAGTTGATTATCAAACAGCATGACGCTACATAGCAGAGTCACTAGCAGCATCAGCGGCAGTTCGCGGCGAATCAGATTAGAATGTACCGTTAGCGGGTGCAGCAGCGCCGCTGCGCCGAGGATCAACAAAATATTGGCGATGTTTGAACCCATTGCCGTCCCTATGGCGATATCCATTTGCCCGCGCGCGGCGGCAGAAAATGAGACGATCATTTCTGGCAGCGAGGTGCCAATACCCACCACGGTCATACCAATAATTAGCGGGGGTATCCCCAAAGAACGACATAAAATAGCTGCGCTAAACACCAGACGATCGGCACCGTAGACCAATAAGACTAAACCGATAATCAGTAGTGCTGTAGCAACGAGCATGAAGTGTCCTTTTAATCGGTTATAATCGTCGGTTGCCGTACATGACAGTAGGTTACGGCTGTTTTAAGGCAGTGATTTTGACGGTGTCTAAGCAAAAAGTAAAACCTATGGCAACTTAAGCTACATCTTATGAGGTAAGTTTCTGTAAAAGTGTCCAGCCCCGCAGGTAATACGTTACCATCGGGATTACATTAATTGTCTGATAATAAGAATCGAGGTAGCTATGAGCCAGACGGAAACGAATCTGGTGGATGTCCGGGGCGTGAGCTTTTCCCGTGGCAATCGGCCGATTTTCGATAACATCTCGCTTACGGTGCCCAAGGGAAAAGTCACGGCTATCATGGGGCCTTCCGGTATTGGTAAGACCACACTACTACGCTTGATTGGCGGGCAACTGCCGCCGGACAGCGGGGAAATATGGTTCAATGGCGAAAATATTCCTGCACTTTCCCGCTCCCGATTGTACGAAGCGCGCAAAAAGATGAGCATGCTGTTTCAGTCGGGCGCGCTGTTTACCGATCTGAGCGTATTCGATAATGTGGCCTGGCCGCTGCGAGAACACTCTCATTTACCAGCCCCATTACTGCGCAGCACGGTAATGATGAAACTGGAAGCCGTCGGGCTGCGCGGAGCGGCAAATCTTAAACCTTCTGAACTGTCTGGCGGCATGGCTCGCCGCGTAGCGCTGGCGCGAGCGATTGCGCTGGAGCCGGATCTGATTATGTTCGACGAGCCGTTTGTAGGCCAGGATCCTATCACCATGGGCGTATTGGTAAAGCTTATCGACGAACTCAATCACTCTTTAGGCGTGACCTGTATCGTGGTTTCCCACGATGTGCCCGAAGTGCTGAGCATTGCCGATTACGCGTATATTGTTGCTGGCCAGAAGGTGATCGCTCAGGGAACTGCCCCCGATCTGCGTAAAAATGATGACGCCCGCGTGCGTCAGTTTATCGATGGTATTGCCGACGGGCCGGTACCATTCCGTTTCCCCGCCGGGGATTATCTGCAAGATTTAGTCGGCTCAGGGAGTTAACACACTGATGTTTCTACAAGCACTGGCGTCATTAGGGCGTCAGGGAATTAATTTCTGCGCTTCTCTTGGACGCGCCGGATTAATGCTGTTCCATGCGTTGTTTGGCATTCCACGCTTTCGCAAGCACGCTCCGCTGTTGGTTAAACAGCTGTACAACATTGGCGTGCTGTCACTGTTGATCGTGGTGGTTTCCGGGCTGTTTATCGGCATGGTATTGGGCCTGCAAGGTTACCTGATTCTGAAAACTTACGGCGCTGAAGCCAGTCTGGGCATGATGGTGGCGTTGTCGTTACTGCGTGAACTGGGTCCGGTGGTTTCGGCACTGCTGTTCGCCGGGCGCGCCGGCTCGGCATTGACGGCTGAAATCGGTTTAATGAAGGCCACTGAACAGCTTTCCAGCATGGAGATGATGGCGGTTGACCCGCTACGGCGCATCATTTCGCCGCGCTTCTGGGCCGGTTTTATCAGCATGCCGCTATTGACGCTGATCTTCGTTGCGGTAGGCATTCTCGGCGGCGCGCTGGTGGGCGTGAGCTGGAAGGGCATCGATTCCGGCTTTTTCTGGTCGGCGATGCAAAATGCGGTTGACCTGCAAACTGATATTATCAACTGCACAATCAAAAGCGCCGTATTTGCGGTGACCGTGACATGGATAGCGCTGTTTAACGGCTACGATGCCATTCCGACGTCTGAAGGTATCAGTCGGGCAACAACGCGTACTGTAGTACATGCTTCGCTGGCAGTACTTGGTCTGGATTTTGTGCTTACAGCACTGATGTTTGGGAACTGATGTAATGCAAACGAAAAAAAGTGAAATTTGGGTAGGTGCATTCTTACTGTTAGCGCTTTGCGCAATTATTTTTCTCTGTCTGCGCGTGACCGATCTCAAATCACTCGGCAATGTGTCGACCTGGAAACTGCATGCCACTTTCGACAACGTGGGTGGGTTGAAGCCCGGTTCGCCGGTGAAAATCGGCGGGGTAGTGATAGGTCGTGTATCGGATATTGTGCTTGATCCTAAAACATATTCGCCTAAGGTCAGCATGGACATTGAAGATCAATATAACAATATTCCGGATACCAGTTCGCTGGCGGTGCGCACCTCCGGTCTGTTGGGGGAGCAGTATCTGGCATTGAATATCGGTTTTGATGACCCTGAAATGGGAACCGCTATACTCAAAAATGGCGGGACTGTTCAGGACACCAAATCTGCAATGGTGCTGGAAGATCTCATTGGGCAGTTCCTTTACAAGAGCGGCAACGCTGATGAAAAGAGTTCACCTGCTGCAGGTGGCAAGGGCGCTCAGGGGCAAGTTGCCCCGGCAGCAGCGAATAATCCATAGGAGGGCAAATAATGTTGAAACGTTTACTCATGGTGGCGATGCTGGCCATTGCACCCTT
Source organism: Erwinia pyrifoliae DSM 12163 (assembly GCF_000026985.1). Taxonomy (NCBI): domain Bacteria; kingdom Pseudomonadati; phylum Pseudomonadota; class Gammaproteobacteria; order Enterobacterales; family Erwiniaceae; genus Erwinia; species Erwinia pyrifoliae. The sequence continues at coordinate 409,812 of NC_017390.1, forward strand.
AGCAGCTCATGCTGAAGCTGACCAGACCAATCCCTACAAGCTGATGGACGAAGCCGCAGCGAAAACCTTCAGTCGTCTGAAAAATGAACAGCCTGCAATCAAGAAAGACCCTGATTATCTGCGCCAGATCGTTCGCGAAGAGCTGTTGCCATATGTTCAGGTCAAGTATGCAGGAGCTTTAGTGCTGGGGCGTTACTACAAAGATGCCACCCCGGCACAGCGTGACGCCTACTTTAAAGCTTTCGGTGATTATCTGGCTCAGGCTTACGGTCAGGCGCTGGCGATGTACAATGGCCAGACCTATCAAATTGCCCCGGAACAACCCACTGGCGGAGCGAACATCATCGCCATTCGCGTCACCATCGTTGATCCTAATGGCCGCCCACCGGTGCGCCTGGACTTCCAGTGGCGCAAAAATAGCGTCAACGGTCACTGGCAAGCCTTTGACATGATCGCTGAAGGGGTCAGTATGATCACCACCAAGCAGAATGAATGGAGTGATGTTCTGCGCCAGAAAGGCATCGATGGGTTAACAGAGCGCCTGAAATCCTATGCTCAGCAGCCTGTCACGCTGAACAAGTCGTCATAATGAACGAGCAACTGCGCTGGGAAATTGAGGCGGGCCAGCTTCGCCTCATCGGTGAACTGGAGCGTGAAACGCTGCTGCCGTTATGGCAACAGCGTGAGGCGGTGATGGAGCGCGTAGAGACTATTGACGTTTCCGCTCTGGAGCGAGTCGATTCGGGAGGACTGGCGTTGCTGGTCCATCTGCGACAGATTGCCATTGATAACGGCAGGAAACCGCGTTTTAGCGGCGTTACTGACAAGCTGAATTCGCTAATCACCCTTTATAATCTGCAGAAAATTATCATCTGCTGCGACTAAAACGTTGTTGTGTACTGCCTGTTCTCTCAATGCAGAGAACCTGTTGAGTTGATGACTTTCCATTCATCAGGGGCTGTCCCGGCCCCTGTTTTTTGCTGCATTTGTCGTGCTGTGAGTTCCCATTCAGGCTTGCTCTTATGCCCCAGGCATTTTTTGTTTGTTTAAGAGTTGGGCGGATTCCACTAAGATGTATGCTTGTTTATTATCAAGTGAAATTTAAAGCATCATGGAAAATAGTGAAATTCAGTCCGTGCTCATGAGCGCGTTACCGTTGCAGGAAGTCCACGTAACTGGTGAAGGTAGCCATTTTCAGGTCATCGCCGTTGGTGAACTGTTCGGCGAGCTGAGCCGCGTGAAGAAGCAGCAGACGGTCTATGCCCCCCTGATGGCTTATATTGCCGATAATCGCATTCATGCGGTTTCCATTAAGACCTATACCCCTGAAGAATGGGCGCGTGACCGTAAGCTAAACGGTTTTTAAGCTACGCAAATTCCACCACACGCTTTGTGGTGAGGAGCTGCACAGCAGTTTTGTCTGACAACAGAGAGTAGTTGCAATGGATAAATTTCGTGTACAGGGTCCGACCCGGCTAAGTGGTGAAGTCACAATTTCCGGGGCTAAAAATGCCGCATTACCGATCCTGTTCGCTGCTCTGCTGGCTGAAGAGCCGGTCGAGATCCAGAATGTCCCGAAACTGAAAGACATCGATACCACCATGAAGCTGCTCGGCCAGCTCGGTGTGAAGGCTGAACGTAATGGATCTGTATATCTGGATGCCAGCAATGTGGATATCTACTGCGCGCCTTACGAACTGGTGAAAACCATGCGTGCCTCGATTTGGGCATTAGGCCCGCTGGTGGCACGTTTCGGGCAGGGGCAAGTATCACTGCCCGGTGGTTGTGCTATCGGCGCACGTCCGGTTGATCTGCATATCACCGGCCTTGAGCAGCTTGGCGCCGAGATTAAACTGGAAGAAGGTTACGTTAAGGCCTCTGTCGCTGGTCGCCTGAAAGGGGCGCATATCGTTATGGATAAGGTCAGCGTGGGTGCAACCGTTACTATCATGAGCGCGGCTACGCTGGCAACGGGCACTACCGTTATTGAAAATGCCGCGCGTGAGCCGGAAATTGTCGACACCGCTCATTTCCTTAACACGCTTGGGGCGAAAATTACCGGTGCTGGCAGCGATCGTATTACCATTGAAGGCGTTGATCGTCTGGGTGGCGGTGTTTATCGCGTGCTTCCTGACCGCATCGAAACCGGTACTTTCCTGGTCGCAGGGGCGATCTCCGGCGGTAAGGTTATCTGCCGTGCCGCGCAGCCTGATACGCTGGATGCCGTGCTGGCGAAGCTACGCGAAGCCGGTGCGGACATCGAGGTGGGAGAAGACTGGATAAGCCTGGACATGCACGGCAAGCGGCCTAAAGCAGTCAATCTTCGTACCGCCCCGCATCCTGGCTTCCCAACCGATATGCAGGCGCAGTTCAGTTTACTGAACCTGGTGGCTGAAGGCACGGGGGTGATTACTGAGACCATCTTTGAAAACCGCTTTATGCATGTGCCAGAGCTGGTTCGCATGGGCGCGCACGCTGAAATTGAAAGCCATACGCTGATATGTCATGGCGTGGAAAAGCTTTCCAGCGCCCAGGTCATGGCGACCGATCTGCGTGCTTCTGCCAGTTTGGTGCTGGCTGGATGTATTGCTGAAGGCACCACGCTGGTGGATCGCATTTACCATATCGATCGCGGATACGAGCATATTGAAGATAAGCTGATTGCCCTTGGAGCGAATATCCAGCGGGTTAGCGGCGAAGATTAATCTCTCCGCTCAATAAAAGCAGGGTCGGTAGCGAATACCGGCCCTTTTTTTTATCGGCGAATGCGCTGTTGGCGATCGATAAGACAACGTGTTTTCACATCAAAGTAACGGCTGGGCCAAATCTTTGATGGATGTATGTTCAATGCTGTTGCGATGATCCACTCTCCTTTTGGCCATGGGCGGCATAATGCGTTGGCCAGGGTTGATGAGCTCAAGCCGGCCAGTCGCGACTGTGCAGCCAGCGTGGTGCCTTTTTTACGTAAGGCGGCAATAATGTCGGCGGGGTGCCAGTCTTGCGGATTGTGTGTCATGTGCTTATCCTCCTTGAGCACTTTTTAAAATTACAGCGGTAGAATACCAGGGTGTACGCCAGCCTTTTACCGAACTCCGTTGCTAAAAAACCAGTGATATCTGGATGTAAGACGGATTTTATAGCATTTAATTTCCGTTAAATTCCAGTTAATTTCTGATGTAACCGATTTTTTGCGTAAGGCTACACAAAGTTCAGGTAATTGCGTGTTGTTGTTTCAGAATGTTTTGACAGCGGTCAGGTGGTGGAGCGAGGAAAGCGGTAAATAACGGGAAGCAAGGCGCTGTGCCGGGCCTCCCTTGTGGCGCGTATCAGAACGTGCGCTGAACTGACATATGAGCCAGTGCTTCCAGTGCGGTACGCCACGGTGATTTTGGCAAAACTTCCAGCGCAGCAATGGCCTTATCAGCCTCTTTTTCAGCGGCATTGCGCGTCCACCCCAGCGAACCGCACTGATTCATTGTTTCCAGAACGGATTCCAATAAGTGACGCCCATTTCCTTCTTCAATGGCTGAACGGATCATGCTGGCCTGTTCGGGCGTTCCGTTGCGCATCGCGTGTAGCAACGGCAAGGTAGGTTTTCCTTCACTCAGGTCATCGCCAACGTTTTTGCCCAGCGTTTCGCCATCAGCACTGTAGTCCAGCAGATCGTCAATTAACTGGAATGCGGTACCGATATAACGGCCATAATCCTGTAAAGCCTGCTCTTCTGCCTCACTGGCACCTGCCAGAATGGCGGAAGACTGCGCTGCGGCTTCGAACAGACGGGCAGTTTTGCTGTAGATAACCCGCATGTAGCTCTCTTCGGTGATATCCGGGTCATTACAATTCATCAGCTGTAACACTTCACCTTCGGCAATCACGTTCACCGCTTCTGACATCAAAGCCAGCACCTTCAACGACCCAAGGCTGGTCATCATCTGGAAGGCGCGGGTGTAGATGAAATCACCCACCAGTACGCTGGCCGCGTTGCCAAATGCGGCGTTGGCGGTGGCTTTGCCACGGCGCATATCGGATTCATCTACCACGTCATCGTGCAGCAGCGTTGCGGTGTGAATGAACTCAATCAGCGCTGCCACGGTAATATGTTGTTTACCCGCATAATCATTGATTGCCCGCGCAGCCAACACGGCAATCATAGGCCGGATGCGTTTACCTCCGCCATTGATAATGTAGTAACCCAACTGGTTGATAAGGGACACATCTGAGTTCAGCTGGTCGAGTATTGTCGCATTGACGTCCGCCATATCTTGCGCGGTGAGTTCGTTTATCTGTTCTAAGTTCATTAGTCTGTTCAGCTATCGCTCAGTTCGCAACTATGATAAGCGCCTTTATCCGTGCCTGTGGCATGAAATGTATGACAGATTGTACTTGAAAAACGCGGCGGTGAAACGCCCCCATTCACCTTGCGTTTTTTTTCTGCAATACAGTGTAACAGGCACTTGTCTTTGGCGGGGAAGTTGCGTAGAATTCGCGCCCTATTGTGAATATTTATAGCGCAGCCTGAAATACAAAAAAGGCAAGCGCGGAAGCGGAGTTCTATATGTACGCGGTTTTCCAAAGTGGTGGTAAACAACACCGAGTAAGCGAAGGTCAGACCGTTCGCTTGGAAAAGCTGGACATCGCAACCGGCGAAACGATTGAGTTCGACCAGGTTCTGATGATTGCCAATGGCGAAGACGTTAAAATCGGCGCACCTTTAGTTTCTGGTGGCGTGATTAAAGCGGAAATCGTTGCTCACGGTCGTGGCGACAAAATCAAGATTGTTAAGTTCCGTCGTCGTAAGCATTACCGTAAGCAGCAGGGTCACCGTCAGTGGTTCACTGATGTGAAGATCACTGGCATCAGCGCCTAAGAGGAGATCTGACAAATGGCACATAAGAAAGCTGGCGGCTCGACTCGTAACGGTCGTGACTCCAATGCAAAACGTCTGGGCGTGAAACGTTTCGGCGGCGAATCTGTACTGGCTGGTAGCATCATCGTTCGTCAGCGTGGCACCAAATTCCACGCGGGCACCAACGTAGGCTGCGGTCGTGACCACACCCTGTTTGCTACGGCAAATGGTAAGGTCCTGTTCGAAGTTAAAGGCCCGAACAACCGTAAATACATCAGCATCGTTGCTGAGTAATCCGGTATTCGTGCCGCAGAGCAGCCGTTAAGGCGCTCACTGCGACGAAAAGAAAAGCCCCGCATTAGACTGCGGGGCTTTTTACATTCTGCCCGAGCTGTCAGAGAACTGAATGTCAGAGACCAGGCAACAGGCAGGAATGGGTATGGCGCTGGCGCCGATCGCCACCATGAGCCGGGGCTTGCTCCCGAACGCTATGAAGCGGGCACTTGCAGGTGATGGACCCTTCATGGTGGTATTTTACCGCTTTTTCCTCGCAGTCCTTGGCTGGGGACGATTCTGGCGTTAAAACGCCGGCTGCCGCCCCGGGACTTTTTTCGGCATCCCCGCTGGCTGGTGATGTTTTTTAATACCAGCCTGGTCTCACAACAGATTCTGTTTTTGTTGTACACTTTGTGTGCAGTGGCTTTACTGCCTTTGGCTGACCAGGAACGGGTATAGCCGTTGACTGGCTGATTTTTTGTGCGCTGGAAACCCTGGTGGGTTATGGCGCGCTGGCGTAAGCATGGACCTGTTGGCAGGCGGCACAGGTCAGCGTAATTGTGACGCTAACGCCGCTGTTTACCCTGTTTTTTCAGAATTGTTATCGCCTGGCTGGCCCGACTTTTTTGCCATTCCGCAGCTCAATACTCCAGGGTTTGTTGGAGCAATAGTCGTGATGTCAGGCACCCTGTTTCCCGCAATTGGTCATCGCTTATGGCCACGGCGGAGCAATCCCGTTCCGATGCCATGCGCATTGGACACCGGGCGTATGAGTGACGGAGAAGTAAAATGAAGTTTGTTGATGAAGCGACGATCCTGGTAGTAGCTGGCGATGGCGGTAACGGCTGCGTGAGCTTCCGTCGTGAGAAATATATTCCGCGTGGCGGTCCTGATGGCGGCGATGGCGGTGACGGCGGTGACGTGTATATGCAGGCCGATGAGAACCTCAATACCCTGATTGACTACCGTTTTGAGAAATCCTTCCGCGCAGAACGTGGTCAGAACGGTCAGAGTCGCGACTGTACCGGTAAACGAGGTAATGACATTCTGATCAAAGTACCGGTCGGAACGCGCATTATCGATCAGGGAACCGGTGAAACGCTGGGCGATATGACGCATCATCAGCAAAAAATGATGGTGGCCAAAGGCGGCTGGCACGGACTGGGCAACACGCGCTTCAAATCATCGGTGAATCGTACTCCGCGTCAGAAAACCATGGGTACGCCGGGTGAGAAACGCGATCTGCAGCTGGAGCTTATGCTGCTGGCGGATGTTGGCATGCTGGGCCTGCCTAACGCCGGTAAATCGACCTTTATCCGTGCCGTTTCCGCTGCCAAGCCGAAAGTTGCTGATTATCCGTTTACTACGCTGGTGCCAAGCCTGGGCGTAGTGCGTATGGACAGCGAGCAAAGTTTTGTTGTTGCCGATATCCCGGGCCTGATCGAAGGTGCATCTGACGGAGCCGGTCTGGGCATCCGCTTTCTCAAACACCTTGAGCGCTGCCGCGTGCTGTTGCACACCATCGACCTGGCACCGATAGATGAAAGCGATCCGGTGGAAAATGCGCGCATCATCCTCGGCGAACTGGAAAAATACAGCGATAAGCTGTTCCAGAAGCCGCGCTGGCTGGTGTTCAACAAGGTTGATCTGCTGGATGAAGAAGAGGCGGAGTCTCGTGCCAAAACTATCGCGCAAGCGCTGGGTTGGACTGACAAATACTATCTGATCTCTGCGGCGAACCGTACCGGCGTGAATGCGCTGTGCTGGGACGTGATGGCCTTTATCAAAGCCAATCCGAAAGAGGCAGAACTGGCCGCCAAACAGCCAGAGAAAGTGGAATTCATGTGGGATGACTACCATCGTCAGCAGCTGGAAGAAGCGCAGCCAGAAGTGGAAGAAGACGATGACTGGGACGATGACTGGGATGAAGATGACGAAGAAGGCGTCGAAACCATCTATCAGCGTTAAGCCACGCTAAAACCAACGGGACGCATCTGATAGCGTCCCGTTTTGTTTTGATGCGCTCTTTACCCAGTTTGCGCCGCAGATTATAAATATGCACCTCAAGCGTATTTAAGGCGGTATCATCCTGCCAGCTGTAGAGATCCTGCTGTCATGTTTCACGGTGCACCGTCTGGCCGATGCGCATCAGCAGGCGGGTTAACAGGGCAAACTCTTTCGGCGTCATTTCAGCTGGCTGAAGATCGACAGCCACCTGCTGCGAGGAGAGGTTGAGGGTGATATCGCCATGCTGCAACAGGTTATCGCTTCTGACCTGATAGCGGCGGATCAGTGCACGGACGCGTGCTTTCAGCTCCGCCAGCGCAAACGGTTTGACCAGATAGTGGTCGGCACCGGCATCCAGCCCCTTAACCCGGTCGGACAGGTCATCACGCGCGGTGAGGATCAGCACGGGCAGATCCTGTTTTCCTTACGCCATTGGCGCAGCAGATCGGCTCCGTCACGATCCGGTAAGCCAAGATCCAGCACCACCAGACTGTACCGAGCGCTGTGCAGAAATGCCGCTCCCTGAGCCGCATTAACCGCGCAGTCAACGGCGTAACTTTCCCCTNCCCCCCCGTCAGAACAAGGTAAGCCCTCTGGCAGCAGCGCATCATCCTCTACAATCCGTATTTTCATCGGCTCAGTTATTCCGGTAAACATCTTTATACAGACGGCTCTCGAAGCGTACCAGGGGGATGCGTCGTTGACGCTGATCCTGCGGCGGAACGGCGTAGCCTGAAAGGAACTGCACGAAAGCAACACGCTGACCGCTGGCGGTGGTCATGAAGCCAGCCAGATTATAAACGCCCTGCAGCGAACCAGTTTTAGCGGAAACTTTGCCGTCGACGCCCGCTTCATGCAGGCCGCCGCGATAGAGTAACGTGCCGTCATGACCGGCCAGCGGCAGCATTGAAATGTAGTCGAGCTGGCTGTCATTTTGCGCAATGTACTGTAGCACCTGCATCATCGTAGCCGGGGAGATTAAATCGTGGCGTGACAGCCCCGATCCATCCACCTGAATACTGTTACCCAAGTCAATATTTGCCTTCTGTCGTAGGATCTGACGCACGGCATCCGAACCCGCCCGCCAGGTACCCGGCACGCCAAAACGCTCGCGGCCAATGGTGCGGAATATGGTATCGGCGATCATGTTATCGGACTTCTTTAACATGATCCTCAACAGGTCGTGCAGCGGAGCCGACCGGGTTTCAGCCAGTATCGTGGCAGGCTGGGTCAGCAACGTCTGGCGCACAAGATGGCCGTTATAATCGATGCCGGCATTTTGTAGCTCGGCCTTCAGCAGCGCGCCTGCATAGCTGGCACCATCCTGAATGGCAAACGCCAGCGGCAGCGGCTCGGCACGCTGTGTCAGGCAGCCGGTCAGCGTGAAACGGTTCAACTCACCGGGCACCACGTCCAGCTCGCAATACTGGGCATCGGGCGAGCCTTTTGCCAGCGTGCGCACTTCACTGAACATATTTACCGGATAGTAAGACGCCACGCGGATAAAGGCTTTATCGCCCGGATTTGGCGCGCTGTATAACGATACCGAGAAGCAGTTACGGTCGACGATGGCGGCACCCGGCGGCGCGCTGAAACACTGGGTCATATCATTCCACGGCCAGCCTGGGGCTTTGTCATGGCTGGCGAAGACCGATGTATCAATCACCAGGTTGCCCTCAATATGCTGTACTCCTTGCTTCTTCAGGGCGTTGACCATATTGCGCAGATCCTGGCGCGTCAAAGTCGGGTCGCCGCCGAAGCGTGCCACCAGGTCGCCGCGCAGCGTATTGCCACTCAGGCTGCCTTTGCTTTCCAGCTGAGTATGGAAACGATAATCCGGACCGAGTTGCAACAGGGCAGCCAGGGCGGTGATAACCTTCATGGTGCTTGCCGGCAGCGCCATCTGCTGACTGTGATAGTCAATCGATGGCGCTGCCGCACCTATTTTCTGTACCATCAGCGCCAGATTTGCGCCGTCGGGTAAATATTCGCTGTACTCTTCGACGGGCGCAGCCTGCGCTTGCAGCATAAATGCGCAGGTAATACCGGTAACAATTCGTGAAAATCGCATAATCTCGCGTTAACTGACAGGTGATACGGCCATACTACGGTGCATCGTGGTGAAAAGTAAACGATGACCCCTACGGAACTCTGGGGTAAAATACGTATCAAATTGCAAAATTGATCCTGACCCGGAGCTTGCTCCGGGTCAGGTTTCTTTCGTTTTAAATCAGTAACAGACGCCGCAGAACGCCTTTTCTGCAAACCAGTCGTCAGGACGACGGCACGATGAACAGGACAGATTTTACGAGGTATTGAGATGAATCAGATTCCGATGACGTTAAGGGGCGCGGACAAACTGCGCGAAGAGCTGGAAGAGCTGAAAACCGTCAAACGGCCCAGAATTATTGCCTCAATTGCTGACGCGCGTGAGCACGGCGACCTGAAAGAAAACGCGGAATATCATGCTGCGCGCGAAGAACAGGGTTTCTGCGAAGGGCGTATTCAGGAAATTGAAGCGAAGCTGTCAAACGCTCAGGTTATTGATGTCACCAAAATGGCCGGTAACGCTAATGGCCGGGTGATTTTCGGTGCGACCGTTACCGTACTGAACGTTGAAACTGACGAAGAGTCAACCTACCGCATTGTGGGCGACGATGAAGCGGACTTTAAGCAAAATTTGATTTCGGTAAATTCGCCGATGGCGCGTGGTCTGGTGGGCAAAGTGGCAGACGATGTTACCGTGATTAAAACCCCCGGCGGTGATGTGGAATACGACATCATAAAAGTGGAATATCTCTGATTTCAGCTACTCTGCACATTGCCCGTTATACTTTGAGTGGCACTTGCGCTGGCGGCGTTACCCGGCGCATCAGGGCTGAAGCACACGGCGTACGGATCTGCTGCGGGCCGATTTGTCGTTCAACCGGATTATTAGCGTGTACCAGCTTTGCGCTATTCGGGCGATTGCCGCTCTTCCGCGATTCAGATTGCTCGCGGAACGGTAAGATTTTTTGTAAAGATAAGAAAAGGCCGCTGCGCGGCCTTTTATCAGAGTCAAGAGCATGGCACTTTCTCCAGATTCTGAGCATGGCAGGAAGTGGGCGGCAACCGCCGCACTTTTACCTCAGCGCGGAATGGAGATCTTGCGTTCCTTCGTCGGACGGTACAGCACCAGCGTTTTGCCGATAACCTGCACGTTCACTGCACGCGTTTCGCGCACGATAGCTTCAACGATCAGGGCTTTCGTCTCACGGTCTTCTGTGGCGATCTTCACCTTGATAAGTTCATGGTGCTCCAGTGCTTGTTCGATTTCGGCCAGCACCCCTTCGGTCAAACCATTGTTGCCCAGCATAACAACAGGCTTCAGCGGATGGGCCAGACCTTTCAGGTGCTGTTTTTGTTTGGTACTCAGATTCATCGTATATTTTACTTACATTGGGATTGAAAACGGGTCATTCTACCGCCATCTCTGGTGTATCACCAAATCGGCAGCGCTGATTTGCGCGGTTTATTTATCGCTACGTTGAATCATAGTTGGAAATTGTATGACTGGTAAAAAGCGTTCGGCCAGTTCCAGCCGCTGGCTACAGGAACACTTTAGCGATAAATATGTGCTTCAGGCACAGAAAAAGGGGCTGCGCTCGCGCGCCTGGTTTAAACTGGATGAAATACAGCAAGGCGACAAGCTGTTCAAACATGGGATGACCGTGGTCGACCTTGGCGCTGCTCCCGGCGGCTGGTCGCAATACGTGGTTACGCAGATTGGGTCAAAAGGTCGCGTCATCGCTTGTGATATTCTGCCGATGGATCCTATCGTTGGCGTCGATTTTCTACAGGGCGATTTCCGTGAGGAACTGGTGCTGAAAGCACTGTTGGAGCGCGTAGGGGATACCCAAGTTCAGGTGGTCATGTCTGACATGGCACCCAACATGACCGGTACACCTGCGGTGGATATTCCCCGATCGATGTATTTGTGTGAACTGGCGTTAGAGATGTGCCGTGACGTTCTGGCACCTGGCGGCAGCTTTTTAGTGAAAGTATTTCAGGGAGATGGCTTTGAAGAATACCTGCGGGAAATTCGCTCCCTGTTTACCAAAGTGAAAATTCGTAAGCCGGACGCTTCGCGCTCTCGTTCACGCGAAGTGTATATTGTAGCGACAGGGCGCAAACTATAACCTGAATGACTGTAATGGCTGTCAACATCGCAGCGATTCCAAGTGTGAAGGATATATAGTACCCTACGCTGTCTGTTAACACCGTTGTAATATGAGGTTAATCCCTTGAGTGACATGGCGAAAAACCTGATTCTCTGGTTAGTCATCGCAGTCGTGCTGATGTCTGTTTTCCAGAGCTTTGGGCCCAGCGAGTCGAATGGCCGTAGGGTTGATTATTCAACCTTCTTGTCGGAAGTGAACCAGGATCAGGTCCGCGAGGCACGTATTAACGGGCGTGAGATTAACGTAACCAAAAAAGACAGTAACCGATACACCACCTACATTCCTGTTAACGATCCCAAGTTGCTCGATAACCTGTTGACTAAAAATGTGAAAGTTGTAGGTGAACCGCCAGAAGAGCCGAGCCTGTTGGCATCGATCTTCATCTCATGGTTCCCAATGCTGTTACTTATCGGTGTATGGATCTTCTTTATGCGTCAGATGCAGGGCGGCGGCGGAAAGGGCGCGATGTCCTTCGGCAAGAGCAAGGCTCGTATGCTGACAGAAGACCAAATTAAGACCACTTTTGCCGATGTTGCCGGGTGCGATGAAGCAAAGGAAGAAGTTAGCGAGCTGGTGGAATATCTGCGTGAGCCTAGCCGTTTCCAGAAGCTTGGTGGTAAAATTCCGAAAGGCGTACTGATGGTCGGCCCTCCGGGTACCGGTAAAACGCTGCTGGCAAAAGCCATTGCCGGTGAAGCTAAAGTCCCTTTCTTTACCATCTCAGGTTCTGACTTTGTCGAAATGTTTGTTGGTGTAGGTGCCTCCCGCGTTCGTGACATGTTTGAACAGGCCAAAAAAGCTGCGCCATGTATCATCTTCATCGATGAGATCGATGCGGTGGGCCGTCAGCGCGGGGCCGGTTTAGGCGGCGGCCACGATGAACGTGAGCAAACCCTGAACCAAATGCTGGTAGAAATGGACGGCTTTGAAGGCAACGAAGGTATCATCGTTATTGCCGCGACGAACCGTCCTGATGTCCTTGACCCGGCGTTACTGCGTCCGGGACGCTTTGACCGCCAGGTTGTTGTGGGCCTGCCAGATGTCCGTGGTCGTGAGCAGATCCTTAAAGTGCATATGCGCCGTGTGCCGTTGTCTCCGGATGTCGATGCGGCAATCATTGCGCGCGGTACGCCTGGCTTCTCCGGTGCCGATCTGGCTAACCTTGTCAATGAAGCTGCGCTCTTCGCCGCCCGTGGTAATAAGCGTGTGGTGTCGATGGTGGAGTTTGAAAAAGCCAAAGACAAAATCATGATGGGCGCGGAACGCCGCTCCATGGTGATGACCGAAGCGCAAAAAGAGTCTACTGCGTATCACGAAGCCGGCCATGCGATTATCGGCCGTCTGGTGCCAGAACATGACCCGGTACACAAAGTGACCATTATTCCGCGCGGACGCGCTTTGGGTGTGACTTTCTTCCTGCCTGAAGGCGACGCTATCAGCGCCAGCCGTCGGAAACTGGAAAGTCAGATCTCCACTCTGTACGGTGGTCGCCTGGCGGAAGAGATTATCTACGGCGTTGAACATGTTTCTACCGGCGCGTCGAACGACATTAAGGTCGCGACGTCGATAGCCCGTAACATGGTGACGCAGTGGGGCTTCTCGGAGAAACTCGGTCCGCTCCTGTATGCAGATGAAGAGGGTGAGGTGTTCCTCGGCCGTTCGGTGGCAAAAGCCAAGCATATGTCTGATGAAACGGCACGCATCATCGATCAGGAAGTCAAATCCCTGGTGGAGATCAACTACAAGCGGGCTCGCGAGATCCTGGGCAAAAATATGGACATCCTTCATGCGATGAAAGACGCCTTGATGAAGTATGAAACCATTGATGCACCGCAGATCGATGACCTGATGGCGCGCCGTGAAGTGCGTCCGCCAGCTGGCTGGGAAGATCCGGGCAGCACTAACAATTCTGACGGCAATGGTACGCCACAGGCACCGCGTCCGGTCGATGAACCGAATACGCCAAACCCGGGTAATACCCTGTCAGAGCAGTCAGGCGACAAGTAATTGGGCACGCTGTGAACTGCTGTCGTTATGAACCCCGGCCATGTCCGGGGTTTTTTTATACCTCAATAAACGGAGACGATTTGTTATGAAGCTGTTCGCCAGAGATGCCGTGCTCGATCTTTCTCATCCCCATGTGATGGGAATATTGAATGTCACTCCTGACTCTTTTTCTGATGGCGGCAAGCATAACGAGTTAATCCAGGCGCTGACCCACGCAAATGAGATGATTAACGCCGGAGCAACGATTATCGATGTTGGCGGTGAGTCCACCCGTCCTGGTGCCGCAGAGGTCAGCACGGAGCAGGAGCTGGATCGCGTTATCCCCGTGGTAGAAGCTATTGCTCAACGTTTTGAAGTCTGGATCTCGGTCGATACTTCCAAGCCAGAGGTGATCCGCGAAGCGGCCTGCGCCGGGGCACATATCATCAACGATATCCGCTCACTGCAAGCACCTGGCGCGCTGGCTGCTGCTGCGCAAACCGGTTTGCCAGTCTGCCTGATGCATATGCAGGGCGAACCAAAAACCATGCAGCAGTCGCCCCGGTATCAGGACGTTCTGCACGATGTGAAGACTTTTTTTGTCGAGAATATCGCCCGCTGCGAAGCGGCCGGGATCAAAAAATCGCAGTTGCTGCTCGACCCGGGTTTTGGTTTCGGTAAGAATCTCTCCCACAATTATCAACTGCTGGCGCATTTGGCCGATTTGCATCATTTTGGCCTGCCGCTGCTAGTCGGCATGTCGCGTAAAAGTATGATTGGCCAGCTACTGAACGTCGGGCCATCGCAACGATTGACCGGCAGCCTCGCCTGCGCGGTGATTGCCGCGATGCAGGGCGTCCATATTCTGCGCGTGCATGACGTCAAAGAAACCGTAGAGGCGATGCGCGTTGTCGAAGCCACACAGTCCGCAAGGGAAAAATAATAGTATGAGCGAGCGTAAATATTTTGGTACAGACGGTATCCGTGGCAAAGTGGGTGAATCTCCCATCACTCCGGATTTCGTGCTCAAGCTGGGCTTTGCTGCGGGTAAAGTCCTGGCGCGCCATGGTTCAAAGCAGGTCATCATTGGCAAAGACACGCGCATTTCCGGCTATATGCTCGAATCAGCGCTCGAAGCGGGGCTGGCGGCAGCTGGGCTGTCTGCGGCATTTACCGGGCCAATGCCCACACCTGCGGTGGCGTACCTGACCCGGACGTTCCGTGCCGAAGCCGGAATTGTGATCTCTGCTTCACATAACCCGTTTGATGACAATGGAATCAAGTTTTTCTCGACCGAGGGCACCAAGCTGCCTGATGAAGTGGAAGCAGCGATTGAAGCTGAAATGGAAAAACCGATTACCTGTGTCGAATCTGCCGCCCTGGGCCGCGCCAGCCGCATCGTTGATGCCGCCGGACGTTACATTGAGTTCTGCAAAGGCACATTTCCCAGCCAGTTGAGCCTTAACGGGTTGAAAATTGTGGTGGACTGTGCCAACGGTGCAACCTATCACATTGCACCTAATGTGCTGCGCGAGCTGGGAGCCACGGTGATTGCGATTGGCGATCAGCCCGATGGCATGAACATCAATAAGGGATGTGGTGCCACCGATCTGCAACTGCTGCAAACGCGTGTGCTGGCAGAGAAAGCCGATGTCGGACTGGCCTATGATGGTGATGGCGACCGCATAATGATGGTTGACCATATGGGTCATAAAGTTGACGGTGACCAAATCCTGTATCTGATCGCTCGCGAAGGGTTGCGCCAGGGGGAGCTGCGTGGCGGCGTGGTCGGCACGTTAATGAGCAATATAGGGCTGGAGCTGGCGCTAAAACAGCTGGGTATTCCTTTTGCCCGTGCCAAAGTAGGCGACCGCTACGTGCTTGAGAAACTGAAAGAGAAAGGATGGCGTCTGGGTGCGGAGAACTCCGGGCATGTGATCCTGTTGGACAAAACAACCACCGGTGACGGCATCGTAGCAGGTTTGCAGGTACTTACTGCGATGGTTCGCAATCACATGAGTTTGCACGATTTATGCAGCGGTATGAAACTGTTGCCGCAAATACTGGTGAACGTCCGCTTCAACGGGGTGAATGACCCGCTGGAAGATGCTCAGGTCAAATCGGTGACGGCTGAAGCCGAAACTGAGCTGAAAGGGCGCGGTCGCGTACTGTTACGTAAATCAGGTACCGAACCGTTAATTCGCGTGATGGTAGAAGGCGAAAATGAAGCACAGGTCAGCGCGTTGGCCCACCGTATTGCTGATGCGGTGAAGGCGGTTTGAGGAAGACTGCCGAAGAGAACTCAAAAAGCGCTTAATGTGTATGGCAAGGACAATCCGTTTATACGGGTTGTCCTGCACAAAATTTGCCTGGTGCACCGATCATCGCTGATTAAATGCGCATTTTTACGGATAAAATCCGCGCTTTGTCGTTTTTTTCCGCAATCGGGAGTGGTGAGCGAAATTGCTCTTGCGTGGGCGGGTCCCTTTGGTTAGTATTCACACCCGCTTCTGATGGGTAGTGATAAACTATCTTTCTAACTGGTTTGAAGCTTTTGATGTGCGGTTAACGCGCAAGGAACAAGGTTGATTATGTACGAAGCTCTTTTAGTAGTTTTCCTTATTGTGGCAATCGGCCTTGTCGGTCTGATCATGCTTCAGCAAGGTAAAGGCGCTGATATGGGAGCATCATTTGGTGCAGGCGCTTCCGGTACGCTGTTCGGTTCTAACGGTTCAGGTAATTTCATGACCCGTATGACTGCAGTGCTGGCGACCCTGTTCTTCATTATCAGTCTGATCCTGGGCAACATCAACAGTAACAAAACCCAGAAAGGAAGCGAGTGGGAAAACCTGACTCAGCCGGCGCAGTCGCAACAGACTCAGCCTGCTAAACCGGCCGCACCGGGCAGCGACATTCCACAGTAAGCAGTCAGTGCAGTCACCTTTTCGACGCGACAGAAATAAAAAAGTCGCCCCTTTAGTGCCGTGGTGGTGGAATTGGTAGACACGCTACCTTGAGGTGGTAGTGCCCGCATGGGCTTACGGGTTCAAGTCCCGTCCTCGGTACCAAATCAAAGTTTTGCTTGCGAATTATGCAAGTTATGCGTATTATTCGGACGCGGGNTGGAGCAGCCTGGTAGCTCGTCGGGCTCATAACCCGAAGGTCGTCGGTTCAAATCCGGCNCCCGCAACCACTTTCCCTTAGAGTTCTTTTTCAAATATTCTGTATGCCTGGCATTGCGCATTGCAGCTTATTTCGGAAAAAATTCTTTTGGACTGTGCCGAGCCGCCGTTCGCGGTTTACAGGGTCCAGTCACAATAAGCCCCGAATATTTCGGGGTTTTTTGTTATCAGGAAGCAGCATCACTGGGCTATAGGCCCTTTTTTTACGTCTTGGGGGTGGGATTGTCCACATTAGAGCAAAAATTAACAGAGCTGATCTCAGCACCGGTAGAAGCGCTAGGCTACGAACTGGTTGGTATTGAGTTTGTACGCGGTCGCACATCCACCTTGCGCATCTATATTGATAGTGAAGATGGCATCAATGTTGATGATTGTGCTGATGTGAGCCACCAGGTCAGTGCGGTAATGGACGTCGAAGACCCGATCACCGTGGCCTACAATCTCGAAGTCTCCTCGCCGGGCCTTGATCGGCCAATGTTTACCGCAGAACATTATGACCGTTTCACTGGCGAAGAAGTGAGCCTGGTGCTGCGTATGGCGGTTCAGAACCGTCGCAAATGGCAGGGTATCATTAAGTCTGTTGAGGGTGAGATGATTACTGTTGCCGTTGAGGGTAACGACGAAGTGTTCGCGCTGAGCAACATCCAGAAGGCGAACCTGGTTCCCCACTTTTAAAAGTCCGGATTGAGGCATACCAGGATGAACAAAGAAATCTTAGCTGTTGTAGAAGCGGTCTCTAATGAGAAGTCCCTCCCACGCGAGAAGATTTTCGAAGCGCTGGAGAGCGCGCTGGCCACAGCCACCAAGAAAAAATACGAGCAGGAAATAGACGTGCGCGTCAGTATCGATCGCAAAAGTGGCGATTTTGATACCTTCCGCCGTTGGCTGATTGTTGACGAAGTAACTCAGCCTACCCGCGAAATCACGCTGGAAGCTGCAATCTATGAAGACGAGTCGCTGTCTCTGGGCGGCTTTGTTGAAGACCAGATTGAATCTGTTACCTTCGACCGCATTACTACCCAGACTGCCAAGCAGGTTATCGTGCAGAAAGTGCGCGAAGCCGAGCGTGCGATGGTTGTCGATCAGTTCCGCGAGCAGGAAGGTGAAATCATCACCGGCGTGGTGAAGAAAGTAAACCGTGACAATATCTCGCTCGAAGTGCGGCCAAACGATGGTTCTAATACTAACGCAGAAGCTGTGATCATTCGTGAAGACATGCTGCCGCGTGAAAACTTCCGCCCGGGCGATCGCATCCGTGGCGTACTGTATGCCGTGCGCCCTGAAGCGCGTGGCGCGCAGCTGTTCGTTAGCCGTTCCAAACCGGAAATGCTGATCGAATTGTTCCGCATTGAAGTGCCGGAAATTGCTGAAGAAGTTCTTGAAATTAAAGCCGCCGCGCGCGATCCAGGCTCCCGAGCCAAGATCGCTGTGAAAACCAACGATAAGCGTATCGATCCGGTCGGCGCCTGTGTGGGTATGCGTGGTGCGCGTGTTCAGGCGGTATCCAGTGAGCTGGGTGGCGAGCGTATTGATATCGTACTGTGGGATGACAATCCCGCGCAGTTCGTCATCAACGCTATGGCCCCGGCGGATGTCGCCTCTATCGTGGTGGATGAAGACAATCACACCATGGATATCGCTGTGGAAGCCGGAAATCTGGCCCAGGCGATCGGCCGCAATGGCCAAAACGTGCGTCTGGCTTCGCAGCTCAGTGGCTGGGATCTAAACGTGATGACGGTCGACGACCTGCAGGCGAAGCATCAGGCTGAAGCTCATGCTGCCATCGACGTCTTTACCAAACATCTCGATATTGATGAAGACTTCGCTACCTTGTTGGTAGAAGAGGGCTTCTCTTCTCTGGAAGAGCTGGCTTACGTGCCGATCAAAGAGCTGTTGGAAATCGACGGTCTGGATGAAGAGACAGTAGAAGCGTTGCGCGACCGGGCTAAAAACGCGTTAACCACCCTGGCACTGGCCAAGGAAGAGAGCCTCGGCGACACCCAACCGGCTGAAGATTTACTCAGTCTGGAAGGCCTTGAACGTGAGCTGGCCTTTAAGCTGGCAGCGAAAGGTGTGTGTACGTTGGAAGATCTTGCCGAGCAGGGTGTTGACGACCTGTCAGATATTGATGGCCTGAGCGATGAGCGGGCTGGTGAGCTGATTATGGCTGCACGCAATATCTGTTGGTTCGGCGACGACGCGTAATAAACTGTAGCAGGAAGGAACAGCATGACGACAGATGTAAACGTAAAAACGCTGGCTGCAGAGATTCAGACGCCGGTAGAACGCCTGGTACAGCAGTTTGCTGATGCAGGGATCCAAAAGTCTGAGACCGACTCTGTAACCCAGCATGAAAAAGAGACTCTACTTGCCCATCTGAACCGTGACCATGGCAGTGGATCGGGCAAACTGACTCTGCAGCGCAAGACGCGCAGCACCTTGAATGTTCCCGGCACCGGGGGCAAAAGTAAAGCGGTGCAAATCGAAGTCCGCAAAAAACGCACTTATGTAAAAGGCGATCCGGCTAATGCTGAACAGGCAGAAGCAGAAGCGCAGGCAGAGCGTGAAGCGGAAGAACTGGCTCGTCGCGAGGCTGAAGAAATAGCCCAGCGCGAAGCTCAAGACAAAGCGAAGCGTGAAGCCGAGGAGCAGGCCAAGCGTGAGGCAGCTGAAAAAGCCAAACGTGAAGCGGCGGAAAGAGATAAAGTGAGCAATCAATATACCGACGAAACAACCCGGGCCACTCAGTCCGATAAAGCCCGCCGTGAAGCGGAAGCGGCTGAACTGAAGCGTAAAGCTGAAGAAGAAGCGCATCGCAAGATCGAAGAAGAAGCGAAGCGTGTAGCGGAAGAGGCGCGTAAAATGGCGGAAGAAAAAGGCGAAGAGTGGGCGGTAGTGAAAGAGGTAGAAGACACCTCTGATTACCATGTAACGACTTCAACCCACGCTCGTGCAGCGGAAGACGAAAACGACGCTCAGGTTGAAGGCGACCGTCGCACTCGTGCTGTGCGTCCGGCTAAAGCCCCGGTGCGTAAGAAAGGCAACAAACATTCCGAAGCCAAAACCGACCGTGAAGAAGCGCGTGCGCAGGTTCGCGGTGGTAAAGGCGGCAAGCGTAAGCCGAGCACCCTGCAGCAGAGCTTTAACAAGCCAGCGCAGGCGGTTAACCGCGACGTCATTATCGGTGAAACCATCACCGTAGCGGAACTGGCTAACAAAATGGCTGTTAAAGGTTCTCAGGTCATCAAAGCCATGATGAAACTGGGCGCTATGGCGACCATCAATCAGGTTATCGATCAGGAAACTGCCCAGCTGGTCGCGGAAGAAATGGGTCACAAAGTGACACTACGCCGCGAAAACGAGCTGGAAGAAGCGGTAATGAGCGATCGTGATACCGACGCGGTGCTGGAATCCCGTGCGCCGGTCGTGACCATCATGGGCCACGTTGACCACGGTAAAACATCGCTGCTGGACTATATCCGTTCGACTAAAGTCGCTTCTGGCGAAGCGGGCGGTATTACTCAGCACATCGGTGCCTACCACGTTGAAACTGACAACGGTATGGTGACCTTCCTGGATACCCCCGGACACGCCGCGTTTACCGCAATGCGCGCCCGTGGTGCTCAGGCGACAGATATCGTTATTCTGGTTGTTGCTGCTGACGATGGCGTGATGCCACAGACTATCGAAGCGATCCAGCATGCCAAAGCGGCGAAAGTGCCGGTTGTCGTTGCGGTCAACAAATGCGATAAGCCCGAAGCCGATCCGGACCGTGTTAAAAACGAACTTACCCAGTACGGCATTATTCCGGAAGAGTGGGGCGGCGAGAACATGTTCGTCAACGTCTCTGCGAAAGCCGGTACCGGTATTGACGACCTGCTTAATGCTATCCTGTTGCAGGCGGAGGTTCTGGAACTTAGCGCTGTACGTCAGGGTATGGCGAGCGGTGTGGTGATCGAATCCTTCCTGGATAAAGGCCGTGGTCCGGTTGCTACCGTACTGGTACGTGAAGGTACGCTGAACAAAGGCGATATCGTGCTGTGTGGTTTTGAATACGGCCGCGTGCGTGCGATGCGTGACGAGCTGGGTCGCGAAGTGCTGACTGCGGGCCCATCGATCCCGGTTGAGATCCTCGGTATGTCTGGTGTACCGGCTGCGGGTGATGAAGCCACCGTGGTGCGTGACGAGAAGAAAGCGCGTGAAGTGGCGCTGTATCGTCAGGGTAAATTCCGTGAAGTTAAGCTGGCGCGTCAGCAGAAATCTAAGCTGGAGAACATGTTTGCTAACATGACCGAAGGCGAAGTTTCTGAACTGAACATCGTGCTGAAAGCTGACGTACAGGGTTCTGTCGAAGCCATTTCCGACTCACTGATGAAACTTTCTACCGATGAAGTGAAAGTGAAAATCGTTGGTTCTGGCGTGGGTGGTATCACCGAAACTGACGCCACCCTGGCCGCAGCGTCTAACGCAATCCTGGTTGGCTTCAACGTGCGCGCCGATGCATCCGCACGCCGCGTGATTGATACTGAAAGCCTGGATCTGCGCTACTACTCCGTCATCTATAATCTGATTGACGAAGTGAAAGCGGCGATGAGCGGCATGCTGGCACCTGAGTACAAACAGCAGATCATTGGTCTGGCTGCGGTACGTGACGTGTTCAAATCACCGAAATTTGGTGCTATTGCCGGTTGTATGGTGACCGAAGGTAACATTAAACGCCATAACCCAATCCGCGTACTGCGTGACAACGTGGTTATCTACGAAGGCGAGCTGGAATCCTTGCGCCGCTTCAAAGATGACGTTAACGAAGTCCGTAACGGTATGGAATGTGGTATCGGCGTGAAGAACTACAACGATGTGCGTGTTGGCGATATGATCGAAGTGTTCGAAATTATCGAAATCCAGCGTACAATCGATTAATAATCTGACAGATATCCGGCAAATTTTGCGTGACTGCATGATGACCGCCGAATCAGCCCAGGCGCTTACCTAATCAGGTTACCGGCGTGAAAAAGGGTTGTGACGCAGCCGAGCCGCAAAAGAGGTAGGATATTATTTGGGAGGCTTCTGGCCTCCCAAATTATTTGGAGATAAAAAATTATGGCGAAAGAATTTGGTCGCCCGCAGCGTGTTTCTCAGGAACTGCAAAAAGAGATCGCTATCATTCTGCAACGTGAGATCAAAGATCCGCGTCTGGGCATGATGGTGACCGTTTCCGGTGTGGATGTGTCCCGTGACCTGGCCTATGCCAAAGTGTTTGTCACCTTCCTTAACGACAAAGACGAAGCGGCAATTAAAGCCGGCTTACGTGCGCTGGGCGATGCATCTGGCTATATCCGCACCCTGCTCGGTAAGGCAATGCGCTTGCGCATCGTGCCTGAGCTGACCTTCTTCTACGATAACTCGCTGGTCGAAGGGATGCGCATGTCAAACCTGGTCACTAACGTGGTGAGGAACGACGAAGAGCGCCGTGGTCCGGCAGAAGAAAACCCCGAAGAAGGCAAGGCTGAGTAATGAGTCGTCCTCGTCGTCGCGGTCGCGATATTCACGGTGTGCTGTTGCTGGATAAACCTCAGGGGCTGTCCTCCAACGATGCGCTACAGAAAGTAAAACGCCTGTATAACGCCAATCGTGCCGGTCATACCGGCGCGCTGGATCCGTTGGCGACCGGCATGCTACCCATTTGTCTGGGGGAAGCGACCAAGTTTTCTCAGTATCTGCTGGACTCGGATAAACGTTATCGGGTGATTGCTCGCCTCGGGCTGCGTACCGACACCTCGGATGCAGAAGGCGTGGTGGTCAGTGAGCGGCCGGTAACATTCAGCGCTGAAGCCCTGGATCAGGCGCTGGACAGTTTCCGTGGCGAAACGCAGCAGATCCCGTCAATGTATTCGGCGCTCAAATACCAGGGACGTAAGCTTTACGAGTATGCCCGTGAAGGCATAGAGGTGCCGCGTGAATCGCGCAGCATCGTGGTGTATGAACTGCTGTTTATTCGCCATCAAGGTAACGAGCTGGAACTGGAAATTCACGTCTCGAAAGGGACTTACATCCGTACCATTATTGACGATCTCGGTGAAAAACTGGGCTGTGGTGCGCATGTGACTAACTTGCGCCGCCTTCAGGTTGCCCGATATCCGATTGAAAGGATGGTCACGCTGGAGCAGCTTAATGCGCTGTCTGAAGAGGCGCACCGAACCGGCATATCGCCTGCGGATCTGCTCGACCCGCTGCTAATGCCGATGGATAGCCCGGTATCCGAATATCCCGTGGTGAATTTGCTGAGCAGCGTGGCTGCATACTTTAAGCAAGGCATGCCGGTACAGGTGGCAGGTGCACCAGAAAGTGGACTGGTGCGCGTCACGGAAGGTGAACAACAGAAGTTTATCGGTATGGCAGAAATTGCTGACGATGGACGCGTAGCTCCGCGCAGGCTGGTTGTAGAATATTCCGACTAGCTATTTGCGCTCTGGCATGGCTAAGAGTAGAATGGCGCGGCTTTACATTGGGTGGCTGAATTAGAGATCGGCGCCTGTACATTTATCTTAAAATTTGGAGTTGTCTCATGTCTCTAAGTAATGAAACTAAAGCAAAAATCGTTGCTGATTTCGGTCGCGATGCTAACGACAGTGGTTCTACAGAAGTTCAGGTTGCACTGCTGACCGCACAGATTAACCATCTACAGGGTCACTTCTCTGAGCACAAAAAAGACCACCACAGCCGTCGTGGCCTGCTGCGCATGGTATCTCAGCGTCGTAAGCTGCTGGATTACCTCAAGCGTAAAGACGTTGCACGCTACACCAGCCTGATCGAGCGTCTGGGTCTGCGTCGCTAAGTCGTACAGACTGTCCCGCCCCGTTTTCAGTTTTTCTGGCAACGCTGTGGGCATGCGGACAGTCTGGTGCAAGTTTGCTGGAAAGGGGCCTTAATGGCCCCTTTTTTCAAGCAGGCGGCAGCAATTACACGCAATTTATTGTATTGTTGCTTAGTGTGATCTTCAGTTGCAGAGGTTCGCGCGGCTAATGAGAGGCTTTATCTCATCAGGGATTAAGGTTGTCATTAGTCGCGAGGATGCAAAATGAAGATTTGAAACCCACGGCCGGTAAAAATACCCGCCCGGATGTTAAGGAACTAACTTTGCTGAACCCGATCGTAAAAAAATTCCAGTATGGCCAGCACACCGTCACTCTTGAAACCGGAATGATGGCTCGCCAGGCAACGGCAGCCGTTATGGTGAGCATGGATGACACTGCTGTTTTCGTCACCGTGGTTGGTCAGAAAAAATCAAAACCTGGTCAGGATTTCTTCCCTTTGACCGTAAACTACCAGGAGCGTACCTACGCTGCTGGCCGTATTCCAGGCAGCTTTTTCCGTCGTGAAGGCCGCCCAAGCGAAGGCGAAACGCTCACCTCGCGCCTGATTGACCGTCCAATCCGTCCGCTGTTTCCGGAAGGGTTTGTCAATGAAGTGCAGGTGATTGCCACCGTGGTCTCCGTTAACCCTCAGGTTAACCCGGATATCGTCGCCATGATCGGTGCTTCTGCTGCGCTGGCGCTGTCTGGCCTGCCGTTTAACGGACCTATCGGTGCGGCACGCGTCGGTTACCTGAACGATCAGTACGTGCTTAACCCAACCAGCGATGAGCTGAAAGAGAGCAAGCTGGATCTGGTTGTTGCCGGTACTAAAGGTGCGGTGCTGATGGTTGAGTCTGAAGCCGAGCTGCTGAGCGAAGAGCAGATGCTGGGGGCGGTGGTATTTGGCCACGACCAGCAGCAGATCGTCATCGATAACATCAATGCGCTGGTTGCTGAAGCGGGCAAACCACGTTGGGACTGGCAGCCAGAAGCGGTTAACGAGGCGTTGCGTTCACGCATTGCTGCACTGGCCGAGTCTCGCCTGAGCGATGCTTATCGCATTACTGAAAAGCAGGAGCGCTACGCTCAGGTTGATGTCATCAAATCTGAAACCACGGCTGCGCTGCTGGCGGAAGACGAAGCGCTGGACGCTGGTGAAATCAGCGATCTGCTGCACGCGCTGGAAAAAGACGTGGTACGCAGCCGCATTCTGCGTGGCGAACCGCGTATCGACGGCCGTGAAAAAGACATGATCCGTGGTCTGGACGTGCGCACCGGCGTGCTGCCGCGTACTCATGGCTCCGCACTGTTCACCCGTGGTGAAACTCAGGCGCTGGTCACCGCCACGCTGGGTACTGCCCGTGATGCGCAGAACCTCGACGAGCTGATGGGCGAGCGTACTGACAACTTCCTGTTCCACTACAACTTCCCTCCGTACTCTGTCGGCGAAACTGGCATGGTGGGTTCGCCTAAGCGTCGTGAAATTGGTCACGGTCGTCTGGCGAAGCGTGGCGTGCTGGCCGTGATGCCAAAAGGCGATGCTTTCCCGTATACCGTGCGTGTGGTGTCTGAAATCACTGAATCAAACGGCTCGTCTTCGATGGCGTCCGTTTGTGGTGCGTCTCTGGCGCTGATGGATGCAGGCGTGCCAATCAAGGCCGCTGTAGCCGGCATCGCGATGGGTCTGGTTAAAGACGACAACAACTTTGTTGTGCTGTCCGATATTCTGGGCGACGAAGATCACCTGGGCGACATGGACTTCAAAGTAGCCGGTAGCCGTGAAGGCATCACCGCGCTGCAGATGGACATCAAAATTGAAGGTATCACCCGCGAAATCATGCAGGTGGCTCTGAACCAAGCTAAGGGTGCGCGTTTGCACATTCTGAGCGTCATGGAGCAGGCTATCAGCGGTCCGCGTGGCGATATTTCTCAGTTTGCACCGCGTATCCACACCATCAAGATCAGCGTTGATAAAATCAAAGACGTGATCGGTAAAGGTGGCTCGGTCATTCGTGCGCTGACGGAAGAAACCGGCACCACTATCGAAATCGAAGATGATGGCACGGTGAAAATCGCGGCTACCGACGGTGAAAAAGCTAAATTTGCTATCCGTCGTATCGAAGAGATCACCGCAGAGATCGAAGTGGGTCGTATCTACAACGGTAAAGTGACGCGCATCGTTGATTTTGGTGCCTTTGTGGCTATCGGTGGTGGTAAAGAAGGTCTGGTACATATTTCTCAGATCGCCGACAAGCGTGTAGAAAAAGTGACAGACTATCTGCAAATGGGCCAGGAAGTTCCGGTGAAAGTACTGGAAGTTGACCGCCAGGGTCGCGTACGCCTGAGCATCAAAGAAGCTGGCGAACAGGCTCAGCCTGAAGCAGAAGCCGCTCCTGCCACACCAGAAGCCGAATAAGCAGTACTGATGAATTCTCCGTACCTTGTGGGTGCGGAGAATTTTTTGAACGCAAGGGCGGGATGGCCTTGTCGATGGCAAGCGGGTAACAGGATGTTATTCCCAATGTTTGTTTTCGGGAGTGGTACATGAAGCCATTTTTGCGCTGGTGTTTCCTTGCGACGGCTTTATCGTTGGCTGGATGTAGCAACACCGATTGGCGTAAGAACGAAGTTTTGGCAGTTCCTTTGCAGCCCACGCTGCAACAGGAGGTCATTCTTGCTCGCATGGAACAAATACTTGCCAGTCGGTCATTAACCGATGATGAACGCGCACAGCTGTTATATGAGCGCGGAGTGTTGTATGATAGTCTCGGTTTGAGGGCGCTGGCGCGAAATGATTTTTCACAAGCGCTGTCCATCAGACCGGATATGCCTGAAGTATTCAATTACCTAGGCATATATTTAACGCAGGCAGGCAATTTTGATGCTGCCTATGAAGCGTTTGATTCTGTACTTGAGCTTGATCCAACTTACAATTATGCGCGTTTAAATCGCGGCATCGCCCTCTACTACGGTGGAAGATTTAAACTGGCGCAAGATGATCTGCTGGCGTTTTATCAAGACGATCCCAACGATCCGTTCCGCAGCTTGTGGCTGTATCTCACCCAGCGTGAGATGAATGCAGAGCAGGCTAAAGTATCGCTGAAGCAGCGATACAATAAAGCGGTTAAGGAGCAATGGGGATGGAATATTGTCGAGTTCTACCTGGGCAACATCAGCGAAAAAACGCTGACGGAACGGCTCCAGGCGGACGCAACGGATAACACCTCGCTCGCTGAACATCTCAGTGAAACCAACTTCTATTTAGGTAAGTACTACCTAAGTCTGGGGGAGAAGGACAACGCAGAAGCGTTGTTCAAGCTGACGGTCGCCAACAACGTTCACAACTTTGTTGAGCATCGATATGCATTGTTGGAGCTGGCGCTACTCGGCCAGACACAAGACGATTTATCAGAATCTGACCAGCAATAGCTGACGAACTTTTATTGCCTGAATTTCGAAAAGTCATCATCTTGGCGGATGAGGGTCTTTTTGTTCGTCGAAACCACTAATTTGAGCCGGTTCACACTTTTTGATGAAAATGACTGAAAATTTTCACGACGAGTTATGTAGACTGGCCGCCGCAATCTACGAGGCACGTGTACTACATGACTGATATCCAAACTACTTTCGCTGAACTTGGCCTGAACGCCGACCTCCTTGAATCACTGAACGGCATGGGCTACGTCAAGCCATCCCCAATCCAGGCTGAGTGTATTCCTCACCTGCTGGCAGGCCGTGACGTGTTAGGTATGGCGCAGACCGGAAGTGGCAAAACTGCAGCCTTCTCGCTGCCACTGTTACATAACATTGACCCTACTGTTAAAGCGCCGCAAATTCTGGTGCTGGCACCAACCCGCGAACTGGCGGTTCAGGTTGCTGAAGCCGTTACGGACTTTTCTAAACATATGCGTGGTCTGAACGTTGTTGCCCTTTACGGCGGCCAGCGTTATGACGTTCAGCTGCGCGCTCTGCGCCAGGGGCCACAGGTTGTTGTCGGCACCCCGGGTCGCCTGCTTGACCACCTGAAACGCGGCACGTTAGACCTGTCTAACCTGCGCGGTCTGGTGCTGGATGAAGCCGATGAAATGCTGCGTATGGGCTTTATCGAAGACGTTGAAACGATTATGGCGCAGATCCCAGACGGTCACCAGACCGCGCTGTTCTCTGCCACAATGCCAGAGGCGATTCGCCGTATTACTAAACGCTTTATGAAGGATCCGCAGGAAGTGCGTATCCAGTCAAGCCTTACCACGCGCCCGGACATCAGCCAGAGTTACTGGACGGCTTACGGCCGTAAAACGGATGCGCTGACCCGCTTCCTGGAAGCAGAAGACTTTGATGCAGCGATCATCTTTGTGCGTACCAAAAATGCCACGCTGGAAGTTGCCGAAGCGCTTGAGCGTAACGGTTATAACAGCGCCGCGCTTAACGGTGACATGAACCAGGCTCTGCGTGAGCAGACGCTGGAGCGTCTGAAAGATGGCCGTCTGGATATTTTGATCGCCACCGACGTTGCTGCCCGTGGTCTGGACGTTGAACGTATCAGCCTGGTGGTTAACTACGACATCCCGATGGATGCAGAATCTTACGTGCACCGTATCGGTCGTACCGGCCGTGCTGGTCGTGCTGGCCGCGCACTGCTGTTCGTTGAGAACCGTGAGCGTCGCCTGCTGCGTAACATTGAACGCACCATGAAGCTGACCATTCCTGAAGTGGAGCTGCCAAACGCAGAACTGCTGGGTCAGCGTCGTCTGGCTAAGTTCGCCGCGAAAGTTCAGCAGCAGCTGGAAAGCAGCGATCTGGAACAGTACCGTGCGCTGCTGTCTAAGATGCAGCCGGAAGACGAACTGGATATCGAAACTCTGGCCGCCGCTCTGCTGAAAATGGCTCAGGGCGAACGTCCACTGATCGTTCCTGCTGATGCGCCGCAGCGTCCGCGTCGCGAATTCCGCGATCGTGATGACCGTCGTGACGATCGTCGCGGTGACCGTCCGGATCGTGGCCCACGCGAAGCGCGTGGCGAAGCGCGCGATGGCGACCGTCCACGTCGTGAACGTCGTGACGTTGGCGATATGGAAGTGTACCGCATTGAAGTGGGCCGTGATGATGGTGTTGAAGTTCGTCACATCGTTGGCGCTATCGCTAACGAAGGCGATATCAGCAGCCGTTACATCGGTAATATCAAGCTGTTTGGTACTCACTCAACCATCGAACTGCCAAAAGGCATGCCGGGCGATGTGCTGCAACACTTTACCCGCACGCGTATTCTCAACAAGCCGATGAATATGCAGCTGATTGGTGATGCACAGCCACGTAGCAACGTCGGTGGTGGTGAGCGCCGCCCTGGCGGTCCTGCGCGCGGTGGTTTCGGCGCCGGTGCCGGTCGTGAAGGCGGTCGCGGTGGTGAAGCTGGCGGTCGTCGTTTCAGCAGCGAACGCGGCGGTGAGCGTCGTCCAGCGGGCAACCGTGGTCCACGTCGTGAAGAAGGCGGTAGCGCACCCGCGCGTCGTCGTGATGCATAATCACTGACAGCCGTGAAAAAACCAGCCTTCGGGCTGGTTTTTTTATGGGCGTAATCCGCTGATAAACCGGCTAAAGTCAAAGCATGTTGCGTGCCTGCATCGCCAGCTCAAAGGAAGAGAGGCGCGCAGTTCTGTCAAAAATTTGGCCGTTAACCATGATCTCATCCGCCGCCGTCTCCCGGATCAGCGCCGCCAGTCCGTGACGTACTTTTTCTTTGTCGCCGACTATCGACATACTTAATGCCTGCTGCACACCATATTGCTCTGCTGATGACCACAAATGATCCATGCTGGCCACCGGTGCGGGTAAGGGGCCAGGCCTGCCGCGACGCAGGTTGATAAACTGTTGCTGCATTGAGGTAAACAGGAAGCGCGCTTCGCTTTCGCTGTCGGCAGCCACCACGTTGACGCACACCACGGCATAAGGCTTCTCCAGCCGGACGGAAGGCTTAAATTTCTCGCGATAGACACGTAGCGCCTGTAACAGCATCTCTGGGGCAAAGTGTGAGGCGAAAGCAAATGGCAGCCCCAGCTGCGCTGCCAGCTGCGCGCTGTATAAACTGGAGCCAAGTAGCCAGACCGGAATAGATAATCCCTTGCCCGGCACGGGTTGCACTGGCGGGCTGACCTCTCCTGCTGCATCAAACCAGTTAATCAACTGAGCCACGTCTGCAGGAAAGTTATCTTCCCGCACGTTGTTATGGCGTCGCAACGCCATCATTGTCTGCTGATCGGAGCCTGGCGCGCGGCCAAGCCCCAGATCGATACGACCGGGATAGAGCGATTCGAGGGTACCAAACTGTTCGGCAATCACCAGCGGGGCATGATTAGGCAGCATAACCCCACCCGAACCGAGGCGCAGGCGTTGCGTATTGGCTGCCAGATAGCCGATTAGCACGGAGGTCGCTGCGCTGGCAATGCCCGTCATATTGTGATGCTCGGCCAGCCAGTAGCGATGGTAACCGAGTTTTTCAGCCTGCTGCGCCAGCGCCAGCGAAGTACGGAATGCGTCACTCGCCGTCGCGCCCAGCGGAATGGGGGCAAGGTCAAGTAGCGACAGCGGTACTGTTTGTTTCTCAGACATAAAGGCTCACTTATTCTAAAGGGCATCACTGAGGTGCGTGTTATTAAAGGCTACGACATCTTTTCGCGCAATGATTGTCCGTTTCGAGCACTCTTCAAAAAATAAATAATCCTCACTAAAAGCGGTTAAATGACAAGACACCCAGGTCAACAAAAATTACATTCCTGCAGTAAGGAACTACTTTTAAGGATATCGCCGGGTTGGCGATGTGCCATAAATGCCACTGACGCTTCGATCGGCTATTGATAAGCGATCGATTGCAGGTTAAAAGCGATCAACGTTCGCCCACCCGGTGTGGCCATCGGCAGCGTCATCTTGCCGACCGCGACAACAGAATTTGAATCGGTGCCGATGCAGTTGCGCATCGGGCTTATACAACCGGCTGATATTAATGAAGCCTGAATGAAAAGGACGCGAATTCCCGGTGGATCGCGCAGGTATAGCATGTTAATTCGTACCGAGATTGGCATTGATGCTGCCAGCATTGACGCCCTGCTGCGCCGCAGCTTCCCGACCTCTGCCGAGGCTGAACTTGTCCGGCAGCTGCGTGAGGGCGGTTTATTAACCCTTGGCGTGGTGGCCACCGACGACGAAGGCCAGGTTCTTGGCTATGCGGCGTTCAGCCCGGTTACGCTTAACGGTGAGGATCGGCAATGGGTTGGATTAGCGCCGCTGGCTGTCGATGAAAGCGTACGTAAGCAGGGGCTGGGATCGCGGCTGATCTACGAGGGGCTGGATACGTTAAATGAGTTCGGCTATGCCGCAGTGGTTGTGCTGGGCGATTCGGCTTACTACGGGCGGTGTGGTTTTAAAACGGCAGCGCATTGCCAGCTGCACTGCCGCCGGGAAGGGACGGAACAGGCTTTCCAGGTTTATAAACTGGCGGACGATGTTTGCAATGGCATAGCGGGCAATATCGAATACTCCGCGCCGTTTAATCGGTTGTGATCGCTAAGCCACTGCATGAGCGATACAGGCTGCTGTTCAGCCAGCCGCAGCTTATGCTGCCTTTTAAGCTGTTTGACGCGGTATTCCAACTTTGATGCCAGCGAGCGGTCGCCCGCTGCGCAATGAAAAACCAGCTCCAGCGGCCCTTTACCGCGCAGCGCTTTGGCACCTTTACCACTCTGGTGCTGGGCGAAGCGGCGCGCCACGTCAAGGGCTATCCCGGTGTAAAGCATGCCGCCAGCGGTGCGCACAATGTACAAATGCCATTCGGCAGGGGCAGCAGGACTCATCGGTTTACTCCGCTAAATGATCATCCTGTTACAGTAACGCAAAATCAGGTATACAGGCTACAAACCCGCGTATCCGGCTTTTATGCTAAACTGCCTGACCGCAACAGACTCATTCAGGATGAAATATGGCCACTCTGCCACTTGTACTCGCTTTTGCCAGCTATTTTTTTACCAGCTGCGCAATGGTGCTGGTGTTTTTGTTGATCTATATGCGCATAACACCGCATAACGAATGGTGTTTGATTAAGGAAAATAATCTGGCTGCGACGTACGGTTTTATCGGTGCATTGCTGGGTTATATTATTCCCCTGGCAAGCGTAGCGGTTAACTCCGTCAATCTGCTTGATTATCTGCTGTGGGGCGCAATAGCGCTGGCCGTACAGCTGCTGGTTTTCACTGCCGTTCGTCTGTTTATTCACGATATCAGTTCACGCATTGAGCAAAACCAGCGCGCCGTGGGGTTATTCCTCGGTGCAGTCTCGCTCGGGGTCGGCATCCTGAATGCAGCCTGTATGACTTACTGACCGGGAGCTGACTTAGCGCAGCTGGTGGATAACCTGGTTGCTGCTGCCGCGCCACGGCAGCGCCGGGTCTTTAAGCGCCTGAATAAATTTTCCGTCTATCAGCACGTTGACCAGGTCGATAACGCGCAGCTGGCTGATGCTCAGTTCCTGCAGACGGTAGCCGGTCCACATCCAGATATCCTTATCCTGGCATTCGCGCCTTACCCGGTGCAGCAGGCGTTGAACATCGGCCAGATTGGCCGGATGCAGTGGGTCGCCGCCCGATAACGACAGTCCCTGGCGGATAATGCGCGTCTCGTTGAGGTCTGCAATCAGCTGCTCCTCCATCTGCGGGGTGAATGGAGTTCCGGAGTCCACTCGCCAGGTACTTTGGTTGTAGCAGCCACGGCAGTGATGGGCGCAGCCCGCAACAAACAGCGTACAGCGTGTGCCGGGGCCGTTCATCACATCCACCGCATAGTACTGATGAATATTCATCCAGCCTGGCCTCCGCGCAGATGTTTCACCCGGCGTTTAACCTCTTCCTGTTTGCCGGCATTAAACGGCCGTGCGTCGGGGCTGCCGAGATAACCACATACCCGACGGGTAACCGAAAGGCGGCTACTGTCATGGTTAGCGCAGGTCGGGCAGGTGAAGCCTTTACTGGTGCAGGTGAACTCACCGTGGAAACCGCACTGGTAGCATTGGTCTATCGGAGTATTGGTGCCGTAATAAGGCACCCGGCTGTAGCTGTAATCCCACACGTCCTCCAGCGCTTTCAGGTTATGCTGCATGTTGGGATATTCGCCGTAGCAAATAAAGCCGCCGTTAGCCAGTGGGGGATAGGCGGCCTCAAAATCGATTTTGTCGTAGGGATTAACCTTTTTCTCTACGTCGAGATGGAAGCTGTTGGTGTAGTAACCTTTATCGGTCACCCCCGGCACCACGCCGAACCCGGCGGCATCAAGGCGGCAAAAGCGATCGCACAGGTTTTCACTTGGCGTGCTGTACAGGCTGAAGCCGTAACCGGTTTCCCGTTTCCACTGGTCGACGGCGGCGCGCAGGCGGGCAACGATCTCCAGACCTTTGGCGCGCAGCTGCGCATCATCGTAAGGATGCACGCGGCCGCCGCTCAGGGCATTCAGCGTTTCGTGAATGCCAATATAGCCCAGCGAGATTGACGCGCGCCCGTATTTAAAGATAGCGGCGACAGGCTCATCGGCCTGCAGGCGCACGCCACAGGCACCCTCCATATACAAAATCGGCGCGACGCGGGCCTTGACCTTTTCCAACCGGGTGATACGCGTCATCAGCGCCGTTTTGGCCAGCAGCAGGCGCTGGTCGAGCAGCGCCCAGAAACGGCCTTCATCCCCGTGCGCTTCCAGCGCGATACGCGGCAGGTTGAGGGTGATAACGCCGATATTACAGCGGCCGTCGTGAATGGGCTTGCCGTCCTGTTCATAAACGCCGAGGAAACTGCGGCAACCCATCGGCGTTTTAAACGACCCGGTCACGGCGACGACCTGTTCATAGTTAAGGATGTCGGGATACATCCGTTTGCTGGCGCATTCCAGCGCCAGCTGCTTGATATCGTAGTTTGGCTCGCCAGTATGGCGGTTAAGCCCGGTTTTAATGGCAAATACCAGCTTGGGGAAAACCGCCGTTTTATGATTCTTGCCCAGCCCGGCAAGGCGGTTACGCAGAATCGACTGCTGAATAAGTCGTGCCGCCCAGCTGGTGCCGAGGCCGAAACCGAAGGTGACAAACGGTGTCTGACCGTTGGCGGTATGCAGCGTATTAACCTCATACTCCAGCGATTGAAAGGCATCAAAGCACTCTTTCTCGGTGCGTGAGCGGGCGTAGGCTTCGCTTTCGGCAATCTGCCATTGATGGGCGATGGCGCGATGCCTCGCCAGGCTGGCGTCAACGAACGGTGCCAGCACTTCATCAATGCGATTAATGGTGGTGCCGCCGTAAATATGGCTGGCGACCTGGGCAATAATCTGTGCGGTAACGGCGGTGGCGGTGGCGATCGATTTCGGCGTTTCGATCCCGGCATTGCCCATATTAAAACCCCGTGTCAGCATGCCGTGCAGGTCGATCAACATGCAGTTGAACATCGGGAAGAACGGCGCGTAGTCAAGATCGTGATAGTGGATCTCGCCGCGCTCATGGGCCTCAACCACATCGCGCGGCAGCAAATGCTGACATGCATAGTGTCTGGCGACAATGCCGGCTAACAGATCGCGCTGGGTGGGAATGACCTTGCTGTCTTTGTTTGCATTTTCATTAAGCAGCGCGGGCTGACTCTGTTCAATCAGACCACGGATCTCACGGTTTAACCGTCTCTGGCGCTCTCGTGCCACATCGCGGTCGTGGCGATATTCGATATAACGGTGCGCCAGTGGTGGATAACGCCCGGACATCAGCAGGTTCTCTACCACCTGCTGTACTTCGGCAACCTCGACCTGCTGACGGCCGCCCAGCAAGGCACTTACCCGGCTGGCGGTGCGGGCGCAGTAATCATCATCATCAATTTTTGCGGCTTTTGCCGCAGCGCGAATGGCGGCCTCGATACGTGCTTGATCGAACGCTACTTGACAGCCATCGCGCTTAATTACCTGATTAGCCATTTGCGACTCTCCCGCTGGTGATACTATATATAGCGCCTTGCGGCCGAATTAATATCTATATAGGGTATTTTGCGGCACTTCAGCGGAGGTTTTATTGACCTGAAGCAAAGCCAGGGCAGTGGGGTGGGAAAAATCAGCGAGGGTGAATCAGCCACCGGCATACAGCTGCCGTGCGATATTTTTTGCCCCCTGGCGTGCGGTGGCGGTTGCATTCGACCATAGGGAGTCACTACTATTGCCGGTTGCCGTGTCGCTAAACCATTTTGTTCTTGTTACTCAGGGATACTGCCCGATGTCGTCCGTTGCTTATAACGAAAAACAGGTCATTCGCTGGCTCGGTGCGCGCGCCGTGGCCCGGGCGCGGGATCTGATTGCCAGCGTACAGCATATCCAGTGGCAGAATACCCTGCTAACCGGGGAAGTGCCGGGACGAAAAGCAGAGCCTTACAGCGTGATGGTTCATTTCAGCCGTCCGCAGGGCAAGCTGCACGCCAGCGGCGAGTGCAGCTGTGCGGTAAAAAACAACTGCAAACATGTGGCTGCGCTGATGTTAGCGAATCTGCAACCGCGTCAGCCGCAGTCGGCCGTCGCCATTGACACGATTCGTGCGGTGCCGGTGCCGGTACTGCAATTACAGTCATGGGCGAAATTTATCAGCGGCTACGGTCATTATGGCCATCGTCAGAAACGCCTGGATTTTGCCACGGTCAGTTTTGACTATGCCGGGGTAAAGGTGGATGCCGGTAGTCAGGCCGAGAGCTTTGCCGACCGCAGCGGGCAGCGTTATCACGTTCAGCGTCACATGGACGATGAGCACTCCTGGCTGGCACAGATAGGCGGCGCCGGACTGCACACCATCCCCTCCGGGCATATTTACACGCCAGCCCCGCTTCCTGCTGCGATATTTGCGCCGTCATCGCCCTCCCAATGGCGTGAATTTATCAAAACAGGGTTGCCGGCTCTGCGTAAACGCGGCTGGTATATCAACATGGACGATGACTTCACATGGAATATCACCGAAGTAGAAAAGATCGAAGGGCGTGTCGTAAAGGGGGAAGAGGGCTGGTTCGACCTTGAACTGGCGATGAAAATTGGCCGCCGCCGCGTGCGGCTGGAACCGCTGCTGGCGCGTTTATTTGCACGCGATCGCCGCTGGATGTCCGGAAACCTGCTGCAGATCGATGACGACGAGCAGATTGAACTGCGTGATGAACGTCAGCAACGCCTGGTGTTTCGCGCCTCACAGCTCAAGCCGCTGGTAGGCGACCTCGCTGACCTGTTTGACCGCGACGAAGCACAGCCGCTGCGCCTCGCCGCCTGGGATATTGGCCGTCTCAGTCAGGCAGACGACCGCCGCTGGGTATTTGACGGTGAAGATGCGGTTTATCAACTGGCGCAACGGCTAAGCGGCCAGGCTGGCGTACAGGCGGTCGCGCCACCGGTCGGCCTGCAGGCGACGCTGCGCGACTATCAGCAACAGGGCGTAAACTGGATGCAGTTTCTGCGTCAGCACCAGCTGGCTGGCGTGCTGGCTGACGATATGGGCCTGGGCAAAACGATTCAAACGCTGGCGCATCTGCTGCTGGAAAAAGAGGCGGGACGGCTGGATCGCCCGGCGCTGATCGTGGTGCCGACTACGCTGGTTCATAACTGGTGCTGCGAAGCCGCACGCTTTGCACCCGGATTGAGGGTGCTGGCGCTGACAGGCCCGCAGCGCAAGGACTTCTACCAGCGACTTGAGCAGTATGACGTGGTGATCACCACCTACTCGCTGCTATGGCGCGACCAGCCGCAGCTGGTGGCACACCACTACCATCTGCTGATCCTCGATGAAGCGCAATATGTGAAGAACAGCTCCTCGCGCGCGGCGTTGGTTATCCGTACCCTGAAAACGCGCCATCGCCTGTGCCTGACCGGCACCCCGCTGGAAAATCACCTTGGCGAGCTGTGGTCGCAGTTTGATTTTCTGTTGCCGGGTTTCCTCGGCAGCGAACGCGATTTTACCCAGCGCTGGCGCATTCCGGTGGAGCGGCAGGGGGATAAAGTGCGGCGCGATCTGCTGGCGAAACGCGTGCGGCCGTTTATGCTGCGTCGGCGTAAGCAGGAAGTGGCTAAAGAACTGCCGCCTAAAAATACCATCGTGCGCAGCGTGGCGCTGGACGGCGCACAGCGTGAACTGTATGACCAGGTTCGTAAAGCCATGCAGGATCGCGTGCAGCTGGCGGTACAGCAGCAGGGAGCGGGGCGCAGTCACCTGCTGGTACTGGACGCCCTGCTAAAGCTGCGCCAGATCTGTTGCGATCCGCGTTTGCTGGCCGATGCGCGCGCGGAGAAAGTGCGTCATTCCGCCAAGCTGGCGCTGCTGCGCGAAATGTTGCACGACCTGCTGGCGGAAGATCGTCGTATCCTGATTTTCTCGCAGTTCACCACCATGCTGACGATCA
Organism: Erwinia pyrifoliae DSM 12163; assembly: GCF_000026985.1. NCBI lineage: Bacteria > Pseudomonadati > Pseudomonadota > Gammaproteobacteria > Enterobacterales > Erwiniaceae > Erwinia > Erwinia pyrifoliae. The sequence continues at coordinate 446,610 of NC_017390.1, forward strand.
TCGCCGGGGAATTGCAAAAGGCGCGTATTCCGTTTGTGACGCTGACCGGCGCGACCCGAGACCGCAACGAGCCGGTCCGAAGTTTCCAGCAGGGCGAAGTTCCGGTTTTCCTGATTAGCCTGAAAGCAGGTGGCGTGGGGCTGAACCTGACGGCGGCAGACACGGTTATCCATTACGATCCCTGGTGGAATCCGGCGGCGGAAAATCAGGCGACCGATCGCGCCTGGCGTCTTGGCCAGGATAAGCCGGTATTTGTTTACAAGCTGATCGCTGCGGGTACTATCGAGGAGAAGATCGTCGCTTTACAGCAGCAAAAAGCTGAACTTGCCGGAGAAATCCTTGATGATGAGCTAAGCGAGCCTGCCAGCTTCAGCCAGCAAGATCTCAGCGATCTGTTCGCCCCGTAGCCAGCCAGATCCGGCCTCTGGCTGCACCATGCCTGACGTAATGCGTCATGCTAACTGTGTTCTAAGGAAGTACCATCAAAAAGGATTTTTACTATGCTATGGTCACCGTGCCGCATACTGCTTGCTTTTAGTGTTATCTTGCCGCTCTGCGCGGCTGCCGTGCCGGCCGGGGATCTGCCGCTGATGCCGTGGCCACAGAAGGTGGAACTGGCCGCCGATGCAGCCAGCCTGACGCTGATCATCCCGCTGGATATTCAGGTAAAAGGCGACGATCTGCAGGAAGCCGTGCCGCGCTGGCAGCGGCGTCTGGCGCGTCAGACGGGTAAAGCGTATTACCCCCTTCCAGCCAGCGCCACGCCGCTGCAAATCCATATCGCAAACCGGGTCGCCCCTGTTCCCCAGCCTGACAGCGATGAAAGCTATCGTCTGGTGGTCAGCCGTGACGGCGTGCATCTGGACAGTGCCACGCGCTTTGGCGCCATGCGCGGTATGGAAACGCTGTTGCAGCTGGTTCAAAATGGGGCGCTGCCGCTGGTGACCATCGATGACCGCCCACGTTTTCCGTGGCGCGGCATGATGATTGATTCTGTCCGGCACTTTATGCCGCTGGAGACCCTGAAGCGGCAGATTGATGGCATCGCCGCCGCACGCATGAACGTGTTTCACTGGCATCTGACCGATGACCAGGGCTGGCGCTTTGCCTCCAGCCGCTTTCCGCAGCTGCAGGCAAAAGCCAGCGATGGCCTGTGGTACAGCGAGCAGCAGATGCGCGAGATTGTCAGCTATGCCACCGATCGCGGCGTGCGGGTGGTGCCGGAGATAGACTTACCCGGCCATGTACCCGCGCTGGCGGTCGCCATGCCGCAGCTGCTGGCCATTCCGGGGCGCTATCAACCGGAGCGCGGCTGGGGCGTGTTCAAACCCTTACTTGATCCGACTAACGAACAGGTTTATCGGTTTATTGACCTGCTGGTCGGCGAGGTGGCGGCGATCTTCCCCGACCCGTATTTACACATTGGTGGCGATGAGGTGGACGATACGCAATGGCGGAAATCCGAGCGCATCAGCCAGTTTATGCAGCGGCAAGGACTGAAGGATGGCCACGCCCTACAGGCTTACTTTAATCAGCGGGTGGAGAAGATCCTGGCAAAACACCAGCGCCGCACCATCGGCTGGGACGAAATTTATCATCCCGACCTGCCGCGCAGCATTCTGATCCAGTCATCGCGGGGAGCCAATGCGCTGGGAGAAATAGCGAAAAACAACTATCGCGGCATCCTGTCTGCTGGTTTCTATCTCGATCAGGCACAGCCAGCCGCTTTTCATTACCGCAATGAAGTATGGCCGCAGGCGTTGAACGGCGCCGACCGGGTGAGAGCAGGTGAAACGGCGCAAAGCTGGCAGTTTAGTTTGCCCCGGCTGAAGGGCGACCCGCTAAACGGCAGTTTTACCCTGATTGACAGCGCGGGCGGATGGCGAGGTTTTATTGATTTTGCCGGACGGTCGCGGCGCATGGTGCAAAACATGCGCTGGCTTTCGCCGACCCAGCTAACCTTCAGCGTTGACAGCTGGATGGGAAATCTACAGCCGGTACTGACGTTGGCGGGCGACAGCCTGAACGGCTACTGGCGTATTGGCAACGTGCGATATTCGACCACGGGCAGCATGCTGGCGCAGATACCGCAAGGCATAAAACCTGCCTTACCCGATGAGGCGCAGCTCAGGGAGAATCTGCTGGGAGGGGAAGCGGTGCTGTGGAGTGAAATCGTTGATGAAAACATCATTGATATCCGTTTGTGGCCACGGGCGTTTGCCGTTGCCGAGCGACTGTGGTCGGCAGCGGATGTCACTGACGAAAAAAATATGTATCAGCGGCTGGCGGCGGTCGACAACTGGTCGGCGCTATCTGTGGGCCTGCAACAGCACACACAAATGCAGCTACAAATGATGCGCCTTGCCAACGGCAACGATATCGCACCGCTACACATTTTTGCCGAGGCGCTGGAACCGGCGCAGTACTACACGCGTCAGCATCTCAAGCACCGCGCCGGGCATTCAACGCTGGCAGAGCCTCTTAACCAGCTGGCGGATATTTTACCCACCGAGAGCAGCAAGGTACGGGAACTTGACCGTCAGGTGGATGCGCTGATTGCCAACCGTGGAGACCGCCAGGCGGCGCTGGCGATACGTCGCCAGCTGGAGCTATGGCAGTTCAATATTCTACAGGTTGAACCCTTGCTGGCGAGCAATCCGCAGCTGCGACCGCTGTTAACGGTAGCAGAACAGGTAGGGGCTATCAGCAAGGTGGGGCTGTCACTGGTGGATGCGATGGAAAATGAGCGCATTTTCGGCGCGCGTGAAGTCGCGAAGATGCAGCAGTTACTCGATAGTGAGGCGCTCAGGCAGGATGAGTTGGTGATCGCGCTACTTTACCCGATTGAGAAATTGCTGTGGGCGGACAAATAATCGTCGGGCAACGACAGGGAATAGCTCACAACGGCTACGCGCGTTGCGACATCAGGGGGGCGAGTTAATCCTCCGCCCCCATGTCGCGCTTAACGCCGAACGGCGATCGCTTCGATTTCGATTTTCACATCTTTTGGCAAACGCGCCACTTCAACGCACGAACGCGCCGGGAAGCTGGCCTGGCGCTCGCTGAAAAACGCTTCGTAGGTCGCATTAACCGTAGCAAAGTCATTCAGATCTTTCACGAATACCGTTGTTTTCACGATATCGCCAACCCGTAAACCGGCCGCTTCAACGATCGCCTGTACGTTTTCCAGCGACTGGCGCGTCTGGGCGGCAATATCGTCCGCAATCGTCCCGGTTCTGGCATCGACCGGGATCTGGCCAGAGGTCATAATCATGCTGCCGAGATCAACGCCCTGAACGTAAGGGCCGATGGCGGCTGGGGCTTTTTCGGTATTGATTTCGCGAGACATTTTTTCTCCTGAATGTGTCTGGGATGATCCCCTGCAAGCCTGAAGCTGGCGCGGCGATATTGAGTCCACTGCCATTATGCAGGCTGGCGCGGGGCACCCACATCCTGCCCGCCGTTGGCATGAATTGCAAACGGCAGCGATCGGTCGTTTGCCATCACCACCTGATGCGTGAACTCTTTTTCGCAATATTTGCACTTCAGATGCAGTTCATCCTGGCGCTGTTTGACCGCGAAGCTGGAATCAACCGGCTCGGTGCGGCTGATGCAGTTGCTGTTCGGGCAGGTCAGCACGCGGTCGATGCGCTCCGGCAGCGTGGGGGACATTTTCGCCACCACATTGTAATCATCGATGCGGTTCACCGTGGCGTGCGGAGCGTACACCGCCAGCTGATTGACCTGATCGTCAGTCAGAAAGGTGTTCTCAATTTTAATCAGGTCTTTGCGTCCGCCCTCGCCGGAGGGCAGATTGAGGCCGATAGTGATGCGCTGATCGGTCTCCGTCAGGCGGAACAGCGCCAGTAGCTTAAAGCCAACATGCGCCGGAATATGGTCAATCACCGTGCCGCGTTTAATCGCCTCAACCTGCAATTTATTGTCTTGTTTCATGATGATCTCCTCTTACAGAGCCGGGTCACTGTTGAGTACCAGCGCCAGCAGCGCCTGGCGTGCGTAAATGCCGTTGCCTGCCTGCTGGAAATACCAGGCGTGCGGCGTGCTGTCGACGTCGTTGTCGATTTCATCAACACGCGGTAGCGGATGCAGTACCTTCATATTGTCACGCGCACCGTTCAAATCGGCAGCGCGCAGCACAAACTGCGCTTTTACATTGGCATATTCCGATGGGTCCAGCCGCTCTTTCTGCACGCGGGTCATATACAGAATATCCACCTGTGGTACCACCTCCTCAATGCTGTCGTGGCGCGACCAGGTAATGCCTTTTTCGTCCAGCATATCGGTGATATAAGTCGGCATTGCCAACGCGTCCGGGGCGATAAACCAGAAGCGGTTGTCGTCAAATTTCGCCAGCGCCTGCGCCAGCGAGTGCACGGTACGGCCATATTTCAGGTCGCCAACCATCGCTACCTGCAAATTGTTCAAACGCCCCTGGGTTTCCTGGATGGTGAACAGGTCGAGCAGCGTCTGGGTCGGATGCTGGTTGGCTCCGTCTCCCGCATTCAGCACCGGCACGCCGCCGGAAAATTCGGTCGCCAGTCGGGCGGCCCCTTCTTGCGGATGGCGCATCACGATGGCATCCACATAGGTGCTAATCACCGAAATAGTATCGGCAAGGGTTTCACCTTTCTTACCCAGAGAGGTATTGCCGCCGTCGGCAAAGCCCACCACCGAAGCCCCAAGGCGGTGCATGGCGGTTTCAAACGACAGGCGAGTCCGGGTTGAGGCTTCAAAGAAGCAGCTGGCAATCACATTATGTTTCAACAATTCCGGCTGCGGGTTCGCTTTCAGGCTGGCAGCGGTGTGCAGCACCCGTTCCAGCTCGGTACGGTTGAGATCGTTAATGGAAATAATATGCTTGCGATATAGCGGATTAGCCATCTTCACTCTCCTCTGTTGCCCGTCATCATGGGTTTGGCAGCACGACGGGGCGAGTCTCTTTTGCACTGAATTATGGGCAAAAAAAAGCCCCTCTGTGCGAGGGGCATTTCTTAACGATCGGTGATGCCGGATGCAGAAAAACGGCGCAGCCCACCGGCGAAATGGCGCGTTGGTGAGGTGATAGTTACGCGATTCAGTTTCATGCATCCTCCCGGCAAACGGGGTGCATTATACGCATTCATTCGCCCCCGGCAAGCGAAAAAGAGAGCGAGATAATCGTTTGCTTTACCTGAATTACCCCTGCTTCGACAGCGTGGCGACCATCACCGCCTTAATGGTATGCAAACGGTTTTCCGCCTGATCGAACACCACGCTGTGCGCGGATTCAAACACGTCATCGGTTACTTCCATGCCGCCGTGCAGATCGTACTGCTGCGCCATCTGCTGGCCGAGCAGGGTCTGATCGTCGTGGAAGGCGGGCAGGCAGTGCAGGAACTTCACCTGTGGGTTTCCCGTTGCTTGCAACAGCGCCATATTCACCTGATACGGGCGCAGCAGGGCAATGCGTTCGTGCCACACTTCTTTCGGTTCGCCCATCGAAACCCAGACGTCGGTATAAATAAAATCAGCCCCTTGTACCCCGGTGGCAATGTCATCCGTCAGGGTGATTTTCCCGCCGTTCTGCTGCGCCACGTCGCGGCATTCGGCCACCAGCGCAGCATCCGGCCAGCAGCTTTTGGGTGCCACCAGACGCAGATCCAGACCGACCAGCGCCGCCGCTTCCAGCAGGGTGTTACCCATATTGTTTTGCGTATCGCCCACATAGGTCAGCGTCATCTGGTTAAAGGCTTTCTCCGGCAGATGCTCCTGCATCGTCAGCAGGTCGGCCAGCAGCTGGGTAGGGTGGAACTCATTGGTCAGCCCGTTCCACACCGGCACGCCAGCGTGTTCAGCCAGCGATTCAACCAGCTGCTGGCCATGTCCGCGATACTGAATGGCGTGATAAATGCGACCAAGCACGCGCGCGGTGTCTTTTATCGACTCTTTATGGCCGATCTGACTGCCGCTTGGGCCAAGCCAGGTGACGTTAGCACCCTGGTCGAATGCGGCAACTTCGAAAGAGCATCGGGTACGGGTCGAGTCTTTTTCGAAGATGAGCGCAATGTTTTTGCCTGTCAGATACTGAATCTCTTCGCCCTTTTTCTTAGCGAACTTCAGGCGAGATGCCAGCGCCAGTAAGCCGTTGATTTCGGAGGGACTGAAATCGAGCAGCCTGAGAAAATGACGTTGATATAACTGACTCATAAAGCACTCCGGATAACTTTTAGTGAATTAAAATTCAATTTAACGGGATTAATATGCACATTCAACCCCTGCATGCAGAAACTTTCGTTTAAAGGTAGTGGCGCAATCAGCACTGTGGGAAAATACGTGAAATAACGCCACTACGAGGAACGGATCATGGCCAATGAAACATTACTGCAAGAGCAGCGCGAAGAGACGCGTCTGATTATTGAAGAACTGCTGGACGATGGCAGTGACCCGGACGCGCTCTATACCATTGAGCACCATTTTTCCTGTGACAGCTTTGATGCGCTGGAAAAAGCGGCGGTGGAAGCCTTCAAGCTGGGCTACGAAGTGACCGAGCCGGAAGAGCTGGATCTGGAAGACGGCACAAAAGTGATGTGCTGCGATATTCTCAGCGAAGGAGCGCTAAATGCCGAGCTGATAGATGCTCAGGTTGAGCAGCTGGTGGATATCGCGGGCAAATTCAACGTTGACTACGATGGCTGGGGCACCTATTTCGAAGATCCGGACGCGCAGGACGAAGACGACGAAAACGATGAGCATCCAGACGGCGAAGATAACGGCGTACGCCACTGATTTCGCGCTGGCCGGGCTTGCCCGGCCAGGATCGACTTTTCTGCTTTAAGCAATGAAATCCTGAACCCCTTCTTGCCCCATTCACCGTTTTCTGCAAAGCCGCACCCCGCCAGCCTTGCTCCCAGGCTGGATACGTCACTGGCGGCCTTTTATCGGTCGCTGCTGCGATCCGAAGCTGATTGCGAAACCGGCCAGCGAATGGCATTTTCACAGCGGCGTGCCGTCTTTGAACTGATGCTGCGGATCACAGCGTTTTCAGCATGATCACTTCGCAGTCGACGTGGCCGGTGGCTCCCATCGGCTCGTCGATATGGCTAAAGCCAAGCTGTTCATACAGGCGAATGGCGCGCGTCAGTGAGGCGGTGGTTTCGAGATAGCAGCGCTTAAAACCGCACTGGCGGCCATAATTCATGGCTTGGGTCGCCAGACGATGTGCCAGGCCAAGGCCGCGCACATCGGGCAGAAAGTACATCTTTTGCAGCTCACAAACATCGTCATCGCTGCCCGTCAGCGGGGCAACGCCACCGCCGCCTACCACCTTGCCCGCCATTTCGACCACCCAGTAGGCGCTGTTGTCCTCGCTGTAGAGTTCATAAAGGTGGTCAAGATTGGGGTCAGAAACCGTGTAACCTTTGTCCGCCGTCAGGCCGAATTCTGCCGACACCGCGCGAATAACGGCGGCTATATGCGGGTTGTCAGCGCGGGCGATGGGACGCACGCGCAGGGTGGTCTGTATCGGGGATGTCATAGGTTTTGCTCATGGCGTTTGTAGAATAGGTGTAATAACACTGCCATGGCGGGGATGCAATGGTCGTTTGGTCGCGCTGCGTAGCCATTTTTTTACTGACCACTGCCATGGTGAGATGATGATATCACCTCTGTTGAGGTGGTCAAATTAACTCTGTCACTACAGGTTTAGTGCGTAAGCAGGCGGATCCTTTATTCCGATCCGCCCGTTAGCCTTACAGCGCGGCGATTACCGCCTGCTGCTCGATCAGCTTGGCTTTGGCCAGCGCAAAATCGTTCAGACGTTCACGCTCTTTTGCCACCACCGCTTCAGGTGCGCGCGCCACAAACCCTTCGTTACCCAGCTTGGCGTTGATTTTTTCCATCTCAACCTCCAGCTTAACCACCTCTTTTGCCAGACGCTCCAGCTCGGCGGTTTTATCTACCAGGTCGGCCATCGGGATCAGCAGTTCGGCACCGTCCACCAGTTTGGTAACGGCAACCGGGCCTCTCTCACCCGCAGGCAGCAGCTCAAGCGTAGTCAGGCGCGCCAGGGTTTTCAGGAAGTTGTGGTTGTCATTAACGCGACGAATCACTTCATCACTGGCTCCACGCAACAGCACATCCAGTGGCTTAGCCGGGGAGATGTTCATCTCATTACGGATGTTACGCACCGCCACGATAGCCTGCTTCAGCCACTCGGTATCGCTCATCGCCACATCGTCTACCTTGCTGGCTGAGAATTCCGGCATTGGCTGCAGCATGATGGTGTCGTCGCTGATATTTTTCAGCACTTTCACCCGCTGCCAGATGGTTTCGGTGATAAAGGGAATAATCGGATGCGCCAGGCGCAGCAGGGCTTCCAGCACGTTCACCAGCGTATTGCGCGTGCCGCGCAGCTGGGCCTCGTTACCGCCGTTCATTACCGGCTTGGCCAGCTCCAGATACCAGTCGCAGAACTGATTCCAGGTGAACTCATACAGGATATTGGCGGCGATATCGAAACGGTAGCAGTCCAGCGCTTCGCGGTAGGCTTTCACCGTGCGGTTAAACTCGGCGAGGATCCAGCGATCCGCCAGCGACAGCGCCAGTTCGCCGCCGTTGAAGCCACAGTCGTGCTCTTCGGTATTCATCAGCACAAAGCGGCTGGCGTTCCACAGTTTGTTACAGAAGTTGCGATAACCTTCCAGGCGTTTCATATCCCAGTTGATATCACGACCGGTTGATGCCAGCGCCGCCAGGGTAAAGCGCAGCGCATCGGTGCCGTGCGGCTCGATGCCGTTCGGGAACTGCTTCTCGGTACGCTTGCGGATTTTCTCCGCCAGCTGGGGCTGCATCATATTGCCGGTGCGCTTCTCCAGCAGGTCTTGCAGCGAGATGCCATCAACCATATCCAGCGGATCGATGACGTTGCCTTTCGACTTGGACATTTTCTGTCCTTCATCGTCGCGGATCAGGCCGGTCATATAGACGGTTTTGAACGGCACCTGTGGCTTGCCGTCTTCATCTTTGATGAAGTGCATGGTCAGCATGATCATGCGCGCAATCCAGAAGAAGATAATATCGAAGCCGCTCACCAGCACGCTGGTCGGGTGGAAGGTGCGCAGCGCTGCGGTATTCTCCGGCCAGCCGAGGGTGGAAAAAGTCCACAGGCCGGAAGAGAACCAGGTATCCAGCACGTCTTCGTCCTGGGTCAGCACCACATCCGCGCCCAGATTATTTTCGGCTCGCGCTTCTTCTTCGCTACGGGCGACATAAACGTTGCCTGCGGCATCGTACCAGGCTGGAATGCGGTGGCCCCACCACAGCTGGCGTGAAATACACCAGTCCTGGATATCACGCATCCAGGAGAAATACATGTTTTCGTACTGCTTCGGCACGAACTGGATATCGCCCTGTTCCACCGCTTCCACCGCCACTTTCGCCAGCGGAGCCGTGCGCACGTACCACTGATCGGTGAGCATTGGTTCGATCACCACGCCGCCGCGATCGCCGTAGGGAATGGTCAGGTCGTGCGGTTTGATCTCATCCAGCAGGCCGAACGCGTCAATCGCCGCGACGACGGCTTTACGTGCCGCAAAGCGCTCCAGCCCACGGAACTCTGCCGGAATGGTGGGATCGCAGGCGTCAGACTCTTCGCCGTTGGTGTCGTACACCTGGGGGGAATCACGAATATCACCGTCAAAGGTCAGGATATTGATCATCGGTAAGCGATGACGTCGGCCGACTTCGTAGTCATTGAAGTCGTGCGCCGGGGTGATTTTTACGCAGCCGGTGCCTTTTTCCATATCCGCGTGTTCGTCGCCGACAATGGGAATACGACGATTCACCAGCGGCAGCACGAGGAATTTGCCGATCAGGTCTTTATAACGCGGATCTTCCGGATTGACCGCCACGCCGGTATCGCCGAGTACGGTTTCCGGACGAGTGGTAGCAACCACCAGGTAATCTTTACCGTCAGCGGTTTTGACCCCGTCGGCCAGCGGATAACGGATGTGCCACATGGAACCTTTGGATTCGCGGTTCTCCACTTCCAGATCGGAAATGGCGGTGCGCAGTTTCGGGTCCCAGTTCACCAGGCGTTTGCCACGGTAGATCAGGTTTTCTTTGTGCAGGCGAACAAACACCTCTTTCACCGCGTTCGACAGGCCGTCGTCCATGGTGAAGCGCTCGCGCTCCCAGTCGACGGAGTTGCCCAGGCGGCGCATCTGACGGGTAATGGTGCCGCCAGATTCGGCTTTCCACTGCCAGATTTTTTCTATAAAGGCATCACGGCCGTAATCCTGGCGGGTTTTACCTTCTTCGGCCGCGATCTTGCGTTCAACCACCATCTGCGTGGCAATGCCTGCATGATCAGTCCCTGCCTGCCACAGGGTGTTTTTTCCCTGCATGCGCTGGTAACGGATCAGGGTGTCCATGATGGTCTGCTGGAAAGCGTGGCCCATATGCAAGCTACCGGTCACGTTCGGCGGCGGGATCATGATGCAGAAGCTTTCCTGGGACGTATCGCCATGCGGTTTAAAATAGCCCTGTTGTTCCCAGTGCTCGTAAAGCGGCTGCTCGATATCTTGCGGGTTATATGTCTTTTCCATTTCTGCTATGTCTTAGGCAATGGGGGCGTTGCCGTATTCAAGTGGAAGCCAACGCTGCGATACGCTTTGTAGCGGTCACGCGCCAGCTGTTTCAAAGATGCTTCATAGGGTACGAAGTCTATCACTTCATAGAAAGCGGTGGCAAAATCTGCAAACTGCGGCAGCAGGCTGATCAGCAGGTCGCGCGGCGCATTGCCGCGACGCTGTGGCCAGGCCAGTTCGACCGGCGCACCGTATTTCGGTCCTTCACCCGCCAGATTATGCGGTACAAAGGCGCTGGCCGGGCGCTGCCACAAAGCCTCATCCAGACGGATAGCCTGGGCTTCGTCTTCACAGGCGATCAGCACGCGCTTTCCTTCTCGCCAGCGGGCCTCGGCCAGGGAACAGACCAGCGCTTCGTGAGCGCTCAGTCCGTCAACCGGGATGTCGGTTTCCAGCAGATAGAAAGTTGCGTTTTTCATTAATGATGCCTGTTACTTAATAAAACGGGTGGATTACAGGTTACCGGGGCGGCAATGCGGGAAAACAAGCCGCCAGCTAATCGCTGGCGGCTTGATACACGCACCCTCCGCGCCCGGAGGGGTTAATCGTCGCCGTTCAGCCCGGCTCTGTTCAGCAGGAACTGCGACAGCAGCGCCACCGGGCGCCCGGTCGCGCCTTTGGCCTTGCCGGAACGCCATGCGGTGCCGGCCACGTCCAGATGCGCCCAGTTGTACTTACGGGTAAAACGCGCCAGGAAGCAGGCGGCGGTGATGGCACCGCCCGGACGGCCACCAATGTTGGCCATATCGGCAAAGTTGGAGTCCAGCTGTTCCTGATATTCGTCGGCCATCGGCAAACGCCATGCGCGGTCACCGGCCTGCTCGGAAGCGCCGATCAGTTCGTGCGCCAGCGGGTTGTGGTTCGACAGCAGACCGCTGATATGGTGGCCGAGCGCAATCACGCAGGCACCGGTCAGCGTGGCGACGTCAATCACCACTTCCGGATCGAAACGCTCAACGTAGGTCAGCGCATCGCACAGCACCAGGCGACCTTCCGCATCGGTATTCAGCACTTCCACCGTCTGGCCGGACATGGTAGTCAGCACATCCCCCGGACGATAAGCGCGCCCGCCCGGCATGTTTTCGCAGCCGGCCAGCACGCCTACCACGTTCAGCGGCAGGTTCAGCTCGGCGACCATGCGCATCACGCCGTACACCGAGGCTGCACCGCACATATCGTACTTCATTTCGTCCATCGCTTCGCCCGGTTTAAGCGAAATACCGCCGGTATCAAAGGTGACGCCCTTACCGACCAGTACGATGGGTCGCGCATCCGCATCCGGGTTGCCTTTGTACTCAATCACCGACATCAGGGATTCATTCTGCGAACCCTGGCCCACGGCGAGATAGGCGTTCATACCCAGCTCTTTCATCTGCTGTTCGCCGATCACGCGCGTGGTGATATTTTTGCTGTAGGCATCTGCCAGCTGGCGTGCCTGTGAGGCAAGGTAAGCGGCGTTACAGATATTAGGGGGCATATTGCCAAGGTCTTTCGCTGCCTTAACGCCTGCAGCCACGGCCAGGCCGTGCTGGATGGCGCGCTCGCCGCTGGGCAGTTCACGGCGCGTAGGCACGTTGAACACCAGTTTACGCAGCGGGCGGCGGGGTTCGACCTTATTGCTTTTGAGCTGATCGAAGCTGTACAGCGCCTCTTTCGAGGTTTCCACCGCCTGGCGCACTTTCCAGTAGGTGTTGCGGCCTTTAACGTGCAGCTCGGTCAGGAAGCACACCGCTTCCATTGAACCGGTATCATTCAGCGTATTGATGGTTTTCTGGACAACCTGCTTGTACTGGCGCTCGTCCAGCTCGCGCTCCTTACCGCAGCCAATCAGCAGGATGCGTTCAGAAAAAATATTTGGCACATGATGTAACAGCAGGGTCTGGCCGACTTTACCTTCCAGTTCGCCACGACGTAGCAGGGCGCTGATATATCCATCGCTGATTTTATCCAGCTGTTCAGCAATGGGTGACAGCCGGCGCGGTTCAAACACGCCCACAACGATGCAGGCACTGCGCTGTTTTTCCGGGCTACCGCTTTTTACACTGAACTCCATGTACTCTCCTGAATCTTAAAGACAACGGCGCCTGCTGCGGCTAGAATGGTTCGCTTGTGTAACCTACGGGCTGGCGCAATACGTCGTTGTCAGATTGAGTTTTGGCGAGAACCTTTGTTTTTTGCTTCACCAAAACGCGATTATTGTCATACTATTTTAGCTATGACGTGAGCCATTGATGATAAAAATGGCGTATAAGCGATGAAACTAGCGATTTTCCTGCAAAAAGACAAGTTTTCACAGGCGTACTCAGTGTGATTATCATTAGATATCTGGTTCGGGAAACGCTCAAAAGCCAACTGGCTATCCTGTTTATCCTGCTGCTGATCTTCTTTTGTCAGAAGTTAGTCAGGATACTGGGAGCAGCGGTGGATGGTGAGATCCCTACAAATTTAGTACTGACATTATTGGGTCTTGGCGTGCCGGAAATGGCGCAGCTGATCCTGCCATTAAGCCTGTTTTTAGCCATTCTGATGACGCTTGGCCGGTTATATACCGAGAGCGAAATCACGGTGATGCACGCCTGTGGTTTGGGCAAAAGCGTGCTGGTGAAAGCCGCGATGATTCTGATGCTGTTTACCGCGCTGCTGGCGGCGGTCAATGTCGGCTGGCTGGGGCCATGGTCGTCCCGCTATCAGAATGAAGTGATGCAAAACGCCAAGGCGAACCCCGGCGCGGCCGCGCTGGCGGCCGGGCAGTTTCAGCAGTCGGGCGACGGGCAGTCGGTGCTGTTTATTGAAAACGTGAAAGGTAACACCTTCAGCAACGTTTTCCTCGCGCAGCTGCGGCCAAAAGGCAATGCCCGCCCTTCCGTGGTGGTGGCCCAACAGGGCCATATGGAGCAGCGCGTCGACGGTTCGCAGATCGTGACGTTGGACAGCGGCACCCGCTTTGAAGGCACTGCGCTACTGCGCGACTTCCGCATTACCGATTTCAAAAACTATCAGGCGATTATCGGCCATCAGGCGGTGACGCTTGACCCGAACGACTCCGAGCAAATGAGCCTGGACACCCTGTGGCATTCCGACAAGCCAGACTTCCGTAGCGAGCTGCACTGGCGTCTCACGCTGGTGTTCTCGGTACTAATTATGGCGCTGATGGTGGTGCCGCTTAGCGTGGTGAACCCTCGTCAGGGGCGCGTGCTGTCGATGCTGCCGGCGATGCTGCTGTATCTGGTGTTCTTCCTGCTGCAAAGCTCGATGCGCTCCAGCGGCAGCAAAGGCCGTATCGACCCGGCTATTGCGATGTGGGCCGTTAACCTCGCTTATCTGGCGCTGGCCGTGCTGCTGAATGCGTGGGACACGGTGCCAATGCGCCGTTTGCGTGCGCGCTTTATTCGCGGAGGATCGGTCTGATGTTTGGCGTTCTTGACAGATATATCGGTAAAACGATTTTCAACACCATCATGGCAACGCTGTTTATGCTGGTATCGCTCTCCGGCATCATTAAGTTTGTCGACCAGCTACGCAAAACCGGGCAGGGTGAATACACCGTACTGGGCGCCGGACTGTATACGCTGCTCAGCGTGCCTAAAGACATTGAGATCTTCTTCCCGATGGCGGCGCTATTGGGCGCGCTGCTGGGGCTGGGAGCGCTGGCGCAGCGCAGCGAGCTGGTGGTGATGCAGGCTTCCGGCTTTACCCGTATGCAGATTGCGGCATCAGTGATGAAAACCGCTATTCCGCTGGTACTGTTGACGATGGCTATCGGTGAGTTTGTCGCTCCTCAGGGCGAGCAGATGGCGCGCAATTACCGGGCGCAGCAGCTGATGGGCGGTTCGCTGCTCTCCACCCAAAGCGGGTTGTGGGCAAAAGACGGCGATAACTTTATCTTTATTGAACGCATACGCGATGGTAACCAGCTTTCCGGCATCAGCATCTACAACTTTGACCACGAGCGCCGCCTGAAAACGGTGCGCTATGCGGCTTCAGCAAAGTACAACGCGGATAAAAAGCTGTGGGAGCTGGCGCAGGTCGATCAATCTGACCTGAGCGATGCGCAGCAGATTAAAGGCAGCCAGACGTTGAGCGGCGAGTGGAATACCACGCTGACACCGGACAAACTGGGCGTGGTGGCGCTGGATCCGGGGGCGCTGTCGATCAGCGGCCTGTACAGCTATTCAAAATACCTGAAGCAGAGCGGTCAGATGGCAGGGCGCTATCAGCTGAATATGTGGAGCAAAATCTTCCAGCCGCTGTCGGTGGCGGTGATGATGCTGATGGCGCTGTCGTTTATTTTTGGTCCACTGCGCAGCGTATCGATGGGGATGCGTGTGGTTACCGGTATCAGTTTTGGCTTCCTGTTTTACGTGCTGGATCAGATTTTCGGCCCGCTGAGCCTGGTGTATAACATCCCGCCGATCCTCGGGGCGTTGCTGCCCAGCGCGGCGTTTTTTGCCATTAGCCTGGCAATGCTGGTTAAGCGGCGGTAGCTCTTCTGGCTTCAAGTCAAGGGCATTCCGGCCGCCTTGCAGGGGGGCGGGAAGGGGTGTGCAGTCGCCTTCACCCCGGGCTTACGGCTGGCGCAGCGCCCACTGCGTGGGCGCCCTCAGGCCGCCTGCTTTCCGGCCGCACCGGCCGTGAATCGACATCCTGTTTCAGCACGCCCTTTCGCCGACGTCCTGTCGGCTCATGCTGGAAATCAGCCGGGCTTCGGCGCTGCTTAACGCCGCCTGAAGGTCAAAGGCCAGGTCAAGGGCAAGTTCAGGTGTAAATTCTGATAAGGCCAAAGCAAAACGTCGATTAGCTTACAAGATCATACGTTAGGAGATCGGTTTTAGCGCTATAGAGCGCGCAGAGAAACAGGCTGCCAGCCGCTTACAGCACTAATGGTAGCAGTGACAGCAGATAGAGAATCAACCCGATTGTTGCCCCCACCAGCGTGCCGCTGATACGGATATACTGCAATTCCTTGCCGATATTCAGCTCGATCTGACGTGACATCTCTTTGGCATCCCAGCTTTTCACCGTATGGCTGATATGGTCGCTAAGAAATATCGAGAATTCAGGTGCCACGCTGCTCGCGGCCTCTTCCATATGCTGATTCAGCGAAGCGCGCAGCGACTCATCCTGCATCAGCGTATCGCCGAACCATTGCCCGGCAGCGCTCACCTTCGCGTGTAGCAGCGAGTCTTCGCGGTTGAGATCCTCCTTCAGCCAGCCGCGCAGATCGCCCCAAAGCTGACTGATATAGCCATTCAGCGCCTCATCCTGCTTCAGATACGTTTTGACCTCTTCAGCTTTCGCCAGCATTTCCGGGTCATTGCGCAGGCGATCGATCTGCCGCTGCACCGCACGGTTAAATCCCTGGCGCAGCTGGTGGCGGTCATCATTTTCAATATCGTTCAGGATTGACTGCACCGCATCGGCCGCCAGCGCGGCGCTTTTTTCACCGAGCCATTCGGTTGGCAGCATTTTCTCTTTCAGCGGATGTTCCCGCTTCAGCCAGCGCACCACCTGTTGCGCGATAAACTCGTGGGTAGCGGGTTTATTCACCAGCTGTAGCAGCTGCGCCAGCGCATCGTCCAGCAGCTGCTGATGACGGTTATTTTTCGTCAGGCTTTCGAGAATAACCGCCATCGATTGACTGAGATCGACTTTATCGATCGCCCGGTGAATGGCGCGCCGCATCAGCGCCTGGATACGCTGGTCATCGGCAAGGTCGAGGAAGCCGCGCATCATTTTCAGCAGATAGCCGCTAAGGCGGGTGGCATTTTCCCGTGCGCTCAGCCAGCGGGCGATAAGCTGCGCCGGATCGTGACGGCGGATCAGTGCCAGCAGCGCCTCGCTATTAAGGAACTTATCCTGTACGAAAATAGCGAGATTATCGGCAATACGATGTTTATTACGCGGGATAATTGCCGTATGACGCGCCGCCAGCGGAATCGGGACATGGCGGAACAGCGCGCTGACGGCGAACCAGTCTGCCAGCGCCCCGACCATTGAGGCCTCTGCCACCGCTTTCAGCGCGGATATCCAGAGATTCAGCGGCGCATAGCGCGGCCAGAGAACGGTGAAAATAAACAGTAGCGCCGCCATTCCCAGCAACAGCAGCGGCAGACGTTTAGCCTGCCGAAGTTCAGTTTCTTTATCCATATTACTTTTTACGGCCGCCCATAATACTGCCCAGCACGCCACGCACAATTTGCTGGCCAATCTGTCTGGCGGCGCTTTTTGCCACGTTTTGCACCACGCCATCGCGCTTGCCGCCGCGCGGCCCGGTGCTGCCAAAAAGGATCTCCTTCAGGCCGCCGAGGATGCCGCTATCCAGCGCTGCATCACCCTTCGTCGCCGGAGCACCTGCTCGTTCACTGGCGGCCTGCACGCCATGCTGCAGCCGTTCGTAAGCCGACTCGCGGTCAACCGCCTCTTCATATTTGCCCGACAGCGGCGAGTGGTTAATTAGTCCGTTGCGTTCATCGTCACTCACCGGCCCCATACGCGAACCGGGGGCGATAACCGAGGCGCGCTGTACCACCGACGGACTGCCTTTTTCATCAAGGAACGACACCAGCGCTTCGCCAGTTCCCAGCTGCTGAATGGCGCTGACGGTATCGAACGCCGGATTGGCGCGCATGGTTTGTGCTGCTACTTTTACCGCCTTCTGATCCTTCGGCGTGAAGGCGCGTAGCGCGTGTTGCACGCGGTTACCCAGCTGGCCGAGCACCGCGTCCGGAATATCGGCCGGATTCTGCGACACAAAATAGACGCCAACGCCTTTTGAGCGGATCAGACGGATCACCTGTTCTGTCTTGTCCAGCAGCACCGCCGGGGCATCCGCAAACAGCAGGTGCGCCTCATCAAAGAAGAACACCAGCTTTGGCTTATCCAGATCGCCCGCTTCCGGCAGCTGTTCGTATAGCTCGGACAACAGCCACAGTAGGCTGGTGGCGTACAATTTTGGCATCTGATAGAGCTTTTCGGCGGCGAGGATATTGATTATCCCTTTGCCGTTGGCGTCGGTACGCATCCAGTCATTGATATCCAGCATCGGCTCACCGAAGAAGTATTCGGCTCCCTGCTGTTCCAGCGCCAGCAGACCGCGCTGAATAGCGCCGACCGAGGCGCTGCTGATATTGCCATACTGGTTCTGGAAGGATTTGCCATTTTCGCCAATGTACTGCGTGGTGGCGCGCAGATCCTTGAAGTCGAGCAGCAGTAGCCCCTGATCGTCCGCCACGCGGAAGATGATTTGCAGCACGCCGCTCTGTACTTCGTTAAGGTTTAACAAACGCGCCAGCAACAGCGGCCCGAGATCGGAAACCGTGGCACGCACCGGGTGGCCGCGTTCGCCGAAAATATCCCACAGCACCACCGGGTTAGCCTGCGCTTCCCAGTCTTTAATGCCATTCTGTGCCAGCCTGGCGAGCAGCTGCTCAGAGGCCACGCCCTCTTTGGCAATGCCGGTCAGGTCGCCCTTCACATCGGCCATAAACACCGGCACGCCGATATTGGAAAAGCTCTCTGCCAGCTTTTGTAACGTCACGGTTTTGCCGGTGCCGGTTGCCCCGGTAATCAGCCCATGGCGGTTAGCCATCGCTGGCAGCAGATGCAGTGAATGTTCGGGAGTTTGTGCGATCGGCAGTGGCTCGGTCATTTTCAAATATCCATTTGGTTGCAGGTCGGGTGAAGCCTGGTGTAAGCATCGCAGGCAACGTTTTCGCCAATCATTCAGGCTGGCATTCCTGATTGAGCGATAAAAAAGGCCACGCAAAGGTGGCCAGGGAAGAACTGCAGGGAGGGGACAGCCTCACCACCTTGCAGAGAGATCACGAGATAAACTGCTTACCCTGCTTCAGTACCAGGTCACAGGCTTTGGTTTTAACCTTCTTGCCCATTTCGGTATCGCCCAGAGACTTCAGGTTCACCTGCTGATTATTGCCGGTATTCAGCAGTCCCATCAGCCCCTGTTTATAATCGGTGCTTTGCTGCTGTTTTTGCGTATCCGCCAGCCCCAGCTTGCCGAGCAGCTGCTCTTTTACCGACGATACATTGTTGTCGACTATATTGTTCTTCATGCAGTATTGCAGCACGCCCGCCGCATTGCTCATGCTGTTGGCGCTAAGTGATTTGTTGCCGCCGTTCAGCAGCCCGGTCAGAGCACCAAGTGAAGTACCGCCCTGGCTGCCGCTGGCCGGGGTGGCGTTGCTGTTCGCATTCTGACCCAGCGCGTTAGCGGCGGAGCTGAGCTGATCCTGCCAGCTGACGGCGTTCGCGACACCGCTAAAAAGCGTACCGGAAATGGACAATGCCAGAATCATCTTGGTTGCTGCTTTCATCGTTATATCCTTGAGTGTGTGGTTACGCGCGGCTTCCACTCTGGCACCGCGCCGTCGAATACCTGTTCGGACTACCGGATGACTGGTGAGTTCCCTGTACCACAGTCCGTTGTTAATTATGGTGCAAGATTTAAGAAAATTCCGCAAAAATAGCGGGTGAAATTGTTGTGCTGTACCGCCGGGGAGGCAGGCAGTGCCGTGGATGGTGCATCCTGGTCATGCAGGTTGCGGCGGGTATTTGGGGCAGCGTGGGTGTTTTTTCATCATTCAGCCGTCGCTGATAGCGAATAGGGTTGCGTAAACAGGGGGTAAAGGTATAATCCCCAACGTTTTCCGCATACCCTTCAGTGCCGAAGTGGCGAAATCGGTAGACGCAGTTGATTCAAAATCAACCGCCGCAAGGCGTGCCGGTTCGATTCCGGCCTTCGGCACCAACAGTATGTAAATAGACCTCAACTGAGGTCTTTTTTTGTCTCTAAAATCCAGCAGTTACGCTGTTTATCCCCGTGTTTTTGTCTCTTGACGTCCACTCGCATCTGTCCACATATACCAACAAATGATGGTATAACTGGTGGTATCTTCGGTTCGATTGATTTTGATACCAACAATGGAGGTATCAACTGATGGCGCTCACTGATATCAAAGTTCGAACAACCAAACCCTTAGATAAACCCTTTAAACTGACTGATGGTCAGGGTATGCACCTGCTAATCAACCCCAATGGCTCAAAATACTGGCGTTTACAGTATCGCTTTGATGGTAAGCAAAAGATTCTGGCATTAGGTGTTTATCCAACGGTCACACTTGGCGAAGCTCGCAGAAAAAGAGATGAAGCCAAAAAGTTGGTATCTGTTGGTATCGACCCTTCCGCAAAGAAAAAAACCGACAAGATTGAACAAAGTGAAGCATTTACCTTTGAAGCTATAGCGAGAGACTGGCATACCGCATGTAATCGGAGATGGTGACATACAGCTTGCAGTGAGCAACCTTCGAGTATGTATCAACAAAAGTCTGCTGATAGATACGCCCGACGCCTTTCAGATTGCCGACGTAGAACGTATCCTGTGAACCCAGATAGCCGGGATGGGCGGTTTCGATTTCACCACATGCCTGGTCATCACTGGCTTTACGCTCCAGTGCCACTATCTGTGCTTCAGTCAGTTCGATACCGTCATGGGCCACTTTTTCTTGCAGTGCTTTCAGCCGCTTTTTGAAGTTCTCAAGTGAGTGACGCAGCCAGACAGAACGGACGCCGCTTCCTGAGATAAAAACGCCCTGTTTACGCAGTTCATTATTGCTCCGGTGCTGGCCATGCGCCGGGAACGCGATAGCGTAATCAACAACGGCCTGCTCAGTGGCATCATCAGTACGGTTTTTGATGTTGGGAGCACGTCGGCTGCGGTTAATCAGTGCATCCACGCCACCTTCATCANCCAACTCCCGATAACGGTAAAACGTATCGCGTGAGGCGCNCATGATTTTACAGGCTTTTGACACGTTGCTGAGTTNTTCGGCCAGATTGAGCAAACCTGTTTTGTGTTTGATGACAGGATTGTTAGTATGAAGCATGAGAGTTACCTCGTGTTTTGTATAAGGATTCGACACCCATATCAAAACCGGTAACTCTCAACCTTTCAAGGTNATGTGTCAGATCAAGTCGCGACTAATACAATTAATCGTATAAAATTATAAGGTCGAGTTATATGTGCGATTCCGGCCTTCACATCGAACAATAAAAAACCAACGACCCTGTGAATCATTCTGCTGAGCAGCCACCGTATTAAAGGTGTTCGCTCAGGCGGTCACCGCACTCAGTAATAAAACGACTCATTGTCAGCCGCCAGTTATGGAGCGGCATACCTCATTTTCGATGCCGATTGTATTGCCATTATGCATGGTTGCTTCAGCCCCCGCGCCTAAATTTTGATGCTATACCGTACAAAATCATCCAGTACGGCCAGCTTGTCATACAACTTCCGTGCCGGGTTATCTGTTCTTGTGACCCAGTAAACCTTTGACCACGATTTTTCCCGCGACTCATCATAGATAGCCTCTATCAGCGCTGTTCCCACACCCATTCCGCGCATATCATCCGTAACAAAAAGATCTTCAAGATAGCAAATCGGCTGTGTTACCCACGTACCTTCATGCAGCACGCATAACGCGAAACCAACAATTTTGTAATCTATTTCTGCGATCCTGCATACAAGGCACGATTCTGATGACAGCGCCCTGTGCCATGTCGATAAAGTAACGGATTCATCCAGGTCGCTTTCGTAAAAATTCAGATAACCCTTCCAGAGCTTTAACCATGCCTCATAGTCTTCAGCTTCCGCTTTTCGAACTTTAACTAACATTTCATATTCCTTCATTTTTCAGGCAGATCGTGATGATAACAAGGAAAGCTTTCGCGTTTTAACCTTGTCCATACGTGCTATTTACCACGACATGCGTCATTAAAACACTAAATGCCCGATGGATAACCGCGGGCGTGTTAAAAGCATAAAAGTGCCAACTTATGCAGGGAAGTCATTTACTAGCCTGCTCAGGCCTCTTGGGTCATCATCACAGCTGGCCGAACGTTCTGCCTCCGTTGTGCTGGTAACTGTGATATTTTCAAACATATCAAGAACAAATTGCTGGCCTTCCCGGAAGGATGTTGTGCGCAGCATTCCCGCCACTGGGGCAATTGTTTCCAGATAAGTTAGGGCGGGGCACAGTTTTTTGTCAGGCGGTAGTTGATGCCATTCATGGATGCAGGCAGATGAGCTAAAATCACCTGCATTATCTATACAGGCATAGCCTTCGGGCAGGTGGTGCCCCGGGAAGACAAACCAACCATAATAGTCTTCATTTGCCGATGTTTTTGTTGCAAAATCTGGCATCCACCCTAATTGCGCGCTCAGGTGCACATGATGAAGGTTAACGCCCGTATGCAGTTCAAAAGCGCGCACCACGCTGGCACCACCCGCCCGATGCCCTATCTCCAGAAAAACCCAGCCAGAGGCATTTTGGAACACTTCCAGATGAAAACAGCCATGTTGGATGTCTACAGCAGCAACAACCTGACGTGAAAATGCCAGCAGTGTAGCGGGTAGTTCGCACTGTAAAGACCCAAGAGGCAGCCCTTTTGCAAAATCAAGGCAATTGCCAATATAGCGGCTGCTGACGCAAAGGGCGATTTCACCGGAGCGAACAAAGCCATCCACATGCCAGATATCGCCTTCGATGAATTCTTCAATCTGGTAACGGGCAGTATTTTTTCGTAAGTCGATATCATCAATATGGGTATTATTATTATTGAGGGCCATCAGTAACGCGCGATGAGAAGAGTAGATTTGGACATTCTCACTTGATGCTCCATCCAGCGGCTTGAGTACAAGTTTCGCTGAACTTATTGCTTCAAGGATTCTGGGGTTTTGTAGCGTGTCATTCAGAGAATAGCATGTCGGCGTCGCCAGCCCCGATGACGCCACCGCCGCTTTCATCATCAGTTTATTCCTAGAAAGTTCGGCTTCGGCAATGGACGGCCCGGGAATACCAAAATGCGCCCGGATGCGGGCTGCAACATCAACCTGGTATTCCGATAAAGCAATAAAATTGCGTGGTGCCGGTGTCTTCAAACTCATTTTTTCAATCAGTACATGAACCCCGTCTTGCTCTTGCCAAATCAATTTCTCACAGTTAAGTTCGGCGGGAATATCCGCGAGCGCAGCCTGAGTGCCAATATAAATGATAGTGTTATTGGTATGGTTTAGAATTTCATCGTAACGAACACAATAGAACGGTACTTTGTGCCATATAAAAAAGGTTTCATTCTGCATTTAATTTTGCACCAAATATAGCTATTCAACACCAGACTATAAAAACAGCCTGATCCCATTTATTTTTAATGAACCTTGTAAAAGGCATGACCGTCCAGATAACGTAATGTTCCCCAGTCGCGTAATACCACTTCTTCTGTTTTATGTTTTAATAGCACCAGCATGGGGTAAGTTGTATCATCAATCGTATGATAAATTCGATCGCCAGGCTTCACATATTCACGAATTTCCAACAGACTTTCCAGCTGGCTTATCTGTTTTTTATAAGGGTAAGCTTCAAGTATTCCTTCACAGGGACTGAGCATTGCCACAGATGAAAAATAATAATTCAGCGTATAAGGAATATCGTACAGCGCATGGAATTTCTCAGGGTCGGTGTAGGCCAACTGAGTCCAGTTAAGTTGTGATTGTCCAGTGGCAAGTTCGGCATAATAAGGCATATCGCCACCGGCGATGCGAGCGCCTATTTCTACCAGGCAAGGGCCATCATCACACATTTTTATTTCCATATGTCCTGGCCCGTACTGAATATTCATGGCATTAAGCACCTGTAATGCATAAGAAACCAGAGTCTCCTGAATTTCCCCATGGCGCGGCATAATATGTATGGAATCACCCATATCAAGAAAGCCATTTACGCTGACTCGGGTGGTTCTCCAGATATCGGTTACCCGGTGTTTACCTTGACAGGACACGGTATTCACCACATATTCCGTGCCGCACAGATATTCCTGCGCCACCACTTCTTGGTTGATTTCTGAGAAGATATTTTTTTTCCCGATAATCGCCTGCAATGCGGCGTTAGACGCTTCCGGCGTGTCGCAAAAATGAACGCCTTCGCCGGCAGCGCTGCGCGCCGGTTTTACCACAATCCGCCCACCTGTCTTTTGGTGCCAGAGACGCAGCGCATCTCCATTTGCAGGAAGACATTGCCGCGTTGCAGGAAGCCCGACGCTGCGCAGGCGTTCTATCATGGTGTATTTGTGGCGTCGGGCGGCGCTGAGTGCGGTGCCATTTGATGCAAGACCAAGATTCTCGCTTAAAATATCGGCCAGTTCCACGCCAATTTCCCCGCCGGCAATGATGGCCACCGGGTTAAGACTGGCCACTTTTTGTAGCGTGACCGCCAGGTCGCCTTGGTGAATAATATTTTCACAATAATCGTCAAGGCTGAAGGAGCCTTTATAAATGTCCGGGATTTCCGGGGTGCTCTGCACGCGCGCGCACCGGTATCCCTGACGAATAAATTCAGGTGCTAAACGTCGCGTGGGCGAATAGGCATCAACAATAATCACAATACCTTTATTTTCCATGTTAATGGTCTCACTGTTAATTACGTTTGGCATAAGCGTGCGAATGATTAATCGCTGTATTTATTTTATGCAGTAACTTTGCCAGCTAGTTGGCAGGTACATGCCCCTTTCATCAAAATAATCGGCCCAGTTATTGCTTTTCCGGTACATCACCCGCCAAACAATATCCACGGCGCGTTGCAGTAACTCACTATATCCGGGGGTTGATGAACATACCCAGGTTTCGGGGCGGGCGCGTTGCGTAAATTCCGTAATATCACAATCATCACAGCAGATCGCCGCGCCGAGCCACAACGCGCCTTCCTGATGCATACGTGCCAGAATAGAAAAATGCGCGCCCAGATAAAAAGTCACCCCGCCAGCGCCGTGGCCGCCTTTGCTGCTGGTGCCAATCTCCGGTATCGGGTACCCATGATGCGCCTGTAGCCATTTAAGTAATCTGTGGCTGTAAGCTGATCCATCGGCCCAGTAATAACGCATTGAGTCAGGGTACTGGCTGTCGGCAACGGCTATCATTTCCTTAACCTGCTCTGCCTCCGTAGAGCAAAGCTGAAATACCGACTCACCCTCTCCCAGGTGCGCGGCGGTGGACGCGGGTAACAAGAGCGGTATTCCCGCCATCCTGTAGGCAGGAATGGCGGCCTGTGCGCAGTCGCTATTAAAATGACCGATAACCACATCACTTTTCTTGATGATTTCAGCAAGATGAAGCTTAACCACTTGCGGATTGGCTTTATCGTCAAAAAAGTGAATTGAAAGCCCCTCCCTTTGCGGAGAGTCAGAAATAGCCTCGCGTATAAGATCCCCGTAGCAGGCCCGTGGCCCTGTTAGCGGGCCGGCAATACACACTCTTACTGGCATTTTGTCTCCTGCCTGCAATCTTTGTTTGGTTTTGCCGCCGTTAATCCCCTCAGGTAGCGGGTAACTTAACAGACTGGCTGTGCCTGAAAATATTCAGTGGATCCCATTGAGATTTTATTTTCTGTAGTCGCGGATAGTGATGCTTGAAATAGAGCTGCGCCCACGTCACTCCGGAGGTATTTAATTCCGGGTTGTTCAGATCGCTGTCAGGATAATTGATAAAGCAGCCATCCGTTATTTCGTTGCTCACCGGCACACCGCCAGTTTTTGCATAAGTGCTGTGATAGATTTGGCGGATCCAGCTAAGGTTTTTCTGGTCGTCTTGTTCATCAGCCCAGAGGCTCTGGTACAGGATTTTCATTATTGAGTCGCGATGCGATACGGCAGTTTCGTCCGCATTGACCTTATTCACGGCTCCACCGTAGGGCAATACCATTACCATCGCATTTTTATTACTGAAGCCGTCTGCCGACAGATGCTGGTACAGCGTTTCGGCCTGCTCCACCGGGAAATTTTGCCGCATGTATGCTGACTTGTACGCTCCGCGCAGCATAGGATCGGCCAGCGATGGGCTATTGGTTCCCAGTAGCCGTACCGATTTCAGCCAAGGCAATTTGCGGGGAGTCTCCATATGTGAAAGCCCCTGGAAGCCCGCTACACCGTCTATTCCTTCAAAAATATCACGATGATATTGGCCTAAAATAGCCGTCGCATTGCTCACTGAAGCATCCATCTGAGTCAATAGCGCGACAAAGCCCTGAGCCTGCTGATACATCACCAGATACCCGGCCAGAGAGGACTCCGGTCTGTCGGCGTGCTGGTGCGTTTCATACCACCTGCCGTAATTACGCATCAGGCGTATAAAATCGTCTTTTCCTAATTTTTCCCACGGAATGACTTTCACACACAGATAAACTTCTGAGGGTGGGGTAGGTAATATTTGTACAGGCTCATTACCCAGGGCCTGCGGAGAGCGGAACCAGAATTTGGTCACTATGCCCAGTTGCCCGCCGCCGCCGCCGGCGTGGGCCCACCACAAGTCGTGATTCGGACAATCCGGGTCGCGCCGCGCAATAATGGCGAGGGCTTTTCCGCTTTCATCCACCGTAATGATTTCAATGGCATGAAGGTGATCAACCGTCAAGCCGTAGCGGCGGGAAAGTAAGCCAAAACCCCCACCACAAATGTGCCCCCCCATGCCCACCCCGCTGGCTGGGCCACCGGGTAAAGTCACATTCCAGCGGCGGTAGAGCACCTCGTAGGTTCTTGACAGCGTGGCACCGGCCCCAACGGCAATTGCCTGCATGTCCGGGTCGAAAGCGATGTCATCCATATCGGATACATCAATCAGGACCTCGACGCCAGCGTGACAGGTGAAATCCTGATAACAATTCCCCCCGGCTCGCACGCTGATACGCTGACCCTGCTGTACCGCCTCCTGAATACACTGCACAGCCTCCGGGGTATTGCCAGGTAAAAGGATTTTTGCCGGCGATGCGCGCCAGCGCTGATTCATACCGGTAATGTAGCTGAGGTATCGGCTGTCATGAGGTTCGATGATTGTCACGTTACTTCCCTTGGTTCACTCTCAGACGCGGCTGACGCCATTATTCCGCCGCCACTTCGGACCGTTCAGATATGAACAGCGTATTGATCCCAAAAGCGATGACCACCACAGCGAAGGCCAGCCCTCCTACCGAGAAAAAAGCAATGTTAAATCCGAAGTTGTCGACCATTAACCCAGCCAGCGGGAAACCAATGGCATTTCCCGCTGTCAGCGCAGAGCCGTAAGTGCCCATTGCCAGGCCGCTCATCTCCGGCGCAGCATAGCGGCTGATGTCATTGGCCGTCGCTGAAAATACCGGTGAGCATAGCAAGGCTGCCGGGATAATTAATAAGCAGACGGCAAGCGCATTTTGCGAAAATCCAATCATTCCCGTTGAAATGGCTAACAAGCCGCAAATTAACACCGTCGCCGGGGGCTTATTAAAACCGCCATACACCACTCCCCCGATCAAAGAGGCCACGCCACAAGCAATATAAAACCAGGCTGCCCAAGTGATATGCCCGAAATGTTTTAGCGCAGCAAGGCCCAGCACTTCATAACTGGCAATAACAAAGGTTGCCATAATGGTTAATAATAAGGACGTGCTTAACCGGCTTTTAAAAAATGCGCCCCAGGCAATGCGTTGGTCGGGCGTATTGTTTGTCGCCTTACTGACAACCCTGGGATTGGCAATAAAATAATAAATAATCAGCGCCATAATAATCGCCCCGCTAATGACGACTGCCGCCTGTGGCGACAGGCTGGCGCTAACCACCACGGCCAGTGGTGGGCCGCTCATATAGGCTAATTCTGTCGTGATCGCATCAAGGGCAAAGGCGCTGTGCCGGTTTTCTGTCACTGATAATTCCGCAATAGCCATACGCCCAATGGTGAAGGCCGCAAAACAGAATACCCCACCGAAAAAAGCAGCAATGGCCAGAAGCGGAAGTGGCAGAAAGGCCGCTGAAGACCAGAACATCAGCTGAATAATTAAAATAAAGCGCAATAGCTTTCTTACGCCGTGTCGGCCCATGTAGCGCCCCTGCCAGGGTGAACCGACGGCTGCTCCCGCCATCCAGGCCGCATTGATGATGCCCGCCCAGGTAAATCCAGCATTCAGCCCTACGACAACCAGCAACGTTAAGGTTGCCGGGATAGCCACAATCGGTATTTTGGCAAAAAGCCCCAGCAGAATAATATTTCTTGCCTGGGCGTTTTTTAATAGTTCTGCGTATGTTCCCCATTTCATAAGGCGGATCCCAGAGTAATCAGAGAAGATAAGCATTCTAATTGCGGATATCTCAGTGCAATTTTGTCTCCGGTAGTGACCGGGGCATTCAGGGTTAAATAAAAGCGCAATCCAGAAAATGACGGTGCCGCACCGGCATCAAACCAATGTCGGGTCTGCCCGGGTATACATATAAAGTCCCCCGCAGTACATATTATGGCGTATACATAATTCTGAAGGTGCAAATAAAAGGCCGTCTGCCCGTGATGTATATACCAGGCTTCATTCTCATCGTGCGTATGTTCCTGATAATAATTGGCCCGATCCTGAGCGGCAGCAGATAATGCAGCTGTATCGGCTGGATTAATTTTTACCTGTTGCGATTCAACAAAATAGTCCTTTATCTTGGGGTTGCGCCGTTTGATTTTTTCGGCCAACGCACCAGATTGAAACATCCCCTCGTTGAAAGCCGAATCGGGCTTGTCATGAAGAAAACTGACATTACAGGAGCGAAGCTCATCGGCTATCATTTTATTGTCTGCGGTGCGCAAATATATTTTTGCGCTATTTTCAGCACTCATCTTAAGCAAACAGGCCATATACAATAATCCTTCGCAATCGAATTAGGGGCTAAATTAAAGCTTCAGTATTGGCTTACGAAGTTCGATCCAGGTAGCGAAATCCAGCGCACGCTCTAACCCATGACGAATTTCCCGGCTCATCGCCGCAGGATCGATGTGTAATATACTGTTAAGCCAGCGAATATTGAGCAAATCCCGGGCAGGGTGGTTAGTGTTCGCCACAAGGTCGGCCGCCTGGCGCTGCAATACAGCACTGTAGTGTGCATTTTGAATGGCGGGATACGGCGCTTTCTTGCGTTGCAGTACCTCTTGCGGCAGTAAATCACCCATCGCCGCACGCAGCAGGCTTTTTTCCCGGCCGTCAAAGGTTTTCATTTTCCACGGGGTATTAAAAACATATTCAACAAGCCGGTGATCGCAAAACGGCACACGAACTTCCAGACCTGCCGCCATACTCAGGCGATCTTTTCTGTCCAGTAAGATGCGCATATAGCGTGTCAGGTGCAGGTAGAGCACTTCGCGCATTTTGGCTTCATGACTCTCTTCGCCGGCCAGGCGCGGGACTTCTGCTAAGGCTTCCTGATAGCGAGAACGCACGTAATCCGGCAATTCCAGGCTCGCCAACAAATCTGGTGCGAAGGCATCCAGTCCGGTTTTGAAACTGGTTACAAAGGTGTGATCTGCCCAGGGGAAGGTGTTCCCCTGCAATATGCCCGGCTGATGAAACCAGCGATAGCCGCCGAAAACCTCATCTGCCGACTCACCGGAAAGGGCGACTGTTGCCTCGTTCCTGATGGCGTTAAAAAGCAGGTAAATTGAATTGTCCGCATCGCCAAAACCGGTGGGCAAGTCCCGCGCAGCAATAACTGCCCGCCGGGTTTCTTCGCTGCCAATCTGCTGGTAACCCAGCACCAGATTGGTGTGCAAGGAGCCAATTTTTTCCGCGACTTTACGGGCATAGGGCGCATCGGATTCGTTGCGGAATACGTCCGGTACAAATTGCTCCGTATGGGTCTCAAAATCGACAGCAAAGGTTTTAAGTTGGCGCTCTCCATTTAGCTGCTGGCTGGCGAGAGCCGCAATGGCGCTGGAGTCCAGACCGCCAGAAAGCAGGCTGCAGAGCGGTACATCGGAAACCATTTGCCTTCTTACCGTGTCAGAAAGCAGGATATGCACATTTTCGATAGTGTCTTTTAACGAGTCATGGTGCGGCCTGGACTGGAGCTGCCAATAAACATCTTCTCGCACCCCATCCCGGCCAAACTGCACAAAGGTTCCGGGTTTGACTTCTTTAAGCCCTTCCCATGTCCCATGTCCTGGGGTTTTGGTCCACCCCAGCGCTTCACGCAAGCTGTCGGTGGTCAGAACGCCAGATATTTGTGAATGGGCGAGAATGGCTTTAGGCTCGGAGCCAAACAGCACCGACTGCCCGTCAGGATAGTAATAAAGCGGTTTTACGCCAAATCTGTCGCGCGCCAGCAACAGCACCTCACGCCGCGCATCCCAGATGGCGAAGCCAAACATGCCATTTAACTTCTCGCAGACGCCATTTCCCCATTGTAAATACCCTTTCAACACCACTTCCGTGTCGCTTTGGGTTGAAAACGAGTGCCCTGCTTGCGTCAGTTCCTGGCGTAATTCTTTAAAGTTATACACTTCACCGCTGTAAGAAAGCGAAATGCTGCCCGTCGGTAAATTTGCCGTCATTGGCTGAACACCGCCTTCGAGATCAACTATGGCTAAACGGCGGTGGCTCAAACCTGCATGTCGATCCATCCAAAAACCTGAGGCATCCGGCCCCCGTAACGCCATCGTTGCTGCCATCGCTTCCAGTTCGCGCCGACTGGCGTGAAAATCACGGCTAAACGTTGCCCATCCTGCAATTCCGCACATATATACTTCTCCTAAAAAGAAATCAGATGTTCCAGGAAACCCGCAACAGTGCCTTTTTTATATCGATTCAAAATCAAAGCGGCGTATGAAACAGTCTCTGGGCATATTCACCGCAAACTGGATGCAATCGATGAGGGATTCTGAAGTCAGCTGATCCTTTGAGGTGCGTGAAACCTGCCCGTCGCCGACGAGCGGATCGCTATTGTTAAATTTGGGCGGGTAGAGCGAAATCACACGGATCCCTTCTTCACGCAAACGCTGTGACAGCGTTTCTGCCATGCGCCCCTGTCCGGCTTTGGCGGCATAAAAGGCGGTATGACCTTCACAGTCGTGGGTGAGTGAGTGAGCGGAAGAAGAAATAATGTTCACAATGTCCGGCCGCGCGGATTGGCGCAACAGCGGCAGGAAATGTTTGATCGCCAATATCGTGCCAGCCGTGCAGGACATGATAACGTGGGTAATCTCCTCATCGCTGGCGGCATCGAGTTCCTTACCTTCCGCCCACGGGCTGCCGTTATTAATGAGCACATCCACATGACCAAACTTATTTTCAACGGACTGCGCAAATGACCGGATGCTGGCTGGATCCGATAAATCACAGGCGAAAGCGTAAACGCGATCGAAACCACGAGCCTGAAGCTCATAACGTACTTTTTCGGCCGCTTCAATATTGCGCGCTGAAAGCAGCACCTCAGCCCCGGATTTCGCATAGCGAATAGCCAGAGAACGCCCCATTTCACGTCCTGCACCGGTGATAACGACACGCAAATTAGCATTGGACATAGAATATATTCCTGTTATTAAAATTAAATTTATTATGCCGATATAATTTTAGTTAATTAACCTGGCAAACATGTTCAATAATATCTTTTGAGATGATTCTGAAATGGTTTTCATCGCACGCTGATATGGTGTGAGAATTTGCAATAAAATCTTCCCGATCGCTATCCCAACCTTCAAAATTCAGGCCAAGCAGCTTGAGGATATACTCACTTCCCTCCAGCATAATGGGTTGGGAAAGTAGGGAAAATTGCTTTATGGCCCAAAAATTAAGGGCGAAAGTGGTGCGCTGATAATCCCGCAGCATCGGTTGGGTTTCATGTTTTGACTGCGCATTAAAAAATTTCCGCGTTAAAATCCCCATTTCCTCAAGCTTGGCCGTTGCCGTTTGCGGCGAGAAAGCATCAATGTGATAGGCATGTTCCACGTCACGGGCTAAATTTCTGATCCGCTGATAGAAGGCGGCGTGTTGCGATGTCCATGCACCCGGCTCAGGCACCTTTCCCTGAAATTGCAGGCTCAGTTCACGGCAACTGGTCGTCAAATGTTGCTGCAGCGTGCTGACAAAAAAGTCGTTAATGGCGTCAACAAAAGGTTCGAGGCTGAAGTTTTCGTTGGTCATTTCGGGGCGCGAGCGGGCTAGCCCCCATCGGACATAGTCAACCGGTATTTTACTCAGCAGTTTTGAGGCCCAGATCAAGTGACGGCGGCTGGTAGAAAACTTTTCGCCACGCAAATAAAGCAGTTCATTAATAACATGATTAACTGGGACATTATATTCTTCATCCAACGCATAGTAGATGGCCGGGAATAATAATGTGTGATAGTAGGTGTTATCAAAACCATAGAAATGAATGATGTCGCAGTTCTTATTTTTGAAAAACGGATCCTGAGGATGTAAATCTTCATCAGCCGCCAGATAGCCTGCCGCCATTTCGAACCAGACATAGAGAACCTGATCTTCAAATCCGGGGATGTCAACGGAAATGCCCCAGTCTGAGCGATGAGAGATACAAATATCCGGTAAACCGTCAGACAACATTCCCTGCGTCAGTTCGCGGGCGCGGGCGGACATATTACTGCGGAAAGTCAGCTCGGTGAGTTGGGGGGCAAGGGCGGACAGGCGGAAATACAACTTTGTAGTCGTCCGGGTACCGACCCGGGTTTCAGGGAGGCTGGCCACTGGGTTAATGAGATCGGCACAGTCATTCGGTCTGCCGCACTGCTCACAGGCATTTCCATCTGAAGCGCTATGACAGTGGGGGCAGACGCCTTTAATGTAGCCCTCATGAAGGCTAAACCCCGTATTCAGATCGTAGAGTTCGTCCACCTCTTTAGCGAAGATAAAGCCCCGATCATAGAGGCGACCAATGATGCTGTTCACCCGACTGTAATAATTTTTCGTCGTTTGCGGACTTGAGAAAAAGTCCAGAGCAATGTCTGCTTTGGCCCAAGTCTGATAGATTTTATCCGCATAATCATTGGCGACCTCTTCAGGAGGACGCTGCTCTTTGGTGGCAATGCATTTGACATAGGTCTGGTTATCATCCCGCCCTGTTAAATGACGAGCAGAGACGCCTTTAAGCGTCAGGTAACGGCGGTAAATATCTGCGCCCAGATATGGTCCGGACAAATGCCCAAGGTGTAAATCACCGTTTGGCGTCGGCGGCGTTGAAATGATCAGCGTATCTTTTGGCACATCATTACGCTGTGTTTGGTTGGGGTTATCCCAATAAAGCGCGGTAAATTTTAAATCTTCATTCTCGCAGGTATTTTCAATAGTGTGACCGTGTAGCGGATCGATATAAATAATATCTTCCGGCACCACATCTTCGGATTCGCGCCCTTCAATATGAACGCGTCCTTTACCAGAGGTGATCAAAAAAAGCTCGGTTTCATGATGGCGGTGAAATGTTGACTGCGCCCCTGGCGGTAGTGAACATGACATGCCGCCCGTTGTGTTGACAGGAAATTGAAGGCTGCTTGAATTTAATCCATAGCTAAATTTAGACGCATTTTTAGTTATTTTCATTTTTTAAACCTGTCAGTCAGTAAATCAGATAACCTGTTAACGATATACCCACCGGAAGATTTCACTTTGGCAATCAACGGGTCATTATCGAACGGCATATATTGGGTGACCAGAATAAAAGAAAACCCAAAATGACTTGCCACTTCAAAATCATGAAATGCGTCACCGATAAGCACCGACTCAGCCGGATTTATGCCATAGGTATTAATAATAAAGTCGAGGTTTTCAGACTTATTTATCGGCCCGCCTAGGATATCATTGAAGCGGGTATCCAGATGATGACTGCACAGAAGCTCTCTGGCTTCGGACTGATCGGAACCTGTCAGAACATAGCAAGGGCGGCTAACCTGGGCCAGCAGGGCGGAGGTGCCGTCGGTTACCGCGCAGCCGGGATAATTTTCGGCCACTATTTTGCCATATTTTTCAACTAATCTATTGATAATAGACGCTGAAAAACCCTCTTTTGCCAGCAAGTTTTCATAGGCCCAGCTGAAGTGGGCTTGCCGTGTCTGGCCGAAGTTCCGCCGAAAATGATCGGCAAAGGCGTCGGCCGCTTCCGGGAATATGAAATGTATAACCTGTCTGGCAGCGTCAATCTTCATGTGGTTGCTGTCAATCAGCACCCCATCCATATCAAATACAATATGGGAGAAACGCTCAATATTCATTGATCAGCGCCTTAATCAGTGTGGTGTTGAATATTGATCTTGAGGCTGCCGGTATTTTTTCTAATAGTGTATACACTTTATCGACAGGAAGATCGGCGTCTATGAGAAACTGAACATAAGTAGGATGTATTTTCTTTTTACCCGCCCGTCGATATAAAACGCCGCCGCCCCAGTTATAGGTGGTTTTTAACTTATCCATGTGGCGTTTTAGTAATACATCTACAGCGGGCGTTTCGGTACCCGGTTTTTTGATCAATTCAGAAAGCTCTTCCGTTGCCGCATTGCCTGCACCGCGCCCCATTCCGGCGAAGGTTGTATCAATCCAGTTGGCACCAGCCTGAATGGCCGTCATGCTATTGATAAGCGCCATCCCCATATTATTGTGAGCGTGAAATCCTATATTGGCAGATGTTATTTCTTTTAAACGAGTAATAAGTTCCGCTACCCGCTGGGGTGGCATTGAGCCAAAGGAATCGGCCAGATAGACGGTTTCAATTGATTTTATGCTGGAAATTTTTTCGAAAACGGCTGTCACCTCTTCCTCGCAGGCAAGATCGATTTGCATTAAATTTAATGCTACACGGTAACCTGAGGCAGAAATGATATTGCATAACTGGTCAATATTATCAAGCTGGTTGAATTTAGTGGCCACCCGAATAATGTCTATAACAGGCCGGGCAGGTTTCTTCAGAATATGAATGACAATATCATGCCAGTTTTCCAGGCAGAGAATGGATTTACTGTCTATCATCGCGGCCCATGACTTACCCGGAATAACCGACAGGAAGTTAAATCCGGATATATTTTCAACCTTAAAGCGGCCGCAGTCTGAGGCATCCACGGAGATATAGCCTGCCTCCATAATATCAACATCCGTTTCAATAATAGCAGAATAATAAATATTGACGAGATCTTCATCAAAATTCCAGTTGGTATAATAGCCACCATCACGGAAAGTGCAATCCAACAAAATTACATTAGAATTAGTCATCATTGTTAATCACTTTTATATAGCAACATGCGCGTCACGCATGTTGCTGGATGTGACATTAACAGGCGAGCAGCATGCCTTTATAATTAATACTGAACCGGGTCTGGTCGGGAATCAAACTGGTAAAATTTATCCATTACCGCCCATTCAGTGGGGCCATCATTCATGAATACGCGCTGTAATAGCTCTCCATGCACATAGTCATCAAAGGCTTTAACTTTTGGATCTAATGTTAGCGCATGGGTGAACTCACGGGACGGAATAAAATCATCGTTCGTTTCCATATACATAAACAGCATATTGGGTTGCATAAAGAAAATTTGCATAGTCTTAATGCCAATCGCCGCCAGTGCACCGTCTCCGGCATGAATTTCCGGGATTTGATTCAGATGCATTTCGCGATAGATTTCCACGGCTTTACGGTTACGTAATTCAATAGTAAGCGCCCAACTTTTCATATTTTCCTCTTGTTATTCACAGATGTTATCCAGAACAGAAATGATGCGGTCAATTTCTTTATAGGTCACAGAGTCGGGTATATGATCGACCGGCTCGCGAACGCGCGGATGAGTAATAAGACCTTTGCGGTGTAAAATATGTTTCGAGAGATGCTGGTAGCAGTCGATGCTATTCATCATCTGGCACATCATATAAGAAAGTGGGTAAGCCAATTTTTCCGCAGATTGTCTATCGCCAGCCTGTAAATAGTTCCATATTTTCACCACGTATTTAACGCAGTCGGTAGCGGGAATTGCGCCATAAAGCCCGCGAAAATAGCTGTCGATAATCATCATGCCACCATCACCTTCGAAGATGCGGGCCTGATTATCGGTGGCAATTTGTAATTCAGTATGTTTTGGCGGTAGCGGCGACGATTCAGGTTTAAACATTATTCTGTCAGCGCCAAACTCATGTAGAAGATCGGCCTGCATTCTGATGGTCATGGGCGTTTTGGCATAACTCTTGGCATGGTGAATGATGACAGGAATACGCAATTGCTGTATGACATCGCGGTAATATTTAAGCATCCTCTGCTCTGTTAATGGTGAAGTGGATGGATGCATGAGCAATACAGCATCAACCCCCGAATCCTGAGCAGATAATGAGTACTCAATGGCGTTTTTAGTACTTTCCGCTCCGGTACTAACAACCACATGCCCTTGAGGTTTTCCGTATTTGACGGCCAGATCTGTAATTTTCTGGCGTTCGCGGCTATTCATTCGCATTAGTTCAGATACCTGGCCAATAACGATACCATCGGCGCCGACTTCATAACAATAATCAACTTGCCTGGCGAAGTCATCTTCATGAATATCAAAGTTCTCATCCCATGGCGTTAATATGACTGGGAGAACACCTTTAACGTCAGTGTAAGTCATTTTTATTCCTTAATTATGTTGTCAGTAATGCGTCTTGCTAACTCAGGCGCCAATTTAAACCCTCCGCCTGAATAACCCGTTAATACAGATAGTGAAATGAAACCTTCAATTTTTTCCGCAGCACCGATGCCCGCAGGCGAATAACAGTCAAAACTCGACCAGGAACCACATTGTTCAGCTTCGTTGACCCAGGAAAATCTTTTTTGGCCCATCATACTGGTGACCTCGCTATATACCGGGCTGCCCGGGGTCACGCTGTCAATAAATAAGCGATCGTGGGTTGGGTAGCCCAGCAAAAATTGCCCATTTTCATAAGGGCGACCATTGAGGTCGTTTACGTCATCAATCCAGGCCGGATGGCCAGCGACCGCCTGTCGGGGATTTTTAATATCAACCTGGATGCGCTGTGACCATAAGCTATGGGGAATGTTGTTTTTGTCAAGAAATGCAGGTGTGTTAGGTCCTAAAGCCACCACCACATGGCTGGCGGTAAATGTGCCTTGCGAAGTTGACACCCCAACAACCTTGTTACCGCGACGGATCAGCCTGTAGACCTCGGTTCCAGGATAGAGAGTCGCCCCTTTCGCCGTTGCCGCCCTGATAAAGGCCCGGGTTACCTCCGCCGGGGCCATATAGCCTGCCCCTGGCTCATAAACGGCTCCTTCATCGCAATTTATGGTGGGAAATTGTTCAGCCATTTGTTGGCGATCCAGCCATTCAATATCCACCGTTGCGCGAAGCTGCTGAACTTTTTCTTGTACCCGGGTGTTATCCTGTACCGGTGGAAAATAGAGATACCCTGTGCGAGTGAAAGAGGCAGGAACGCCGGTATTTGCCTCAAAATCCAGGTAATATTTAAATGAGCTGGCGGCAAGTTCTGTCAGGTAATCATTACTGTGATAAATCCGAACTATACCCCCCGAATAAGCAGTGCATCCCTGGGCCGGGGCACCTCGCTCCAGCAAGGCAGTTTTTAAGCCGCTGCAGGTTAACTGATGCGCTGTGGCTGCCCCCAGAATACCTGCTCCTAACACCACCACATCGTAATTCTGCTTAATTGACATTCATAACCTCGGTGACAACAGAAGAGGTTTTCAATCGCACTGAATTCGCAACATCGCGGACAATTTCATTGGCTCTTATCGGTAGTAAAGACAACAGCGTTGCCGACAGGCCGTGTTGAGCTTCCGACATTCCGGGTAAATAGATTTTTCCAACTACCTGGCAATTCAGGTTTGCCCCGTAAGAGCGATCCAGTTTAATACTGTTATCTTCAGCCAGTGCCATCAGTTCACGCGCGGAAGGAAATAGCTCGGTTATATCAGGAACCCGGTATCCGGTTGCCAAAATGATATAATCAAAAACCTCCGTGTAGATTTCATTGGTTTTTAGATTATGCAAAATGGCAACGGTCTGGTTTTTAACTTTCTTAGCGCTGACCAGTCGGGTTAGTTGTCGTAGTTGAAGTCTGGCATGGTCATTCACTTTTTCTTGATAGATTTTTTTGTATAATTCGGCGATGAGATCACCATCAACTACGGAATAGTTAGTATCAGCATGGATGTCCATAATTCTGTTTTTTAACGAATCAGAGGCGTTGAAAAACATATCCACACTTTGCGCATCAAATATTCTGTTTACAAAGTGGCTATCATCTGCCGGCTTAAATCCAAAAGTGGTGAAAGCAGACGTTACCGTTGCGTTGTTAAATCGCTCGTACAGATGATTAACAATTTCAGCCGCACTTTGCCCGCCGCCAACGACTAAAAATTGCTTTTTCTCTGATGAAGGAATACTTTCAATGGTGGGGAGGAAGCGCGAACTGTGTATGATAAATTCTGATGCATGTTCGCTGTCGGGCATGCGGGGGATTATCCCCGTTGCGACTGCCAGGTTCCTGGTCAGATAGCTACTCTGGTGACCCACTGACAAATCAGTGACCAGAACTTCGAAAATTGTGCTGCCATCATGCAACGTCCAGGGTTTAATATCATCAACCCGGTGCCAATATCTGACGCTTGCCTGCTGTTGCTGGGCCGCCCAGTTAAGGTAATCAAAATACTCAACCCGTGTCGGGTAGAAGTTTTTCAGATTAATAAAGTCTTCAAGCCTGTTTTTTTGGTGCAGGTAATTCAGGAAACTAAAGGGGCTGTTAGGATTACGTAGGGTCACTAAATCCTTTAAATAAGATATTTGCATGGTAGCGTCATCAATTAACATGCCACTATGCCAGGAAAAGACCTGGTTTTTCTCGAAAAACAAGCTTTTCATTGGTGGGGTAGGAGATTTTAATTTATCATTGTGCTCATCAATACATATGGAAAGTGCGAGATTCGATGGCCCAAATCCAACACCGATAATATCATAAATTTCAGCTACCATAACAAACCCTTTATTTCGTTGATAATATCCGATCTGTTCTTTATTCAGGAGTTTTTGGAATAATTATTTAAAAATCAGAATTAGCCGACAGAGTTAATAATTCCCTGATTGCGGGATATGGTTATGTCGCTAAGAATAAAAACACAGAAGATATTTGATGTAAACAGGTTATTTTTTTTCATAAAAAGAAACTGATTTAAAACTTTATTATTAATTTTTTTTAGTTAAAAAATCCAGCTTGATAATGAATCATGAAACATTTCTAATGTTTCCTAATGTATTTCGATAGATAAATCTTATCTGTTCAGTGATTCCGGTTTTTGTCAAAATATCTCCCCATTAATAGTTCCGTTAAAAAGTAGAGTGTCCGGAAAATCTTTTCTTTAAAAAGAGGTCATCAGGCATAAAAAAACGCGCTATACCTATGAACCGAACGTTTTTGCTCTTATACGTTCAGAGAAAGGCTCTCGGTTTGAGGCGGTCTGCAGAACGATGGGGATGTCTGAGGCCGGTCAGAAGGGTGAGGCAGCACTCATCTTCTCACCGCCTGCGCAGTGGCTTGAATCTGCGGACAAAATGTCCCCGCCAGTAGTGTTAACACCACGCACAGGCGGGCGCGACCGGAAGTGACGGCAACGGAACCTTGATGAAGCACAAGCTTTATTGCTGAAAATCTGTTCAACGGGAGTCGGTAAGGCCCCTGACTGTGGTGGGTAATTTTAGTTGGCAATGCCCGGCTATCGACGCTGGTCAGGGGTTATACGGGAACAATTCGCTGGAAGAGGCTCAGAATATGGTCGAACCCTGGCGACTGGAATATCACCAGCAAAAGACGTATTCATCATTAAATAACCGGACTGCGCAGGAGTTTGCTCTAAGTCCGCATAATGGTCGAACTCTCTGGTTTATCCTGGCACCGATTTTGAAAAAGGATCAATCTCTTTGTCACTGCCTTTGCATCATGGCACGATCGGAGGTAAGGAAGTATTCAACTTTTTTGTAACCTGCTTCCTGATCTTGGGGCGATTGTCGCCGGGATGCAGGCCCGGTTTTATGTCGAAACTACCATCCCTTTGAGCTGCTCCCATTAGTTATGAATGAAGCTGATGATCTTTCGGATTTCGCTGGCAGAAGCCCGTGAGATAACGTCTCTGCTGAGATATCAGGAGCGTTGGCAGAGGCGCACCTCACGGCTTGCAAACGTGTGCGGCCAGGATGATGAGAACGCCCTGGCCGATCGCAGCATAACTGAATGTCAGTGGATATATCGGGGCGGGCTAATACAATCGCTTCTGCGCTAACTCGAATGAGTTAATATTGTCCCATATTCATTGAGTACTTAATCAATGATGTCACTTTTCCATATTTCAATGCGAAAAATCCTCAACGTCTTTGATTATATTTTCACCCATTGATCCCGTTGCTCTTATTGGTAATGTTCTTGCTACGTCCCTGAAACCAGGCAGCCCCTGCCATACACTTGGATCGCCAATGACAAAGATGTGTTTCTTTGCTCGGGTGAGCGCCACGTTGAGCAGATTAGGTTTGCTGGAGGCCCATTTAGCGCCGCCATCTTCATGCTCATCACATCCCAGCACAAGAATGACGATTTCGTTTTCTTTCCCCTGAAAAGTATGAACAGTACCGACACAATTCTTTAGCCATTCAGTGATTTCTTTATGTTTTATCAGCGGAGAGTATTGTCTCCAGGCTTTTAGATCACGTTGTTCCAGCAACGCTGAAAGTGCTGTTTTAACCGCTTTAAACGGCGTGATAACGTAAATTGAATGCAGCGCCACATTTTCTGATAACAGGCAATTTAATAAATGGAGCAAACTTTTGCCGTGGCTATCGCGATACTGCTTTTCACCCAGCCCACCAGTTGAAGCCAGCCAGTGATTCTCAACGACGCCATTTACCTGCTGACTGCTTATTTTGTCAGTGGTAAACCCATGAATCATCCGATTGTCGTAGGCCATCTTGTTTGCCAGGGTAAACATGGGGTCAATGCAACGACGGTGAACCCACAGGGGAATGCCGATCCAAACATCGAGGTTCATCACCTTCAATTCACATCCCCAGGGATTGACACGATCGGTAACCTGTTGAACCGAAGTCCGGCCCGGATTCCAGTCTTCTGCATGCTCGTACAAGGTGTTTTGGCACAAATGTTTAACAAGCACAGGCGAAGTTGTAAACACAGGTTCGATCTGTAAGGGATCTCCAACGACCAGTACCCGCCTGGCACGCCATATAGCGCCAACAGCCTGCTGTGGCGAGGCCTGCCCGGCTTCATCGATCATCAGCCAGCCGAGTTCTTCACCCTTTACTCCATGGAACATACGACCGACTGAAGCAAAGGTGGTAGAAATGACGGGTACAAATATAAACAGAGTTTGCCACCAGCGCAAAGGCGTGGATTCAGTATGAGGGGTGGAAAGAAAATGACTAAGATCCCTGATATTTTTTCCAAAAGAACTGATGCTCAGAGCCTCATAAAGCCAGGCCTGATGCAGTTCCATCGCGGCAATGAATAACCTGGAGCGCTGCCGATTTATTTCAGCGTTCTGCCAAAATGCTGTGCGTTGTAACTCCTCGTCATCTATCCGCTTAGCAGGATCTGGTAATGTGATATTCGGGAACCTTTCTTTCAACCTCATCATCTCGGCCCGGTCATCAGCCTGCTGTCGGGTGGTTTTTTTAATATCCTGTTGTATAGCGCGTTTTTTTGCCTTGATATCGTTAACTTGTTTACGTAGCTCGGTAGCGCGTTGCGTTTTCTGCACCAGTAATTCGGTCAGTGTTAGTAGGTGATGCTGCGCTTTTAATCGTTCTTCCTGATACGTCTTGACCTGTTTGCGGTTTATAAGACGTGCCAGCCACCCGGGTGACTTTTTTTCGATCTTTTTCTGCTGCAGTGCTGCATGTTGGATTTGATTTTCAAGTAAGTCTTGTTCTTCGGTGATTTTTTGCAGTCTGTGGCGATACATCTCATATGACTGTTCTGTCTGCTCCAGCGCAGATGATAAAGCATTGAGTGAGCCATCAGGCTGTTTTGCCAGTAGATTTGCCAATGTCTCTAACTGTTGTTGCAATTCAGCTGTCTTTTTCTGACATTCGATAAAGTGCTTTTTTGCGTTAGCGAAAGAGGTTGCGTTGTGATGATTCTTCCAGCGCCACAGGCTAAGAAAGTTTTCATCGGCAGGTCGAGATATTTCAGCCCCGGTTTTACGTAAATGATGCTCATCAATCAGTAATCTCTGTGCAAACCTGGTGCGGTTTGCTTTTTTGCCCAGCGCTACCGAAATTAATCCCCAGCAATGATTCTTTTCTTTCAACGGGCGAAAGAGGTGATAATCACGTTCCTTCCCCTCGCCGTTTTTATCCCTTTTATGTTCACGTTTTGGGCGAGATTCTGCGGCTATCTGATTGGCCGTTGGTGCTAAATAGTCAAGTGAACGAAATTCATCGGCAAGCGATTTTATCTGTGGCAGCTCTTTTGAAATATTTTCCACCGCCGCATTATTAGATGACGCCATCACCATTTCATACCCGGTGAGTGCCTGCACGATAAAGCCGTCGCTATCCAGGGTGTCAGTCACCTCTGCAAAACGAGAAAGTACTTTTGCCCGCTCAACTATATTGTGAGCGACCAGGTCCCGCAGCAGGGTGGTTTTCCCCGTTCCCGGCGGCCCGTTGACGGATAGTATGCCGCCATCCGCAAGTTCATCTACGGCCGTATTGATTGCAAACTGCTGCATTAACGACATTGCATGCCCTGGCTCGGCAGGCCAGCGGCCTTGAGGCATTTTTTTGGGGTGCAATTGACTAATGATAGCTGCAAGCCCGCCTTGAGAATAGAGGCTTGTATTCCTGGGCGCGCTTTCAGAGAGATAAGCCTTGAGCGTTGTACACCGATTTTTTTGTTTCAGAGAAAGGATGGCTCTTTCGATATCTTCGAAGAAAAAGCTATTCAAGATGGGGAGCGAAAAGGCTTTATCACTTTCGTTCAGAACACCTTCACTTTCACTCTCATCTTTGCAGGCTGTTTCAGTACCGCCACTGTTACCTGTGAACCAGTCAATTTGTATTGCGTATTGCCAGGAAGGTTCAAATTCAGCCCATTCGACTAAATGGGTTGTTAACAGCGTTAAAATATCGTCAGTTCGCAATATACCGTGACCATTTTCCTTTGCGGGTTTTAAAGTCGTGCGGAAATGACGGAGAGTATTGGCAAGGTGATTGCACGCCGCCAGGAAAACATTCGATTCAAGTTGCTGAAGTTGTCGCTTATGCAGATGGCCTAATGCCCAGGGAAGCGAGCTAACCGACAATTTATCCAGTGCGGGTACGCCTTCTGCATTCAGTTGAACTTTAGTAAAGCATGTTGTTCCTTCCTGATTCAGGCGTTGTTCACATTCATCCA
The DNA here is from genome assembly GCF_000026985.1 of Erwinia pyrifoliae DSM 12163. NCBI lineage: Bacteria > Pseudomonadati > Pseudomonadota > Gammaproteobacteria > Enterobacterales > Erwiniaceae > Erwinia > Erwinia pyrifoliae. The sequence goes on from NC_017390.1 coordinate 489,490, forward strand.
CATCGTGCCCACTGTTCTGGCCAAAAATAGACTGGCTCATCGTGCTGGCAATACTTTTCTCAAATAGCCCGAGGTGTAAATTGTATGATGATTTTGGTGGGATCTGATGTTGTTGGCGTAGTTCAGCCGATAGCCAGGGCAGCGCCTTATCACCTGACTGCTGTAGCTTTGTGAAGGGGATCAACAAGCTTTTATCTTTTTGTTCAAGCGTATAGGGCTGGAAAAACTCAACGCGTTGCCAGGCTCTGAGAATGTCGTGCGGTAAAGGGAAAGCGGCCATCTTAGCTCTTTATTTATTTTCGCGAATATATTGATATCAAATACAGATTACTCCAATCAATATAATCTGTCCCTGAGATTATTCCCACCCTGTTACGCTTTCATTTCTGCACTCATCATTTACCCTTGCGCCGCCACAATGGTAACGAAGCAGGGGTTAGATGCATTATGCGATAGTTATCGCCTTCGCGCGCCAGCTTCTTCTGCCATCCTTCGTGGCTTCTGATATTGACAGTGATACCGACAGAGCCATGCCCAGACCTGCATTTCTGCAAGCCCGGCAAAGCAATAATCATTGATGGTCGCTCGCTTCCCATCTGAGAAACCCTGAGCACGATCTTTGGACATAAAGAGCATCGCGGGCGGCACGAAGGGACAGGCTATGTCGGCGCTGATGGTCATTCAACTGTCTGTATTATGGGTAAATACATTGAAATTCACCCATCCAGCCAGCCTCACTCTACAAGCCAGCAACAAAAATTAAATTTCCCACGGTGGATTTTTCCCTTTCCGCCACCCAGAATAGCCTCAGACCGGCATACGCCGGATGAAAATCGATATGCGCAGCGAGGGCAACAGTATGCAGCAAGGACCATTAACGGAAGTGGAGCTGGAATGGCTCGACGAGATCTTAGTCAAATACGGTAATGATGAGTCAGTGCTCGATGTCTCTGAGCTGGACGGGCTGTTTACCGCCATTCTCTCCGGGCCGGTGCTGGTTGGGCCGCAGGAGTGGCTGCCGCTGATCTGGGGCGGTGAAGAGCACGATCCTGACTGGGAATCCGAGGAAGAGTTCGAACAGTTTATGGATCTGATCGCGCAGCATATGAATGATATTGCCGATCGTCTGAATGAATATCCCGATCAGTTCGAACCGCTGTTTGGTACTCGCGAAGTGGAAGGACAGGAATTTACCGTAGTGGAAGAGTGGTGCTTCGGTTATATGAAAGGCGTAGCGCTGGGCGACTGGTCACGGCTACATGAATCGCTGCATCCGGCGCTGCAGGCGATCGCGCTGCATGGTAAGGAAGAGCACTTCGCCGAGCTGGACACATTCTCACCGGATGAATATGAGCAGAGCATTGCGGCAATACGCCCGGCGGCGTTGAGCCTGCATCAGAAAAGACAGCTGCATTAAGCCAGATCGTCGCCACGCTCCCTGCTACGTTGCGATGGCATGTTGCTGACTACCAGCCAACCACAGCACCGCCGTTGAAGATGTTATCAGCTGCTGCCGCTACCTCTGGCGACTGGTACGCCCGAATGAAATCGTGCACCTTCGCCGCGTCTTTGTTGTTTGCGCGCGTCACGATGATATTGACGTAGGGCGATTGCTTATCCTCAATAAACACACTATCGCGTACCGGGTTCAGGCCAGTCTGCTGGATATAGGTGGTATTGATAATCGCCACGGTCACCTGGGCATCGTCGAGCGCGCGCGGCAACTGTGCCGCTTCTGTTTCGATAATTTTCAAATGCCGTGGATTAGCAGTAATATCCAGCGCCGTTGGCAGCAGCCCGCTGTTCGGCTTCAGGGTAACCAGCTTCTCTTTCTGTAGCAGCAGCAGCGCGCGCCCGAGGTTGGTTGGATCGTTAGGAATGGCAAGGGTGTCGCCGTCTTTAAGTTCGGCGATCCGTTTAATCTTTTTAGAGTAACCGGCTATCGGGAAAATAAAGGTGTTGCCGACGGCGACCAGCGACGTGCCCCTGGCTTTATTATCCTGTTCGAGGAACGGACGATGCTGGAAGACGTTGGCATCAAGATCGCCGTGAGCGGTAGGTTCATTGGGCAGCAATGAACCGCTGAAACCGACCAGTTCCACATCCAGCCCGTATTTCTCTTTGGCGACTTTTTTGGCTACTTCCGCCACATCCTGTTCGGCACCGTTAATCACACCGACCTTAATATGATGGGCATCCTTGCTTTTGTTATCGCAGCCGCCTGGCAGGGAACCCAGCATCAGCAGCGTAACGATTAAGGCACAATTCAGGGCGGTCTTCACGTTATTTATCCTTAGCTTCAACCAGATAGCTGGATAATAAATAACCGTAATTTCGCCGCTGAGTCAATGAGGCGGCTTATGATAAAAAGGCATGATTTATAAGCAGAAAAATTAAGAAGCAAAGCGGGGCTTAATTATTTTGGCGTTGCGCATGCCACAGCAGCACCAGCGCGGCCAGCTCATCTTCAAGCGTGTAAAGGTAGCAGGAAGGAACATCCAGCACTGCCGCCAGCCGGCATACCAGTTCAAAATCAGGAACGTGTATACCGCGCTCGTATTGATTCATCCGTGCGCTGGCGGTGGCTTCATCAATTCCCGCTAAAACCCCGAGCTTTTGCTGGGATAAGCCCTTTTTCAGGCGGGCTTCTTTCAAACGATGTGGCAGCATGTCGATCCTGACTTCTGAACAATTAACAGGATTCTCTTAGCTGCTCATGTAAATTGTACTAAGTAATACTTAGTGATAACGTTTAAGGGTAGCAGGAGTAACTGGACATAAATCAGGAGCAGAGGAAGGCATGAAGAAAAGAAGAGATATGCACCCGGCCGATATCCTGGCTGCGTTCAAAAAACGCCAGACTTCACTGGCGGCATTATCGCGCCAGGCCGGTCTGAATTCAGGTACGCTGGCCAATGCATTGAAAAGACCGTGGCCAAAAGGGGAGTTTATTATTGCCGCCGCGCTGGGGGTACATCCGTCAGCGATCTGGCCCAGCCGCTATTACGATAGCCGGGGGCTGCTGCTGGCGCGTGAACGGCGATTGCGCCGTTCACGCGCCATCCCGCTAGCGGCTGACGCGCCAGAAACAGAGGAGAATATCTTCATACTGCCTGACAGCATCGCTTAACCTCGCTGGCGGTGTCGCTTAGTTAGCCATAATGCTGGCGGCTAACTGAGCGCTGCCGGAGGTATTACCGATCAGCTCGGTCAGCAGATTATTTGCCCCATCGCTCATTGGCGTAAAGCGGGTTTCTGCCGTCCGGGCTACCACAACAAACACGCCCACGCTGTACTGCGGCACCATCGCCATATAGGTAATAAACCCGCCGCCGCCGCCGGTTTTTTCAATAATGCCCGGACGCCCTTCGCGCGGAGCCATATATACCCAACCCATCCCCAGCGCATCTGCCCGGCCAGGTACATCCATACCTTCCACTTTACTCAACTGACCGCGTCGATAAATCATCGTTTGCAAGCTATCGGCCTGTGGGCTGCGGGTATGCATGCCAGATGAAAGGAATTGCTGCATCCAGCGCCCCATATCCTCCGGGGTGGAGTAAACGCCGCCGCTGCCGATGGCCGCCAGAGAATTATCACAGGGGCTGGGATTTTTGGCCGGGACGATCAGACGGCCACACTGATCGGGTGAGGGGGTAAAGGTGGTGTCCTTCATCCCCAATGGACGGGTGATCTTCTCGCGAAACAGTGCAGAATAAGGCTTGCCGCCAGCCTTTGCCAGCGCATCACCCAGCAGGTCAAAGGCGAGGTTAGAGTAAGCGGCTCGTTCGCCGGGCGTCCACTTCAGCTTCGCGGTGCCGAGCCAGTTCCAGCGTTGACTGTAGGTGGGCCAGGTAAACACGGCACGCACCGCCTTACCGCCGGGCTGCTCCCGTGGCAGGGCGCTGGTATGGGTAGCGAGGTTGATCAGGCGGATCGGTTGCCCGTTAAAGCTGGGCACCCTGCTGCCGGGAGGGGCATATTTGCTGAGTGGGTCGTCCAGCTGCAAACGACCCTCTTCGGCCAGCCTGACCATGAGCTGGCTGGTCATCAGCTTGCTCAGTGATGCCACGCGTATCAGTGAATCTTTTTCTGGTGGCTGCTGACTACCAGGGCGTACCGAACCACGGCTGGCAAACACCCGCTGATTGGCATCAATAGCGACTATCGCCATTGCGCTGGCTTTGGTGTTGTAAAAGATGTTATCAGCGTAGCGTTCAACCGTCTTTGCTGCCAGCAGCGGGTCGGGAGCGGTTCGCGCCTGGCCTGCCAACGGCAGTGCCAGCACGGGAAGCAGCAAAAAAGCACAGAGCGAGGGTTTCAACGGGCGGCCGTTCCTGTCAGTGAATGATTGGGCGCTCCATAGTAGTTTTTTTGGTTTTAACTGCAAGCCTTTCCTGAAGGTAAATAGAGCCTGTCAGGGGGACGGGGTGACCCGCAGGCTGACAAGGCCAATCCCCAGTTTACGGGCGGCAAAACCGTCCATCGTCCCCTCACTGGTTTCAACCGGCTGCGGTGGCGTAAGGGTAATGCTGCGCGCCTGAGTGGGGTTGCTTACCTGCAACGTTAAGGTGGTGTCATGATTCGCAAAGGTGACCTGCTGCTGCCAGTTGCCAATTTTCACCGTCACCGGGTGCAGGCTGTTATCGCCCCAAGCGCGTGCGTTCAGCGTCAGCGTAAAGGCCGCAGGTAGTGGATCCAGGTATTGTATGGTCACATCCGGCTGCAGATTAGCATCCGACCAGCGTCCCCAAGGTTCAAGGTGAGACAGGCCAGCGATTTTTTGCACCTGCTGCGGCATGCCGGGCAGGTTGAACCAGATGGTTTCGGAGCGATATTTCAGGTCGCTGTCGGCAATTTTCAGGCGCGCCAGGCTGCGCTGGTAGCGGTCGTCACTCTGTTCGTATTGCGCCGGGAAGGTGACTTTCCCCGAGAGGCTACCCGGCTGCACGCGCAAAATGGTGGGCTGCGCGTTTAGCGTGCCGCTTGCGACACACAGGCTGCCGTCCATCGCCAGCGTATCATCCCAAACGCTGCCGATTTTGAAGCAGCGGTCAATCCAGACAAACTTTTCATCGGCCGAGAACCTTGCCAGCTGCTGCCTGAGCGGGGTTGCCAGCCAGGCGTCCAGCTTCGGCTCGATCTTATCTGGCTTAACGGACAGCAGCAGCGGCAGTTTGAAATGCGCACCGGAGAAGCTGAAGGTATTTTTCGCCGTATCAATTTTGTAGTCTGAAATGGTTTTCGGGAAGTTCCACAGTTTAATGACGTCCGGTTTCCACTGAGTTATTTTCTCTTTGATATTGACATAACTGGTTGAAAGCGAAGTGGATGAGAGGCTGCTACGCCCCAGGCCAATAAAGTTGTCACCGCCCATTGCATCCAGCACCGTTGCGCCGTTATCCATGGTATTACGTTTTACGTTGAGCACCTGGCCGCTGGCGTCATCGCCGCGTAGCATAAAGAACAGGTCGCGACGATCGTGCTGGTTGAGGTATTTCCAGGCGGTGTTGTTCATGGCCAGATGATCGGAACTGACCACGATCAGGGTGTTTTTAGACCAGGGCGTGGCGCGGATTTTCTCAATCAGCCTGGCAATATGCTCCTGGCTACAGGCCACCGCCGCGAAGGATTTGTTCTCTTTACCCGCGAACGGGTAAGACTTGCGCTGACAGCTACGAGAGATAAATCCGTCCGGATGATGGGTATCAACCGTCAAAGCAAACAGCGAGAAGGGCCGATCCTTCTGCGCCAGCTCAAGGTATTTATCAAACACCACATCGAGCACCGTATCGTCATACCATCCCCAGTCATTGCGGTACTTATCGTCTTTCACCACGCTTTTTAGTTCCGTGAAACCATAGATATGGTCGAAACCGTGCGAGGAGAGAAACAGGTCTTTGCCCGCAAAGCTCAGGCTGGAGCCCTGATAAAAATAGTTCTGGTAGCCGGAGGTTTTAAGAATATCGCCCAAACAGATATTTTGCGGGTAAAAGCTGGAAAGCGAGCTGGACGCGTTGCCATCAAACGGAGCGAACAAAGGAATCCCGCATTGTGAAGCGACCATGCCGGCAATGGTGTATTCGGTGCCGGGTAACTGCTCGGTATAACTGAAATCAAGCGACTGTTTCTTTATCTTGTTCAGTTCCACGGCCAGGCCGGGGAAGGCACCGTCGTCAAAATAAGTGCGTTCCAGGCTTTCAGCATAGATATATACCAGGTTAGGCTGCTTACCGTCCAGGCGCTTAGCGGGCGCCCGGTAATGGCTGTAAAAATCAGAATCGCCTTTGTCCGCCTGCGACTGAATCAACGCGGTCACCTGCTGATAAGCCGGTGTGGTTTTAATCGAGGCCAGCGCCAGTATTAATGCCAGTACGCTGTAAAGCGGACTGTAATTGTGGCTTTTTCGCAGGCGTAGCACCCACGATAAAAAGGTAAACAGTAGTAACAAAGCGGCGACTAACCCGGCGGCGGGCAGAATATATTTTTGCAGTCCGGCTCCGCTCAGGCTGCTGGTGATGGTGTATATCACCGCGTCGTTGATGCCTTCGCCAGTGAAGTAGTTACTGGCCAGCAGCGTAGCGTTGAGCACGATATAAATGGCCAGCAGCGATAATATCGCCATAAACCATAGCTTATGGCGCCCTGCCTTACAGCTGTAGAGTAAGGCTGAAGCAAGAAATAATAGCAACGAGAACCATTCTGAAACCATTCGGTCGATTTATCCTGTTTTAACGCAATCCGTCAGGGTAGCTGCAAAGGTTGTGATTGAGGCTGACGGGGAATTTAACGCACCAGACCACCCCAGGCAACATTTCGCGGAGGCAGTAAACGTTGCGTATTGTCCTTTCAGGACGGCTTGTTTAACTCTGGTTTAAGATGTTGCCGATCAATGATAAGCACCTGGCGGCAAATAATTTCACCTGGACAGTTTTCATCATGCATGAAGCCATACACACAGGCACTTAACCTGAAATCGCTCGCTAAACAGGATAAACAAACCTGATATGTCGGCTGGTGGAAAATTGATTGATAAATACGAGATTGTTCACAAAAAATAAAGCGTTAGCCGCCGTACGGGTGATGCTGAACCCGCACCCAATCTCATCGAAAAATTTATAAACTCACTGTTTGTTTATGTTGAATAATTCATTCGTTGGCGCATTTTCTTAATCTATTCAGTTATAAATGCAGCGAAAACGGCTCTGTTAGCGCTATTGAAGAGCGGTCCTGGGGATAGTATTCGCCGGCTGTTCTTTTTTTTCTACTACACAGGGCTACAAGATGTTAATCAAAAAACCTGTTTTAACCCAGGTCATTGGCCTCGGGCTGGCTGTTGGCTGCGCTTCCTTCGCTGCGAATGCCGAAATGACCGTTCTGAAGCAGAACCCACAGGCAGGCGACCCGTTAAGTCGTCTGAATTTCACCGTTGGCGGCAGCATCCGTCCCCAGTTCAATAATTTTACCGGCGACGGTGATAAAGGGTCCTACAAGCGTAACGGCTTTGATGGCGGCAGTCGTTTACGCTTTGCTGCTGATTACTATCTGTTTGATGACATCAGCTGGATCAGTTACTACGAGCTGGGGGTAGATATCCCGGCTCTGTTCGACTGGGATCATCACTATGCTGAAGGCGCTAATGACACCTCGCGCCGCATGCTGTACACCGGCCTGAAAAGCAAAACCTGGGGGCAACTCACCTTCGGTCAGCAAAACAGCGTGTATTACGATGTGGTTGGAGCAAAAACCGATCTCTGGGATTACGATATGCTGGGGCAGGCATCGGGTAATGGCATCAAAGGCGACTACGATGGCTCATATCGTTCGCGCAAGATGCTGAAATATAAAAATACCTTCGGTGATGCCGATGTTTACGCCTCTTATCTGTTCGCGGATAACGAATATCTGACGGGTAAAGGCCCGCGCTATGAGCGCAAAGGGGGCGGGTCGCTGGGCGTGGACTACCACATTGCTAAAGACCTGACCTGGGGCACCGCGTGGAATTACACCCGGGCGGAAATGCGCGATCCCGTTAAAGGTAATGATAAAACCTGGGATCAGAATATCTTCGGTAGCTCTCTGAGCTGGACGCCGGACAACTGGACCTTTACCGTTGGCGGCGGCTGGTACGACAACTTCCTCCCCAGCAAAAAGGCGGATGTGAATCATTACTTTGCTGGTGACGCATGGGGGATTGAGTACCTTGCCGGATATACCGTGGCGGTCAATCAATACGGCCTGAAGTCGGTGATGCCGTACGTGATGGGTGACCGTATGCAATACGTAACCGGCCGTGACTACCAGCGTATTGATAACGGCGTGGGGATGACCTTCAAAATGAATTACGGTTTCCGTATCGACTACGAACACGTCTTTACCTCCAGTACCGACAACCTGGGCGATATGAATCTGGTACGACTTCGTTACGACTTCTAAGCTTCCCCCCGTTTCCCGGCGTCGCGCCGGGGAACTTCTTCCCCTTCCCTGCTGGTGTTTTTCGGCCTGATTTCATAACATTGCTGTGCAGGCGAACCACCTGTTGGTCATTCTCAGCGGATTGCCGCCATCTGAATTTGCTGGCTCTTACATCATCCTGGGGCTGTAATATTAGCGAGACGAATATATGGAAGCACAGGGTATTACCGATATCATTCAGCCCGGTCTGCGGGTGCTGTTCTGCGGTATCAATCCCGGCAAGTCCTCTGCCCATACCGGCTTTCATTTTGCCCACCCCGGTAACCGCTTCTGGAAAACCATTTTCCAGGCGGGGTTCACCCGAACCCAGCTCAAGCCTGAACAGGAACAGCAGCTATTGGCAACCGGTTGTGGCATCACCATGCTGGTCGAGCGGCCAACGGTGCTGGCCAGTGAGCTGGCCAGCAGCGAACTACGCAGCGGTGGAAAGGCGCTGGTGGATAAGATTGAACGTTTTCAGCCTGCTGCGCTGGCGGTGCTGGGTAAGCAGGCTTATCAGCAGGCGTTTCGCCGTAGTCAGGTGGCGTGGGGCAGGCAGCCTCTGGCCGTGGGCGCGACGGAAATCTGGGTACTGCCCAACCCCAGTGGACTGAACCGCGCTTCCCAGCAGGAAATGACGGAGGCCTATGCACAGCTGCATCTGGCGCTCGCTTAGCAGAGGAAATGAATACATCTGGTGGGCCAGAGACGGCGTGCGGTTGTGACCAGTCTGGCGGGCGTGGCTCAATCATATGCGGATATCTGCGTAATCAGTCGCAGAGAGTAAATGAAGTAATCCTGAAGGTTGTCGATAACCTCTCTACACCCTTGCAGCAGGCCATCGACAATCATGTTTAATCATACGCGCATTACCGTTTTACTGACTGGAGCAGCAGGTTTTCTGCTGGCTTTATTCACCGCCGTTTCATTTATGACCAGCTCCTTTCTCGATAAAAGCAGCCGTGCGGTGAGCGGCCTGAATAACGAGGTTTCTGCAACGCTTTCGGTCGCTAACACGACCAACTTTATTCGCCGTGCGCGTGCGCGGATGATGATGGCACTGCACCATATGAACGATGCAGACCAGACTATGTATCAAGCTTTTACTCAGGTTTCAAGGAGAGATGTCAACCTTGCCATGGCATTTATGCCGGAATACCAGAGTGAAGCCAAATTGCCCGGCGAAACGGCGCTGGCCGAAGAGCTGCAGACGCGTTTCAAACGTTACACGACGAGTGTAGAAGCGCTGCTAAGCGCACTGGAGAAGAAAGATAGCGTGGAATTTCTTCGTCTGGCTGGCACGGATGTGCAGCGGGACGATGAAGCCTATGATGTCATACTAGCCCAGGTGATAGATATGCATCATAAGTCTTCTGCAGCTATAACCCAGGCAGCGCAGAGCGATTCCCGTCTGGCCTATATACTCATTATTCTGTCCGTCATGGTGTTTCTGATCACCATTCTGCTGATTGCTCTGTTGGTGCGCAGACGCGTTATCGTGCCACTTGGCTATGCCGGAGAGCTGACGCGCGCGATAGGCCGTGGAGACCTGACCCGGCAAGTAGGCACGCAGCGGCGCGACGAAATTGGTCTTCTTATGAGTGGTCTGGGAGAGATGCAGGATCAACTCAGTAAAGTGGTGAATAACGTGATTCTCGGCATTGACGAAGTGTCGCGAGTCAGCGGAGATATTGACCAAGGGGCGCAAAGTCTGTCAGCGCGCACCGGGCAACAGGCTGCTGCTCTGGAGCAAACGTCTGCCAGCATGGAAGAACTTTCTGCAACCGTGGAACTTAACGCCGAAAATTCGGCGAATGCCAGCAAATTCGCTTCTGAGGCTGCGCAAACCGCTGTGCGCGGCGGTGAGCTGATGCAGCAGGTGGTAAGTAACATGGCGAACATCCGTAGCAGTTCTACTTCAATTGGTGAAATTATCGGCGTCATCAATGATATTGCTTTCCAGACCAATATTCTGGCGCTGAATGCTGCAGTGGAAGCTGCCCGGGCCGGTGAGCACGGCAAGGGATTCGCCGTGGTTGCAGGTGAAGTACGCACACTTGCTCAGCGTAGCGCCAGCTCGGCTAAAGATATCGCCAACCTAATACAGGTATCAGAAGCGAATATCAGTGAAGGGGGCGCTCTGACTGACCGCGTGGCGAAGACCACGGCTGATATCATTGAGTCAATTGGCAGCGTCAGGGATCTGATTGGTGAAATCGCCGTGGCTTCAAGGGAGCAAAGCCAGGGGATCGGTCAGGTTGGCGCGGCGGTGCATGAAATGGACCGGGTCACGCAGCAGAACAGCTCGCTGGTGAGTGCATCCGGAGAGTCAGCTACCGTACTGAACAAACAGGTTGGCAACCTTCGTGCTGAAGTAGCGATCTTCGTCACCAGAGAAATAGCCGCCAGAGGAGGTCTTAAAGAGCTGCCTGTAAGAAGTGGGAAGCCGACGAAACCAGCCTGTGCAGATGCGCAGGGAGGCTGGGCGTCATTTTGAGAGCCTGACAAGTCAGTTCAAAAACCGCACCCCGCCCGGGAGTGAGCCGGGTTGGGTAGCGGATGCCCGATACACGATGTAAACGATTATTCAGGCTACTGATAAAAAAAAACTCCTCACATCTGAGGAGCCTTTTCACCTTTTCCGACAATAAAAGTTAATCGTCGAGGAAGCTGCGCAGCACTTCGGAGCGGCTTGGATGACGCAATTTGCGCAGTGCCTTCGCTTCGATTTGACGGATACGCTCACGCGTAACGTCAAACTGTTTGCCCACTTCTTCCAGCGTATGATCGGTATTCATATCAATACCAAAACGCATGCGCAGAACTTTAGCTTCGCGCGCGGTCAGACCCGCCAGCACGTCATGGGTCGCTGAACGCAGGCTTTCAGAAGTCGCAGAATCCAGCGGCAGCTCCAGCGTAGTGTCTTCGATAAAATCGCCCAGATGTGAGTCTTCATCATCACCAATCGGCGTCTCCATGGAGATCGGCTCTTTAGCGATCTTCAGCACCTTACGGATTTTATCTTCCGGCATCAGCATACGTTCGGCTAACTCTTCCGGCGTCGGTTCGCGCCCCATCTCCTGCAGCATCTGGCGCGAAATACGGTTGAGCTTATTGATAGTCTCAATCATATGTACCGGAATACGGATGGTACGCGCCTGGTCAGCGATGGAGCGGGTGATAGCCTGACGGATCCACCATGTCGCATAAGTTGAGAACTTATAACCACGACGGTATTCGAACTTATCTACCGCTTTCATCAAGCCAATGTTGCCTTCCTGAATCAGATCGAGGAACTGCAGACCACGGTTGGTGTATTTCTTGGCGATAGAGATAACCAGACGCAGGTTTGCCTCAACCATCTCTTTCTTCGCCCGGCGCGCTTTCGCTTCACCGATAGACATACGGCGGTTGATGTCTTTTACCTGTTCAATGGTCAGGCCGGTTTCTTCTTCAATCTGCTGCAGCTTCTGCAGGCCACGGTTCACATCGTCTGAAACATCGTTCAGCTTCTCTGACCACGGTTTGTTCATGGCCAACGCGGCTTTGAACCAGGTTTCATTGGTCTCATTGCCGGTAAACAGCGTAATGAAGTTTTTCTTCGGCATTTTGCACAGTTCAACACACAGCTTCATGATGATACGTTCCTGGGTACGAACGCGATCCATCATGACACGCATGCTGTTCACCAGAAAGTCGAACTGCTTCGGCACCAGGCGGAACTGTTTAAATACATCGGACAGATTCTGGATCTCGGCGATGGCATCAGCGTGGCTGCGGCTTTTGGCTTTGATCACCGTACGGGTGGTTTCGTACTGGATGCGCAAATCGCCGAACTTCTCACGCGCCAGCTCAGGATCGATGCTGTTGTCATCATCGGAGCTGTCGTCGTCAGATTCTTCGTCTTCATCTTCGTCTTCACGCTCTTCCGCAGACAGCTCAGAACCAACGTGCGTGGCGGTCGGGGCAATATCTTCTTCAGCGTTAGGATCGACGAAGCCGGTGATCAGGTCGGACAGGCGCGCTTCACCCGCTTCAACACGGTCATACTGTTCAAGCAGATAAGTAATTGCTTCAGGGTATTCAGCAACGGAACACTGAACCTGGTTGATACCGTCTTCGATGCGTTTTGCGATGTCGATCTCGCCCTCACGCGTCAACAGTTCAACCGTACCCATTTCACGCATGTACATACGCACCGGGTCGGTTGTACGCCCGATTTCAGACTCAACGCTGGATAGCACCTGAGCAGCCGCTTCGGCAGCGTCTTCATCAGTATCGCTGCTGTTTTCATTCAGCATCAGATCGTCGGCATCAGGCGCTTCTTCCACGACCTGGATGCCCATGTCGTTAATCATCTGGATGATGTCTTCGATCTGATCGGAGTCGACGATATCTTCCGGCAGATGGTCATTGACCTCGGCATAGGTCAGATAGCCTTGCTCCTTACCACGGGTGACAAGTAGCTTCAGCTGTGACTGCGGGTTTTGCTCCATAAGACGGTGTCCACACTTCTGTTAAATTAGATTGGTGTCGGTCGGCTAACGTGCCAACAATAACAGTGAGGGCGTTGAGATTATTGCCGCTGCCCGTCGTGGCGGCTGTCAGGATTGACCTGACGCTTATTCGGCACTTAAGCCGCTGTGTTCTGTGTCGAAGCTATCTTACTTGCCATTTTGACCGCTGGCAGTGCTCGGGATCCTCACGTACTCCATGTACGCTGCGGTCCCTGCGCGCTGGCAGCAATCAAACTGGCTGCGCCGATAACGCTTCTTAATTCTGTCTGTGAGTAGGATATTTACAGAAAGGGTTCACCCGTTTACTGTTTTTTCAGAGCCTGACTTAATGTCCATAGCTCGCGACGCTCTTCGGCATTCAGCCCGTGCGTGCGATCATGCGCAATAAGCTCTTCCAGCCTGCGCTCCAGCGCATTGTTATACATGCTGGCCAACGCATCCTGAAACATGGTTTCCACTTCGTCATCTACGATCATGTGGTTCCAAGTTGCCAGTGTTTCAAGGCTCTGGCTAAATTCTGTGCCGCGATATAACTCTAGTAGCTGTCCGGTCGTCAGGCCAGGATGAGCAACGCAAGTGCTCACTAACTCAATAAACAGGGGAAAACCCGGTGTTTCCGACTGCTCTAATCCATCCAGCGGCGGTACTATCGTCGCCAGCTGCGGATTTTGGATCAGCAGCCCAATAAGTATACGCATAGTTGTGCGTTTTAGCTGGGGTTGCGCAACGGGTTTCGCACTTTCCGCTTTCTCTGGAAACAGTTTTTCCAGCTGAATGTGATCGGGTATCCCCAGTTTATCGCCCAGTACCTGGCGCAAGTAGATACGCAGTGTTTCCCCTGGAACCTGCCGCAGCAGAGGGAGCGCCAGCGTCGCCAGCTGGGCACGGCCATCGGGAGTACTCAAGTCTACCTGAGGCAATAGGGTGTCGTATAAAAAGGTCGAGAGCGGCATCGCCTGCTCCATCCGCGCTTCAAAGGCCTCTTTACCCTCTTTGCGCACCAGCGTGTCCGGGTCTTCGCCGTCAGGCAGAAACATAAAGCGTAGCTGACGACCGTCATTCATGTAAGGCAAGGCGGTTTCCAGCGCGCGCCAGGCCGCTTCACGACCCGCTCTGTCGCCGTCATAACAGCAAATTACCGTATCGGTCGAGCGGAACAGCAGCTGGATATGCTCAGCAGTGGTGGAGGTGCCAAGAGATGCAACGGCATAATCCACGCCGAACTGGGCCAGCGCCACCACATCCATATAGCCTTCTACCACCAGCAGTTTGCCTGGTGCAGGGTGATTTTTCAGCGCTTCATACAGGCCATACAGCTGGCGGCCCTTATGGAATATGTCGGTTTCCGGCGAGTTAAGGTATTTCGGCATGCCGTCGCCCAGCACCCGTCCGCCAAAACCAATCACGCGGCCGCGCTTATCATGAATGGGAAACATCACCCGTTCACGGAAACGGTCATAACTGCGACCCTGATCGTTTGTCACCAGCATGCCGGCATCGGTCAGCGACTGTCGATCGTCGGGATTGCTGCCAAAGCGTTTTAACGCGTTGTCCCAACCAGCCGGGGCGAAACCGATAGAAAAATGCTTAATGACCTCATCGCTCAGCCCGCGCTGCGCAAGGTAGCCGCGAGCGCCGGATGATGAGCCCTGGCCCAGCGACTGCTGATAAAAATCGCGTAGGCCAGTCATCAGCTGGTAGAGACTTTGACGCTGGTGGCGTTCGAGCTGACTGGGGCCGCTACCGCTTTCATACGGTATTTCCAGTCCATACAAGGTCGCCAACTCTTCAATACTTTCGACAAACTCCAGACGATCGTAATTCATCAGAAAGTCGATGGCGTTACCGTGCGCGCCGCAGCCAAAGCAGTGATAAAACTGCTTTTCGCCATTGACGGTGAAAGAAGGGGTTTTCTCATTATGAAAAGGACAGCACGCGTGATAGTTCTTGCCCTGCTTTTTCAGCTTAACACGAGCATCGATAAGGTCCACGATGTCCGTGCGTGCCAGCAAGTCGTTGATAAATACACGCGGAATGCGTCCTGCCATAAATCCCCTTCATCTTTCAGCGTCTGGCGGTGTTGGCTGCCTTCGCTCACCCCGGTCACTTACTGTTTGTAAGCTCCCGGGGATTCGCTCAGTTGCCGCCTTGCCAGTCACTGAAAGCTATTGGGGATTACCCCTTCATCTTTCAGCGTCTGGCGGTGTTGGCTGCCTTCATTATCCTGTTGCATCCAACTGTTTATCGTTCATAAACGGCAACAAGCCGCGCATTCCTTTCGGAAGCACGGCCTGATAACTACTAACTTGTCTGTGAAGCGTGAAGGCGAACCTTCAGGATATTAGTACAGACGAGTGCGGCGTGCGTTTTCGCGAGCCAGTTTCTTCGCGTGGCGTTTAACTGCAGACGCTTTAGCGCGCTTGCGTTCGGTAGTCGGTTTTTCATAAAACTCACGACGACGAACTTCAGCCAGAACGCCTGCTTTCTCACAAGAACGCTTGAAGCGACGCAGTGCAACGTCGAATGGCTCGTTTTCACGTACTTTAATTACCGGCATGTAACTCTCACCTCGATAAAATCGGTTTTGCTGCTGGCATCGGTGCCAGCTCATTTCAAAATGGTGCGGAATTTTACTCCAACACAGGCTGCGTTGTAAAGCACCATAGCATAATGTCACCAACAGATGCGCCTGTGCGGCTGCCGGTTTTTTTCAGGGGAATGATTATACACGAATCAGACGCTTCTGGTGGGAAAAAAATCGCCTTATTGTACAAGGCATAACCACGCAATGGGTAAATTTGCCGCCCGCGAAAGTGCCTTCATGCTACACTGCGCGCCGCAAGAATGAGGTGAAAAAACCATGCGTGTTCTCGGAATTGAAACATCCTGCGATGAAACCGGCGTTGCCATTTATGATGATGTTGCCGGTTTGCTCGCCAATCAACTTTACAGCCAGGTCAAACTCCATGCCGACTACGGTGGCGTGGTGCCGGAACTGGCCTCGCGTGACCATGTGCGTAAAACCGTGCCGCTTATCCAGGCGGCGCTAGAGGAAGCCGGGCTGCAGGCGCAGGATATTGATGCGGTAGCCTACACGGCAGGACCGGGGCTGGTCGGCGCTCTACTGGTGGGAGCGACCATCGGTCGGTCGCTGGCGTTTGCCTGGGGTGTGCCAGCTATTGCCGTGCATCATATGGAAGGGCATCTGCTTGCCCCGATGCTGGAAGATAACCCACCGGAATTTCCGTTTGTTGCGCTACTGGTTTCCGGCGGTCATACGCAGTTAATTAGCGTGACCGGTATTGGGGCATATACGCTGATGGGTGAGTCAATTGACGACGCGGCGGGTGAAGCGTTTGATAAAACGGCCAAACTGCTTGGGCTGGACTATCCCGGCGGCCCGATGCTGTCAAAAATGGCACAGCAAGGAGTGGAAAAACGCTTTATTTTTCCACGTCCTATGACCGACCGCCCCGGCCTCGACTTCAGTTTCTCCGGGCTGAAAACCTTTGCAGCCAACACCATTCGTGACAATGACGACAGCAGCCAGACGCGTGCGGATATTGCCCGTGCTTTTGAAGACGCAGTGGTTGATACGCTGGCGATCAAGTGCCGTCGGGCGTTGGATCAAAGCGGTTTTAAACGGCTGGTGATTGCCGGGGGCGTTAGCGCTAACCGTACGCTGCGCGCTAAGCTGGCCGAAATGATGCAAAAACGCGGCGGAGAGGTGTTTTATGCCCGTCCGGAGTTCTGCACCGACAACGGGGCGATGATCGCTTATGCTGGCATGGTGCGGCTGAAAGGCGGTACGCACGCTGAACTCAGTGTTACCGTACGTCCTCGCTGGCCACTAGCTGAACTGCCGGCTATCTGAATCAGGGGGTCAGTTTTCTCCTGGCCCTTGCCTGTTTTTTTTTTTCCATATCTTGTTTTCCTGCCCACGCCACAGGCGCTGAATGTTGTCATGATGACGTAACAGGATCAGGCAGGAAAGCATCGCCACCGGAAAGGTAAACTGGGGTTTAAACCACCAGACGTAAAAGGGGGCAATCAACGCGCTCACGATCGCGCCAAGCGATGAGTAGCCGCTTAACAGCACGGTAAGCAACCAGGTGCCGGTCACCAACCCGGTTAAATCCCAGCCAATCGGCGCAATCGCCCCTAACGCCGTAGCAACGCCTTTACCGCCTTTGAAGCGGAAAAACACCGGGTAGATATGACCGAGGCAGGCGGCAATAGCGGTCAGCCCCAGATAAAAAGGCGTAGCCCCGAAGTGATAAGCCAGCCAGACTGGCAGCATCCCCTTGAATACATCAAATACCAGTACCGTGGCTGCCACACCTTTGCCACCGATACGCAGTACGTTAGTGGCACCCGGATTACCCGAGCCGTGGTGACGAGGATCCGGTAACCCGAACAGCCGACAAACCAGGATCGCACTGGAGAGGGAACCACACAGATACGCGAAAAGGATCATGCCAGGCGCGAATATACTCATAACACCGTTCCGTCTTGTTGGGGTCGTTTTGTTGTCAGTATCCGTGGATAATACGCATAAACTGCCGGGGATGGTATCCGGCGACGACAAAAACAGAGAGCCGAATCATGGATATCGTATTTATCGATCAACTGTCCGTTATCACCACCATTGGCGTTTATGACTGGGAACAGACCATTCAGCAGAAGCTGGTGTTCGATGTCGAAATGGCATGGGACAATCGTAAAGCCGCTGCCAGCGACGATGTGAACGATTGCCTGAGCTATGCCGATGTGGCCGAAGCGATCATTGCTCATGTCGGTCAGGGTAAATTTGCGCTGGTTGAGCGCGTTGCAGAAGAGGTGGCAACCCTACTGCTGGCTCGATTCGCCTCAGCGTGGGTTCGGATAAAGCTCAGTAAACCGGGCGCGGTGGCTCAGGCGCATCAGGTGGGCGTGATTATCGAACGCGGGACTATTCCGAAATAAATTTAATGTGATTGCCATCACAATGAAACCAAATCACATTATCCTCTGTCTTAAGGTTGCCCTGACGAATAGCGGGCACAATTTGGCGGTAGCGTAAAGCGACCGCCTTTTTCATGTATTTAACAGGGGTAGATTTGATGGCAGACATTCATCAGCTGTGGGTAGCAGCAATACTTGGGCTAGTGGAGGGGCTGACTGAATTTCTCCCCGTATCTTCCACCGGGCATATGATCCTTGTCGGTCATCTGCTGGGGTTCGAGGGGGATAAGGCACAGACCTTCGAGGTGGTTATCCAGCTCGGCTCAATTCTGGCCGTCGTGGTGATGTTCTGGCGTCGTCTGTTTGGTCTGATTGGCATTCACTTTGGTGAGGTCAAGCACGAAGGGATCGGACAGGGCAGACTGTCGTTAATTCATATTCTGCTGGGTATGGCGCCAGCGGTAGTGATTGGCCTGCTGCTGCATGACCTGATCAAATCGCTGTTTAACCCGGTCAACGTGATGTATGCGCTGGTGGTCGGTGGCGTACTGCTGATTGCGGCAGAGCTACTGAAGCCAAAACAGCCAAAATCGCCAGGCGTGGATGATATCACCTACCGCCAGGCGTTTATAATTGGCTGCTTCCAGTGCCTGGCGCTGTGGCCTGGTTTCTCGCGTTCCGGCGCCACGATTTCGGGCGGGATGCTGATGGGCGTCAGCCGTTACGCGGCTTCTGAGTTTTCATTCCTGCTCGCGGTTCCGATGATGATCGGTGCGACCGGGCTGGATCTCTACAAAAGCATGGGTTTCCTGACGATGGCCGATTTCCCAATGTTTGCCGTCGGTTTTGTCTCGGCCTTTATCGTGGCGCTGATTGCGATTAAAAGCTTCCTGCACATCATTAAACGTATTTCGTTTATTCCGTTTGCCATCTATCGCTTTATTGTGGCGGCGGCGGTCTACGTCTTGTTCGTACTGTAAGCATCGTGATATCCGGTCTCTGGGGCAATCGCTTTACCGATCGCCCCAAAGGCTGACAAACGTCTCTCTGTTACTGCGCCTTTTTCCAGACATCGAGTGCGGCGATCCTCCGGCGCGTCAGTTCATCGCGTACTTCCATCCCTTTGAATCCTGCATCCACGACCTCTTTAGTCGAGACGTTTTGCACGATTAGCCAGGCCTCGCGCAGATAATCACCCTGTGGGTAAGGATTATCTTCAAAGCCGGTGCGTCCACGGGCATCTGCTTCGCTGGTTAACGCTATCTGCTGCACGCGGTGCGGTTTGCGCCAGGCGTCCAGACGGTCAAACAGCGCCACCAGCTGAGCCGGTGACTGGTGCTGAATGGTGTGCACCAGATCGTGAAACTCGGTCACCAGCAACGCCAGGTCTCGCAGCGCATTTGGCACGCGCAGACGTTCGCATAATGCGGCTACCAACGGTACGCCTGCCGGGCCATGACCGGGGTGGCTCGGCCATTTTTCCGGTGGCGTCAAGGCTTTACCCACGTCATGGAACAGGGTGGCAAAACGAATATCAATCTCCGGGCTAAGTCGGGCAGCCATCTCCAGCGTCATCAGGGTGTGCACGCCGGTGTCGATCTCCGGGTGCCATTTTGCCGGGGCGGGAACGCCATACAGGTTATCCAGCTCCGGGAACAGTACCGCCAGTGCGCCACAGTCACGCAGCACCTGGAAGAACACCTGAGGGCTTGGCGTTTGCAGGGCGCTTTCCGTCTCTTTCCAGACCCGCTCCGCAGTCAATTGCTGCAATTCACCGCTGTCGGTCATGGTTTGCATCAGCGCCAGCGTTTCATCGGCAATGCGAAAATTAAGATGGGCGAAACGCGCAGCAAAGCGTGCTACGCGTAATACACGCAGCGGATCTTCCTTAAAGGCGGCAGAAACATGGCGCAGCAGGCGCCGCTGTAAATCGTTGCGCCCGCCGTAAGGATCGTAGTAGTTACCGTCAGTATCCTGGGCAATGGCATTCATGGTCAGGTCGCGGCGCGCCAGGTCCTGTTCAAGGGTAACATCCGGCGCGGAATAGCAGACAAATCCGGTGTAGCCCTGGCCTGATTTGCGTTCGGTGCGTGCCAGCGCGTACTCTTCATGGCTGTCCGGGTGCAGAAACACCGGAAAATCGCGACCGACCTGCTGATAACCGAGATCCAGCATCTGCTGGGGAGAGGCTCCCACCACCACCCAGTCTTTGTCTTTCAGCGGCAAATCTAACAGTCCGTCGCGCACTGCGCCGCCGACAAGGTATGTTTTCACTGAGCATCTCCAGAAGGCGTGTCATCAAAATGAACTGATGATGAATCGTCGCACTATACCACTCGCCTTGATGAAATGTTAAATCGCAGACACGACAAAAGGGGCATCCGCAGATCCCCTCTGATTGTCGCCAGTGCTTAATTCATCCAGCGGTTATTTTGTTTCCTGCGTGGGATCATCCGTGGCAACAGCAGCCCCAGCAGCAGGCCAATGCCCGCGACCCCGCCGCCATACATAAACCACTGCATAATGATGGTGCGCTGCTTATCGTCAAGCTGGACATTGGCAGCATCGACCTTTTTCCTCGCCACCACCAGCTGGTTTTTCAACTGCTGGTTCTCGGCTTTCAGGCTGTTAATTGCATTATCACTGCCGGCGACTTTTTTCTGCATATCCGCCGTGCGTTGATTCCAGCTGCCATCGATATTGGCCAGTTTTGTGGACAGGTCTTTTACCTGCTGTTCCAGCTGCGGTACGCGGATGCGCAGGCTGGGTTGCTCACTGAGCTGGGCCAGAGGGATCCAGGTGGTTCTTCCCTGGCTATCGCGGATCTGACCGTATTTGGTGTTGTCATTTTTCTGCAACAATTCAACTTCTTCACCGGCGTTTAAGGTGCCAACCAGCCGATAATCGTTGCCTGGACCGCTGCGCGCCCAGGTGGAAAGGTCATCAGAAATATAGCGTTTTTCTGCGGCATGGACGTTCGCCGTTACGCTAAAAGCAAATAAAGTCAGGCTAATGAGATGAGTTTTTTTCATTCGAACTCTTTTATATCAGTACTGGAAAAATTCACGGCACAGTCTGGAGCGGCCTCGCAAAAACCTGAATGAGAACTGTCCTGATCTCATCCTGCTGAGAGCGCGCGCGCGAATGCGTAATTTAAGCAGAGACAGCTCCGCCTCTGGTGCATTACTCTTTGCGGCAATATCAGACCCGATTTACCGCAAGACAAACGCGGGCGTAATCTGACAATCTGACCCCGCCCCTAACGACGTAGATAAGACATTATGACCATTGAAATCGAACTAAAGTTCATTGCTGCGCCTGAAGCAGCGACAAAAGTGGCCGCTAAACTGGCTGCATGGCCTCATCAGCATGTGCCGGGCCAGAAGTTGACCAACATTTACTTCGAGACTGATGACAACCAGCTGCGGCGTTGGGATATGGGGCTGCGCATTCGTGGTTTTGGTGACGGCTACGAGATGACGCTGAAAACCGCCGGACAAACGGTCGGTGGGCTGCACCAGCGGCCGGAGTATAACGTGCCGCTCACCCAACCTGAGCTGGATATCCAACGGTTACCTGGCGAAATCTGGCCTGCAGGAACCGATGTCGCCGCTTTACAGCAGCGGCTTAAGGTCTTGTTCAGTACCCACTTTGTTCGGGAAAAGTGGGTGGTGACTTATCTGCAAAGTGAGATCGAGGTCGCGTTTGATTGTGGAGAAGTCAGTGCAGGCGCACTGAGCGAACCCTTGATGGAGATCGAGCTGGAGTTGAAAAACGGCCATCGTGACGATCTGCTTGCCTTGGCTACCGAACTGGCAATGCTTGACGGGCTGCGCCTCGGCAGTCTGACCAAAGCCGCACGCGGCTATGCGCTGGCGCAGGGTAATCCGCCGCGATCGCTGCGCCCGCTGCCATTACTTAAAGCCAGGCCGAAAGCGACGGTAGAAGAGGGGATGCAGGCGGCATTTCAGCTGGCGCTCGGCCAGTGGCAATATCATGAAGAGTTGTGGTTACGCGGTCATGCGGATGCGCTGCGTGAAGTGAAAGATGCGCTGGAAACCTTGCGTCAGGCTTTCTCGCTATACGGTGTCCTGGTGCCGCGTAAGGCCAGTAGCGATTTGCGCCAGAAACTGACCCTGCTGGAAGAGGCGATGCTGGACGATAACGTTAAGGCGGAAACCCTGTGCTTCAGCGCGCTCTGGCTGCAACCCCAGTTAGCGCTTACCAACTGGCTTGCCACCGCGCGCTGGCGCGAATTCGTCGACAGCAAGGCTGACGCTAAACTGCAAGGCTCCTTTAAGCGTTTTAGCGATATTATGCTGGGCCGCATTGCTGCCGACTTGAAAGAGACCTTTGCGCAGGTTAACCATGCAGGCGAGTATCAGGACAAACTGATGCGTCTCCATCGACAGCTGTTGGCGGTGCACCTGCTGGCGGGGTCTTATGACGCCGCTGCGGTCAACGCCTGGCTTCAGAGCTGGCAGCAGCTGGGGCAGGCGATTGACGGGCAGCAGGATGCCTGGTTTGAGGGGCATCTTCGCCAGGCCCTGAAACAGCCCGCATTCTGGAAAAACGGCAGCCTTTAACCTGTTGTTCAGTGGTTTAATTGTGACGGGAGTGTTCACCTTATGGTGCCATCATTAATGCAGCCCTTGCCGGCGCTGCTGGCTGACCAGGTCATGCGGCTTGACCCGCTGTTTAACGGCGCATCTTCCCGGCATCAGGCGGTGCTGGTTTTCAGCGACTTTATCCGCACCAGCCTGATTAATTTCCCCGACTGGTGGCAGCAGCTGCAACAGCAGCCGCCGCGACCGGATGAATGGCAACACTACCGGCAATGGCTGCAAACACAGCTTGCTGCCGTGCAGGACGAAAATGCGCTGATGCGCGAGCTGCGCCAGTTCCGCCGCCATATGTTGACGCGTATTGCCTGGATGCAGACCCTGGCAGAAAGCACCACGGAACAGAGTCTGCGCCAGCTGAGCGAGCTGGCGGAAAGGCTGATTGTTGCCGCGCGTGACTGGTTGTGGCACGCCTGCTGTGCCGATCTTGGCACCCCGATGAATGCCGCAGGCGAGCCACAGCCGCTGCTGATCCTCGGCATGGGGAAACTGGGCGGCGTTGAGCTGAACTTCTCCTCTGATATCGACCTGATTTTTACCTGGCCTGAAAACGGCACCACGCAAGGGGGGCGGCGCGAGTTGGATAATGCTCAGTTCTTTACCCGGCTGGGCCAGCGCCTGATCAAAGTGCTCGGCCAGACCACCGTCGACGGGTTCGTTTATCGTGTTGATATGCGCTTGCGCCCCTTTGGCGACAGCGGTCCACTGGTATTGAGCTTCGCCGCGCTGGAAGACTACTACCAGGAGCAGGGGCGCGACTGGGAGCGTTACGCGATGGTCAAAGCGCGGCTGATGGGCGATAGCGACGACCGCTGGAGTGCGGAGCTGCGCCAGATGCTGCGGCCGTTCGTCTTCCGCCGCTATATTGATTTCAGCGTTATTCAGTCGCTGCGTAATATGAAAAGCATGATCGCCCGTGAAGTACGACGGCGCGGGCTGACGGATAACATTAAACTTGGGGCTGGCGGTATCCGCGAAACGGAGTTTATCGTGCAGGTATTCCAGCTGATCCGTGGGGGGCGTGAGCGCTCGCTTCAGCAGCGTTCCCTGCTGCCCACACTGGCTGCCATCGGTGAGCTGCATCTGTTACCCTCAGATCGGGTGGGGCAGCTGCAAGTTGCCTATCAGTTCCTGAGGCGGCTGGAAAATCTGCTGCAAAGCATCAACGATGAGCAAACACAGACGTTGCCGGACAGCGAACCGGACCGCGCACGTCTTGCCTGGGCGATGGGCTTTACCGACTGGGCGGCATTACACGCGCGGCTCGATCGGCATATGGTCGATGTGCGCACTATCTTCAACGAGCTGATCGGTGACGATACGGCCGACAGTGCTGATAACCGCGAGGCCGGTGAATATGGCGCACTGTGGCAGGATCGGCTGGAGGAGACCGACCTGCAACTGCTGGTGCCGCATCTGGCCAGTAATGCTCGTCAGCAGCTGTTGCGTACCCTCAACGATTTCCGCCAGGACCTGGATAAGCGCACTATCGGCCCGCGCGGGCGTCAGGCGCTGGACCAGCTGATGCCGCGCCTGTTGAGCGAAGTGGTGCCGCGTAATGATGCCCCGGTAACGCTGATGCGCCTGACGCCGCTGCTGCTGGGCGTGGTGACCCGTTCCACCTATCTGGAGCTGTTGAGCGAATACCACGGTGCATTGCAGCACCTGATCCGCCTGTGTGCCGCATCGCCGATGGTTGCCAGCCAGCTGGCACGCTATCCCCTGCTGCTGGATGAGCTGCTCGACCCGGCCACGCTGTATCATCCCACCGCCACCGATGCCTATCGTGACGAACTGCGCCAGTACCTGCTGCGTATTCCGGAAGAGGATGAGGAACAGCAGCTGGAGGCGCTGCGGCAGTTTAAACAGGCACAGCATCTGCGTATTGCTGCTGCTGATATCGCCAAAACGCTACCGGTAATGAAAGTCAGCGATCATCTGACCTGGCTGGCGGAAGCGATAACCGAATCGGTGGTTCAGCAGGCGTGGAATATGATGGTTCAGCGCTATGGCCGTCCTTCGCACCTGGTCAGTGATAGCGAACGTGGGTTTGCCGTGGTGGGTTACGGCAAGTTGGGGGGATGGGAGCTGGGCTACAGTTCCGATCTCGATCTGGTGTTCCTGCACGACTGCCCGGCCGAGGCGGTGACCCTGGGGGAGCGCAGTATTGACGGCCGCCAGTTCTATCTGCGTCTGGCGCAGCGCGTGATGCACTTGTTCAGTACCCGCACTTCTTCGGGCATCCTTTACGAGGTGGATGCCCGCCTGCGTCCCTCCGGGGCGGCGGGCATGTTGGTCAGCACGTTTGCTGCTTTCGATGAGTATCAGCGCAGCGAAGCCTGGACATGGGAGCATCAGGCGCTGGTACGGGCGCGTATCGTGTTTGGCGACAGCGCCCTGAGCCAGCGTTTCGAGCGCATCCGGCGCAGCGTTCTGGGGCTACCGCGTGAGGCTCAGGCACTGCAAACGGAAGTGCGCGAGATGCGGGAGAAAATGCGTGCGCATCACGGCAACAAGCATAAGGGGCGGTGGGATATTAAATCCGACGCCGGCGGCATCATCGATATTGAGTTTATGACGCAATATCTGGTTTTACGCTATGCCTCACAACACCCGGAACTGACGCGCTGGTCTGACAATGTGCGTATTCTTGAGCTACTGGCGCGCAGCGGTAAAATGGAGCCTGCTCAGGCGCTGGCACTGACCCATGCCTATGTGACTCTGCGCGACGCGCTTCATCATCTGGCTTTGCAGGAACTGCCTGGGCACGTCTCAGTCGATGCTTTCGCTCAGGAAAAAGCCGAGGTGAAAGCCTGCTGGCAGGCATGGTTAAGTGCCTGATCATCGTTCGCATGCGATGGTTAGCCAGCCAAACAATTATGCTATCATCGCGCGCATTCATTTTTACTGCTGTCTGGAGTCTCTGGAATGAAAATTACCCTGCCCGATTTTACCCGCGCGGGCGTGCTGGTAGTGGGCGACGTGATGTTGGATCGCTACTGGCACGGCCCAACCAACCGCATCTCTCCCGAAGCCCCGGTACCGGTGGTAAAAGTTGATAGTGTGGAAGAGCGCCCCGGCGGCGCGGCCAACGTTGCAATGAATATCGCCTCACTTGGCGCCCGATCACGTCTGATCGGCCTGACCGGGATTGACGACGCGGCGCGTGCGCTGAGCGCAGCCCTGTCCGGGGTAAATGTGCAGTGCGATTTTGTCCCTGTGGCGACCCATCCCACCATCACCAAGCTGCGGGTGCTGTCGCGCAACCAGCAGCTGATCCGGCTGGATTTTGAGGAAGGATTTGAAGGCGTCGATCCCGCGCCAATGCACGAGCGAATTCAGCAGTCACTGCCGGGTATCGGGGCGCTGGTACTGTCTGACTATGCCAAAGGGGCGCTGGCCAGCGTTGAGACCATGATCGCTCTGGCGCGTAAAGCGGGCGTCCCGGTGCTGGTGGATCCAAAGGGAACCGACTTCTCTCGCTACCATGGCGCAACCCTTCTGACGCCAAACCTGTCTGAATTCGAAGCGGTGGTTGGCAAGTGCAAAAGCGAGGCCGATATTGTTGAACGTGGTACGGCGCTGATGCAGCAGTATGCTCTCTCTGCGCTTCTGGTCACCCGTTCCGAACACGGTATGACGCTGCTGCAACCGGGCAAAGCCCCTTTCCATATGCCCACTCAGGCGCAGGAGGTCTTTGACGTGACCGGTGCCGGAGACACGGTCATCGGCGTGCTGGCAACCGCTCTGGCGGCAGGTAACACGCTGGAAGAGAGTTGTTATCTGGCCAATGCAGCGGCAGGCGTGGTGGTCGGCAAGCTCGGCACCTCCACCGTTTCGCCGGTGGAGCTGGAAAATGCCATTCGTGCCAGGCCGGAATCGGGATTTGGCGTAATGAATGAAGCGCAGCTGATTGCAGAAGTGGCCAAAGCCCGCCAGCGCGGCGAAAAAGTGGTGATGACTAACGGCGTGTTCGACATTTTGCATGCAGGCCACGTTTCCTATCTTGCCAATGCACGTAAGCTCGGTGACCGACTGATCGTGGCGGTGAATAGCGATGCTTCCACCCGGCGTCTGAAAGGTAAAACACGCCCGGTTAATCCGCTGGTTAACCGTATGATGGTGTTGGGGGCGCTTGAGGCAGTGGACTGGGTGATCGGTTTTGAGGAAGACACGCCGCAGCGGGTAATCGCTGAAGTACTGCCGGACCTTCTGGTGAAAGGCGGTGACTATAAACCGGAAGATATTGCCGGGAGCAAAGAGGTTTGGGAAAACGGCGGAGACGTGCGGGTACTCAATTTCGAAGACGGCATTTCTACCAGTAATATCATCAAAACGATCATCTGCGGAACCGGTCAAAACTAACGGATAACGGCTACCCGGTCGGGGCAGCCGTTATCCCGCATTGCTTACTCAGTCGGTTTATCGGCGACTTCCGCAGGCAGTTGTGGTACCGCACGGTTCTCCAGCTCGGCCAGACGCTGTTCCAGCGCGGCCAGCTTCTCGCGGGTGCGCAGCAACACCTGAGTCTGGACGTCAAACTCTTCACGGTTAACCAGATCCAGTCGAGTCAGCTGTGATTGCAGAGTCTGACGGATTTTCTTTTCCACATCATCACCCAAATCACGAATGCCTTTCGGCATGGCGTCATGGACTTGACGGGCCAGTTGTTCGATTTTTTTTGCATCAATCATGGCAGGTTTCCTGATAGCAGCGAGTTTGGCTCTAGTGTAATCGCTTCGCTGTCAGCAACAAACTTTAAAATGTCTTAGTGAAAAAATGGATAGCTAATAGCAGCTTTTGTTCATTGCCCTGTTACTTTTTCAGCGCTATGATAATTTCGCTTATTCTCAGGGCGGGGCGAAATTCCCCACCGGCGGTAAATCAGCTGACGCTGAAAGCCCGCGAGCGCTTCAGATCCATTCTGAAGGTCAGCAGATCCGGTGTAATTCCGGGGCCGACGGTTAAAGTCCGGATGGGAGAGAATAACGATTCTTGACGGGCTGATGCTCGCCTCGCGTTATTTGTTGTCACCGCATAACACTCCTAAGCACGCCCTGGTTCTGGTAACCCATACATTTATTAAGGTTTATTTACCATGAATCAGTCGCTACTTTCCGAATTTGGCACGCCTGAACAGCGTGTCACTCGTGCCGTTGAGGCGCTGCGATCCGGTCGCGGTGTGATGGTACTGGACGATGAAGATCGTGAAAACGAAGGTGATATGATCTTCGCCGCCGAAACCATGACCGTTGAGCAGATGGCGCTGACCATCCGCCACGGCAGCGGTATTGTCTGTTTGTGTCTGAACGAAGAACGTCTGGAACAACTTGATTTGCCCATGATGGTGCAGAACAACACCAGCGCTTATGGCACCGGCTTTACCGTGACTATCGAAGCGGCACGGGGCGTGACTACCGGCGTTTCTGCGACAGACCGGCTGACCACCATCCGTACCGCTATTGCTGATGATGCCAAGCCCAGCGATTTGAACCGTCCTGGCCACGTATTTCCACTGCGCGCCCGTTCCGGTGGCGTGTTGACCCGTGGTGGCCATACTGAAGCCACTATCGATTTGGTCACCCTGGCCGGTTTCAAGCCAGCGGGCGTGCTTTGTGAACTGACTAACGATGATGGTTCAATGGCCCATGCGCCGGAAGTGATGGTGTTTGCACGTCAGCATAATATGCCGGTCGTCACTATCGAAGATCTGGTGTCCTGGCGCCACAGTCAAGAAACGCTACAGGCCAGTTAATCTTGCTGCGGGCCGGTTTCTCCGGCTTGCTGGTATCAGCCCGGGGCATGGCAGCACCAGGCCGATGCACTTCACAGCATGCCGCTCTGGCATTCAAATTTACTGAATGTCTTCTTCAGGGTTATCCAGGTTCTTCCGACAGTGAAAGGGCGTAATGTGGTGTCCATTGAGCAAAATTTTGCCTGGAGCCACACTATGAGTCAGCAAACTATGCCTGCGCTGTTCCTGGGGCACGGTAGTCCGATGAACGTTCTGGAAGAGAATATCTACACGCAAACCTGGCGCAAACTGGGGACTGCCCTGCCAAGGCCTGAAGCGATTATTGCCGTGTCCGCCCACTGGTATACCCGGGGTACGGCGGTGACGGCGCTGGAAAAACCGCGCACTATTCATGATTTCGGTGGTTTCCCGCAGGCATTATTTGACACGCATTATCCGGCACCTGGCTCCCCGGTGCTGGCACAACAGGTGGCCGGTGCATTGGCTCCGGTTGCCGTAGAGCTTGACCGCGAGTGGGGATTCGACCACGGCTCGTGGGGAGTGCTAATCAAGATGTACCCTGACGCGGACATCCCGCTGGTGCAGCTGAGCGTGGACGGCAGTAAACCCCCTGCTTACCACTTCGAACTGGGACGAAAACTGGCCGCGCTGCGCGAGCAGGGGGTTATGATCGTCGCCAGCGGTAATGTGGTGCATAACCTGAGCAGGATGCGTTGGCAGGATGAGGCACAAGCCTGGCCCTGGGCTGAATCCTTTAATCAATACGTACGCGATAATCTGGGCTGGGAAGGGGAAGCCTCACAGCATCCGCTGGTGAACTTTATGCAGCATGAGGGCGCGGCACTGTCGAACCCTACGCCGGAGCATTATCTGCCGCTGCTGTACGTACTCGGTGCACGCGCAGCGGGCGAAACGGTGTCGATCCCGGTGGATGGGATAGTCATGGGGTCACTCAGTATGCTGTCCGTGCAGGTAGGATAAGGGGCTTGTTCGCTCAGATGACGGGGCAACACCCGTATCTGCCGCACGGTAACGGGTCATGTGTTGTTTTAACCGCCTCGGGCAAAGGCGAGTCAGTGCTCGCCCTTGCCCGACAGATCATCCAATAAAGGTGTGCGGATAGAAGCGCGACAGATCCTGGGTGATCAGATCGCGATCTTCGCGCAGGCCGATGCCGGCAGGCCGATCGTTGATCAACCAGCTGCCAATTAGCGTATAGCTGTCACCAAATTTCGGTAGCGGATGAAACTGTTGCACAATCATCCCTTCTTCACCGTATGGCCCATCGACACGCACAATCTCCTGACCGTTTTCCACAATGCGGATATTCGCGCCCTCGCGGGAAAACAGCGGCTTGACCACATACTTATCCATGTGGGGCACGTTATCTTCTGCGAAGTATGCTGGTAACAGGTTCGGATGGTCAGGGAACATTTTCCACAGCAACGGCAGCAGCGCTTTATTGGAAAGAACGCTCTTCCAGCCCGGTTCCAGCCAGCGCACCCCGGCATCGGCCAGTTTAGTGGAGAACGTTTCGCGCAGCATAAATTCCCACGGATAGAGCTTAAACAGGTTACCAATCACCTGGTCGTGGACATCGGTAAATTGCCCTTTCTCACCCAGGCCGATTTCATCCATATAAAGGAAATCCGTTGGTAGCCCGGCTTCCGTGGCGCAGTCCTGCAAATACTGAACGGTGCCACGATCTTCTTCAGAATCCCGGCAACAGGCCAGGTGCAGCCAGCTAAAACCGTGCTGCTTATGCAGCTCGCTAAAGCGTTCGATCAGCTTTTCCTGCAGGCTGTTGAACTGGTCGCTGCCAGCGGGGAGCAGGCCTGCTTTCAGCTGGTCTTCCAGCCAAAGCCACTGGAAGAACGCGGCTTCATACAGCGAAGTGGGCGTATCGGCATTGTTTTCCAGCAGTTTGGCCGGTGAATGGCCATCCCAGGCGAGATCCAGCCGCGAATAGAGCGATGGCTGGCCGCTTTTCCAGGATTCGCGCACGAAGTCCCAGGTATGTTTTGGAATGCGGAACTTAGCCAGCAGCTCTTCGCTACCGGTCACCAGCTCCACCGCCTGCAGGCACATCTGGTGCAGTTCACTGGTTACGTCTTCCAGCGATTCAATTTGCTGCAGCGTGAACTGATAGTAGGCCTCTTCACACCAGTACGGTTCGCCGTGCATGGTGTGAAAACGAAAACCATATTCCGTCGCTTTTTCTCGCCAGGCCGGGCGTTCGGCAATGGCAATACGCCTCATCAGCGATTAGCCCCCCATGCTGCGTTTACTGCGCATGCTGCTGGCAGTACTGCTACTGTTACGCCGCAGGGTGTTTTGTTTGGCAACGCTGTCACCAAAACCGCCGCGTGTTACGGTGCTGGTGGTGGCAGGCTTAGGTGCCAGCGCACTTTTCGGCACCGTCATGGTACGGCCGGGGGTGGCGGCTCCGTAACTTTTCCCGCTGGCATCAACAAACTGACCGCTGGCTGGGCTGGTCGGGGATTTTGAAGTGAAAAGCGGCTGTTGCTGGCCGCCCATCCCGCCGCCCATCAGTCGGCCCATCATGTAACCGGCCATCAGTGGCATCCAGAAGCTGCCGCTGGACTGCGATTCCGCATTGGTATTGCCAACGCCAGCCTGAGCCGGTGCCTGCTGGCACTGGCCTTCGCCAAATTCAGCCACGCAGTCTGCACGACTGGTATATTTCGGCGCGGTTTTGGCCGCTTCTTCTTTGGCGCTGTTAAACGCGGTAGTGCACTGCGCGCTCTTGCCGGGGTTAGCGGCCGAGCAGTCGTCAGCGTTTTGATACATTGATACGGTTTCATCGGCCTGTTCACATGCGGCCAGCATAAATACCGCACTCACCGCCAGTGCTACCGGCGTTAAATGGCGGGCGCTCCAGCTTTTGCGAAAGGAGGCGTAATTAATTTTTTTAGTCCGTTTCATCAATTTTGTCCTGTGCCCAAAGTAGCTTATAGGATAGGGGAACGGCGGCGAAAAATGAAGCGATGGAGCCTGGGCGGCATGTGATCTTTACTCAGCTATACGTTCGATGGCGAAGGAACAGGTAGCCCTGTCAAAAGGGGCAGCTTTTGCTGCCCCTGAAAGGATCAGTAACTGAGGGGATTACCGATGGTTCGGGTAGCCGCCGGGGCGTTGCCGTTGCGTACCTTGTGAGCAGCGCCAACGGCGCGGGCATCCTGCTGCGGGTTTTCCGGGGCAACAACATCTGGCGCGGTAACCACATCTTTACCAAGCTGGCTATTCAACGTCTGCAGGTCCTGTTCGTTGAGCGTGCCCAGCGCAGACTTGATGTTTAGCTGATTAATCATATAGCTGTAACGCGCATTAGACAGCTGCTGTTTGGCATTGAACAGCGTGGTGGTGGCATCCAGCACATCGACGATAGTGCGGGTACCCACGGAATAACCGGCTTCCATGGCATCCAGCGAGCTTTGTGCTGAAACAACAGCCTGTTTGTAGGCTGCAATGCTACTGATTGAGGCATTCACGTTGTTGAACGAGGAACGCACGGTCTGGACGGCAGTGCGGTGAGCGCCTTCGAGCTGTTCACTTGCGGCAACAAAGGCGTACTGCGCTTGCTTAACCTGTGAGCTGACTGAGCCACCGCTGTACAGTGGCAGGTTGAAGCTCAAACCCACCTGGTTACTGCCGCTGATATTGTCCTTAGTGCTGGTTGACTGGTTAGCACGGCTGCCGCCGTAACGGTTATTGGATAAACCGGTAGACGCGGTCAGATCCAGCGTTGGCATATGGCCAGTTTCGGCAGATCGAATCTGCTCACGCGCCAGATCCTGAGAGAGACGGGCTGCTAACAGACTCAGATTGCGGTTTTCTGCTTCTTTTAGCAGAGCGCTGACCGGCTGCGGTTTATCCGTTTTGAAAGTATCAACGTTGAGTGAAGCCAGGCTCGCATAGTAGTTACCGGTTACCTGACGCAGGGTTTCAACCGCATTGTCCAGCTCATTACGCGCTGCCACTTCACTGGCCAACACGGTATCGTACTGCGAGCGGGCGTTCTGCACATCGGTAATGGCAACCAGGCCCACGTTAAAACGCTGGGTGGTTTGATCCAGCTGGCGATAAATGGACTGTTTTTGTGCCTCGGTATATGACAGGGTATCGATGGCATTCAGGACATTAAAATAGGCGGTAGCGGTATTCAGGATCAGCGTCTGCTGGGCGGTCTGCCAGGTGACGTCCTGAATCCCGGCGGTCTTTTCCTGCAGGGTAAGCGCACGCCATTTTGACATATCAAAAATGGTCTGAGTCAGTTGTAGTGAGGCACTTTTAGTGTTGCTGTTAGCGCCACTGCTATCACGGTAACCGTTGGTGTACGTATAGTCAGCTCCAAGGCCAAGCTGCGGTAACAGCGGGCTGCGAGCTTCATTAATTTTCTCAAATGCCGCATCACGATCGGCTGCTGAGCTACGAAGGTCAGGATTTGATAAACGCGCCTGCTGATATACCTGCAGCAGGTTTTCAGCCTGGCTGGCAACACTGAAGCCGCCCAGGCTCAGACCGATAAGTAAAGGGAGCAGTTTGTTCATTTGCATTCCTTGTAGTGCAGCAAAATTGTTATGGTAGTTGTTATGGTAGCGCTGACGAAGACCAAAAATTGTCGCCGATGATAGCAGAGATTCCGGATCAGGTAAGTTGGCTGAAAGTGCCATCCTCCTTCTAATTTACTTAAATACGTCATGAAGAACCAGACATCCGGCTGATTACTATTGAACTTACCGTTTTCACCCTCATTTTCAGGAGATACAGTGATGACCGCAGTGAACAATTATCCGGTAATTTTTACCAAAAACGATGTAGAAATCATGGCTCGCGAGACCCTGTACCAGGGTTTTTTTTCGTTGCAACGCTATCGTTTTCGCCACCGTTTATTTAACGGGGGAATGAGCGGTGAAATCACCAGAGAAATTTTCGAGCGCGGTCACGCCGCAGTGCTGCTACCCTATGATCCCCGGCGTGATGAAGTTGTGCTGATCGAACAAATCCGTATAGCGACCTACGATACCAGCCCCACCCCTTGGGTGCTTGAGCTGGTGGCAGGAATGATTGAAGCGGGTGAAACGCCGGAAGACGTGGCGCGCCGCGAGGCGGTAGAAGAGGCAGGTCTGACAGCCGGACGGATTAAACCCATCATTAATTATCTCTCCAGTGCGGGGGGAACGACAGAACGTCTGGCGGTGTTTGTCGGTGAAGTGGATGCCAGCGTGGCGCAGGGAAACCACGGTCTGGAGGAAGAGAATGAGGACATTCTTGTGCATGTGGTGAGCCGCAGTCAGGCTTATCAATGGGTGGAACAGGGGAGAATTGATAATGCCGCTGCCGTTATTGCTTTGCAATGGCTGGAGCTGCACCATAAACAGTTACGCCAGGAGTGGAAAAACGAATAATGAAACGCTATGTCCCCGACTTTCCTGAAATGATGCGCGTTTGCGAGACCAATTTTGCGCAGCTGCGCCGGTTATTGCCTAAAGAAGACCGTGCCGGCGAATCTGTGGCATATCAGGTGACCGGGGCCAGTTATCTGATTACCATTCAGGAGTCGACCCGCTATACGACGCTGGTGGAAATCAGGCAAACCGCCCCGGCGGTAAGCTACTGGAGCCTGCCCTCCATGTCGGTACGCTTGTATCACGACGCGATGGTGGCAGAAGTGTGTTCCACGCAGCAGATCTATCGCTTTAAAGCACGCTATGATTATCCAAATAAAAAGCTGCATCAGCGTGACGAAAAGCACCAGATTAATCAGTTCCTGGCTGACTGGTTACGCTATTGCTTGTCCCACGGCGCAATGGCCGTCCCGGTGTGTTGAGCCAGCTGCAAACCTTTTTATCAGCAAATCATTCGGGTTGCAGCCAACTCACCTGCCGCTTTTTAGTATGACTGGTACAGATCTAACCGTAAGGACTTTGATTGGATAGCCTGTTAAAACTTCCTGTGGCGAGTGGGTCCAGAGTCAGGATTTTACAGATAACGGATACCCACCTTTTTGCAGGTAAAGATGAAACGCTGTTGGGGGTGAACACCTGGGCCAGTTTCGACGCCGTGCTGGAAGCTGTCGCTGCAGAACGACGTCACTTTGATCTGATCGTCGCCACGGGCGATCTGGCACAGGATCACGCGGTAGAGGCCTATCAGCATTTTGCTGAGGGCATTGCTCGCCTACCCGCGCCCTGCGTCTGGCTACCGGGCAATCACGACTATCAGCCGACGATGTTTAGCACGCTGGGGGCGTCCAGCATTGCCGACCAAAAGCAGGTGCTGATAGGAGACCACTGGCAAGCCGTGCTGCTGGATAGCCAGGTATTTGGGGTGCCACACGGTGAACTGAGTGATTACCAGCTGGAGTGGCTGGAACGTGCGATGGCCGCTGAACCACAGCGCCACACGCTGATCCTACTGCATCATCATCCTTTGCCTTCCGGCTGTTCCTGGCTTGACCAGCACAGTTTGCGTAATCCGCATATGCTTGATGCTGTTTTGCGGCGCTACCCGCTGGCAAAGACGCTGCTTTGCGGTCATATTCATCAGGAGCTGGATCTTAACTGGCATGGGCGTCGCGTACTGGCAACGCCCTCAACCTGCGTGCAGTTCAAGCCTCACTGTACCCATTTCACCATTGATGCTGAAGCGCCAGGCTGGCGCTGGTTGAATCTTGATCAGGATGGCCACCTGGAGACAGAGGTTAAGCGCCTGAACACGCGCAAGTTTAACCCGGATCTTGACTCCGAAGGGTACTGACTCATGGCTACGCTGCTTTATCTGCACGGTTTTAACAGTTCGCCCCAGTCGGCCAAGGCGACGCAGTTCAGGCAGTGGCTGACGCAGCACCATCCTGATATCCGCCTTTACGTTCCTCAGCTACCGGCTTATCCGTCAGAAGCCGCGCAGCTGCTGGAAGATTTCGTGATGCAGTCGGCCGGCGAGCCGTTGGGGATAATCGGTTCTTCACTAGGCGGCTATTACGCCACCTGGCTGTCGCAATGCTTTACCCTGCCAGCGGTGGTCGTCAATCCTGCCGTGCGCCCATTTGAGCTGCTGGTGGATTACCTCGGTGAAAACGAGAACCCGTACACCGGCCAGCAATATGTGTTAGAGTCACGCCATATTTACGATCTAAAAGTGATGCATATTGACCCGTTAGAGTCTCCGGATTTGCTCTGGTTACTGCAACAAACGGGCGATGAAGTGCTCGACTACCGCCAGGCTCTCGATTATTACAGCGCCTGCCGACAGACGGTAGAAGAGGGCGGAAATCATGCTTTTATCGGATTCGAACGCCATTTCTCCGCCATCCTCGACTTCCTTAACGTCAAGGATTGAGATGAGCCGGGGGCTGGCCACGCATTTTTAGCCACCACTAATCAGATTGTTACGATGACTCAATCCAGTTACAACGCTGATTCCATTGAGGTTCTCAGCGGACTTGAACCCGTGCGTCGCCGCCCGGGTATGTACACCGATACCGCGCGTCCTAACCATTTAGGCCAGGAAGTGATCGACAACAGCGTGGATGAAGCGCTGGCCGGCCATGCCAAACGTGTCGAAGTGATTCTGCATCCCGACCAGTCACTGGAAGTGATTGATGACGGGCGCGGCATGCCGGTGGATATCCACCCCGAAGAGGGCGTACCGGCGGTTGAGCTGATTTTCTGCCGCCTGCATGCCGGAGGAAAATTCTCCAATAAAAACTATCAGTTTTCCGGCGGCCTGCACGGCGTGGGGATCTCGGTGGTTAACGCTCTGTCAAAACGTGTAGAAGTCACCGTACGTCGCAATGGCGAAGTGTATGAAATGGCGTTTGAAAACGGTGACAAAGTGCAGGATCTCACGGTTACCGGGACGGTCGGTAAGCGTAACACCGGTACTCGCGTGCAGTTCTGGCCGGACGAGTCCTTCTTTGACAGCCCGCGCTTCTCGGTCACGCGCTTAAGCCACCTGCTGAAAGCCAAAGCGGTGCTGTGTCCGGGCGTGGAAATCGTTTTTAAAGACAGGCTGAACAAAACCGAACAGAGCTGGTGCTACGCCGACGGTTTGACTGACTATTTGATGGAGGCGGTTAACGGCCTGCCGCTGCTGCCTGAAAAACCCTTTGTCGGGGCGTTCTCCGGCGATGTTGAAGCAGTAGACTGGGCGCTGTTATGGCTGCCGGAGGGCGGCGAGCTGCTAACCGAGAGCTACGTTAACCTGATCCCGACCATGCAGGGCGGTACTCATGTTAACGGCTTGCGCCAGGGGCTGCTGGATGCGATGCGCGAGTTCTGTGAATACCGCAATATTCTGCCGCGTGGCGTGAAGCTGTCGGCGGAAGATATCTGGGATCGCTGTGCTTACGTGCTGTCGGTAAAAATGCAGGATCCACAGTTCGCCGGTCAGACGAAAGAGCGCCTGTCATCACGCCAGTGCGCCGCTTTTGTCTCAGGCGTAGTCAAAGATGCTTTCAGCCTGTGGCTTAACCAGAATGTCCAGGCAGCAGAAATGCTGGCCGAGCTGGCAATCTCCAGCGCCCAGCGGCGCATGCGTGCGGCGAAGAAAGTGGTGCGTAAAAAGCTGACCAGCGGCCCGGCGCTGCCGGGGAAACTGGCTGACTGTAGCGCACAGGATTTGAGTCGCACCGAACTGTTCCTGGTGGAAGGGGACTCGGCGGGCGGCTCCGCCAAGCAGGCGCGCGATCGCGAATATCAGGCGATCATGCCGCTGAAGGGTAAAATCCTTAATACCTGGGAAGTCTCCTCTGATGAGGTGCTGGCTTCGCAGGAAGTGCACGATATTTCGGTGGCGATCGGCATCGATCCCGACAGCGAAGATCTCAGCCAGCTGCGTTACGGTAAGATCTGTATTCTCGCCGATGCGGACTCCGATGGATTGCATATCGCCACCCTGCTGTGCGCGCTGTTTGTACGCCATTTCCGCACGCTGGTTAAAAACGGTCACGTCTATGTGGCGATGCCGCCGCTCTACCGTATCGACCTGGGTAAAGAGGTCTATTACGCGCTGGACGAGGAAGAGAAAGCAGGCATTCTTGAGCAGCTGAAGCGTAAAAAAGGCAAGCCGGGCGTGCAGCGCTTTAAAGGGCTGGGCGAGATGAACCCGTTGCAGCTGCGTGAAACCACGCTTGACCCAAATACCCGCCGTCTGGTGCAGTTAACGATAAGCGATGAGGATGTCGATCAAACGCTGGCAGTGATGGATATGCTGCTGGCGAAGAAACGATCTGAAGACCGTCGTAACTGGCTGCAGGAAAAAGGCGACAGCGCAGAAATCGAGGTGTAAAACGGTTTTAGCCGTGATGAATTAAAGGCCCTGAGTTCAGGTTAAATGGATTTGAACAGGGCCTGCAATTGCCCTTACCGCCTGCTTTATTAAGCCTGTGGCTGGAAAATTTCCACCACCAGCATACGGGTATAAACACGCTGGATTAAATTCCCTATTCCATTGGCATTCCGCTCTGGCAAATCCTCAACGGCTATTTTTGCGGCGAACGATGTGCAGGTTCTCAGTGAAATGAAGTGAGCCATTCCCCTTTCATCCCCCAATGATATTCAGCGTTATAAACTGAATATCATTCAGTCTGCCCGCATGGAAACCCCGGTGAAAGCGCCCGATAAAAACAGGCGGCAATAACATTCCAGCCTTGATAATGACGGCCAATATTCAATCCCCGCTCGCCACAGCCTGGCTGTTATGCAACCGAGCCACTCGCCGTGCAGGCAATTCCAGAACCCTTTTCAAATTTATTTGGAACCGAACGCTGCGGGTTAACACTTATTTACGCTAAACAGCATATGAACATGGTGGTTTTGCATCAGCATCGTTAAATCCATCTTCCCGACATCTGATTTGCTGCTTAGACAAAATTATCGTTTTCCACACCACGTCGCGGTTCTCTTTGGCACAGTTCATGTTTAATAACGTATCGTCCAGTTCAGTTCATCGTGTTTCGTCAAGCAGCAACTCATACGCAATACACCCGGATATTCACATTATGTCCCCCGCCAGTCATCCCAAAGGTGCCCTGACAGGGGCCTTGCAGGGCAACAAACTACTCTACATTAGCGATTTGCACGGAAAGCTTTTCATACCCAAACTTATTGCAGAATCCGCGAAGGATCTGAAGAAAGCGGGAGCCGATCATCTCGCGGTAGAATTTGTGAAATTCACCGACGGTGCACTCCTGAGGGAAGCTTTGCATGATGGTAAAAGCGCCGTGCATGATTTTCTGGAAAATTCATGGGGTAAACACGGTTCCGCTTGGCTACATGAAGTGGCTGGCGCCCTGGTCAATGCCCATAAAGCCGGGATTTACGTTTCCGGGATTGACCGCAGGCTGGCGGTTGCTGAACCCAATACAGCCATGGAAAAAATCCAATATATGAAGAAAAGGTTGTCCCTTAATGTTGCCTGGGACGCTGCAGTAAAACGAGAAGCTGAGGCCGTCTCTGCGGGAAAAAGCATTGTATGGGGAGGCGCAGGTCATTTTAGCGACAGTAAAAATGAGGGGCCAAAAGATATGAGGCCCGGACTGGTTATCTCATTTGACCTGAGCGGGAATGGCCGTAATAAAATAAACGACACCGATCAACATAGCCATATTGTTATAGCCGGAAAATGATAAACGACGACATCAGCCTTGACGTTCAGGATGCTTAATGGTTTATGGTCGGTGTTCCCGATCATAAAGCTGAAGTCTGTATTTTCTCATTCAGTAAGGTTAAGAAGGTTTAAGACTAAAGGGCCGTTCTCCAGTGCGGAACGGCCGTAACATTGCTTGCCTGAGCTATTTAATGGCGGGTTCCAGTATAAAAATCTTCACGTCAACCACATCGTCCTTAATGGCCGTACGGTGGTTTTCCATATGTTGCGCTTGCTGATGTTGTTCAAGGTGGCGCAGCGACTCCCAGTGTTCCACCATAAAGATTGAATGCGGTGAGTGCTGCTTCCAGGGAACCTGTGCTTTATGATCGATCAGCGGCTGGTAGCTTGCGCAACCTTCCTCCGCCAGCACCTCCGGTATCAGCGCCTCAATCGCCTGCAACACGACATGGCGGCGGCCTGGCCTGATACAAATTTCAGCGAGAACGGTCAGCATACTGTTTCCTTCTTTAATACGGGTCAGTTGATCAGTTAAGCAAAGATTTCGCTAAGATGTGTCAGATAACGCGCAATAACCCCGACATCGTCTTGCTCTCCTGTTGACATTATGACAATAAATGCGGGTAACCGCCGATGTCAGAGAACTGACTGGCCTTGTGAACAGGCCGGCAGCGGCCTATTTCTTTCGCGTAATGAATGCGAGTCTGGTAGGGCGATTTGGCAAGGAAATATGTTTATAATCAAAGTAGTATTGCATTTCAGGCAACAATCCGTGGCAATGACACGAATAACGAGAGTATAAAAATGATGATGAAAACAGGAGCCATGGTTCTGCTGCTGTTGGCAGGTAGCGCCAGCGCGCAATCACATCTTGATAGGGTGATGCAGAGTAAAACCCTGACCGTTTGCACCACCGGGGACTATAAACCCTATACTTATCTGCGCCCGGATGGCAGCTATGAAGGTATTGATATTTCACTGGCGCAGTCGCTGGCGAAAACGCTGGGGGCGGAGGTGAAATGGGTGCCAACCACATGGAAAACGCTGACTGCGGACTTTATTGGCAAACAGTGCGATGTCGCGCTGGGAGGTGTATCGGTCACCTTGAAGCGCCAGCAGACCGCATGGTTTGCCAGCCCGCTGGATAGCGATGGCAAAATTCCTCTGGTGCGCTGTGTGGATAAAAATAAATACCGCACGGTTAAACAGCTGAATAAGCCGACGGTACGGCTGATTGAACCGGCGGGCGGCACCAATGAAGCCTTTGCACATGCTTTTCTGCCGCAGGCTAATCTGACGCTGTTCCACGATAACGTGACCATCTTCCAGCAGTTGGTGGACAAAAAGGCGGATGTGATGGTAACCGACGCCTCTGAAGCGCTTTATCAGCAGAAACGCTACCCGCAGCTGTGCGCCATCAATCCGGGAAAACCGTTGCAGTACGGCGAGAAGGCGTGGATGTTGCCGCGTGATGATATCAGCTGGAAGATGTACGTTGACCAGTGGCTACATCTGGGGAAAGCCAGCGGTGAGTATCAGCAGATAGTGGGACAGTGGTTAGCGACAAAGGGGTAAGCCTAAGGCCCGGAGCGCCTTGCCGGGCCGTCGCTGATGCAAGCTTCAGGCAATGATGTTCCCCCGTTTTGCTGTTATTCAGTTAATTACCGCTTACCTGAATCCCGTTTACTGCTGCATGATACAATTCGTTGCAGGCTGCCCCGCTTAACCACCGATCTCTGTGACAGACCCTTACCAGATAAGGTACTATCCTCGCCAAACTTACCGCTGTGGCGGTGCTGGCCCTGAACGCGCCGCGATATGAGGACAAGAAGAGAATGAGTGACCTGACGCAGGATGGTGCAGAGCGTCTTGCCCTGCATAAATTTACTGAGAATGCTTACCTTAACTACTCCATGTACGTCATCATGGATCGCGCGCTGCCTTATATTGGCGATGGGCTGAAGCCAGTACAACGACGCATCGTTTATGCGATGTCGGAACTGGGGCTAAGCAACAACGCGAAGTTTAAAAAATCGGCGCGTACCGTCGGTGATGTGCTGGGTAAATACCATCCGCACGGCGACAGCGCCTGCTATGAAGCGATGGTGCTGATGGCGCAGCCGTTCTCCTACCGTTACCCGCTGGTCGATGGCCAGGGGAACTGGGGGGCGCCGGACGATCCCAAATCCTTTGCGGCGATGCGATACACCGAGTCGCGCCTGTCAAAATATGCCGAAGTCCTGCTGGGTGAGCTGGGTCAGGGCACCGTTGACTACGTGCCGAACTTTGACGGCACCCTGCAGGAGCCGTCAATGCTGCCGGCACGCCTGCCTAACATCTTGCTGAACGGCACCACCGGTATTGCCGTTGGCATGGCCACTGACATTCCACCGCACAACCTCAGAGAAGTGGCTAAAGCCGCCATCACGCTGATTGACAGCCCGAAAACCACCCTTGATGAACTGCTGGATATCGTTCAGGGGCCGGACTATCCGACCGAAGCTGAAATCATCACCCCGCGCAATGAAATCCGCAAAATCTATCAGAACGGGCGCGGTTCGGTGCGTATGCGTGCGGTGTGGAAGAAGGAAGAGGGCGACGTGGTGATCACCGCGCTGCCGCACCAGGTTTCCGGTGCGCGCGTGCTGGAGCAGATCGCCGTACAGATGCGCAATAAAAAGCTGCCAATGGTCGAAGATCTGCGTGATGAATCCAATCATGAGAATCCGACGCGGCTGGTTATTGTCCCGCGCTCCAACCGCGTCGATATGGATCAGGTCATGAACCACCTGTTTGCCACCACCGACCTTGAGCGCAGCTACCGTATCAACCTGAACATGATCGGGCTGAACAACCGCCCGGCGGTCAAAAACCTGCTGGAGATCCTCTCCGAGTGGTTGATATTCCGTCGCGATACCGTGCGCCGACGTCTGAATCATCGCCTGGAAAAAGTGCTCAAGCGCCTGCATATCCTCGCCGGTTTACTGGTGGCCTTCCTCAATATTGACGAAGTGATCGAGATTATCCGCGCCGAGGATGAACCTAAACCGGTGCTGATGTCGCGCTTTGACATCTCAGAAATCCAGGCAGAAGCCATCCTTGAGCTGAAACTGCGTCATCTTGCCAAACTGGAAGAGATGAAGATCCGTGGCGAACAGGACGAACTGGAAAAAGAGCGTGCGCATCTGGAGGCTATTCTGGCTTCCGAACGTAAGATGAATACCCTGCTGAAGAAAGAATTACAGGCCGACAGCGATGCTTACGGCGATGACCGCCGCTCGCCGCTGCGCGAGCGCGAGGAAGCGAAAGCGATCGGTGAGCATGAGCTGATACCGTCAGAACCGGTGACCATCGTGCTGTCGCAGAGCGGCTGGGTACGCAGCGCCAAAGGCCATGACATTGACCCGGCCGGCCTCAGTTATAAAGCCGGAGACGCTTACCTCGGTGCGGCACGCGGCAAGAGCAATCAGCCGGTCGTCTTCATTGATTCAACCGGCCGCAGCTACGCGCTCGACCCGCTAACGCTACCGTCGGCGCGTGGTCAGGGCGAGCCGCTTACCGGCAAACTGACCCCGCCGCCGGGGGCGGTGGTGGAACAGGTGCTGATGGCGGATGAGACGCAGAAACTACTGATGGCATCTGATGCCGGTTACGGTTTCGTCTGCACCTTTAGCGAACTGGTGTCACGTAATCGCGCGGGCAAAGCGCTGTTAACCCTGCCGTCAAATGCCAAAGTGATGACACCGTTAGCGATTCAAAGCAATGACGATTTGCTGCTGGCGATCACCGCTGCTGGCCGTATGCTGATGTTCCCGGTCAGCGAACTGCCGCAGCTGTCGAAAGGCAAAGGCAACAAGATTGTCTCAATCCCGTCTGCGGAGGCTGCTTCAGGTGAAGATAAACTGGCCTGGCTGCTGCTACTGACGCCGGAAAACGCGATCACCCTGTATGTGGGCAAACGTAAACTAACGCTGAAAGCCGCTGATTTGCAAAAATTCCGTGCCGAGCGCGGCCGCCGTGGCACCCTGTTGCCGCGTGGCTTACAGCGTATTGACCGGGTTGATGTGGAAGGTGCGGTGTGTGCAGCCGCCACGGATGATAGCGGGGAGTGATCCTAAGCTTTATCTGACGAATCGTTTATTCAACTGACCGAATGAAATGATGTCTTATTGAAGAAAGTGTGTCGCTGTATCGTCAGAGCCGGGCGCGGTTGACATGAAGAGCATAATTCGCCGATCCCCATGCTGCCTGAACGATGACGGTGATAAAAGATAATGAGGTTGTGATGCTTACTCTGTTACGTACCCTGGTGGTAGTGGTTTACTCGATACTGGTGTGTGTGTTTGGTTGTATTTACTGTCTGTTTAGTCCACGCAATCCACGTCATGTGGCGAC
Organism: Erwinia pyrifoliae DSM 12163; assembly: GCF_000026985.1. Classification (NCBI taxonomy): domain Bacteria; kingdom Pseudomonadati; phylum Pseudomonadota; class Gammaproteobacteria; order Enterobacterales; family Erwiniaceae; genus Erwinia; species Erwinia pyrifoliae. The sequence continues at coordinate 532,809 of NC_017390.1, forward strand.
GTTTGGTCACCTGTTTGGCCGCCTTGCTCCGGTGTTTGGTCTTAAGGTGGAACTGCGCAAGCCGGCAGGGGCTGAAAACTATCCGAATGCGATATATATCTGCAATCACCAGAATAATTATGACATGATCACCGCCGCTGCCATCGTGCAGCCAACCACCGTGACCGTCGGCAAAACCAGCCTGCTGTGGGTGCCGTTTTTTGGCCTGCTCTACTGGCTGACCGGCAATCTGCTTATCGATCGGGAAAACCGCACTAAAGCGCATGGCACTATCGGTGAGCTGGTCGAACAGTTCAGAAAGAAGAAAATCTCTTTCTGGATGTTCCCGGAAGGGACGCGCAGTCGTGGTCGCGGCCTGCTGCCGTTTAAAACCGGGGCGTTCCATGCTGCCGTTGCGGCTGGCGTGCCGATTATTCCGGTAGTGGTATCCAATACTCACGGTAAAATTAAGTTGAACCGGCTAAAAAATGGCCTGGCGATTGTTGAAATGCTGCCGCCTGTCGATACCCCGGCTTTTGCCGACCAGTCGGTGCGTAAGCTGGCCACGCACTGCCGCGAAATCATGTCGGCTAAGCTGGATGAGTTGAACGCCGAAGTCGCCGCCCGCGAAGCCTCAGGCAAATTATAAATTTAACGGCATTACCACGCGGCAGCACGGTTCGTGCAGAATGATAAAAAGCAACAGAGCCACTGCGGTGGCCCCTTTTTGGCTTACGGAGTGGGTATGTCCTTCAGTCGTCGTCAATTTCTTCAGGCCTCGGGCATTGCCCTCTGTGCTTCTTCTTTGCCTTTTAATGCCCGTGCCGCCGGAGCGATCAACGCGCTACCGGTTCCTCCGCTGATTGAATCACGCCGTGGACAGCCGCTGTTTCTGACGCTGCAACGCAGCCACTGGTCATTTAACGGCAGTAATAAAGCAGCGGTCTGGGGAATTAATGGCCTGTATCTTGGCCCCACGGTGCGCGTGTGGAACGGCGACGACGTGAAGCTGATTTACAGCAACCGTCTGACCGAACCGGTAGCGATGACGGTCAGCGGCCTGCAGGTGCCGGGAGCGTTGATGGGGGGAGCCGCGCGTCTGATGTCACCGGGCGTGGACTGGGCGCCGGTGGTGCCGATCCGTCAGGCGGCGGCCACCTGCTGGTATCACGCCAATACGCCGAACCGTATGGCTCCGCATGTCTATAACGGGCTGGCCGGCATGTGGCTGGTGGAGGATGAAGTTAGTAAGTCCTTACCAATTCCTAATCACTACGGCGTTGATGATTTCCCGCTGATCATTCAGGACAAGCGCCTGGACAACTTTGCCACTCCGGTATATGCCCCGTCGGCTAAGGGCGGGTTTGTTGGCGATACGCTGCTGGTCAACGGCGTACAGAACCCGTATGTCGAAGTGTCGCGCGGTTGGGTAAGGCTGCGTCTGCTGAATGCCTCTAATGCGCGCTGCTATCAGCTGCGTATGAGCGACGGTCGGCCGTTCAATGTTATCGCCAGCGATCAGGGGTTTCTGCCGGCACCGGTGGCGGTGGAACAACTTTCACTGGCTCCGGGAGAACGGCGCGAAGTACTGGTGGATATGTCACAGGGGAACGAGGTGGCGATTACCGCCGGCGAAGCGGCAGGCATTGTTGACCGTCTGCGCGGCTTTTTTGAGCCATCTTCCATTTTGACCTCAACGCGGGTACTGACTCTGCGTCCGACCGGCCTGTTACCGCTGGTAACGGATAACTTACCCATGCGCCTGCTGCCGGACCAGGTGATTGAAGGCGCGGTGAGCCGCACGCGTGAGTTCCGCCTGGATGATTCGATGCCGGGCATTAACGGTGCGCTGTGGGAAATGATGCGCATTGACGTGCAGGCGCAGCAGGGCAGCTACGAGCGCTGGATCATCCATGCCGATACGCCACAGTCGTTCCATATCCAGGGCGTGATGTTCCTGATCAAAAACGTCAACGGGGCGCAGCCGATGGCGGAAGATCGTGGCTGGAAGGATACCGTATGGGTTGATGGCGAAGTGGAGCTGTTTGTCTCCTTTACTCAGCCATCGTCTGAGCATTTCCCGTTTGTCTACTACAGCCAGACGCTGGAGATGGCGGATCGCGGTGTAGCGGGGCAGCTGGTGGTTAATCCGGCGCAGCAGGCGGGCTGACTGGCCGGACTGGCAGCGGGCGAACGCCTGGCTTGCCCGGCGTTCGTGGGTTAATTCAATTCGTCCGGGTCAGGACCGAGGCGTTTGCCCTGGTCCAATGCGGCAATGTCGCTGATTTCCGCTTTTTCAAGGCGGAAATCGAACACCCTGAAGTTCTCTTCAATACGCGCCGGCGTGATCGATTTGGGGATAACCACCAGGCCACTGTCCAGATGCCAGCGGATAACAATCTGTGCCGGGGATTTGCCGTATTTCTTCGCCAGCTTCTTGATCGCTTGCTGGTCGAATACGCCTTCCCCGCCTTGTGCCAGCGGGCTCCATGACTCCGTCTGGATCTGGTGCATGGCGTTCCAGGCATGCAGGGTGCGCTGTTGCAGCAGCGGATGCAGTTCCACCTGGTTTATCACCGGACTGACGCCGGTGTCGTCCATCAGGCGTTTCAAATGGGCTTCACTGAAATTGCAGACGCCAATGCTTTTGGTCAGCCCCTGCTGTTGCAGTTCAATCATCTGCTGCCAGGCGGCCACGTAATTGTTTTTCCCCGGACACGGCCAGTGCATCAGATACAGGTCGACGCTCTCCAGCTGCAGCTTTTGCAGACTGGTTTCCAGCGCCTGCTGCGCGTTGAGCTGGTCGTCATTCCATAATTTGGTGGTGATAAAGATCTCGTCGCGAGCGATATCGGTTTCCTGCAGCGCCTGGCCAATACCTTCCTCATTTTTATAGATGGCGGCAGTGTCAATGGAGCGATAACCCACGGAGAGTGCTTTAACTGCTGCGCTGCGCGCTTCATCAATACTGGCCTGCCAGACGCCCAGCCCAAGCTGCGGCATCATATTACCGTCGTGTAGTTTGATGATCGGTTGATTTGCCATGATATCTCCTGTTCAGCGGATTAACCGGTGCGCTGGCACCGATTGATAACGCTAAGCTTAGTAGACAGGTGAGCAAGCCGTAAGTTAAACGATTTTCCGCTAAGGCTGGCACAGGCGCGACAGTACCTGCTGCATGGTGATGAGTGCACATTTCTCTCTGAGTCTTGCCCGATCCTCCAAAGGGCTGGAGAAAAAGAGAGCAGCAGGGGATGATATATGCGGTATTCATTCAGCGAGCGGCAAACCATCATGGATCGAAAAATCGTCTGCGCCCGGCTGGCGCAACAGGTCTCCGGCCTGGTTAAGCAGGATAAAATGACCCCGGTGCCGGGTATCACCCTGTTTTATTCCGAAAGCGGCACGGTACGTCAGCCGGTCATGTATAAGCCGGCGATTGTGATTGTGCTCCAGGGCAAGAAAACCGGTTACCTCGGCAAAAGCGTATTCCATTATGATGCCAGCAAATATCTGATGCTGACGGTACCTCTGCCGTTTGAATGTGAAACCTTTGCCACGCCTGAACTGCCGCTGACCGGGCTGTCGCTGCGGGTGGATGCGCTTCAGTTGCAGGATCTGCTGATCGATATCGGCGAAGATGACGGCTTCTACCCGCAGCCACTCACTCACGGCATACACTCCGCGCTGCTGACGGAGAAGATGCTGTGTGCCACCGGACGATTGCTGGATGCGATGGCGCATCCGCGCGATGCGCGCGTGCTCGGGCCGCATATCGTGCGAGAAATTCTCTACCATGCGCTGCAAGGCCCCTGTGGTGGAGCGCTGCTGGCTTTGGTAAGCCGTCAGACGCAGTTCAGCCAGATTGCCCGCGCATTGCGGCGCATTGAGCACCATTTCACCGATAGCCTGAGCGTCGAACAGCTGGCAGCAGAAGCCAATATGAGCGTCTCGGCCTTTCATCATAACTTTAAGGCCGTCACCAGCACTTCCCCTTTGCAGTACATCAAAAGCTACCGCCTGCATCAGGCGCGGATGATGATGATGCAGGAAGGGATGAAAGCCAGCGTGGCGGCGCTGAAGGTGGGCTATGAAAGCCCGTCGCAGTTTTCACGGGAATTCAAACGTTATTTTGGTGTTACGCCGGGGGAAGAAATGACGCGTTTGCGCCATGCAGGATAATGCTTGTGGCGAAATATAGCAGAGGCTATTGAAATAAATTACACGCAATGTGTTGATAAATATTAAGAAAATCTTAATAAAATAAGTGATTGAGAAGATCCTTAAAAAGCCATATATTGGCCGCGTTTTTTCATAGTAGTAGTTTCCTTTAATTCAATTATTCAACTGTGGCGTGACCGATACCCTCAGTTGTAGGAGTGATATGATGACGGATAAAGTCCGTATTGATAATTTAGGTGCGACTTCATTTGATGGTAACAATCAAACCTATTTGGCGCGACAAGCTGAATTTGAATCGAATGTCAGGAGTTATCCGCGCAAACTGCCGTTAGCCATTGCTAAGGCCGAAGGCGTGTGGATTTCCGATGTTGAAAATAATCAATATCTTGACTGTCTGGCCGGTGCAGGTACGCTGGCGCTTGGGCATAACCATCCTGATATCTTGCAAAGCATCCAAAATGTCATTACCAGCGGCTTGCCGTTACATACACTGGATCTGACCACGCCGTTAAAAGACCGCTTCTCAGAATATCTGCTTTCCCTGCTGCCGGGCGAAGGCAAAGAGTACTGCCTGCAGTTTACCGGGCCTTCCGGTGCTGATGCGGTGGAAGCGGCGCTGAAGCTGGCGAAGAAATATACCGGTCGTACCGGGGTGATCAGCTTCTCCGGCGGCTATCACGGTATGACGCACGGTGCGCTGGCGGTAACCGGCAACCTGTCGCCGAAAGATGCGGTTAACGGCATGATCCCGGAAGTGCAGTTTATGCCTTATCCGCACCAGTACCGTTGCCCGCTGGGCATCGGCGGCGAAGCGGGCGTACAGGCATTAACCTACTACTTTGAAAACCTGATCAACGACGTCGAGAGCGGCGTGCGTAAGCCGGCGGCCGTGATTCTGGAAGCGGTGCAGGGCGAAGGCGGGGTGAATCCGGCACCGGCAGAGTGGCTGCAACGCATTCGTAAAGTGACGCAGGAGCACGGTATTCTGCTGATTATTGACGAAGTTCAGGCTGGCTTCGCGCGCACCGGTAAACTGTTCGCTTTCGAACATGCCGGCATCGAACCGGACATCATTGTGATGTCGAAAGCGGTCGGTGGGGGTTTGCCGCTGGCGGTACTGGGCATTAAGAAGCAGTTTGACGCCTGGGAACCGGGCCATCATACCGGGACTTTCCGTGGCAACCAGCTGGCGATGGCCACTGGCCTGACCACCCTGCAACATCTGAAAGATAATCATGTTGCTGATAAGGTTGCTGCGCAGGGCGAATGGCTGAAAGCGCAGCTGGCTGAGTTGCAAAAACGCTACCCGGTCATCGGTCATGTGCGTGGTCTTGGCCTGATGCTCGGTATTGAGATCGTTAAACCCAATGAAGCGCAGGATCACATGGGCTGTTATCCGGCTGATGGCCAGTTATCCGCTCTGCTGCAGAAAAAATGCTTCGAAAACGGACTGATCCTTGAGCGCGGCGGGCGTCATGGTTGCGTGCTGCGTCTGTTGCCTTCCCTGCTGATCTCCAATGATGAGCTGGGCATATTCCTGGATAAATTTGAACAGGCGCTGTTAGCCGCTGGCGTTAAGCCGGTTTGTGTGGAGTAAACAGATGTCCAGGTTGAATCCTATTCTCGCCGCCAGCGCGCAAAGCAGCGAGGCATACCAGCAGGCCATGGCTCAGAGCAGCGCCGCCGTGGTGCAGTGGCTGCAACAGCCCGAGATGTATCAGGGCAAAAGCGTTGCCGAACTGCGGGAACGCATTGCGCTGGATTTTAATCCGCAGGGCCTGGGCAACCAGGCCGCCATTGAGCGTGCGGTTGAATTTTTCTTAAAAGACAGTCTGTCGGTGCATCATCCGCAGTGCGTGGCGCATCTTCATTGCCCAAGCCTGGTGGTGAGCCAGGCTGCCGAGGTATTGATCAACGCCACCAATCAGAGCATGGATTCCTGGGATCAAAGCCCGTCAGCCACCATCATTGAGATGAAACTGATCGAATGGCTGCGTACCCGCGTTGGCTACCAGCCTGGCGATGCCGGGGTATTCACCAGCGGCGGCACCCAGAGTAACCTGATGGGCCTGATGCTGGCGCGTGACGCCTTCTTTGCCCGTCAGGGGCATTCCATCCAGCAGGATGGGCTGGTGGGCGATCTGCGTAAGATTAAAGTGCTGTGCTCTGAAAACGCGCACTTCTCGGTGCAGAAGAATATGGCGCTGATGGGGCTTGGCTATCAGTCGGTGACGTTGGTGAAAACCGACCGCTTCGCGCGCATGGACATCAACGATCTGGCAGAAAAAGTGGCGCTGGCTCAGGCCAACGGCGAGCAGATCCTCGCGATCGTCGCTACTGCCGGCACCACGGATGCCGGGGCTATCGATCCGCTGCCAGCCATTGCACAACTGGCGGCAGAACACCAGATTTGGGTGCATGTTGATGCTGCATGGGGCGGTGCGCTGCTGATGTCTGAGCAGTACCGTCACTATCTGGACGGTATTGAACGGGTGGATTCCGTTACGCTGGACTTCCATAAGCAATTCTTCCAGACCATCAGCTGCGGCGCTTTCCTGTTAAAAGAAGCCCGCCATTATGAACTGATGCGTTATCAGGCCGCTTATCTGAACTCCGAGTTCGACGAAGCCCAGGGCGTACCGAATCTGGTGTCCAAATCGTTGCAGACCACCCGCCGTTTCGACGCGCTGAAACTGTGGATGAGCCTGGAAGCGCTGGGCGAGAAACAGTACGCAGAGATCATCGACCACGGTGTGACGCTGGCACAGCAGGTTGCGCAGTATGTTGATGAGCAGGCGTTGCTGGAGCTGGTGATGCAGCCGCAGCTGGCCAGCGTGCTGTTCCGCTATCGCCCGCAGCAGCTGGCTAATGGCAGTGATGCTGCCGTTGCGCTGCTCAATCAACAGATTGGCGATGCGCTGCTGGAGTCCGGGCGTGCCAACGTTGGCGTAACCGAATTCGCCGGCGTTACCTGTCTGAAGATGACGTTGCTGAACCCGACGGTCAGCCTGCAGGATATTAAACTGCTACTGGCGCTGGTTGAGCGCACGGCACAGCAGTTGCCCACTGCCTGACGGCAGGGCGGCCGTGGGATGACCCGGCCGCTTTTACGTCAAGCCGCAGGAGGTTATACCGCTTTATCGAACGGCGCGGCTGTAACGCACGATTATGGCCGGCAAATCGTCGGCTACCGCCCGAAGGGNGGCGAACGCGATACGCCACAGGNCAGTATTGCGGGCAAGTGGCTGGCGGAGGCGGGATTTGCGGTGGGAACCGGCGTCAGCCTGACGGTGCTGGACGGCTGTCTGCTGCNGATCCCCGACAGCCGCGAGGAGAGGCGGCTGCGGGCGATGGAACAGCAGCTGAAGGCNCAGCAGCAGGAGCTGGAACAGACTAAGCAGCGNATGATCGCCATGCTGGCGTGACGGGCGGCTGAAGGTAAAAGGCCGGAAGGATCTTTGGGATCGCTTCCGGCTTAAATTTTACTTTTAAATATCCGAGATATCTGCGCTATCAATATATGTAGTGCAATTCTGGAAAGTTAGAACATCGAATAAAAAATAAATATCATGCGATGCACCTGATTGTTGAATGCTAAATCCAGTGTCGCATTTTTTTAAATATGCCGATGCATATTCAACATCATTCCAATTTTTTATATTAACAACTTCACCCTTGCCACCCAAAAGATGTATAACTATCACATTATAATCTACGCCCCACTTACCCCACTTGGGCACTTCTTTAGCAGGTCTCTGTTTTGTATGGATACTTACTCCAAATCTACCGCCTAACTCAAAAGAAAGCTTCCCTATTAGGACATTATCGTCCATTCCGTTAGGGAATAGACTTTTCAAAAAATTATTATAACCAATCACATCAATAAGATTCATACTAATAACTCCACGGAAAATTGTAGTGCCCGTGTGTTTCGGGAAAGTTTCCTGCATCTGGCCTATCAATACTTCTGGTATTAAAATGCGGCTCTGCACCGTGCCCGGGAGCAGCTTTTTGATGGCCTAAACTATGCTCTTGAATCAAAACAGTTTTATTGTCTTTATTAACAAAATGGTATTCTCTAAATAGCTGCGTCTAATAGCGCTCCACTTTTGCCAGTCCGTGTTTACCGCCCGGGAACGGGCTGACCGTTTTCATAAAGTGGCGTACTTTTTTCAACAGTTGCCACATTGACCGGCACTGATGATTGCGTGTAATGGTATCGTGCAGCGCCTGCCACAGGCGCTCAACATGATTGACCCACGGCGAGTAAACCGGCTGGTAAATCACCCTGAACTTTGGATTCTGTTTCAGCCAGCTCAGCGTTTCACGGCTTTTGTGGATGATATAGTTATCGACAATCAGCGTGATCGTTTTTGCCCGGCGGTAACTCGCTTTCAGGTGCTTAAGCAGGCTGATAAACAGCACCGAACTTTTGCTGTTACCGCCAACGTAACTGACTTTGCCCGTTCCGCTGTGCAGCGCACCCGCCAGGTAATATTTTTCATTTTGACCCGGTGTTACCACGCGTCTTTGCTGCCCGCGCAGTTGCCAGTCAGCACCGATTTTTGGATTGAGGTGGATATCCACTTCATCTTCATAAAATACCGGATGCTCTGCGCTGCATTTGTCCAACGCCTGGCGGATCACCGCCATCTTTTCATCTTTGTGCGGGTCACGGATCCGCAGGGTTGGCGCAGCTCTGCGCCACACCAGCCCGGCAGCGGGCAACCAGCGACGGACGGTTCCTGCATGCAACCGGCAGCCGGTTATGTCTTTAATTTTTATAGCCAACAATTCCGTACTCCAGCGTGAACGCTGATAACCAAAATCGCCGGGAGAGTGCTTTATCAGTTCACGTAACAGAGTGCAGATATGCTCAAATGGCCATCGGCGGGAGCGCCCTGCGGGCAACGATTTCAGACCTTCAACACCGGACAACGTAAACCAGTTAATCCAGCGCCCGACGGATGAACGGGCGCAACAGAGCGTTCTGGCGACGTGGCTGACACGGTTTCCCCGGTGCAACATCAGTATGGCCGTCAGCCTGCGGGCATGATTTTTATCGCGCGTTTTATGGATAGCTTTTCGCATCAGGCGTCGTTCTTCACGGGAAATGGGTGCTATGATCGGCATTGCTCAGTCCGGTTGGTGATTTGTTTTGATTTGGCGATTGATCAGATCGCACAATCCGGGCTGAGTTCCCTCAAAGTGATCTACTATTCCGCGCAGCTATTTAGGCTGGATTGGCGTTAATTTGGGAACCGCGATAAATACGGGGCTGGAAAAGGCGAGTTCTCAGTCTCAACAAGCTGGTGCAGAGGCTGGCAAGAATGCGCAGAAAATGGTAACGAGCAAAGTAGGAGGAACAATGAAAGGGAGCATCAAGTAATATAGATTCTAAGATGAACTGCAAGGTATAAATTGTATTAGTTCAGGTATAACCCTGATACCTCTGTGGTTCAGGGTTATACCTAATCTGACAGACAGCTTTGTGCAAGGAGTGGACATTACAAACATTCTGAGTGGTAATCAATGGGGAGCGTAGGGATGAGGGTGAGTAATAATACTTGAAACATCTTATCTTTAGGTATGTTGGAACTCCATGATTGGTTGGTTTCATGGAGTTGGTCGTTCAATCCAATAAGATCATATTTTTACAGCAATTGCGATTTATGAATTATTATTTTTTATTGAAAGTAAAAAACTCCCATCGACTTCCATTAAATATGGCTGTGGAAAAATTTTCTTCATCATAGTTGTAATGCCTCATCTTAGATATAGGGCTTTTTTCTTCGGCATGATAATAATAATTAACCAAACCTAATCTTGCGGTGGAATCCCAAAAGGATCCCGTGATGCTGCTTGCCCATGAGAACGTATAGAAAATAAGACAGACGAACATAGGTGATGATAAAATTCTAAAAAATAGAACTCTAGAGTTTAATAAGACCAATTCGGATGAAGTGAGCTTTTCAATTCTCTTTCCTGTCCTCATTCTTACTGACAAGTTCGCCAGCTTTTTAAATTTATTTCTTAGAAAGTTTTCCTTAATGGGAGTAAGCAAAGACATTAAGGCTATTCCAATAAATTCAGGAATGACAATCACCAATGAAAAAATACCCATAAGGATTAGATAAGCAAGCGGCGTGAAGAAAATGCTAACTATATTAGTAAAGTCACTGAAGAATTTAGGGTCGAGATCTGTAGTAATATAAATCCAACGCCGAGCCAAATAATGGGTAATGACAAATGACAATGCTGCTAACAACGTTATTATGGTCTTTCCTAATAGCCCTGACCATATTTTCTTAAAGATATAGATGGAGCGATTATATATATCAATTGCAAAGGAAATACTCATTACCACAAAAGAAAATCCCGTTAGGAAGAAAGAATCGTCACCGAATAAAATCTGGCCGAGTAAAAAAAACATAAATGCCAAAGAGCCAATATATAAAACAAATCTATTGATTGGAGTGAGCTTATAGTACCTCCTTATATCCACTACCAAACGCCAACTTTTCATCTTGAAATGTTTGCAAGCCCTTGGGTATAAAATTGCAGCAGATATTGCTAACGGAACTGACACCCACATAACAGCTAAGGCTATGAATACTGGTTGCATTACGGCCATAAACTTCATGCTTTTAAATGAAATCATGTTTATGAATGTCAGGGCCAAACAAAGCAAAATCAATTTAAAGAATATTCTGCTAAGTAGTTTATTTAGTTTATAAGGCACGGTCGAAATCTCACTTTATCAAACAGTATCATTAAGATAGCCATTAAAATTTTATGAAAAAAGCATAACGAACAACAGGTTGGACTAATACATCCGATTCTACTAATAACACACCTGACATTCGCTTTTGGCAACCATGTGCTAAGTGAACGCTTGAGGTAGGCATGTACAATCCATTTTAAAGCAGAATATTTTTGATTTACAACGCACTATCATCTAAAGGAATATTAAAATCCACTCCAGAGATATTAAGAACCACCTCATTTCCGTTAATGGATATAAAGTCAGCATCATTTGATGGGAGTAAGTCTTGAGAGTCTCTGGCTCCCTTAATTGTTCCATAAGTCGTATTAAAAGCAACCCCTTCTGCGATTGCGTATGAGTATCCGTCATACCCCTGTCCATATAACCCATCGACTCCCTTAGGATAATTAACATAGAGTTGCTTATTATATTTGGGTTTAAATGTGCTGATAACGGCTTTTTCTGCGTCAGCTATTATTCTATGATAATCAATTGTAAAATTAAAATCTTCATCATCAAAATCGTCTCCTGCGCCAAAGACAGTTATGGTAAGCGGTTCTATTTCAAAAAAAAGTAGGTAAGTTTCATCACTGACCCTAGCGCCGGGCGATCGCTGCTCTTCTGCGGCCAAAATATTCATACGCGCAGTATGGCCTTTAGCAATTAATCTACTATAACTATCTTGATTTTTCTTAGCGATTCCTACGTAAAGCAAGTCAAAAGTCATCATTTCAAGAAAGTTATCGAAACCACTGACTAAATTTTCTTTTCTCCCTCGCCTCATGAGCAGTTCGTCCGGTGTAGTAGCAAATACCAGTTCATCTTCAAGAAATATCCGCAAATAGTCTTTATTACATTTAAGTTTAAGGTCGAAGCTCGTGTTAGCTGATGTGGTACGGAAGAAATGCAATTTTTGAATGTGAATTAGCCCATTAGACAAAAGGCCAGAATCTAGTGTTATTTCAATCTTGATTGCACCATTAACAGATAAAGAACCTGTAAATAATTCTGTGTAACTGCCACCGTATTAAAGGTGATCGCTCAGGCGNTCACCGAACTCGATAATAAAACGNCTCATTGCCAGCCGCCAGTTCTGGATCGGCATATTCCATTTTTTTGACGCCGACTGGATCGCCAGATAAATGACCTTTCTCACCGAGTCATCTGTCGGGAACACCTTTCGCTTTTTGATGGCTGCGCGGATCACGCTGTTCAGTGATTCGATGGCGTTCGTGGTGTAGATAGCCTTACGGATATCGGGCGGATAGCCGAAGAACGTATTAAGATTTTCCCAGTGTGTGCGCCAGCTCTTACTGATTTGCGGGTATTTCTCGTCCCAGATGCCTGCAAACTTATCCAGCGCCATCAGCGCCGCCTCTTCTGTCGGAGCCTGATACACCTTTTTCAGCCCGCCGGTGACGGCTTTGTAGTCCTTCCACGACACGTATTTCAGGCTGTTGCGCACCATATGAATAATACACAGCTGGATATTTGTCTGAGGATAAACGCTGTTTATCGCATCCGGGAAGCCCTTCAGTCCGTCCACACAGGCAATCAGGATGTCCTGAAGGCCCCGNTTTTTAAGCTCTGTCAGCACGCTGAGCCAGAACTTCGCGCCTTCGTTTTCTGCCAGCCACATGCCCAACAGCTCTTTCTGGCCTTCGGTATTAATGCCCAGAGCGAGGAAGACGGCCTTGTTAATCACGCTGCCATCGTGACGAACTTTCACCACGATACAGTCAAGATAAACAAATGGGATAAAGTGCATCCAACGGGCGGTTCTGCCATTCAGCAACCTGCTCTTTAACGGCATCCGTGACTTTTGAAATCAGCGTGGGCGACACGTCCGCATCGTACATTTCCCTGAACGTGGCGACGATGTCTCGGGTCGTCATGCCTTTGGCGTACAGGGACAAAATCTGGCTGTCCATCTGCGTGATACGCGTCTGGTTTTTCTTTATCAGCAGAGGTTCAAAGGTGTTTTCACGGTCACGCGGTGTGCTGAGTTCAATCTCGCCGTCATCGCACAGCAGAGTTTTTGACGAATAGCCGTTGCGGGTATTGGAGCCTGCTTTTGGGGCGTTTTTCTCGTGCCCGAGGTGGTCAGTCAGCTCAGCATTGAGTGCTGTTTCAACGGTAAGCTTCGTCAGCATGCGGGAAAACGCATTGAGNTCGGCTTCGGTTTTAAGGCCTTTAGCCAGTTCAGCCGCAAGGGCCTTGAGTTTCTTTTCGTCCATAATGTGCCTGTCTCCGTTGTTGGAATGAACATATCAAAAACAGGCAGATACACAATTTAAATTACAGGCTCNCAGATAAACCAACATTACCAAAGCTAGCTTTCGGTCTTCCGCAGATCATATAAAAATGACTTTGACCCAGGATTCTTATAATTTCCTTATCGTCATTATTAATATTAGCTGCCATTGTATTTGAAACTGGCGGTGCAACAAGAGTAAGGTAGGCGCTACATGCTTTTCTGTCGTGAGTTGTCATAAGTTATCTTCATAAGCTAAGTAAAAGTTGGATTTTGTTACCCTAAACTGTACTTTTTTAGCAGATTTAACAATCGTATAAGCATGTATTGGTGATAGGGTTACAACGTCCGCTTCTCGCTCACACCAGACTGTCCGATTTAATTGCGTGTTGCCCTGGAAAACTGTCAGGTCAAGTCTGGGCTAATACAGATAAATTTATGCAGTTCATCTATTGTTTTGCCATTCCCTATCTTGCTCCACCCACTGTTCTCTTTCCGCCTCCCAACGTTTTCTCCACTCCTCATTTTCTTCGTTACGTTCCCGCTGCTTAGGAGTCAGAATGGACGCCAAGCCAGTGAGAATAACCGCACCACAATCGTGGGTTGCGCTAGGTAGTGTAACGGGGTCCTGAATCTTACGCTCCAGCCTGGATTTGTCCTGGATAATGTTGCGGCGTTTGCTGGCGAATCGGGCAATAGTACTGCTCAGATCATCCGTTTTAAATCCATCTTCACTCATAGTNAAAGCTCCTTAAACCATTGATTGCAAAAACTCGTCATCAATNACCCGTTGGCCGGGTGTAGCTGGCAGATTTTCTACCCCATGTTTGATGTCACCAGGTTACTAAATTTCACTGATGGTGGCAAATTTTTGAGCAATTGCCACTACTGTCTTCGTGATTTTTAACTCTACTTCCAGTCATGAAAATTTAACGCAGTGAAGTATTTCTGAGCTTTATCAATGCTATCACCGGCCAAAACCTATAGTGAAAGGCTTATTGTAAAATAAAAACATGCAGGAAATATCTCATAAGAATGTCAGTTATGACTTAAAGTAATATTTACTTCTGCCGATACTGGTCTTGAATTTCTACCTACAAAAGGAGAGTTGTAAATGCAAGGTCGTTATACTATTGATTATCTTAGTGCCGTTTCTTTTACTAAAGGATTGGGGTGTGGTTGTCTTGATATGGGAGTGAGTAGTGCTTATTATTTAGATACCGATGAAAAAAGAAAAAAGGTTTTGAATAAAATTCAAAAAGCTTATGCCGAAGAGTATGGAGTTCCTTCGGTTGAGGATTTTTTTGCACAGTGTGTGAGAACTAATTTTTACATGCAACCCATCCTATCTAATGTGATAGGGAAAGAGTGCGCCTTAACCTTTGGTTATATTAAAGATGGTGAAACTGATTATTTTAAACAAGATAATTCCTTTTATAAAGAAAAGTTAACCAGTAAGGTGTCAGGTGTGGTTAATATACATGCGTGGTTAACTTTACCCTCGATGGAAATATTGGATCTCACTATATGTACAACGCGTTTGGTAGCATTACTGAAAGATAAAAACCTTACTCCGCATGATTACCAACAGCAATTAATGGCCTCTGATGATTTTGGTGGAGTGGTAGTTGGTGATGGCAATAATCTTACTGGCACAAGTTTAATATATTACCCTCAGGTTGTAGGGTTTGATTATGCTTTTAAATCTGGATTTGTCCAAGTTGCTTGAATTTTTCACTTAGTCGATGTTTTTAGCCAGTGAGTAAGATTGCAGTATGAGGCTTTGATTTCATCATTGCCTCAAAATCTTTATTTAATTATATGAATAAGTCTTTTAAGTAACCCCGCCTGTTTTATCTGTAAATGAGTTTACTTAAATAAGTACTCGAAAAAAACTGCATATCTTAGTTTTTCAAGGTGCTGCGCAGCATTTACAACAAAATGAATGTTTATTGTTGAAAGCGAATGCACACCGGTTTAATATCTGTTTCGTTGTAACGTTGCACTAAGCAACATGCCAATGTTCCGGTGATTTGAGAGGAACGCCTTCGGGTAATCACATGCCAATGCCGTTATAACCTGAGAGACGGCGCTTTCGGGCGGTAACTTCGTTTAACCTTTGAAAACGAAGATCGTACAGCGATTAAGGTCCTTTCCACTGTTTCAGCCAGCTACTGGCCTGCCACTGATTACGGGTTTCGCCCGTCTCCGTTTTACTTTTCACTTTGATTTGACGCTGAAGTCCGGTTGCGAACTTTGCGGCGTGGGTATGNCCATTTGGCACATTTGGGCATCTTCCACGACGGCATTGAGAGCAGAGGAGCGCGGCGTCACTTGTGTACGAGTAAAACGAGTACCAAGTGACGCGCGCAGCGCATAACNGGCAGAGCTTACGCACTGCCGCTTCAACGACAGTTTTACCAACTGACCAACACGTACTGAAGGGTTTAAACCACCACAAAGACGTCTTCCCAAACATATTCGTTTGTTTATCAACCTGTGGTCTGTCCGTCATAACGGCTCAGAACCTCACTATCTAAGGAGAAAATCGGCACGACATCGATGGCGACACCAGCTTGCTGGTGTGTGGAGGCAGTCTGATTCATTTCAGCCCGGCGCAAGCCGCGAACAGGTCAGAGACCTGGGGAGCCTCGCAATAACTCAACATTTCGCCGCCCCGATGCACAGATGTCTGCCGTGACGCAGGAAGCGCAAAATCAACCGTGCCGTCGGGGTGAAATTTCATCGTCTGTTGTTAATTCGCAGCCGGTGACAGCGCTTTTCCGTTCACGCAGACGGAAAAGCGCTGTCACCTGTTTGAGTGGAGGGTAATTGTGGCAAAACTGAATAAAAATTTGATGACGCTGGCAAGGCAGGCCGGCGGAAGTTTTAAAACCGTCTCCGATCGCATGAAAATAGCTGACCGTTTTGCTGAACGGNTGCTGAAGCTTAATATTCAGNTCAGGGACGTGAAAAATATCAAAACCGGCCACGTTGAATTATATATTCGCAGTCGGCTTACTGAGAATATCTCTAAACGAACGCTNCAAAATGAGATGGCCGCCATCCGTGCNTTACTGCGCGTTGCCGGAAAAACCTTTATGGCAGATCCCTCACATGAAAAACTGAGCAATGAAGCGCTTAATATTTCAGGTACAAGCCGTGACGGGACAAAAGTTGCTATTACGGATGATTATTACCGCCAGGTTCTTTCTTCAGCAGAGGAGAAAGATAAAGGCGTTGCCTGTGCNATAAGATTATCCCGTCTTTTAGGGTTGAGAACGGAAGAANCGGTGCAGTCTGTAAAGTCACTGCGAACATGGCAAAAGAACCTCGACAATAACGAGGGAAAAATTCGTGTCGTTTTTGGTACGAAAGGTGGGCGGGCAAGAGATACGACCATCATAAAGAGAGAAGAAACCATTCAGGCAATCAGGCAGGCTATACAATATGCTGAAGAAAATAACGGCCGCTTAATTAATAAGTCTTCATTACATCTCGCCATTGAGCGATACAGAAATATCGCACGCGATGCCGGTCTGGTGGGCGAATTTGCACCGCACAGCCTGCGCTATGCCTATACGCAGGATGTGACCGCATTTCACCTTAATAAAGGGTTCAGTCTTAAAGAAGCGCAGGCGCTGGCATCTATGGATTTAGGTCATGGCGACGGAAGAGGGCATTATATCGCACGCGTTTATAATAAGACCAAAAATTAGTGTTAAAATATTTGTCCCACTCGCCATTATTATCGATTAATTTTTTTCGCCGGGGCTTGATGTAACGTAAAACCTGAAGTACGATAATTTTGCTAACCGTTGTCATCACGACAACTGCCAATGTTCCGGTGATTTGAGAGGAACGCCTTCGGGTAATCACATGCCAATGCCATCANAACCTGAGAGATGGCGCTTTAGAGCGGTTCAGCCTGTTTAACCTTTGAGAACAGGGACCCTTGCGGTTAAGGTCCAGTCAACCTGCTTCCTGATTTATCTACATTCCCNCGGGACAACGCTTCCCGTCATGGGTGGTTGTTTCCCCTTATTCACGGAGATATCACCATGTTTTTACTCAATACTCTTCATTCTGTAGCCGTATTTACTGAACGCGCCGTCCGCCGTATTGCGCCTGAATCACGTTTTTCAGGGTGGCTTTGTTGTTTCAGAAGTGACGCAGAAGCGTTATGTCTGATCGCTGATGAACTTGAACGCGCTGCAACCTACACCCGNCCGGAGCATAAGATGCTGGCTGAATTCAGCGTTTACCACGCGGCTTACTTCTTCGCAGATCGCCAGTATCACGGCATGATGAAACGCTGGCCCCGGGCATTGCTCAGGTCACTGGCCAATAGCGGTTTACGCCTTGATGCCACGCAGTGGCAGGAAGGCTGTAACCAGGCGAGATAGTCGCAGACCGTGACGTCCGATCCTTCTTTCGGTGGCTGAGTTTACGCCGAAAAATTCACTACAACATTTGTTTACCCACACCGGGACTTTGCTCCCGTCGGGCAGGGTTCCGTTTCCATATTGAGGAGCCTGCCATGTCTGTTTCTACTTCTTCTGCTTCGGCCTGTATGTCCATTTACGATATAACGGTTGCCCGCCTTGGCGAGAGCACCCGCTCCTGCGTTGACTTCATCATGATGATTTCCGTCATGGAGAGCGCGCTGCTAACCATCCGCGCCCTGAACAACTGCGGTATTCCTGACCATATCGATCAGGATGGTTGTCCGGATCGCGTCTGGGAGGTTGTTCATATTGCCGGGCTGTTGGGCGAGGCCTGTGAACTGAAGCTGATACCGGAATATCTTTTTCAGCGTTACGTTGCTGAGGTGATACTTATTGGTCTCAGCCTTGATGAATGCGCCTGGAACTACGGATTCAGGGATGGCGTCAGTAATGCCCATTTTGCCCAGATGGTCGATTGACATACACACAAACGCTTTTCAACCCGCGCGGGGAAAACCTCCCTGCAGCTGCGGTGAGGATTTCTCCGCTTTTTAACCAAAGGAGAAATCCATGAGAAGTATACTTCTTTCACTGATCGCCCATGCAATGGCCGGACTCAACCGCCTTTCTTTGGCACTGGATCCGCAGCAGTCTGAATGGTTTACCAACCGCAGCGGCCACAGCAGTTTCCGCCCGGAGATTATTCCGCAAGGGAGTGGCTTTAACGCCGTGATATCCCGTCGTACCGGGTACAGCTCGCGCGACTGGCGCTATCAGCCGCATGCCAGCGCTGGCCAGTTCTCCTCCGCACGTAAGGCTTTACGCGCGGGACGAAGGATGGCCCGGCAGATGGCCGAACTGCGCTACCGCTTTGACTGAATGTTCTTGATAAATTAACTCACTTCCCGGGGGGACTTTCCCTTCCGGGGAGGTCTCCTCCTTATGTCAGGAGGCATGATGATCCGCTTTACCTCAACTCAACTTCGTCCGGTTTTATCTCAACGGGGAGGGATGCAACGCCCTCTGATACTTGAGAAAAATTTGGGCATCTACATCCGTGTTCCGGATGACAAAAATCCCGGTGAATGGCTTAAAGCCTGGGCCGTGGGCTGCAATCCTTCAACCGATAACAACTGGTCAGAGAACGCCGATGCCCTGATTGCTGAAAAGGAGTACTCGTTTCAGACCTTTATGGCGCAGAGCTCGTTTGACGCGGTGCTGAATGATCACCATGACCTGTTAATGACTCCGGTCAATAACCCTTCGACCGGTATGACGGTTAAGAAAGAGACGCGTCCGCCGCAAAAGGTGTACGTACCGGTTGGCGAGTTCCGCAATCAGGTTCAGTGGCTTCACGACCAGTCCCTCAGGCACTTCCACGCCTGCGTGAGTAACTCCGAACGACTCAGCTGGCGATCGCAGGCGCTGTCTGTGCTGGACCAGGTTATCCGGCTTGATGCAAAGCGCGCCAAACCTGCCGATCGCGAGATGTTTGACAGCGCGGTGCGCAGCGTACGCGACCGCATCCGCCAGGTGATGTCGGACGGCTTCGTACGGTATGCCTGATAACTGATTTACCCACTCACCGGTGGCGCATCGTCCGCCACCGGGACGGATGCGCCCGATACTCAGAGGTTGCATCCCCATGAAGAAAACCCCACGCGGCCGCAAGGCTGCATCCACTCAACGAACTGACCTGTATCAGCAGGTCACCGATAAAATCATTCTGGCACTGGAAAACGGTGTGCCCCCCTGGCGACGGCCGTGGCGTTCTGCACAGAACGTGCACGGCAGCGCGCTGCCGGTGAATGCCACCACCGGCCGCCACTACAGCGGTGTCAATATTCCGCTGCTGTGGATGGCTGCCGAAGAGCATGGCTATACCTCCGACCGCTGGCTGACTTACCAGCAGGCGAAGACCGCCGGTGGTCAGGTCAGAAAGGGCGAGCGCAGCGCGCTGGCCATTATCTACAAACCGTTTGAAAAACAGGCGCGGGACAACAGTGACAACCTGCTGTTCCGGGACGGTGAACCGGTAATGGAACAGCTGGCGATGCTGCGCCCGCTGCAACTGTTCAACGTTGCCCAGTGTGACGGCCTGCCGGATACGATACGGGGCGGCCTGAGGGAAGAAGCGCCAGAGAACAGCGCGGTGCTCAGTGCGGAGCGACTGCAACGGGTGCAGAGCATCGTTAACGCCACTGGCGTCAGCTGCGCTCACTACCGGCAGAACCGGGCGTACTATCAGCCGCTGTCCGACCGCATTGTCATGCCAACCGTTGCGCAGTTTGCATCAGAGGCGGACTACTGCTCCACGCTGCTGCACGAGCTGGTGCACGCCAGCGGTCACGGCAAACGTCTGAACCGTGTGGGTATTACCTCGTCGTCCAGAAAATTCGGTGACCCGGTTTATGCCTTTGAAGAACTGATTGCCGAAACCGGCAGCGCGTTCCTCTGCGCTGAGCTTGGCGTCATCGGTGAGGTACAGCACGAAAGCTATCTCGCCAGCTGGCTGAAGGCGCTGCGTGAAGACAAAAAAGCGTTTTTCCGCGCCTGCCGGTTTGCCCGGGAAGCATCGGAATATCTGCTACAGCCGCTGAACCGTCAGACGGTGCAGGCGGCTTAACTTAACCCGACGACTGCGGTCGTCATCATCCCCCTGAGGGTATCTTCCTCAGGGAGATGCCCTCTTTTCGTTTCAACCGTAAAGAGGAGTACAACTATGTTTTCATGGTGCCATAACCGTCTGGACATCACCGGTAAGTCTGTCTGCATCGATGTGATGCAGTCGTGGATCGTCGGCACGGAAACCCCGCGTTACCGCCACGCCATCCGCCAGGCCATAAAGCTGTTTCTGGCCGGCTGTGCCGGGATACTTAAACCGGTAAAAGCCACCACGTATCCGGCTTACCCGGCGCTCACCGCGTCAGGGTTGGGAGCGCAGACGTCTGCTAACCACGCGTTCCAGCACTTCCTCGAACTGCTGGAGAAGGACGCCTGGCTTGACGGTGCGACGCTTTCCCGCATGGAGAAAATCTGGCTGCAGTCCGGTATCGATGGGCTGAAGTGGGAGAATATTCCCCTGGCAGCGCGGCAGATAATATCGCAGCTGGTGGCGGTTCATTACGCAGACTGGTTCGGCGTCGCCAGCGGCGCAGGGCAGTTCGACCCGCAGGAGCGCTGGGATTCTCTCAGCATCATGCCGGAGACAACCTGTCCCTGCGACATGCTGATGGTGATGCCGTCACGTCTGGCGACGGAGCTGAACGGCACCAGTGGCCTGTTCAGCGGACTCAACACCACGTCAGAGCTCTATATGCAGCTGTTCGGCATGGAGTTTCCGGCGGGGCACCAGGCCCGCTGGAGTCGTGAGGATATCAGCTCGCTGGCGCTCACGCTGTCATCGCCCGGGTATCCACCGTCG
The DNA here is from genome assembly GCF_000026985.1 of Erwinia pyrifoliae DSM 12163. Taxonomy (NCBI): domain Bacteria; kingdom Pseudomonadati; phylum Pseudomonadota; class Gammaproteobacteria; order Enterobacterales; family Erwiniaceae; genus Erwinia; species Erwinia pyrifoliae. Next base: position 553,862 of record NC_017390.1, read on the forward strand.
GGTGAGGTGATGGGGCAGATGTCGTCGCTGTTTGACTGCGAAATCCGCCACTACTGGATCTCTCAAGATACGGGACTGTCGGGTTATAACTGCTTTGACCGTGGAGATCACGTCGACAGCGGACCTTATCCGTCTGACGTACGGGATGCAGCGACCGGCGGTGAGGGCGCACGCATATATCTGCTGGCACCCGAGGCGTCTGGCGCTGGTGCTGCGCAGTACGGCAGCGTCCGCGCATAGAACATACTGCCGGCTTATCCGGTCAGGCATACCGGTCACCGCGCAAGCCGTGGCCGTTTTTTTCACCCACAGGGGAAACACCGTTTCCCCTGTGGATGGTGTTTTCCTTTTTACCGGAAATACCTGTGAAAAACGCCATCAACCATGAGAATGCCTTTATCTCCCTCTTTGACCAGACTGCCCGTTATCATCACCGGTATCAGGTTTTTGAGGATTTCATCAGCTGTAGCGTTATCGCGCTGCAAAACGGTTTGCAGTTCTGCGACAGGCGCGAGCAAAAATATATGCGCATCGTGAGCAAATACCAGAAGCCGGATGTCACCAATATGGCACAACTGCTGGCGCACGTTGTCAGCGGCCTTGAAGAGTCACCCGGAGATTTTCTCGGGCGCGTCTTTATGCTGCTGGAGCTGGGCGACAAGTACCGTGGACAGTTTTTTACTCCGTGGAGCGTGGGGGTGATGATGGCTCAACTGCAACTCGGCAACGTGGAGGAGCAGTTCAGGGATAAACCCTTTATCACCCTGTCAGAACCGACCTGCGGCGCGGGCTGCATGGCGCTGGCCTTCGCCAGCGTTCTGCGGGAGGTGGGTTTTCCACCACACCGGAGGATGTGGGTATCGGCTACCGATATCGATCCGCTGGCGGCGGGGATGGCTTATATCCAGCTCTCGCTGTGCGGCGTGGCCGGAGAAGTGGTTATCGGGAATGCACTCAGTGATGAGCGCCGGCGAGTGCTGTATACGCCGATGCACTACTGGGGAGGATGGCCATACCGCTTGCGATCCAGGATAAATCGGGACAGCGCTGTTGCTGTGTAGCAGCGGTTTCAATTATTACTACATCAGACAGGTCGGGAAACCGGCCTGTTTTTTTTGTGGTATTCATCTTCAGCAGGTGATGGAGGCGCGGCTATTTTACTTTTGATAACAGTGAATTAGTCAGGTGCTGCTTCCCGTTCCTGAGGATTTCTTACGTATCACCATCACCGGCCATACCTTACGCGCAGGACTACGCCAGCGCCACTGGCGGAACAGGATCTCCAGCTGCATCACGGCTCTTGCCGCTGGCGTAAAGGGGACAGAGAACGCCCGACAGCGGAAGTGCCGGCCGGACTCTGCCAGATGCGCTTTCAGACGAGTGGCCCGGTTCGTCGTCAGCAGGTGGGATGAGACGATAACGGTGCGGTTTTTCTGCAGTGCCTCGCAGGTTGACCGATTCACGCTGGACCAGAACGCCCGGATCTGTTGTGCTGAAAGTCTTACCGTGGGTTGCCAGGGCGAAAGATGGACGTAAGCTCGTCCTTTACGACGGCTTGCCAGACTGAGGTGCGGACGAAACTGTCGCTCAAGCCAGCCCAGCGGCCGCAGCAGAAACGGCATGCAGAATATCAGCGGCCATACCAACAGCAGCCAGCTGGTGCCTGACGTATACAGGATGCTGACACCTGCCGAAATACCCAGCCAGATAATAAAATACGCCACGATGATGGCCTGCTGCATAGTCAATCCCCTGAAAAGTCTGCTCAGACTGAGGCAGTAAAGAGAACATCCTGAATGCCGGGAAGCAGCCGGAAACTGTGAAGCCGGGTCGTGGAATTTAAGCAAGCGGGATTTGTAGCGCCGGGCATTCCGGGTTTTCCATTGTCATTGCGCTGGGGTCTTTTAGCGTAGCGTCATTTTCAGGAGCCGAATAATGACGGGGCAACGATGCGCGGATTGAAATNGTTAACCGGCAGGAACGTAAAGGCGGGTGCGGGACGCCTGGCCGTGCCAGAGCAGTATGGACGCAATGCCGCTGATTCGGCAGGCTTTCATCCGTTAAAAACCGGCGCTGTGCTGCTACAGACGGATGAGCGTCGTCGTCTTATCCGCGTGCTGACTGAGAACAGTCCGCTGTCAACGCCGGTTACGGAAGCCTGGTGGCTGCGACCGCTGGAGGAGATGGCTGCCCGCGTACAGGAGTGCCCGGCGGCCTGGAACGGGCAATTTTCCGGCCCCGGCGGATTTACTGACCTGAGCCTGAACGTGGCGACGCGGGCAGTAAGACTGGTGCGCGGCATGATGCTGCCGCCGGGTGCCACGCCGGAGGAACAGGCAGAGCAGGGGGCTGGCTGGGCCTGCGCCCTGTACTGGGCCGGGCTGTTTCATCACTTTGAATGGCTCACGCAGATGGAAGGGGCAACGAAAAGCGGGCGACCCTGGTATCCGGGGCTTAACGTACCCGCAGACCAGTGGCGGGTGCGCCCGAAAGCGTCGCCGGCCGGAGGGATGAACGCCATGTATATGGCCATCCGCCTGCTGCCCGCAGAGGGACTGATTTGGTTGCAGAGGTGGCCAGCCATTTCTGACAGCCTGCTCGGTTTCCTTGCCGGAAGCAGGGCGGGATCTGGCCTTCTGAACAGTATCGTCAGCGACGCCCGCAACAGCTGCGGTTTTACCGGAGGCACGGTTACCGATGTACCGCCTCCGGCTGGAGTCAGCCCGGTCGTGACCGTTCCGGAAACAGGCCATATCTCCCCGAAACTATATGAAAACGAAGCCGTGCCATTGTCCAGTGTCAGCAGTGCTTTGCCCGTTGAAAATCATATTGTTACAACTCCCCAGCCATATACTCAGTCTGCGGAAAACAAGGTGCACCCCCAGGTGATTAACAGCCTTGTTTCCGATACTGCGCTGTTGTCAGCACTGGGCAGCGAAGAGAGCATTCCGGCAGATAACGAAAGTGACGATCGGCAGCAGCAGGTGCCCGGCGGAAACCTGATGTCCATGCTGGATCTGATGGCAGAGGGGCAGCCCCTTCCGTCAGCTGATGAGGCACCGGTGCTGCCGGAGTCAGCGCCGGCAGGGGAAGAGAGCATCAGCGAAGTCAGCCGGCAGGAGAGCGGTAAGACGGAAATAACGGACGGCGAGAGATTTCTGCAGTGGCTCAGGCAATCCATCACTGACGGCACGCTTTCCGTTAACGAACGTGACAGCGTGCTGCACATTCTGGCCAGGTTTATTTTTGTCGCCTCACCGGACGTTTTTTATAAGTACATCTCATCCGCAGGTGATGATATTCAGGATAAACATCAGCTACAGAAAAGTTTTGAAGCGCTCTCTGTCCATCATTCACGAAATGGAAAGGGGCTTTATCATTACCATAAATACGACGCGCCGGATAAAAGCGGACGCTTTATAAAGGTGTCAGGTTATATGATTGAGACTAATCTTATTTTCAGAAAAGGGAGTTGTCCGCCGGACAGTATATGGCTTTCACCAAGAAGTTAATGCGTAAGGCATTAGTGAAAAAAACGAGGGATTTATGGCTGATGTGATGACGTTTGATGATGTATTGATTGACTATTTTTTCAGTAAGTCTCTGCGTCCTGCGACAGAGTGGAGCTATAGAAAAGTGGTTAAGTCTTTCATCAGCTTTACAGGTAATGAAGTAGTGCCTGAAGAAGTAGATAAAAAACTGGTTCTGCAGTGGCGACGCAAGGTCATTATTGAAGACGGACTCACTAAAATTACATGGAATAATAAGCTGACACATATGCGCGCCATTTTTAACCATGCTATTACGCAGGGGCACATCTCTCAAAGGGAAAATCCGTTTAATGGCACCGTTGTCCGGCCAGATGTCAAACGCAAGAAAACTCTCAACGATGCACAGATTAAAAAAATATACCTGCTTATGGAGGCACGAGAGGCTGAAGAGCGGACGGGTAGGGTTGGCGCATGTAAGAATGCGCTAAGGCCTGCCTGGTTCTGGATGACGGTTGTGGACATATTACGCCGGACCGGGATGAGGCAGAATCAGTTGCTGCATATACGCCTCTGTGACGTTAATTTCGAACACAACTGGATCAGCCTTCGCCCGGAAGGGGCAAAAAACCATCGTGAGCACCGTGTGCCCATCACAACACACCTGCGACCACGACTGGAAAGGCTTTATGACCAGTCAGTCGGGCGGGGGGCAAAGATGGCCGATCAGTTATTTAATATCTCACGCTTTGACGGACGCAGGAAAGAAACCAGCGAGAATATGGATCATCCGCCTTTACGCGCCTTTTTCAGGCGTCTTTCTAATGAGTGCGGATTTGTGGTAAGCCCGCATCGTTTCAGACACACGATTGCCACGAACCTGATGAGCTTACCCGACCGGAACCTCAAGATGGCGCAGGATCTGTTAGGGCACTCCACACCGGCCGTTACGCTGCAATATGTCGAGAGTGATATTGAAAAGGTGAGGTTCGTGCTGGAACAGCTCGATGCGTCCTAAGGAAAATCTCAAGTCAGATCTAAGCGTTTGTTTATAAAAATGGAAAAAAAGAAGAGGAAAGCTTTACAAAATATTGACACTGAGAGAAGGAGAGGGTAAATACGTTCATGAAAGGTTTTTAATGGATGTGAAAAACCCGGAGGATGCACTAACATCCTCCGGACTTTTCAGTCCCGTGTTTAACTGTGGTGTGGTAAGCAAAGTACCATCATCAAGTTGGGGACCATTTTACATGCCCGTCAGGAGTTTAATCTCTTAACGAACAGGCTCTGAAGATGGTGCCCGGACTCGGAATCGAACCAAGGACACGGGGATTTTCAATCCCCTGCTCTACCGACTGAGCTATCCGGGCAACGGGGCGCATTAAACCGTAAAGGCCGTTCGGCGTCAACGGGTTTGTCATAAAAAAGTGCTAAAACCCGCTCGGCTGACTGCTTTTTATCCGCATGGAATAAAAGCTGTTCAGCTTAGTGCACCGTTCTTACGGCACAGGGCATTACTCACTATGTCTTCCGCCAGGCGGCGAGCGTTCTCCACCTCCTGCACGTTACGTTTCACCAGCAGGCGCGACAGGCAACCTTCCAGAATCAGCTCCATCTGATGCGCGACCAGTGGCGGGTTGTCTGTTTCCAGCTCGCAGAGCAGGGCGTGGGAAAATTGCCATGACGCCTGCTTTTGCAGCTCTGCGACCTCATGAATGGGGTGATCAGGCTGTGGATAGAAACTACAGGCGGCAATAAACAGACAGCCGGGATAACGCTGATTGTTTACCGCTTCCGCCAGTACCTGATAGCGGGCCAGCAGTTTCTGTTCGGCATTCAGGCTGTCATCCAGCAGCAGCTTGTGCCGCCAGGTGTCAATCTGCTGACCATGATAACGCAGTGCGTCGTACAGCAGCGCATCGCGGTCTGACCAGAAACGTTGCAGTTGCTGTTCACTATATCCCAGCTCGTTCGCCATCATGACCAGAGACGTGGTGGCGGCGAGTCCGTGCTGCTCCAGGGTATTCAGAGCCTGTTTAAGTACTTGTTCACGCTGCACGCGGTTCTCCACATTTACCATTTAACGTTTTAGTGTCGTTTACCGCGCCAGTTTCTGCAAATGCGCGTGGAAATCTGAGGGTTTCATAAAACCCGTCACGCGCGATCCGGGAATTTCGTGCCCGTCGGCAGCAAAAAACAGAATGGTCGGCAGGCCCAACACATTCAGATGCTTAAGCAGGGCGCTGTCACGGGCGTTATTCGCTGTTACATCTGCCTGTAACAGCTGCATAGAAGCGAGCGCTGCGCGTACCGGGGCATCACGGAAGGTGTACTTATCAAACTCTTTGCAGGCCACGCACCAGTCGGCGTACAGGTCGAGCATGGTAATTTTGCCGTTGCTGCTTTGCAGTTGCTGGTTAAGCAGCCCAGCATGGGTAACAGGCGTAAAGCTGATTGGTGCCGCCGCTTGTGGGGCAGGGGCGTTGCCAAAAGCCCAGTCCTGTAATGGACGGGCAGCGATTAACATGGCACCTAACAGCAGAATTTGCAGCACGCGCAGCCAGCCGCAGTTGCTCTTCAGGCTACTGATAAAGGCCCAGCCGAAGAACGCCACGCCCAGCCCGCTCCACATCCGCAGTCCCCAGCTTTCACCGACCACGCGCTCCAACAGGAATACCGGCAGGGCGAGAATGACAAAGCCAAAACCTTCTTTCACCGTTTGCATCCACGGGCCGTTTTTCGGCAACAGACGGTTACCGAACAGGGTAATGGCGATCAGCGGCAGGCCCATCCCAAGTGCGTACAGATACAGGGTTCCGGCTCCGGTCAGCATGTTCCCGCTCTGGGCGATATACAGCAGGATGGCGCTGAGCGGCGCGGTGGTGCAGGGCGAGCAGATCAGCCCCGCCAGCGCGCCCATCAGGAATACGCCGGGCAGTGAACCGCCCTGCTGGCGGTTGCTCCACAGCGTCAGACGGGTTTGCAGCGCGGAGGGAAGCTGCAGGTTGAACAGGCCAAACATCGACAGCGCCAGCAGGATAAACAGCGCGGAGAGCACCATCAGCACGGCAGGTGCCTGCAATGCGGCCTGGAAACGCAGCCCGGCAGCCGCCACCACTACGCCCATCAGCGTATAGGTCAGCGCCATCCCCTGTACATAAAGCATGGCAAGTGCAAACAGGCGGCTCAGGCTGTACTGACGATTGCCGCCGAGGATAATAGCGGAAATCAGCGGATACATCGGCAGTACGCAGGGAGTGAAAGCGACGCCGATACCGATCAGCAGCGCCCACAGTGCGGAAAATGGCAGAGAATGTTCATTGCTATCCTCCACTAAGCTGGCTGGCATGGCTGCATTCGCCAATGAACTCTGCGCGGCAACCGCGTTTAAAGGTACGTTACGCGTTTCCGGTGGATAGCAAAACCCGGCGGCGGCGCACCCCTGATAGCTCACCGTGAGCTGTGCGCCGGCAGCAGCCTGAATGAGGGTGAACGGCAGCGTCAGACTGTGCGGATAAACTGCCATTTTGCCGTAGAATTCATCTTCGTGCGGTTGCCCGGCCGGCAGGCTCCACTGGGCGAGGGTTGCACCTTTCAGGCTAATTTTGATCTGCTGGCGATAAAGGTAATAGCCTGGTTTAATCTGCCAGCTAAGGTGTAGGCGCTCATTTTTCTGAGAAAAATCAAATGAAAAGGCTTGGTTGGCCGTGACAAACTGAGCAGAGTTGTTCTGCCCAAACAACGACGCGCTGGCGTTCAGGCTGAACAGGGTGGTTAACAGCAGGAAAATAAAGGGCGTAATGCGCTGGTCCATGACGGGTATTTGCTCTCTCCATATGAAACGGGTAATGGCGAATTTCACGATTCTGGCCATTCCTTGTGCGGCAAGCGCAGATAATAGCATGGCAGAGCGGGTATGGGGTTTTCAGGATATAACGATCGGACCGGGGGGTAAATCATTGGAGCCATAACGACATGACGGGGGCCAATCGCGGCTGGCGATCGGCCCGCAGGGGCACGTCTACAGCAGAACCCCTCCCAGCAAGAAACCAAACGCCACCGACAGGACGATGGCCAATGTGCCGGGCACCAGGAATGAGTGATTAAACACCAGGCTGCCAATGCGCGTCGAGCCGGTATCGTCCATCTCGACCGCCGCGAGTAATGTTGGATAGGTTGGCAGCACAAACAGGGCGGAAACCGCAGCAAATGACGCGACGGCGGTGACCGGTGAGACGCCCAGCATCAGTGCCGCAGGCATCAGCGCTTTGGTGGTGGCCGCCTGTGAGTAAAGCAGGGTGGATGCAAAGAACAGGATAACTGCCAGCATCCACGGATAATCATGCAGCAGATTGCCTGCCACCTGCTGAATATCGCCAATATGGGCTTTGACAAAGGTATCTCCCAGCCATGCCACGCCCAGTACGCAGACGCAGGCGCTCATGCCGGATTTGAAAGTGCTGGCATTCAGGATCTCTGCGCTATCAATCTTACAGCTAAAGCAGATCAGCATGGCCACCGTCAGCATAAACACCACGATGGCTTCGTTACGTGGCAGTACCGGGTTGTCGATCAGCCCCACCGCATCGCCGATCGCGGTGGCGTACATTACTACGGCGACAATGCCTGCCAGCAGCAGCACAACCGAGCGTTTCGCTCCCGGTTTTAGCTCGAACTTGCTGGCCCCGCGCAGTGTGACTTCCCCTTTCGCCAGCCGGGCCTGAAACAAGGCATCGTCTTTCAGCTCTTTACCGAGGAAATTAGTGATTAAAGCAGCGATAAAGATACCCGCCATGGTCGCGGGAATAGCGACCGCCAGCAGCATCAGGTAACTGATCCCTTTTGGCTCAAGGATGCCGGCCATAAACACCACCGCCGCTGATATCGGTGAGGCGGTGATCGCTATTTGCGATGCAACCACGGCAATCGACAGCGCACGGGAAGGGCGCACTCCCTGCTCCTTGGCGACTTCAGCAATCACCGGCAGCGTGGAGAATGCAGTATGTCCGGTTCCCGCCAGCAGGGACATCAGATACGTCACCAGTGGAGCGAGCAGGGTAATGTAACGCGGATGCTTACGCAGCAGGCGCTCGGCCAGATTAACCAGATAATCCATGCCGCCAGCCACCTGCATAGCGGCAATGGCGGCGATGACCGCCATAATGATTTCTATGACATCGAACGGAATCGCCCCTGGCAAGATCTGAAATCCGAGGGTTAATACCAGTACCCCAAGACCGCCAGCGAAGCCGATGCCTATCCCTCCCAACCGGCTACCCAGATAAATAGCGGCAAAGACGACAAGAAATTCTGGTACTAACATGGTGTTTCCTTAATTTATTACTTACTGGATGTTAATCATTTATGGGCTGTAAAAAGCAAAAGGCACGCCGCTGTGAGAACCGACGTGCCTTACATGCTCCTTCATGCCTTAAGCGGCAAATGCGTTGGCTCTGCGTGCTCCTTCTCGCTTTATCATTTTCGTTGCGCCTGCCAGAGATTTACCGGCCAACAACCTTCCTGATAACTGGCTGAGATAAGGCATGGTCAGATGGCTGCATTACTGTTCGTTTTCATCGGTGTAGCGTCTGGCTTTGTACACCGGGAACATCAGATTTTGCGTTGAGAAGATATCATCCAGTTCGCTTTCGGTCAGCAGACCACGTTCCAGCACCACTTCACGCACGCTCTTACCCGTTTCTGCGCAGATCTTGCCGACGATATCGCCGTTATGGTGGCCGATATACGGGTTGAGATAGGTGACGATACCGATGGAGTTAAACACGTAGGCTTCACATACCGCTTTGTTGGCGGTGATACCATCGACGCATTTTTCCAGCAGGTTGTAGCAGGCGTTCGTCAGAATGTGAATAGATTCGAACAGCGCCTGGCCGATCACGGGTTCCATCACGTTGAGCTGAAGCTGACCGGCTTCAGACGCCATGGTCACGGTGATATCGTTGCCGATGACTTTAAAGCACACCTGATTGACCACTTCCGGCACTACCGGGTTCACCTTGGCTGGCATGATCGAAGAACCGGCCTGCAATTCTGGCAGGTTGATTTCGTTCAGGCCGGCGCGCGGACCGGAGGAGAGCAGGCGCAGGTCATTACAAATTTTCGACAGCTTTACCGCCAGGCGCTTCAGCGAGCTGTGTACCATCACATAGGCACCGCAGTCGGAAGTGGCTTCGATTAAGTCTTCAGCTGGAACACAGGCCAGGCCGCTGACTTCCGCCAGTTTGGCCACCGCCAGTTGCTGATAGCCATCCGGAGTATTGAGGCGTGTACCGATTGCCGTTGCGCCGAGATTGACCTCCAGCAGCAGTTCAGCGTTGCGCAAAATGCTACGGATCTCTTCATTTAATAGCACGTTAAAGGCATGAAACTCCTGGCCGAGGGTCATCGGCACCGCGTCCTGTAGCTGGGTACGGCCCATTTTCAGAATAGTATTAAACTCAACCGCTTTCCGCTGGAAGCCTTCGCTCAATTGACCGATAGCGTCGAGGAGTTTGAGAATGGAGCTGTAAACCGCGATGCGAAAACCGGTAGGATAGGCATCGTTGGTGGACTGGCATTTGTTGACGTGATCGTTCGGGTTAAGGAACTGATACTCACCTTTCTGATGGCCCATGATCTCCAGGCCGATATTCGCCAACACTTCATTGGTGTTCATATTCACTGAAGTGCCCGCGCCGCCCTGATAAACATCGATCGGGAACTGATCCATACACTTGCCGTTGTTCAGCACTTCGTCACAGGCGCTGATAATGGCATTGGCCACGTTGCGCGGAATAGTTTGTAATTCTTTGTTCGCCAGCGCGGCTGCCTTTTTCACCATCACCATGCCGCGCACAAACTCAGGAATATCGCTGATTTTGCTGTTGCTGATGTAAAAGTTTTCAATCGCACGCAAAGTATGAACACCGTAGTACGCATCCGCAGGAACTTCGCGCATGCCAAGTAGGTCTTCTTCGATACGAATGTTATTAACCATGAGAACCTTCTTTAAGGGGGGATACTGATAGAATCATCACAGCGTCACTGCTGTGTTAGCAGGCATCATCCCATGAATATGCGACCTGAAGCGCCTGCTGCGACATTTTATCTGTTTGTGTCGGGGTGAGCACGATCATATTCCGATGTCATGCAAAAGACTGGACTCGGATCGCATAATTTTGTGTCATATCATACAGCTTCAATGATACATGGTCTGGGTAACATTGGCAGTTCCCAAAGGATTTTCAACATTTTAAGTTGAAAATCCGGGTTAGCGTTCCCATTTTCTATATTACAGGTCGTTACGAACCTCATTTTATGTCGTCGTGTATGCTGCAAGGCGGCCATTGATACAGGAGAATACGGTGCGCTGGTTACCGTTCTTAATTATGTTTGTCCTGGTATGGATTGAGATTTCTCTCTTCATTCAGATTGCCCATGTCATCGGGGTATTATTGACGATGCTGCTGGTGATTTTCACCTCCTGCATTGGCATCTCGCTGGTGAAGAACCAGGGGATGAAGAATTTTATGTTGATGCAGCAGAAGCTCCATGCGGGTGAAAGCCCGGCGGCAGAGATGACCAAAAGCGTGTCGCTGGTACTGGCGGGCTTCCTGCTGCTGCTACCGGGTTTCTTTAGCGACTTTATTGGCCTGCTGCTGCTGCTGCCACCGGTACAGAAGCATCTGACGCTTAAGCTGATGCCGCATCTGAAAATGCGGCGTGGGCCGGGTGCCGGTCCCGACAGCGGAGTGACCGTTGACGGTGAATTTGAGCGCAAAGAGGTTATGCGGATTGAGCACGACGATGGCAACCCCCCTCATCAATAACCGCAGCTGGCACGGCGCGCACCTCTGACGGTCGCGCCGTTTTGCTATCTGCCTGCTCTGGTGGCTAAAAAAACGGCAAATGCCGCAGTGAATAAAAAAAATCGCTTCTGCCCCTTGAAAGGCCATCAGTACGGCCGCATCTCTTCCGTCACGAGGCCGGTAGCCCATGTAGCCCGGCTTTCATCCCAAACTGATTGGACTTCTCAAAGGAGAGCTAACAATGAAAATTCGTCCATTGCACGATCGTGTGATCGTCAAGCGTAAAGAAGTTGAATCCAAATCTGCTGGCGGCATTGTACTGACCGGTTCTGCAGCGGGTAAATCTACCCGTGGCGAGGTTCTGGCAGTTGGCAACGGCCGCATCCTGGAAAGCGGTGACGTCAAGCCGCTGGACGTGAAAGTGGGTGACGTGGTCATCTTCAGCGAAGGCTACGGCGCGAAAACCGAAAAAATCGACAACGAAGAAGTTCTGATCATCTCAGAAAGCGACATTCTGGCAATTGTTGAAGCGTAATTCACTGAACGTAACGAATTTAAGGAAAAAGATAAAATGGCAGCTAAAGACGTAAAATTCGGTAATGACGCTCGCGTAAAAATGCTGCGCGGTGTGAACGTACTGGCAGATGCAGTGAAAGTGACCCTCGGCCCGAAAGGCCGTAACGTGGTGCTGGATAAATCTTTCGGCTCACCAACTATTACGAAAGATGGTGTTTCCGTCGCGCGTGAAATCGAACTGGAAGACAAGTTCGAAAACATGGGCGCGCAGATGGTGAAAGAAGTCGCTTCTAAAGCTAACGATGCAGCCGGTGACGGCACCACCACCGCTACCGTACTGGCTCAGTCCATCGTGAACGAAGGTCTGAAAGCCGTTGCGGCGGGCATGAATCCAATGGACCTGAAGCGCGGCATCGACAAAGCGGTTATCGCTGCGGTTGAAGAGCTGAAAAAACTGTCCGTGCCTTGCTCTGACTCTAAAGCTATCGCTCAGGTAGGTACTATCTCTGCCAACTCCGATGAAACCGTGGGCGAACTGATTGCTCAGGCGATGGAAAAAGTGGGCAAAGAAGGCGTTATCACCGTTGAAGAAGGCACCGGCCTGCAGGACGAGCTGGATGTGGTTGAAGGTATGCAGTTTGATCGCGGCTACCTGTCTCCTTACTTCATCAACAAGCCAGAAACCGGTGCGGTAGAGCTGGAATCACCATTTATCCTGCTGGCTGACAAAAAAATCTCCAACATCCGCGAAATGCTGCCAGTACTGGAAGCGGTTGCTAAAGCCGGTAAACCACTGCTGATCATCGCGGAAGATGTGGAAGGCGAAGCGCTGGCTACTCTGGTGGTGAACACCATGCGTGGCATCGTGAAAGTGGCTGCGGTTAAAGCACCTGGCTTTGGCGACCGCCGTAAAGCCATGCTGCAGGATATCGCCGTGCTGACCGGTGGTACCGTAATCTCTGAAGAGATCGGTATGGAGCTGGAAAAAGCGGCTCTGGAAGATATGGGCCAGGCAAAACGCGTTGTTATCAACAAAGACACCACCACCATCATCGATGGCACCGGCGAAGAAGTGGCTATCTCTGGCCGCGTGACTCAGATCCGCCAGCAGATCGAAGAAGCGACGTCTGATTACGACCGTGAAAAACTGCAGGAGCGCGTAGCAAAACTGGCAGGCGGCGTAGCCGTGCTGAAAGTGGGCGCAGCAACTGAAGTTGAAATGAAAGAGAAAAAAGCACGCGTTGAAGATGCCCTGCACGCGACCCGTGCTGCGGTTGAAGAAGGCGTGGTTGCTGGTGGTGGCGTGGCGCTGGTTCGCGTTGCGGCAGTGCTCGCTGACCTGCGTGGTCAGAACGAAGACCAGAACGTGGGTATCAAAGTTGCCCTGCGTGCGATGGAATCTCCACTGCGTCAGATCGTTTCTAACGCCGGTGAAGAACCATCTGTGGTGACCAATGCCGTGAAAGCGGGTGAAGGTAACTACGGCTACAACGCACAGACCGAAGAGTACGGCAACATGATCGATTTCGGTATCCTTGACCCAACTAAAGTGACCCGTTCTGCTCTGCAGTACGCGGCCTCTGTTGCTGGCCTGATGATCACCACCGAATGCATGGTAACCGACCTGCCTAAAGGCGATGCGCCTGACTTAGGTGCTGGCGGCGGCGGCATGGGTGGTATGGGCGGCATGGGCGGCATGATGTAATCCCCCCAGGCACCTGTCCGAATAAACCCTCTGCCTTTGGCAGGGGGTTTTTCTTTTTGGCGGGGAAATAGTATAAGTAATGGCGCAAAGCTAACCTGATAAGCGGGTTAAGGGGCAAGGATGGGTCGGAAATCTTAATGATTTCATCGATGCCCTGGCCTGACACTGATGATAATAATATGGGGATCAAAATGCGGATTAACTTGCCGGGACTCTCTGTGGCTGCCCTGCTGCTGGCAGGCTGTAGCTCTTCTCATACGCTAAGTTCTGCGGGCGGGCGCGTGACCTTTACTGACCAGCAGCCGGCTCGCAGCTGCCAGCTGTTAGGTAACGTGACCGGCGTACAAAGCAACTGGTTCTCTGGCTCTGGCGGTGAAGGAAGTTCACTGCGCGGCGCGGCTAACGATCTGCGCAACCGTGCGGCGGAAATGGGCGGCAACGTGATTTATGGGGCCACCAGTCCAACCCAGAACTTCTGGTCCAGCTTCGCACCGTTGGATAGCAAGATGAGCGGGCAGGTCTATAAGTGCCCTTAAAGGGGCTGATTTAAAGGCTATCGGCCAGCCATGCGGGCGGATCGTCGTTCCGCCCGCATGGCATCTATTCCTGGCGCAGCTGTAAATCCAGCGGCGTTTTGCTCGGCTCCCCACCAATTTCACGCGCCAGTTTCGGCACCATATAGCCTGAGACCATCGTCAGCAGCTCACGCACGATGGCGCGTGCGCGCTCGTCACTGACGTAGAAATGCGCCGCGCCCTGCACTTTATCCAGCACATGCAGATAGTAGGGCAGGATGCCGGCATCAAACAGCGCGTTGCTCAGGGCGGCAAGCGCAGGCGCACTGTCGTTGATATCGCGCAACAGGACGCTTTGGTTAAGTAAGGTGACACCGGCACGTTTTAACATGTGCATACCGTGACGCAGATCGTCATCGATCTCCTGCGCGTGGTTGATATGGGTCACCATCAGCGTTTGCAGCCGCGACTGTGCCAGACGCTGACACAGGGCTTCGGTAATACGTTTGGGAATAACGACCGGCAGGCGGCTGTGAATACGCAGGCGCTTAAGGTGAGGGATCTGCTCAAGCTGCCCGATCAGCCAGTCCAGCTCGTGATCTTTTGCCATCAGCGGATCGCCGCCGGAAAAAATAATCTCATCCAGTTCCGGCTGTTGTCGGATATACTCCAGGGCTTGCTGCCAGTTGCGCTTGTTCCCCTGGTTTTCCTGATAGGGAAAATGGCGGCGGAAACAGTAACGGCAATTGACGGCGCAGCCGCCTTTGACCAGCAACAGCGCACGATTACGATATTTATGTAACAGACCCGGCACCACGCTGCTCTGCTCATCGAGCGGATCGGCACTGTAACCTGGTGCATCGACAAACTCCTGTCGCGAGGTGATCACCTGCAGCAGTAGCGGATCTTGCGGATCGCCTTTACGCATGCGTGCCGCGAACGCCCTGGGCACGCGCAGGGCGAAAAGACGCCGTGCGTCATGGCCTGAAACCAGCTCAGGATGGTGTTGCAACGCCAAAAGTTGCAGCAATTCGTCAGGATCGGTGATTACATCAGCAAGTTGATGTAACCATTCTTCTCGCTCAGGGGTATTTAGGGTTACAATGTGTGCCATTTTTTTGGCTAAGTACCAGTAATAAATTGTAGAGGGCCTTTATGGCGACTTATTCTAGCAACGATTTCCGTCCCGGTCTTAAAATCATGTTCGAAGGCGAACCTTACGCTATCGAATCGAGCGAGTTTGTTAAACCGGGCAAAGGCCAGGCTTTCGCGCGCGTTAAAATGCGTCGCCTGCTGACCGGCAGCCGCGTTGAAAAAACCTTCAAGTCTACCGACTCCGCTGAAGGCGCAGATGTGGTTGATACTAACCTGAACTATCTGTACAACGACGGTGATTTCTACCACTTCATGCACCCGGAAACCTTCGAACAGCATCCTGTTGAAGCGAAAACCGTGGGCGACGCGGCGAAATGGCTGCTCGACAATGCGGAATGTATTGTCACCCTGTGGAACGGAAAGCCGATCCAGGTTCTGCCACCGAACTTCGTGGAGCTGGAAATCACCGATACCGATCCAGGCCTGAAAGGCGATACCGCGGGTACCGGCGGTAAGCCCGCGACTCTCTCTACCGGTGCGGTAGTGAAAGTGCCACTGTTTGTGCAGATTGGCGAAGTGATTAAAGTGGATACCCGTTCTGGCGAATACGTTTCCCGCGTAAAATAAATCTGAACGAATCAGGGCCTGTTTTTGCAGGCCCTGTGCGTAACGAGACTGGTTGCGCTAGATTGCCGTCCCGCCTGAAGATGCTTTCCCCGGGTTCGATCAACATGCCTCATTATTCTGAAAATTGCCTTTTCTTGTTGCCGGTGAGGCAGCCGAAGAGATCGTGGCTATGCTTATAACGCAGTGCTTAAACTCTAAAGAAAAGGAAAAGGCTATGAAGAAAGGTATTGTTGCTCTGCTTTCTGTTCTGGTGTTCGCCTCTGTACTCACGGCCTGCAATACCACGCGCGGCGTGGGTGAAGATGTTGAGGCAGGCGGTAAGGCGATTCAGAGAAGCACGCAGTAGTCTGCTGACAGGCTGGTGCTTCTCACCGGCCTGTGTTCTCTCTCCTTCAGGCTTAACGTTGATCGATCCAGATCAGCTCATCCACCGTGAATCCGGCCCGACGCGCCTCTTCAATCAGATCCTGCTTAACCTGCTCATCCAGCTGCGGCGTGCGAGATAACATCCACAGATAGTCACGATTTGGCCCACAAACCAGCGCATGCTGGTAATCTTTATCCAGCGCTATCACGTTATAGCCTGCGTAAAATGGCCCAAAGAAAGAGACTTTCAGCGCTGCGCGATCGCTTGAGCCGGTGAAATAAGCTTTACCCGTGCTCTCCTGCCAGCGCTGTTTTTTTTGGTTAAAGCCTCGATTGACCACTTTCAGGCCGCCATCATCGCGTTGGCTGTAGCTGGCGGTGACATGATCCAGCCCGCGTTCAAAGGGATGATTAAAGCGGGCAATTTCATACCAGCTGCCGAGATAGCGCTTGCTGTCAAAATCTGCCACCGGCGTCACGCCATGTGGCGGGGTGGTGCTACAGGCGACGGAAAGTAGCGCGCCGACAATGGCTGTGACCTTTTTCCACAACTTCATAGAAACTATTCCTTTATCAATCAAGTATTACAGTATAGACGTAAAGCGCTACGCTGCCTCTGCCGCGAACGGTTTAGCCGCCGCCACTGAGGGAATTATTCTGCTGTGAATTGTGTGCGGCGGCATGGGCAGGTAGACTTCTTCCCCCTGACTGACTTTGGAGTAGACAAGATGAGCGATACGGCCAGCTGGCAGCCGAGTGCATCGATCGCCAACTTATTAAAGCGTGCGGCGATTATGGCTGAAATCCGGCGTTTCTTTGCCGATCGTGGCGTCCTGGAAGTGGAAACCCCGGCAATGAGCCAGGCAACGGTGACCGATGTGCACCTGTTCCCGTTCCAGACGCGCTTTGTTGGCCCGGGCGCGGCAGCGGGCGTCGATCTTTATCTGATGACCAGCCCGGAATACCATATGAAACGCCTGCTGGCAGCGGGCAGCGGCCCTATTTACCAGCTGTGCCGCAGCTTCCGCAACGAAGAGATGGGGCGTCATCATAACCCGGAATTCACCATGCTGGAGTGGTATCGCCCGCACTACGACATGTACCGCCTGATGAATGAGGTCGATGACCTGCTGCAGCAGGTGCTGGAGTGCGCGCCGGCAGAAACCCTTTCATATCAGCAGGCGTTTCAGCGTCATCTGGAGATTGACCCCCTGTCGGCAGATAAAGCCCAGCTGCGTGAAGCGGCGGAGAAACTCGGTGCCGGTGACCTCGCCCATCGTGAAGAAGACCGCGATACGCTGTTACAGCTGCTGTTTGTGCTCGGCGTGGAGCCAGAAATTGGCAAAGAGAAACCGGCCTTTGTTTATCACTTCCCGGCGACCCAGGCCGCGCTGGCCGAGATTAGCCCGGAAGATCACCGCGTGGCCGAGCGTTTCGAGGTCTATTTTAAGGGTATTGAGCTGGCGAACGGTTTCCACGAACTGACCGACAGCCGCGAACAGCGTCAGCGTTTTGAGCAGGATAATCGCAAACGCGCCGCCGCCGGACTACCGCAGCAGCCGATTGATAATTATCTGCTGGAGGCGCTTGCCGGGGGGATGCCGGACAGCTCCGGCGTGGCGCTAGGCGTTGACCGTCTGGTGATGCTGGCGTTGAAAGCGGAACGACTGAGTGACGTTATCGCCTTTACGGTAGATCGCTGCTAGGCAGCTGATTAGCCTGGTAAACTGGCTCGCCCGCGACAGGGTACGCACCGTGCGTTTGTCGTGGGCGGTCATTGTGCGGCGCATGCCGTGGCCAGCTGCGCTAAAGCCCGCCGGATTTATAGCTGCGTGCCGCCGGGGTGCCGTTGCTGGCAGGGGTTTTACGTCCAAGAGTGTCCATACGCACCTGGAACGGTGGGAACGGCATCTCCAGCCCGTGTTCCTGGAACCCACGTAGGATCAGCTGATGCAGCTCATGGCGCAGCGGCATCCGGTGACCCATCTCAGCGGCGTGAATACGCAACTCAAATAACTGAATCCCCTGTTGTAAGTCCACCAGGAAAGCTTCTGGCTGCGGCGTCTCCAGCACGTAGCTACAGCGCTGTGCGGCCGTTAACAGCAGGTTGGTCACTTCGTCACTATTGGCTTCTGCCGGAGCCGGAATGCTCAGCACCACGCGGGTGACGGAATCCGACAGCGACCAGTTAATAAACTGCTCGGTGATAAATGCCTTATTCGGCACGATAATCTCTTTGCGATCCCAGTCCGTAATGGTGGTGGCACGGGTATTGATACGCGTGATGCTACCGGTCAAATCGCGGATGGTGACGGTATCGCCGATGCGGATCGGCTTTTCAAACAGGATGATCAGGCCGGACATAAAGTTGGCGAAGATCTCCTGCAGGCCAAAGCCTAATCCTAAGGTCAAACCAGCAACCAGCCACTGTAATTTGGACCAGTCAATGCCAATCAGGGCAAAGCCCGTCAGGCCGCCGATCAGGATCAGCAGATATTTAGTCAGGGTGGTGATGGCATAGCCGGTACCCGGCGTCAGGCTGAGATGCTGCAGCAGTGCCAGTTCCAGCAGCGCCGGCATATTGCGCACCAGCTGGGTAGTAATGATCAATACCAGAATGGCGACCATCACCGATCCGAGCGTAATCGGTTGCAGGCTCTCAACGCCCTGTATGGTGGTGCTGACATCCCACAGGCGGATATTTTCCAGGAAACCAAAGGCGGAATGGATCTCTGACCACAGTACGATCACCGAAACCAGCGCAATCAGCGTCAGGATCGAGCGCACCAGGCGCAGCGACTGCGCGCTGATGGCATCCAGGTCGATAACCGGCTCTTCGATCTCTATGTTATCGGCGGCGGTCTGCTGGGCGGCCAGCTCTTCTTCGCTGCGTGCGCGCTGGGCGAGGATTTCCGCACGGCGCGACCGGGCGCGATCGAAGGCAATGCGTCGGCGCTGGATCAGCATCCAGCGCCGAATAATATGGTAAATCACCAGCAGCAGGAACCAGATAGCCAGCGAGGTTTCTACCCTGGCCAGCAGGGCCTGGGAGGTTTCCAGGTAGCCAATACAGGAAGCCAGCGCCGCCAGCATGGGAATGGCGATCATCACATTCCACAGCACGTTATTGATAAAGTTCTCGCCGCTGCCTTCTTTATCAATATGCAATGGGATACCGGCACGTTTAAGGCTGACCGTGACCATACTCAGCGCCCCGCAGATCAGAATAAAGCACAGGCGGCCGAGGGTAGGGGAGAACTCACGATCCTGCAGATTATCGAAGGCGATCAGCAGCATCATCAGCGGTACCACCAGCCCGATGCACAGCGTATAGAAACGCATCGCGCGCGCCACGCGGCTGCGTGGCCAGCGGAAGTGCACGATAAACAATCCCTGCTGACGGGCAAAGGTATTGCAGATCATAAACGCCCAAAGCAGCGGCACGCTGGCGGTGACGCCGTCGCCGATGGCGACCGCAATTGGCCAGGGCCAGGCGTGCTGTAAGCCGTAGCCCAGCGCCGCCCACAGCACCGGCAGCGGCAGGGCAACCAGAATAGACCAGAATACGGTGCGTATCGTCAGACTGAACTGATCCTGGGTGACCTTGCCCACCTTACTGGAAGCACGTTCAAGAAATGCGTGGAAGTGGCGGCGAGAGCTGATGCTGAAGCCGACCAGCACAATGGCGGAAAAAAGGGGTAGCAGGGTTTCGCGGCTGGTGATCATCATCACCATCGCTCCCCCCAACTGGCCGAGAGTATCAAGCGACAGCAGACGCTTCAGGTCGTGCGCCAGCTCGATCGGATAGCTGAAGCTTAGCGCGCTGACGTCGGCGGTCCAGAACAGATAACGGTGGGTGGCCTCTTTCACTTCATTGAGCGCATCCACCAGCTGGCTGTTGCCTACTTTCAGCTTGGTGACTTCCAGAATCAGGTTATCGCAGCCGGAAAGCAGTGAGGTCAGCAGTTCGCGCTGGGTTTTCAACTGCGCGGTGAGAATGCGCTCCTGCTCGCTGGTCAGGTTACTGTTGTCATCCTGGCGCAGCTGACGCAGCGACGGCTGCTGTTCCAGCAGGTCTTCGTAATACAGGCGCTTGACGCGCAGCTCGGCCATTTCGTTATCAAGCTGCTGCGGTTTGGGCATTTCAGGCAGCCGGGCGACCTGCGCGCGCAGCGCTTCACCCAGTACGTTCGACACGCCCAGCCACTGTGACTGTTCGCGGATAGTACTCAACGCCTGACGAACCTGAATCGTTTGATTGGCGGCGGTGCGCTGCTGCGAGGTGACCAGATCCATACGCTGCGCCTGCTGATTCAGTGCGGCGGACAGCTCCCGATTAATGCGGAACTGTTCAGTAATGCCGTGCGGCATATCACCGCTGTCTTCTGCCAGCTGCTCGGTGCGTGCTAACGCCAGCTCGGCCTCGCGCTGGCGCAGGTTGTTCAGCTGGTTGCGCAAATCTTGCAGCCAGCCGTCCAGCTCGGCAGCTTTGCGCTGGTGGACTTCTGCGCGTATGCGCGCCAGTTCCTGGCGGTTATTGGCCGACAGTTGTGCCAGCTCCAGTTCATCCACCCGCGCTTTCTGTGCGGCGGATTCAGCCTGCCTTTGCGCCCGCTGTGCCTGGCCTGCCGGGGTAGAAGGGGATGGCTGACCCTGCAGGCGGCGCTCGATCTCACCCAGCGCACGACGCGCTTCGGTTTGCTGCTGCGGTAGCTGAGAAAGCGAGTCACTGATTTCCCTGGCGCGATCCTGCTCTTGCTGAACCTGGCGGCTCTCCTCCAGCAACTGGCTGCTACCCAGTAGGATCTCCTGCTCAAGATCGGCGGCGCTCATGCTGCTGCGCAGCGGTTTTCTGCTGTTGGTCTGCGTGGCGATCTGCTGGCGCAACTCTCGCGACAGCTTGGGGAAGTTATCGATAACCTGCTGATAATCCTGCGCCCGTTCAAGGGATTGCTGGCGTTCTTCCAGCCAGTTCAGCGTGGACTGCAACGCGTCGACGGTCGCCGTCTGATTCGTACTGGTTTTGTTGGACTTTGCTTCCTCAAGCTCCTGCTTGATCTGCGACGCATCCGGTACGCTGGCGGCATAAACCGGCTGGAGCAAGCTCCAGCCTAACAAAAGAGTCAGAATCAGACGTAACATGGGTTTCCCGTTATGGGTGGTGAAGGACGTCTTCGGCGCTCTCTTTCTGCAGCGCGGTGGCCAGCGGTGCGCCAAGACGGGTTTGACTTCCTGCCGTCAGGTTTTCAGCCAGTTTCACTTTCCCAGGAGCAAACAGGTTAATCACCGTGGAGCCAAGCTTGAAGCGGCCCATCTCCTGTCCCTTGAGCAGTACCACCGCCCCGTCTTCATCGGCACCCGGCCAGCTCCAGCGTTTAATCACCCCTTCACGCGGTGGCGTAACGGTTCCTGACCAAACGGTTTCGATGCTGCCGACTATGGTTGCACCCACCAGAATCTGCACCATCGGGCCAAATTCAGTATCAAAGCGGCAAATGACGCGTTCATTACGGGCAAACAGATTAGGAATATTTTGCGCCGTTAGCGGGTTGACCGAATAGAGATCGCCCGGCACATAGATCATCTCGCGCAGAATACCGTTACAAGGCATATGCACGCGATGATAGTCGCACGGTGCAAGGTAAGTGGTGACAAACTCGCCGTTGCGGAACATATCGGTCATCGCGGCATTGCCCGCCAGCAGCGCTTCCAGCGAATAGGTATGGCCCTTTGCCTGGAAAATCTGGTCGCCCTCAACAGGGCCGAGTTGGCTGATCGCGCCATCGGCTGGCAGAACCAGCTGGTTAGGGTCGGTTTCTATCGGGCGTGCTTCGTCGCGCAGCGGGCGCACGAAGAAATCATTAAAGGTACGATAGCTGGCAGTGTCGGGCTTCTGCGCCTCTTTCATATCAACCTTGAAATACCAGACGAAAGCATCGATGACCGCTTTGGTCAACCACCCGGCGCGCTTGCTGGCTCCCCAGCCGGCCAGTTCAGTCAGGGCTTTTTTGGGCAGTAAATGATTCAAGCCGAGTTTAATACGATCTAACACGTTAGCCTCCTGGCTTAAGCGAACTGCAAAAAAATTAAGGGGGCGGATTGTATCAGCGCCCGGGGTTTTAGGCTATGACGGTGGCGCCAGCAGGTTTTCACTCTTTATCCGCAGAGAAGCTACGGCGGGTTTTCGCCTGCACTTCAGACATACTTTCCAGAATATGGTGATAGTTGACGAAGCGTGACGCGTCGATTTCGCCCTTATCTACCGCTGCACGGATCGCACAGCCCGGATCGGTATCATGTTTACAGTCGCGGAACTTGCAACCGCCGAGGTAATCACGAAATTCGACAAATCCACGGGTGATTTGTTCCGGTTCGAGATGCCACAAACCAAATTCTCGCACGCCGGGGGAGTCGATGACGTCGCCGCCGTGCGGGAAATGATACAGGCGGGCGGCGGTGGTGGTGTGCTGGCCAAGGCCGGAGACATCGGAAACATCGTTGGTCAGGATCTCTTCGCTGCCCAGTTCCAGCCCCAACAGCGCGTTCAGCAGGCTGGACTTACCCACGCCGGACTGACCGGCGAAGATGCTGACGCGGCCGGTCAGCGCCCCTTCCAGCTCACGCAGCCCCTCTTTTTTGTGGCTGGAAACCATCAGCACGCGATAACCGATATGACGGTAGATTTCCA
This sequence comes from Erwinia pyrifoliae DSM 12163, assembly GCF_000026985.1. Classification (NCBI taxonomy): domain Bacteria; kingdom Pseudomonadati; phylum Pseudomonadota; class Gammaproteobacteria; order Enterobacterales; family Erwiniaceae; genus Erwinia; species Erwinia pyrifoliae. Next base: position 576,670 of record NC_017390.1, read on the forward strand.
TCTGCTCATCAACGAACTCGCGGCCTTCATCGTCGAGCAGGTCGGTTTTGTTCAGTACCAGCAGCGGCTCCACGCCCAGGGTTTCACTGGCAACCAGATAGCGGTCGATAATATTCAGCGACAGTTCCGGCAGAATAGCCGAGACGATCACGATCTGGTCGATATTGGCGGCAATCGGTTTTACGCCGTCGTAGAAGTCGGGACGGGTCAGCACCGAGGTGCGCTCATGCACCGCTTCGACGATACCTTTTACGGTGGCACCGCCCGCCACGCCCGGCCGCCAGCGCACCCGGTCGCCGGTCACCAGTGAGCGAATGGTGCGGCGGATATTACAGCGGTGCACGGAACCATCCGCATCTTCTACGTCGGCATGCATGCCAAACCGACTGATCGCCACGCCGTCGCGCGCTTCGCCGAACAGATTGTCGTCTGGTTCGGGTTTGTCAGCGCGCTGCTTCAGGCGACGATCGTGGTTGGCGCTGACGCGACGTTGCTGACCTTTGGATAGTTTGTTTTTACTCACTGTTCCTCACACCGTTTCGGCATATTTCGCCCTGGCAGGGCAAAACGTCTATCATACACCTTAATTCACTACGATGCCGCCGAGACGCACTATGACCGCAAATGCTAACAACCTGATTTGGATTGATCTTGAGATGACCGGGCTGAACCCGGAACAGGACCGCATTATTGAGATTGCCACGCTGGTGACCGATGCCGATCTGAATATCCTTGCTGAAGGACCGGTATTTGCCGTGCATCAGTCCGATGCGCAGCTGGGGCTGATGGATGAGTGGAACGTGCGCACCCATACCAACAGCGGGCTGGTGGAGCGGGTAAAAGCCAGCCAGGTCGATGACCGTGCCGCCGAGCTGGCGACCATTGCGTTTCTGCAACAGTGGGTGCCTGCTAACAGTTCACCGATTTGTGGTAACAGTATTGGTCAGGATCGCCGCTTTCTGTTCAAATATATGCCGGAGCTGGAAGCTTACTTCCACTACCGTTACCTGGATGTCAGCACGTTAAAAGAACTGGCGCGCCGCTGGAAGCCGGAAATCCTGGCGGGCTTTAAGAAGCAGGGCGCCCACCAGGCGCTGGATGACATTCGTGAATCGGTGGCGGAGCTGGCTTATTACCGTGAACACTTTATTCAGCTGGCAGCGCCTCAGGCCGACTAACGGCGTGGAATTGCCGGGATAATATCGCCTGTTTTGCTGATTAAATCATCATTACGCTGATTTAATCAGCGGTCAGCGTGTAAAATTAAAATTTTGTGGCTTACAGGGTTGCGGTAGAAAGAAATCCTCGTATAATGCGCTACCCGTAACGGTGATGAATTTTATCGTTACGCCTAAGCGGGAATAGCTCAGTTGGTAGAGCACGACCTTGCCAAGGTCGGGGTCGCGAGTTCGAGTCTCGTTTCCCGCTCCAAATTTTAGTGGCAGAACGGTTTCAGGTTTTGTCATGCAACGAAAAAAGGACCTTCGGGTCCTTTTTTCGTTGCGGGTAATTTTCGCCAGGCGACCGTTTTGGGCTTGTCAGGTTTCATCCGGGCCGGGGATATTGCTGTTGCCATCCACGGCCCACCCGCAGCATGTAGCCCGTCTTCGACCATTCGCTTTAATGACTTGCTCCACTACCTGCAGGCAAAAGAACTGAGGCTCCGTGAAACCGCAGAGGCGACCGGATACCGCCCCTCTCAGGGATATTGAGTTCAGGCCATGTCATATAGATATCTGTGACAAGAGTAACGGCTGGCACTATACTTCCCACGGGCAGAACCAAGTTTGATAGCAATAGATTATTTATGGAAAGTGATATAAAAGGAACCATCTTATGCCGGCCTTGAGATTCCCATTTACAGCATTCACAACTAAACACAGATGTTAAGATTACTCCGCACCTGATATGAAATATGGCGATCTTTCAGATTCACAGTTTAAAAACCATTATGGCTTAGTTGATATTTCAGATTCAGTCGATCCATTGACAATGACTCATCGTACACCCTTTGAGTCACCGCGCTCTATGTTCACCCATGTTTATGGTGAAAGGAAGAAAAATTTCACCCGGTAAATGTTCTCATTTTGTATTCGATGAAATGAGAAACAATTCTTTCATATACTCAATGGCCGGCCCCTACAGCCACCTGATTAGAGAAATGATTAATAACTTGCAGAACAACCACGCTCATCCTTATAAAAGCTTGCAACTAGATAATGAAATTTAAACAACACCGCTTCTTCAGAATGTGGTTTGTACTTCAGCACTATAAGGCGTTTGGTTTTAAGCCGTTTATGACAAATATGGAAGCCACTGTTACCATCGGGGATCAATTTTCGTGAAAAAAATAAAAGTTATTGTGATAATAGCGCTTTTGCTTGTCTCAGGATGCGTTATTTTTTTCAACAGCAGGTCTGTTAATATCATCGATGCACATTATGACCAATACAGTGCCAGTATCATAGTCGACCATCTTCCTTTAACAGATGATAATAAAATAAACTGGTGGAAAAAAAACCAGAAAAGCATCAGGGATAAATATCATATACCGGTCAAATCCGCTGCGGGTATGTTGAAGGTTTATATATGGGCATTTGGTGAAGGCTATATGGAGCGTGCAAAGTATGATCGCCTCTGCTTCGATGATATGAAAGAAAAGAATAACTGCATCGAGAAAAACCAGCTGATGAATATTGACACCGATCGCGAGGGTAACCTTATTTACGGTTTTGAAAAAAACAGCTATCTGCAGAAAAAAGAGGGCGAGTTAATTAAATTACCTGACTAATTCTATAAAGGTTTCAGGCGGATCCTGATTGGTCAGGCTCGCCGGACTTAGTGTTACAACGGCTAAAATTTAAGCTTACCGGCAATTTTCTATTTGCTAAACGCCGCTTTGTTAACGGGTTTTTCTGCGGCCGCGTTTTGTACCGCTGAGCGCCGCCAGCAGTCCTTGCTTCAGACTCTCAATGGCAGCCTGCGACTTGCGCAGCTGTTCACTGGGATCGCGCGGGGGAACAAAAGGGCCAGGATTGAAAGCATCGTTGTTTTTACCAAAGGTCTGATGGAACCAGATCGCCAGCGCACGCGCGATTTTTAGTGCATCCATCGCTTCACGATGTGGGGTCTGAAACTGATGCGTCGCTCGGTTTCCCTCAAGTCGTAAGGTATGGAACAGCTGACGGATCGCCGGGTCAAACTGCAATTCCCTGTCGAGTCGGTATAACAGCTCTTGCTGAGAGGGATTACCTTCTGTGGCAATATTCAGCCTGACCGCAATATTTTGCGCCAGCGCCTCTGCAAACTGGCGCAATTTCATCAGGGTCGTGTTCGGATCGCTGGAAAACACCTGTTCGGCGGTAGTGGTGATTTTGATAAACAGGGGATCGTGCTCAGCCAGAAAAGCAAAGTTTGCGGAATGACTTGGGCCTTCGGTTATCACATGCAGTCTCCTTACAGCAGCTTACTTTCACCAATATTCGGCATGAACTCACCGAAGAAAAGTTAGATTTTGCGAGATATCTCGCAAAATGATAGCGCTGCGCACTTTTTTATCAAGAATTACTTATGTCTTGATCACTCAATCTGTTCAGATTAACCATAAGTGCCGGAAGTAAAAGGTGGGATAGGTACTTAAAGCAAATTATTGATAATTTGTGCATAAAAATGAATTTTTGGTTGCTCTGGATAGAATGGCAGCGTTAAGCGTTTGATGAAATTTAGCGCAGTTAACCCCGTAGCAAAAAAATATCGAATCAGGGCTTGCCACAAGGCAATAAATCATCCTATAATTCGCCGCATTCCTGAAGAGGCATGTGATAAAAGATTTAAAAATCAGGTAATTAAACATTATTTGATTCAGCAGTCACCCAAGCGGGAATAGCTCAGTTGGTAGAGCACGACCTTGCCAAGGTCGGGGTCGCGAGTTCGAGTCTCGTTTCCCGCTCCAAAATTCAGTTTGCAGGCGCGTTATATACGTTGCAAACCATCAAAAAAAGAGCCATACGGCTCTTTTTTTGTTTCCGTATTGCCATCACCTAAGACCTCCCTGATTGCCCGGCCGCGTCTGCCCTTGCACCGTTCGGCCGGTGACGCGTCACCGGGAATACTGGCGTCAATATTGTCGGAAACGGGCGACGCCCATGGTGGTCGAAATAACCGCATGTGAGCAACGGTTTAACAGGTCGGGTGCGCAATATCAGCGCGGCTTGAATTTTTTTGCATGCAAGCCTTGCCAGCGCCCAAAAACAGATCCATAATAGCGACCTCTCTTGCGGAAGTAAGAGTTAAAAGTTATAGCAATCAATCAGTTACAGCTTTTTAGTGCAAGATTTTAGCATCACTCCTAAGCGGGAATAGCTCAGTTGGTAGAGCACGACCTTGCCAAGGTCGGGGTCGCGAGTTCGAGTCTCGTTTCCCGCTCCAAATCATATTTCACTCATCCGTTTGCTTGAAAATTATCCACAGATAATATCTGTTTGCGATAACGCATTAACCCGCATTGGAAAACTGTTGTAAACAGAGTTATCCACAACGTCTGTTCGCGCCAGGTGTTCGTTTAACGTTGGGAAAATCTTACACTTACTCTCTAACTCACTGTTATTTAAGCTATTGCGAATATTTCAATTTGTTATTTTAATCGCTTGTGTTTTCTGTGACGGTTGAATGACAACGCTTTTTTATTTTTATGCACAGCGTGTGGAAAACTTCACAGGCGAATAAAGCCGATCCCGTTTGCAAGGTCGGGCGTCAGAGATAATCCTTTTCTCACCGCCGTACCGGGCGCTTTAGCTTCCTACCTGTGGGTTAAGCCATCCTCTCCTTCAGTGACGCCATAATTGTCTTTTTTCAGCTCGTTTTACTGCCTGCATCCCCGAACGGTTCTAATCCCACCAGGCGAATCACGCCGTTACGCAATATTTTCGGGTGATGCTGCCCGGCGCAAAAATGCATCACATTCCCCTGATGCCGATTTTCAGCACGCGGGCAGTCTGTCAGTGTATACGTTGGCCCGCCGGAGCGTAACGGATTGCAGTCCCCGCCAGCGTGGTCTGGCTTAACCAGCCAGAGTGATTCATGCTTAAAGTTATATTGGTGTAAATCGAGAGGATGCGACATGAATCACCTGAACCTGCAAAACGACCACGCCAGTTTGCCTGATTCTGTCTGGCCAGCGGAATCATTGACGCATCTGGAGCAAGAGGGAGCCGATTGCCTTGGGATAACCCTGTTTGAGCTGATGCAGCGCGCCGGAGAGGCGGCCTTTAATCTGCTGCGTACGCAATGGCCGTCAGCGCAACACTGGCTGATCCTTTGTGGGAACGGCAATAACGGCGGTGATGGTTATATTGTGGCCCGGCTGGCGCAGTCCGCCGGGCTGGCAGTCACGTTGGTCGCCGTTGATGGCAGTAAACCCTTGCCGGAAGAATCGCAGCAGGCGCGTGAGGCATGGCTGGCGGCAGGCGGCGTTATCCATGATGCGGCGATCGCCTGGCCTGAATCGACAGAGCTGATAATCGATGCCCTGTTAGGCACCGGGCTGAATCGTGCGCCAGTGGCGGCTTATGCAGCGCTGATCGCCCAGGCCAACCGCCATCCCGCGCCGATTTTTGCGCTGGATATCCCGTCTGGGTTAGTGGCTGCTAACGGCACAACGCCAGGAATGGTGATACATGCTTCGCATACGCTCACTTTTATTGCCCTAAAACCGGGCCTGCTAACGGGTAAGGCGCGTGATTGCGTGGGGCAGCTGCACCATCACAGTCTTGGTCTGCAACAGTGGCTGGACGCTCAACCAGCACCGATGGCACGCTATGATGCCAGCAATCTGGCAAACTGGCTGCCACCGCGCCGCCCGACCTCGCATAAAGGCAATCATGGTCGGCTGCTGGTGATTGGTGGCGATCACGGCACCGCAGGTGCCATTCGTATGACGGCAGAAGCCGCACTGCGCTGCGGTTCAGGAATGGTGCGAGTACTTACTCACAAAGAAAATATTGGCCCGCTGCTTACCGCGCGACCGGAGCTGATGGTACAGGAACTGAGCCGCTCAACCCTCGATGCCGGGCTGGAGTGGGCAGATGTGATTGTCATTGGCCCGGGGCTGGGCCAGGGGCAATGGGGTAAGGAAGCGCTGAAGAAGGTAGAAAACTCTCCGAAAACCATGCTTTGGGACGCTGACGCGCTTAACCTGCTGGCAATCAGCCCCGATAAACGTCAAAATCGAATCATTACGCCACATCCCGGTGAAGCAGCCCGATTATTGAATGTCAAAACCGCCGAGATTGGAAGCGACCGCTTACTTGCCGTACGCCGACTGGTCAAGCGCTATGGCGGCGTGGTGGTGCTGAAAGGTGCCGGTACGCTGATTGCCGGCGGGGATAAGTTGGCATTTGCTGACGTCGGTAACGCCGGTATGGCCAGCGGGGGGATGGGAGATGTTTTATCTGGTATCATCGGCAGCCTGGCGGGGCAAAAGCTTCCACTGTTCGATGCGGCCTGCGCAGGATGCGTAGCGCATGGCGCGGCGGCTGATGCGGTGGCACAACGCCGTGGTACACGCGGCATGTTAGCCACCGATCTCTTCTCCGAGCTGTATTTGTTTGTCAATCCTGAGATCTCGAATACGAAAGCATGAAGACCTGTGTAATTGCATTGCCCGATGAAGCCGCAACCCTTGAATTGGGTGCCAGCCTGGCCCGCACCTGTGAAGGCGCGGCCACTCTCTATCTTTACGGTTCCCTGGGAGCGGGTAAAACCACCTTTAGCCGGGGGTTCTTGCAGGCTCTTGGTCACCAGGGCAACGTGAAAAGCCCTACTTATACTCTGGTCGAGCCTTATGTGTTGCCCGATCGCCGCGTGTACCACTTCGATCTTTATCGCCTGTCTGACCCGGAAGAACTGGAGTTTATGGGCATTCGTGATTACTTCGGCTCTGACAGTGTGTGCCTGGTAGAGTGGCCGCAGCAGGGCGCAGGCGTGCTGCCTGAACCGGATCTGGAACTGCATCTCAGTTACCAGGGCCATGCGCGTGAAGCTTTGCTGCGAGCCTGCTCACTGGCCGGTGAAGTGATGGTACAGCGCATTGCCGCTGAACGGGGTGAAGCATGATGCGACGCCTGATGTGCTGGTGGATGCTGGCGCTGTTTTGCTGCTCGTTCGCCTCCGTAGCCGCCAATCTGTCAGATATCAACGTGTCTAATGGCAGCAACGAAGCGCAAATCACCCTGAGCTTTGCCGGTCAGCCGGTTTATGCCTTTTTCCCGTTGCATAATCCTGAACGCGTGGTGTTGGACGTTCGGCAAAGCGCCATTGTGCGCGGGCTGCCGCTGGATTTCAGCGGTGATAATATCGTTAAACGCATTCGAGCCAGCACGGCAAAAGACAGTCACAGCATTCGCCTGGTATTTGATCTCACCCGGCCCGGCAAAACTCGTGCGGTTACCCGGCGTGAAGGTAGCCATTACAACGTGGTGTTTACCATCACCGGCAGCCGAACCGCACCCGTGGCAAGCCGCAGTATAAATGCCAGCGGCAACGTTAATACGCGTACCAGCAGCCCGCCAAAAAGTCCGTTTGATGAAAATCGCGTGACGCGGGTCAGCAGCGGCAATGAGGTCGCCCGCCCGCGCAGGGCGCGCAGCAGCAACGATACGGTGATTGTCGCCATTGATGCCGGACACGGCGGACAGGATCCCGGCGCGATTGGCGGCGGCGGTCTGAAAGAAAAAAACGTGACCATTGCCATCGCCCACAAACTGAAAGCGTTGCTGAATGCCGACCCGATGTTTAAAGGGGTGATGACCCGTGACGGCGACTATTTTATTTCCGTAATGGGGCGTTCGGACGTGGCGCGTAAGCAGAATGCCAATCTGCTGGTATCCATTCACGCAGACGCTGCGCCTGCTCGCAGCGCTTCCGGTGCCTCGGTCTGGGTGCTGTCTAACCGGCGTGCCAATAGCGAAATGGCGGGATGGCTGGAGCAACATGAGAAGCAGTCCGAGCTGCTGGGCGGTGCCGGAGACCTGCTGGCCAACAGCCAGACGGATCCGTATCTGAGCCAGGCAGTGCTGGATCTGCAATTCGGTCACTCGCAGCGCGTGGGTTATGATGTGGCAATAAAAGTGATCGCGCAGCTGCAACGTGTAGGCGCCCTGCACAAGCGTAAACCGGAACATGCCAGCCTGGGCGTTCTGCGCTCGCCGGATATCCCCTCACTGCTGGTAGAAACCGGCTTTATCAGCAACCCTTCGGAGGAGCGGCTGCTTGGCAGCAGCGCTTACCAGCAGAAGATTGCCGAGTCGATATATAAAGGTTTGCGCAACTACTTCCTGGCGCACCCGCTGCAATCTGTCCCAAAGGAGGAAAACCGACCGTTGCAGTTCGCAGCGGCGGTTGAACCAGTGATTAACCCGGCTCTTGCAGGTACGCTGTCTGCTGCTGCCAGCCAGCGCCATATGGTGAAACGCGGGGAGACATTGTCCGGCATTGCCGCCCATTACGGCGTCAGCATGGCGACTCTGCGGGCGATGAATACCCTTAAAAATGATGTGGTATGGGTGGGGCAGCGGCTGAAAGTACCGGCAGCAAGCAAGGCCGTGAGCGTGGCAAAGCGTGAAAAGTCAGTAAAGCACAAAGTGGTGCGTGGTGACTCGCTCACGGCCATTGCCGCCCATTACGGCGTCAGTCCACAGGCTGTCCAGCAGGCGAATAAGCTGAAGTCGCAGAATGTGATGCTGGGGCAGACGCTGACCATACCCACTTCATAACCTAAGGATATTCAATGCTCATTCAGGTATTACCGCCGCAGCTGGCTAACCAGATCGCCGCCGGTGAGGTGGTAGAACGCCCGGCGTCGGTGGTGAAGGAGCTGGTGGAAAACAGCCTGGATGCCGGGGCCACGCGTATTGATATCGACATCGAAAAGGGCGGTGCGAAGCTGATCCGCATTCGTGATAACGGCTGCGGGATAGATAAAGACGAACTGGCGATGGCGTTAGCCCGTCATGCCACCAGTAAAATCGCCAGCCTGGATGACCTGGAGGCGATTATCAGCCTCGGTTTTCGTGGCGAAGCGCTGGCCAGTATCAGCTCGGTATCTCGCCTGACGCTGACTTCGCGTACTGAAGCGCAAAGTGAAGCCTGGCAAGCCTATGCGGAAGGGCGCGATCAGGCGGTGACCGTAAAGCCCGCCGCGCACCCGGTGGGAACCACGCTTGAAGTGCTCGATCTGTTTTACAATACCCCGGCGCGCCGCAAATTTATGCGCACCGAGAAAACCGAATTCACCCATATTGATGAGATTATTCGGCGCATTGCGCTGGCGCGCTTTGACGTGGCCATTTCGCTCAGTCACAACGGCAAGCTGGTACGGCAATATCGTGCCGTGAGCGATGACGGTCAGCGCGAGCGTCGTCTTGGTGCCATATGCGGCACCGCCTTTCTCACTCACGCCCTGAAGATTGCCTGGCAGCATAGTGAGCTGAGTCTGCACGGCTGGGTGGCGGATCCGGTGGGTTCTAAAGCGTTGAGTGAACTGCAATATTGTTACGTTAACGGCCGCATGATGCGTGATCGCCTGATTAATCATGCTATCCGTCAAGCCTATCAGGACAAGCTGGGAGATCGGCATCAGCCGGCGTACGTGCTCTATCTGGAGATCGATCCGCACCAGGTGGATGTTAACGTCCACCCGGCCAAACATGAGGTGCGTTTCCATCAGTCGCGGCTGGTGCACGACTTTATCTATCAGGGCGTGATCAGCGTGTTGCAGGAGAGCGGAGTGGAGACGCTACCGGAAATCGCCACTGTTCAGCCCGCTGAACACCGGCAGCCGGAAAACCGCCAGGCGGCGGGAGGCAACCACTTCTCCACCCCCGCCGCCGCCGCACCGCGTCCGGCTTCACCCGGCGGCGGCAGCTGGCAGCGTCAGGAGCCGCTATATCAAAAGCGTGAAGGTGCGGTCTATCAACAGCTGCTGCAAACGCCTGCGCGCAGTGAAGAGCCGCCACCTGCATCCGCAGCGCCGAACAAAGAGCCTCCGCTAAGCGGGCATACGCATAGCTTTGGCCGCGTGCTGACGGTGGTTCAGGAACGGTATGCGCTGCTTGAAGGCAAGAATGGTCTGGCGCTGCTGGCGCTGGCGGTGGCTGCGCGCTGGCTGAAGCAGGCGCAGCTGGAACCCGGCAGTGAGGGGCTGAAACCGCAGCCGTTGTTGATTCCGCTACGGCTGAAGCTGGACAAGGCTGAACGTGACGCCGGGAGCCGCTGCAGCGCGTTACTGAATCAGATGGGCATTGACCTGCAGTTTGACGCGCATCATGTGATGCTGCGTGCCGTGCCTTTACCGTTACGCCAACAAAATTTACAAAACTTGATTCCAGAAATGTTAGGGTATTTGACCCGGCATCAAGAGGTTACAGCATATCAGTTGGCGCAGTGGCTGGCGCGTCAGTCGGCATCGGAGCCTCAGCACTGGAATCATTCGCAGGCGATTACCCTGCTGGCAGAAGTTGAAAGACTTAGCCCGCAGCTGGTTAAATCGCCACCTTCTGGATTACTACAAAACGTCGATATTGAAATGGCGATGAACGCCCTGAAGCATGAGTGAACAATCCACGGCTGGCCTGCCCAGGGCCATATTTTTGATGGGGCCGACGGCCTCCGGCAAGACCGCACTGGCGATTGCACTACGCCAGGCGCTGCCGGTAGAGCTGATTAGCGTTGATTCGGCGCTGATCTATCGCGGTATGGATATTGGCACCGCTAAACCCTCCGCAGAAGAACTGGCGCTTGCGCCCCATCGTTTACTGGACATCCGCGACCCTTCGCAGGCCTATTCTGCTGCCGAATTTCGTCGCGATGCGCTGGCTGAAATGGCGGAGATTACCCGGCGGGGCAATATTCCGCTGCTTATTGGCGGCACCATGCTCTATTACAAGGCGTTACTGGAAGGATTATCGCCGCTGCCCTCGGCCGATGCGGCAGTTCGTCAGCGTATAGAGCAGATGGCGCGCGAAGCCGGTTGGGAAGCGCTGCATCGCCAATTATGTGACATAGATCCCGTGGCGGCCCATCGTATTCATCCGAATGATCCGCAGAGACTCTCGCGAGCACTGGAAGTTTTTTTTATTTCGGGTAAAACTTTAACCGAACTGATAAAAACGTCGGGTAAAGCTCTGCCGTATGATGTTTCACAGTTTGCTATCGCTCCGGCGAGCCGCGAACTGATCCATAAGCGCATCGAGCAGCGGTTTCACCAGATGCTGGCGTCAGGATTTGAAGCGGAGGCTCGGGCGCTCTTTGCACGAGGCGATTTGCATACGGAAATGCCTTCCATTCGTTGTGTCGGTTATCGCCAGATGTGGTCATATTTATCGGGTGAAATTGACTACGATGATATGGTTTATCGGGGAATTTGTGCCACCCGGCAGTTGGCTAAGCGCCAGATGACCTGGCTACGTGGCTGGAAAGATGTTCAATGGCTTGACAGCGAACAGCCTGATGCGGCGTATAGCAGAGTGTTACAGGTTCTTAGTGCGAAGCCTGGGTGATTGTGTACAATTGGTGCATTACTTTGCGCAAATTTTTTTCGTCGTATTTCGAACCGCATGGTTCTCAAGTTACAACAACAAGCATATAAGGAAAAGACAGAATGGCTAAGGGGCAATCATTACAAGACCCGTTCTTAAACGCACTGCGTCGCGAACGTGTTCCGGTTTCGATTTATTTAGTAAATGGTATTAAACTGCAGGGCCAGATCGAATCGTTTGACCAGTTTGTAATTCTTTTGAAAAATACGGTCAGTCAGATGGTGTATAAGCACGCTATTTCTACCGTTGTTCCGTCCCGTCCGGTTTCCCATCATAGCAATAATACCGGTGGCGGAAGCAACAACTATCACCATAGCAGTAGCAATCAGGCGCCTTCTTCTCAGCCGCAGCAAGACAGTGTTGACGCCGAATAACCAGCGTGACCGTTTCTCCACGACGGGGAGTCTTTGTGTCCCGGCCCCCGTCCTGGCAGTACCTCAAAGTGGTAATGAACTATCGTCTGGTTTGCCACATCGCGCAGCTGATATGGCGTGAGGCCATACAAAACGCCGTTCTTTAAACCGGACGCGCATCCCGAATCTGATATTGACGCAGTATGGCCAAAGCGCAGCAGGTTTAACAAGGTATTGAGAGGTTTTAAGTTTGTTTGACCGTTATGATGCCGGTGAGCAGGCCGTACTGGTGCACATCTATTTCTCGCAAGACAAAGATACGGATGATTTACAGGAATTTGAAACCCTGGTGTCATCCGCCGGTGTTGAAGCGCTGCGTGTCGTGACCGGCAGCCGTAAAGCGCCCCACCCCAAGTTTTTTGTCGGTGAAGGAAAAGCTGTAGAAATTGCCGATGCGGTAAAAGAGAGCGGTGCCACGGTGGTGCTATTCGATCATGCCCTTAGCCCGGCACAGGAGCGTAATCTTGAAGCGCTGTGTGAGTGTCGGGTTATCGATCGCACCGGGCTGATTCTGGATATTTTCGCCCAACGTGCGCGTACTCATGAAGGCAAGCTGCAGGTCGAGCTGGCTCAGCTGCGCCATCTTGCCACGCGTCTGGTGCGCGGCTGGACCCACCTTGAACGCCAGAAAGGCGGAATCGGTCTGCGCGGCCCGGGCGAAACTCAGTTGGAAACCGACCGTCGTTTACTGCGTAACCGTATCACCCTGATCCTTTCCCGCCTTGAGCGCGTGTCTAAACAGCGCGAGCAGGGCAGACAGGCACGTAACAAAGCGGATGTGCCGACCGTGTCGCTGGTAGGTTATACCAATGCGGGCAAATCAACGTTGTTTAATCGCTTAACCTCGGCGGAGGTTTACGCCGCCGACCAGCTGTTTGCCACGCTCGACCCAACGCTGCGTCGTGTTGATGTTGCCGATGTCGGCGAAGTGGTGCTGGCTGATACCGTCGGTTTTATCCGCCATTTGCCGCATGACCTGGTGGCTGCCTTTAAAGCCACGCTGCAGGAGACCCGTGAAGCCGCGCTGTTGCTGCACATCGTTGACGCAGCGGATCTGCGGATCGAAGAGAACATCGACGCGGTCAATGTGGTACTGGAAGAGATAGAATCTGCTGAAATCCCCAGCCTGCTGGTGATGAACAAAATCGATATGCTGGACGGCTTTGTACCGCGTATCGATCGTGATGAAGAAAATCTGCCTGTCAGGGTATGGCTTTCCGCGCAAACCGGAGAAGGTATCCCGCTGCTGTTCCAGGCGCTGACCGAGCGTTTGGCCGGTGAGATTGCGCAGTTTGAGTTACGTCTTCCGCCAGCAGCGGGACGGCTGCGCAGTCGTTTTTACCAACTGCGGGCGATAGATAAAGAGTGGAATGAAGAGGATGGCAGCCTGGGATTACAGGTGCGTATGCCGATCGTCGACTGGCGTCGCCTGTGCAAACAGGAGCCGGAGCTGGTGGATTACATTATTTAACAAGGCTATGTCCCGGCAGCGAGGTTCGCGCGCAGTGGCGGGACGCAGCCTGATTTTGCCTGACATGCGTACCCCTTCCTGGGGTACCACCGCACACACAATTAATGGAGTATAAACATGGCGTGGAATCAGCCCGGAAATAACGGACAGGACCGCGACCCGTGGGGAAGCAGCAATAATCAAGGCGGCAACTCTGGGGGAAATAAAGGGGGGCGCGACAAAGGGCCACCTGATTTGGATGATATCTTCCGTAAACTGAGCAATAAGCTTGGTGGCTTGGGCGGTGGTAAAAAAGGCGCTGACGGCAACGGTGGCACACCGCGCGCAGCCGGAAATGGCGGACGTCTGGTTGGCATCGTGGCCGTGGCCGCAGTGGTTATCTGGGCTGCCAGCGGCTTCTATACCATTAAAGAGGCTGAACGTGGCGTGGTGACGCGCTTTGGTAAATTCAGCCACCTGGTGGAGCCGGGGCTGAACTGGAAACCGACGTTTATCGATCGGGTGCGTGCGGTAAACGTGGAAGCGGTGCGCGAGCTGTCTGCCTCCGGCACCATGCTCACTTCGGATGAAAATGTGGTGCGCGTTGAAATGAACGTGCAGTACCGCGTGACCAACCCTGAACGCTATATGTTTGCCGTTACCAGCGCGGATGACAGTCTGCGGCAGGCAACTGATAGCGCCTTGCGTGGCGTGATCGGTCGTTCAACCATGGATCGCATTCTGACCGAAGGCCGGACCGTGGTGCGTAGCGATACGCAGCGCGAGCTGGAGGAAACCATCCGTCCTTACGATATGGGAATTACCCTGCTGGACGTCAACTTCCAGACGGCGCGCCCACCGGAAGATGTAAAAGCATCCTTCGATGATGCGATTGCCGCGCGTGAAAATCGTGAGCAGTCGGTGCGTGAAGCCGAAGCCTATGCGAACGACAAACTGCCGCGCGCCCGTGGTGATGCGCAGGGTATTCTGGAACAGGCCCGTGCCTATAAAGCCCGCGTCACTCTGGAAGCGCAGGGTGAAGTGGACAGCTTCGCACGTATCTTGCCGGAATATAAAGCCGCACCGCAGATAACGCGGGAGCGTCTGTATATCGAAACCATGGAGCGCGTACTCGGCCATACCCGTAAGGTGCTGGTTAACGATAAAGGCAACAACCTGATGGTGTTGCCGCTGGATCAGCTGATGCGCGGCCAGGCCGGCGCATCAACCGGCAATTCTCAGGACGGAAGCAGCAGTCTGCTGCGTCTGCCTCCTGCCTCAGGCAGCAAGGAACGCGCCAACAGCAGTTCGTCGTCCAGTCCGGACGACATTATGGATCAGCGCCGGGTGAATGCTCTGCGTTCCGATACCCAGCGCGAAGGGAGAGAGTAAACGATGCGTAAGCCATTAATCGTTGTATTGATTGTTGTGCTGGTGGTGTTGTACACGTCACTGTTTGTTGTGCAGGAAGGCCAGCGCGGCATTGTCATGCGCTTCGGCAAAGTTCTGCGCGATAACGAGAATAAACCGCTGGTGTACGCGCCAGGTCTGCATTTCAAGATCCCATTTCTGGAGTCGGTGAAGTCGCTCGATGCGCGTATCCAGACTATGGATAACCAGGCCGATCGCTTCGTCACCAAAGAGAAGAAAGATCTGATCGTTGATTCCTACATCAAATGGCGCGTCAGCGATTTCAGCCGTTATTATCTCGCCACCGGCGGCGGTGATGTTTCTCAGGCTGAAGTTCTGCTGAAACGTAAGTTCAGTGACCGTCTGCGTTCTGAGATTGGTCGTCTGGATGTCAAGGACATCGTCACCGATTCCCGTGGCCGTCTGACCACTGACGTACGCGATGCGCTGAATACCGGCAGTGCGGGTCAGGATGATGATGTCACGACGCCGGCCGCCGATGATGCGATCGCCTCCGTTGCCAAGCGCGTGGAGCGGGAGACCAACAGTAACGAACCGGCTATCAACCCGAACAGCATGGCTGCGTTGGGTATTCAGGTCGTTGACGTGCGCATCAAGCAGATCAACCTGCCGACCGAAGTTTCTGACGCCATCTATGCGCGTATGCGCGCCGAGCGTGAATCTGTTGCCCGTAGCCAGCGTGCTCAGGGTGCGGAAGAAGCGGCTAAAGTGCGTGCGCAGGCGGATTATGAGGTTGAGCATACGCTGGCAGAAGCCCGCCGTCAGGCGCTGATTACGCAGGGGGAAGGGGATGCTGAAGCGGCGAAACTGTTTGCTGATGCGTTCAGTAAGGATCCGGATTTCTACGCGTTCGTGCGCAGCCTGCGTGCTTACGATAACAGTTTCAAAAGCAACCAGGATGTGATGGTGCTTAGCCCGGATAGCGACTTCTTCCGCTTTATGAAGAGTCCTGCTACCACCACGCGTTAATCATTTGCTATAACAGCCAAAGGGCCGGATTTTCCGGCCCTTTTTTGTGGCAACGAAGGCAGTCAGTGAACAAATGAATATAACCGTATGGATGGCGCTGGGATGAGTGTTGATATTTGAAGGGATTGGGCTAATGCTCTGGCCGCGCCTGTGGCGACGCATGATTATTGCGATGGCGCAGATGCCGGACAGCCTTCTGCACCGGGTGGGAGGCGGCCTGGTGGTCGCGGGTATCGTTGTCTGTTACATGCTGAGCCGGACTCACGCTGGTTGAACGTTCGAAAAGCCGCGCAAAGCAAATTTTAGCCAAAAAGAACGCAATCGTATGCTAAAACAGCTGAAAGAGGAAAATGACGATGGTAGAATCCTTTTTTAAGCAATCGGTGATTTTGAAAAATGGGTAAGAACGTCGTCGTACTGGGCACCCAATGGGGTGACGAAGGTAAAGGTAAGATTGTTGACCTCCTGACTGAGCGTGCTAAATACGTAGTACGCTACCAGGGAGGTCATAACGCTGGCCATACGCTAGTCATCAACGGTGAGAAAACCGTCCTCCACTTAATCCCATCTGGCATTCTGCGTGAAAACGTCACCAGCATCATCGGCAACGGTGTTGTGCTGTCTCCGGCTGCGCTGATGAAAGAGATGAAAGGTCTGGAAGATCGTGGTTTCCCGGTGCGCGAACGTCTGTTCATTTCCGAAGCCTGCCCGCTGATCCTTGAGTATCATGTGGCGCTGGACGTGGCGCGTGAAAAAGCACGCGGTGCGAAGGCGATCGGCACTACCGGTCGTGGTATTGGTCCGGCTTATGAAGATAAAGTGGCCCGTCGTGGTCTGCGCGTGGGCGATCTGTTCAATAAAGAGACTTTCGCCACGAAGCTGAAAGAGGTGATGGAATATCACAACTTCCAGCTGGTTAACTACTACAAAACAGAAGCGGTCGACTACGACAAAGTGCTGGCGGACGTGATGGCGATTGCCGATATCCTGACCAGTATGGTGGTTGACGTCTCTGAACTGCTGGACGGTGCGCGTCAGCGTGGCGATCTGATCATGTTTGAAGGCGCTCAGGGTACGCTACTCGATATCGATCACGGTACTTACCCGTACGTCACCTCTTCTAATACCACAGCCGGTGGTGTAGCAACCGGTTCAGGTATTGGCCCGCGCTATGTCGATTACGTGTTGGGGATTGTTAAAGCCTACTCCACCCGCGTGGGTGCAGGCCCTTTCCCGACCGAACTGTTCGATGAAACCGGCGAGTTCCTGTGCAGGCAGGGCAACGAGTTTGGCGCAACGACCGGTCGCCGTCGTCGTACCGGCTGGCTGGATGCGGTCGCCGTGCGCCGTGCGGTTCAGATCAACTCCCTGTCGGGCTTCTGCATGACCAAACTGGACGTGCTGGACGGTCTGAAAGAAGTGAAGATCTGTGTGGCTTACCGCATGCCGGATGGCAGCGAAGTGACCACCACACCGCTGGCAGCAGAAGGCTGGGAAGGCATTGAGCCAATTTATGAAACGCTGCCGGGATGGAGCGAAACCACTTTCGGCGTGAAGACGCTGGACGGTCTGCCACAGGCAGCGCGCGATTATATTAAGCGCGTTGAAGAGGTGACCGGCGTGCCGGTTGATATCATTTCTACCGGTCCGGATCGTAGCGAAACCATGATTCTGCGCGATCCGTTTGACGCATAATTCTGTTTCAGGCCGGGCGTTGCCCGGCCAGATCTTACTCCGCACCGGCGCTCTGCTGTTCCCGTCTGTTGTTGTCGTTAATTCCCGCTGCTTAAATATATTGGCCTGCTACACTACGGCTGGTTTATTATCAATGCTCACAAATACATTGTTGAGCGGATGGCAACGCCAGCTGTCGTTGAATCCCTGAGGTTACCGTGCAGCTAACCCGTTTCACAGATTATGGATTACGCGCGCTGTTCTGTCCCGCTTCGCTGCGCACGGGGCGGATGACCAATAACAGTAAATTTTGTCACATCACCCCGGCATGCCGCCGGAAAACAGCCCGGCATGACAGGGTGCAACGTTTTCTGCACGAGCTTGACCGATACACCCTGGCCGAACGGGTTGAAGACAACCATCCGCTCTACCCAATTTTGCTGATTGAATACCCTTCACTCAGTCGCTGACAACGGAGGAACCTCGATGTCACACGATCCTTTTCAGGAACGAGAAGCTGAAAAATACGACAACCCTATTCCGAGCCGCGAATTCATTCTTGCTCATCTGGACAAACGCGAAAAGCCAGCCAGCCGCGAAGAGCTGGCGCAAGAATTAGACATTAGCGGAGAAGAACAAACCGAGGCGCTGCGCCGTCGTCTGCGTGCGATGGAACGTGATGGGCAGCTGGTGTTTACCCGCCGCCAGTGTTACGCGCTGCCGGAACGCCTGGATCTGCTAAAAGGCAAGGTGATAGGCCATCGCGACGGCTTTGGTTTCTTACGCATTGAAGGCAGCAAGGACGACCTCTATCTTTCTGCCGAGCAGATGAAAATGTGCATGCACGGGGATGTGATCCTCGCACAGGCGATGGGCGCAGACCGCAAAGGCCGCCGCGAAGCGCGCGTGGTTCGCGTGGTTGAACCGCGTAAAAGTCAGATCGTTGGCCGCTACTTTACCGATGCCGGCGTGGGCTTTGTGGTGCCGGACGACAGCCGTCTGAGCTTCGATATACTGATCCCCGCCGAAGAGCTAATGGGCGCTCGCATGGGCTTTGTGGTGGTGGTAGAGCTGAGTCAGCGCCCAACCCGCCGCACCAAAGCCGTTGGCAAAATTGTGGAAGTTCTGGGCGATAACATGGGCACCAGCATGGCCGTCGATATGGCGCTACGCACTCATGATATTCCGCATGTCTGGCCGGAAGCGCTGGAAAAACAGATTGCACATCTGAGTGAAGAAGTCCCGGAAGAAGCCAAGCGTGGCCGCGTTGATCTGCGCGATCTGCCGCTGGTGACCATTGACGGTGAAGATGCGCGTGACTTTGATGATGCGGTGTTCTGCGAACGCAAACGAGGCGGCGGCTGGCGTTTGTGGGTGGCCATTGCTGACGTCAGCTACTACGTTCGTCCCGGCACGCCGCTGGACGATGAAGCGGTCAACCGTGGCACCTCGGTCTATTTCCCGTCGCAGGTGGTGCCGATGTTGCCGGAAGTGCTGTCTAACGGTCTGTGTTCACTGAACCCGGAGGTTGACCGTTTGTGCATGGTGTGTGAGATGACCATCTCCTCCACCGGCAAGCTGACCGGTTATAAGCATTACGAAGCGGTGATGAACTCCTTTGCCCGCCTGACCTACAACAAAGTGTGGAACATCCTGCAGGGGGATCAGGAGCTGCGTCAGCACTATGAGCCGCTGGTGAAAGACCTGGAAGAGCTGCACCGCATGTATCTGGCGCTGGAAAAATCCCGTGAGCAGCGCGGCGGCATCTCGTTTGAAACCGAGGAAGCGAAGTTTATCTTCAATGCCGAACGCCGCATTGAACGCGTTGAGCAAGTGGTGCGCAATGATGCGCATAAACTGATCGAAGAGTGCATGATCCTCGCTAACATCGCTTCGGCGCGCTACGTTGAGAAGAATAACGAACCGGCGCTGTTCCGCGATCACGACCGTCCAGGGGAGGAGAATGTGAAGAGCTTCCGCTCGGTACTGAACGAGCTGGGGCTGACGCTGCCCGGCGGTGACAAGCCGCAGCCGCTGGATTATGCCGAGCTGCTGAAGCAGATCGCCGGTCGTCCGGATCACGAAATGCTGCAAACCATGCTGCTGCGCTCGATGAAGCAGGCGGTCTACGATCCGGAAAACCGTGGCCACTTTGGCCTGGCGCTGGCGTCCTACGCGCACTTTACCTCGCCAATCCGCCGTTATCCTGACCTGCTGCTGCACCGTGCCATCAAGTATCTGTTAACGAAAGAGGCGGGTACATTGCAGGGCAATACCACGCCAAATGGTGGCTTCCACTATGAAATGCCGCAGATGTTGCAGTTTGGCCAGCACTGTTCAATGACCGAGCGCCGCGCCGATGAAGCAACGCGTGACGTCGCCGACTGGCTGAAATGTGACTTTATGCAGGATCAGGTCGGGGAAACCTTTAGTGGTGTGATCTCCAGCGTGACCGGCTTCGGTTTCTTCGTGCGTCTGACCGATCTGTTTATCGACGGGCTGGTACACGTTTCGACGCTGGATAACGATTACTACCGCTTTGATGCCGTCGGCCAGCGCCTGATTGGTGAGTCCGGCGGTCGTACCTATCGCCTGGGTGATACGGTTGAAGTCCGCGTTGATGCTGTGCATATGGACGAACGTAAAATCGACTTCGCGCTGATATCCAGCAGCCGTAAACCGCGTGGCGAAGGCAAAACTGAACGCGAGCGCGAAAAACGTGGCGCGGCGAAGAACAGCGGCAGTCGCCGTCGTGCGCCGCGCAAGGGGGCAAACGTTGAGCCGGATAGCGCCTTCCGCACGCCGAAACCTGCTGATAGCGCTCCGGCGGCGGCAAAACCGAAAAGGTCGCGTAAACCGTCGGACAAAAGTCGTAAAATTGCGTCCGCGACGCGTGCCAAACGTGCGAAGAAAAGCGACGACGCATAACGCAACGCGGCAAACTATGCACACCGGGCGATCGCAACAAAGATCGCCGCTATCAATGACCTTTGAGTATGTGAAACATGAGTGAAATTGTTTTTGGTATCCACGCCGTACAGGCGCTGCTTGACAGCGACCCGCAGCGTTTCCAGGAAGTTTTTATCCTGAAAGGTCGCGAAGATCGTCGCCTGCAGACGCTGGTGAAAGCACTGGAAGCGCAGGGCATTGTCATTCAGGTGGCGAACAAGCAGATGCTGGATAACACATCGGAAGGCGCGGTTCATCAGGGCATTATTGCACGCGTCAAGCCCGGGCGTCAGTATCAGGAGGGCGACCTGCCGGATCTGCTGGCGAGCCTGGATAATCCGTTTCTGTTGATCCTCGATGGCGTCACCGATCCGCACAACCTCGGGGCCTGCATGCGCAGCGCCGATGCTGCCGGAGTCCATGCGATTATCGTGCCGAAAGACCGTTCTGCGGCGCTGAATGCCACGGCGAAAAAAGTGGCCAGCGGCGCGGCGGAGCATATCCCGCTGGTCCGCGTGACAAACCTGGCACGTACCATGCGCGTTTTGCAGGAAGCGAATGTCTGGATCGTCGGCACGGCCGGTGAAGCCGATCACACCCTGTATCAAAGCAAAATGACCGGGCCGATGGCGTTGGTGATGGGTGCCGAAGGGGAAGGAATGCGCCGTCTGACGCGTGAACATTGTGACGAGTTAATCAGCATTCCGATGGCGGGAAGCGTCTCTTCGCTTAACGTCTCGGTGGCAACCGGGGTTTGTCTGTTCGAAGCGGTGCGCCAGCGCAGCGTGAAATAAACCTATCGGGACGCATTCTGCGCCCCGATAGTCTACTCGCCCATCACGTCATTTATCTGACTTGTTTAGTACGCGCCAGTGGCCGCTCCTGCCGGACCATATAAGATTGCTGAACCATACCAAATGCCGGCTCCCCTTTTTTCAGAGAGCGCCAGGATCTGGTAGTAACGGGCGCCGGCGGCGTTGGCTTTGGCCGCCAGCGCCCGTCCAGCGTCGTCAGGAGAGCCTTCAACCGTTACGTTGGCAATGCCGAGGCGCGGCAAACCGTGACTCTGTGCACGGTCAATTTCCTGCGCCTGAGCTGTCGGCACAGGTAAAGGTTGTGGCGAGTTATAAAGTGAATGGCAACTGCTAAGCAGAAGCGTGATGAGTACAGCGGCTATCTTACGCATAATCATTACCTCACAGGAATGATAGCTCTTATTATAGGTCATTTTATGACCTGACGCTGAAGACCTTTACCAGTTCGTTGAGGTGATGCCCCTTGCAGTTCAGCTCCTGTGCCGTCATTTCGGAATCGGCGACTCGCTGGCTGTTTTGCTGCGATGCCTGACCGATTTGTGCCATTGCCTGACTCACTTGACCGATACCGCTGGACTGCTCCTGCGATGCGATGTTGATATCCCCCATCAACGCTTTCACCTGTTCAATGCGGGCGGTGATATTATCCATCGCCTGTCGCGTCTGCCCCGACAGCTGTTGCCCCTGCACCACTTTTTCCAGCGAGTCGGCGATCAGCCGATCGATCTCTTTAGCCGCTTGCGCGCTGCGCTGCGATAAGGCTCTCACTTCTCCGGCGACGACGGCAAAGCCTTTGCCCTGTTCCCCGGCGCGGGCTGCTTCAACCGCCGCGTTCAGTGCGAGGATATTGGTCTGGAAGGCAATAGATTCGATCACTTGCGTAATATCGGCAATGCTCTGCGCAGCAGAGTTAATATCCGACATCGTGGCGGCTGAGCGACCAACGGTTTCATTGCCCTGGCTGACGGCTTCAGCAGCTTCACCGACCAGCTTCAGAGCTTGCATGACGTTGTGCGCATTCTGTTCTACCGTGGCGCCCAGCAGCTCCATGTTGGCACAGGTTTCCTCCATGCTGCTGGCCTGGCAGGTAATTTGCTCACTGATATCACTGCTGCTGCTGACGATCGCATCTGTACCGCCGGATATCTCATCGGCGGCGGTACGCACCTGGGCGACCACCTGCTGCAGGCCGTCACCTATTCCGTTAATCGCGACAATCAGCTGACCGATCTCATCCTGGCGCCGGGTTTCCAGCGTGGCCAGCAGGTTGCCAGCCGCATACTGCTGCGCCAGGTTAATCACCCTGTGCAGGGGGTGGCTCAGCCAGCGTTGGATCGCCCAGATGAACAGCCCGGCAAACATCACCACCAGCGCGGCGCCGATCAGCAGAAACATATTGCGCGTATGCTTCACCGGGGCCAGCAGGCTGCTCTTGTTAACCTCGCCAACCACCACCCAGCTCCATTCGGGCAGATAGTGCCAGGTGAGCATCTTCGCTTCACCTGTGTCATCAACGCATTCAAGCGTACCTTGTGGCTGACTGTGTATCTGCTGCTGCGCCTCCAGCGGCAGGCCCGGCAGCTGACCTTCCCGGCTCGGATGAAGCAGATACTGACCGCGATCGGGGCCAGCAGTGCTATTCAGCACGTAGAAAGAGCCACTGTCGCCGAGATGTTTTGCCAGCACTTTCTCACGGATCGCGGCATACTGTTTGCTGATATCTATGCCGATAAACTGAATCGCGATAATGCGGCCTGACTCATCACGCAACGGTTGGTACTGGGTGATATAGGGTTTGCCAAACAGCAGGGCTATGCCCTGGAAAACCTTGCCCTTGTTTAGCGGCTCCCATGCCGGACTATGGTGATCCAGCCGGGTAGCGAGAGCGCGCTCGCCATTCTCTTTACGCAACGAGGTAGAAATACGCACAAACTCATCGCCGCTACGGACGAAAATTGTGGCAATTGCCCCGGTGCGCTGCCGGAAATCATCGACCAGCGTATGATCGAGGTTCAGCTTACGCATGCCGGCGCGCAGCGCGGGTGTGGCAAGCGAGCCAACCTGAATGCTTTGAGACTCGTCCAGCGAAAAAGGTCCAGGCAGGTAGCTCTGGAACAGCCGGCTGTAGTTGATTACTTCCTCGCGCAGGGTGGTGTTAAACATACTGGCCATATCGCTAATATCGTCCGCCTGATTTTGCATATCGACTATGGCCAGGGCGCGCACCTGCTGTGCGGCATTATGACTCAGGGTTAGCGTTAAAATTAAAAACAGCACCGCCACGCTGAACGAAGTCAGTACTGAAAGCTGGACGCCCAAGCTCCGTGTTTTGAGAAAGAAGCGCTTCATTGTTATGCCTTGTATCATTTGAGGGAATGCGCGGATTATACGGCAGGTAATTATAATATTCTCTTTAAAATTAAAGGCTTATTCCTAGTGTTTTTTCCTGGGGCTGATGCTTAGCTGCGTTTGCTTCGTACGTTAATAACGCCATCCGGCCCGCTTTGGCGGCGGGAAGCGCTGAATATCAACAGGAGATATCATGATTGAGCTGAATACTGAACGTTTCGCAGAGATCGAATGTTTACATGCTTTCCCTTCCGGTAAACGGCATCAGGCGTTACCCACCGTGCTGTTTTATCATGGCTACAGCTCGTCGAAAGAGGTGTACGCCTACTTTGCCGTGGCGCTGGCGCAGGCGGGATATCGCGCCGTGCTGCCGGATGCCGATATGCACGGTGCGCGTTATGACGGTGATGACCAGCGGCGGCTAACGCGCTTCTGGGACATTCTGCGCACCAATATTGATGAGCTGCCACAGATTGAGCGGGCGCTGCGCCAGCATCAGCTGGTGGATGGTGCACGTTTGGCGGTGGCGGGAGCCTCAATGGGCGGAATGACCGCGCTGGGTGCGCTGGCGCGCTATCCACAGCTACACAGCTGCGCCTGCCTGATGGGTTCCGGTTATTACCGCCAGCTGGCGTCCACGTTGTTCCCGCCGCTGGTGGCCGATCGTGCTGAACAGGAAAAACAGCTGGCGGAGTATGACGTGAGTCATCAGCTGGCGCGTTTCGCCAACCGCCCCCTGCTGATATGGCACGGCGATGCCGATGAAGTGGTGCCCGTCGCCGAAAGCGTGCGTTTAGAGCAGGCCTTGCGCCGCAGCGGCCTGGATCGCAATCTGACATACCTGATCGAAAAAGGCGTGGGGCACCGTATCACTCCTCCGGCGCTGTCGGCATTGACCGGTTTTTTCGCACATCACCTGCCATTATCCGCTGGTGATGGAAAAGCCACCAGATAGTGTAGAGGTGACTCATGGCGCTCCTTTTTCGCCAGAGGCGATCTTTACCTTGTGTTTCCGCCGTCTCGCCAGTATGATTACGCGTCAATTTTTCAGCCGTACACAAACAACGTTCCTTGCTTCCATGGGCCACGGCTGACCCTGACAGGAGGCTGAATAATCCGTAAGGAGCAAATTCGATGCGTCATTACGAAATCGTATTTATGGTTCATCCTGACCAAAGCGAACAGGTTCCTGGCATGATCGAGCGCTATTCTGCCACCATCACTGGTGCAGAAGGTACGATCCACCGCCTGGAAGACTGGGGCCGTCGTCAGCTGGCTTACCCGATCAATAAACTGCACAAAGCTCACTACGTTCTGCTGAACGTGGAAGCTCCACAGGCAGCGATCGATGAGCTGGAAACTAACTTCCGCTTCAACGACGCCGTTATCCGCAGCATGGTTATGCGCGTTAAGCACGCGGTAACTGAAGCATCTCCGATGGTTAAAGCGAAAGACGAGCGCCGTGAGCGTCGTGAAGATTTTGCTAACGAAACCTCTGATGATGCAGATGCTGGGGATTCTGAAGAGTAATTTCCGTGACGGCTAATCGTCTGACGCTGTCCGGCACCGTGTGCAAGGCACCGATGCGAAAAGTCAGCCCGTCAGGAATTCCACACTGCCAGTTCGTGCTTGAGCACCGTTCACAGCAGGTGGAAGCCGGTTTTAACCGGCAAGTCTGGTGTCGGATGCCGGTGATCATCAGCGGCAAAGCCCATCAGGCCATTACTCAAAGTATAACGGTCGGCACGCAGCTTACGGTTCAGGGGTTTATTTGTAGCCATAAAGGGCGCAATGGCCTGAACAAAATCGTACTGCATGCCGAGCAGATTGAATTGATAGATTCTGGAGACTAGCCAAATGGCACGTTATTTCCGTCGTCGCAAGTTCTGCCGTTTCACCGCGGAAGGCGTTCAAGAGATCGATTATAAAGATATCGCAACGCTGAAAAATTACATCACTGAAAGTGGTAAGATCGTACCGAGCCGTATCACCGGTACTCGCGCAAAATACCAGCGTCAGCTGGCTCGTGCTATCAAGCGCGCGCGTTACCTGTCCCTGCTGCCGTACACCGATCGTCATCAGTAACGGCAACTGTCCATTAACGACTTTAAGAGGATAAGGTAATGCAAGTTATTCTGCTTGATAAAGTAGCAAACCTGGGCAGCCTGGGCGATCAGGTAAACGTTAAAGCGGGCTACGCTCGTAACTTCCTGGTGCCACAGGGCAAAGCTGTTCCTGCTACCAAGAAAAACGTTGAATTCTTCGAAACACGTCGCGCAGAACTGGAAGCCAAAGTGGCTGACGTTCTCGCTGCAGCTAATGCGCGTGCTGAGAAAATCAATGCACTGGGCACTGTTACCCTCGCGTCTAAATCAGGCGACGAAGGTAAACTGTTCGGTTCCATCGGTACCCGCGACATCGCTGATGCAGTCACTGCAGCTGGCGTTGAAGTGGCGAAAAGCGAAGTGCGTCTGCCGAACGGCGTTCTGCGTACTACCGGTGAGCACGAAGTGGACTTCCAGGTTCACAGCGAAGTCTTCGCTAAACTGATTGTAAATATCGTTGCTGAAGCTTAATCGCTAAAGCCCGATACCAAACGCCGACCTCAGGGTCGGCGTTTTTGTTTCTATGGTGCCTGAATAAAGCTGCCATCCGGCTGGCGGGTAAACAGTATATTGCCGTTAGCACCCTCCAGCGTTAGTCCGGTCACCACTCCCTGCGTATTCTGACGTATTTTCACCGTCTGACCGCTGTGCAACGTGCTGAGAGGCTTGTCATTACCCTCTACCTGCGCCATGGCAAATACATCAGTAACCGGCAGGTTATTGTCGCGAAAAAGCTGTGCCAGCGTCTGGCCGGAAGCAACGGTGTAATTCCGCCACTGGCCATCTGCATCAGACTGGGGGGCGAACGTTGAAGGTGAGCTATCAGTGAGCTGCGCCTGTAACGGGGCTTCGGTGGCGGCGGAGCCGCTGTGCAGCGGAGTGACCGGCTGCACGCTATGCTGCTTAGAGGGGTACGGCCACAAAAACGCCAGCAGCATCAACAGCGCAGCGGCAATAATGCCACGGCGATGCGGGGCGGGCAGGGGATCCATCCAGCTTACCCGGTCTGGCAGATGCCAGAGACGACTGGACCATGATGTGAAGTGCGAACCGGGCGATGCGTCTGGCATTATGGTCTCCTCCTGGCGCGAAAATCGCGCGAACGGTGAGCTTTGCGCAAGCCATTTTTTAATATGGCTGGCAACAAGCGGCGGGCTTCTCCTTGGCCTGCGGGCTATTTGGCCCATTTTTACCTCTGATAGTTTGTAGCTTAGCAGACTCACGGTGACCTGATGTTATCCGTAGCCGTCCGGTAGCCGTTCTGCGGCTGGAAAACAGGAAAGGTATTGTTTCCGTTTCACCGTGAAAAGTCACCAGGGGAATATGGGATTTTACGCCCGTTGTCTGCGCTGTTATGCTTCGTCCTCGGTTTTATCAATGATGAAAGGAAAATCCATGACAACCCCTTCTTTTGACAGCGTTGAAGCGCAAGCAAGTTACGGTATCGGTTTACAGGTTGGTCAGCAGCTGCAGGAATCGGGTCTGCAGGGTTTGCAGCCTGAAGCTCTGCTGGCAGGTCTGCGCGATGCGCTGGAAGGGAATGCCCCGGCGGTGCCTGTAGATGTCGTTCACCGCGCACTGCGTGAAGTGCACGAACGCGCCGAAGTCGTTCGTCAGGAGCGTCAGCAGGCTCTGGCAGTGGAAGGCCAGACGTTCCTGGAAGAGAACGCGAAGCGTGATGGCGTCAACAGCACAGAAACCGGGCTGCAGTTTAGCGTACTGACTCAGGGGGAAGGCCCCATCCCATCTCGCCAGGATCGTGTGCGTGTGCACTACACCGGTAAACTGATCGACGGCAGCGTGTTTGACAGCTCCGTGCAGCGCGGCGAACCGGCTGAATTTCCGGTCAGCGGCGTGATCCCTGGCTGGATTGAAGCATTGACCCTGATGCCGGTCGGTTCTAGGTGGCAACTGGTGATCCCACATAACCTTGCTTACGGCGAACGTGGTGCCGGAGCTTCTATCCCGCCTTTCAGTACCCTGGTGTTTGAAGTCGAGCTGCTGGAAATCCTGTAAGTTTGCCGGCATTCCGATAGTGTGATAGCGAGCGCCCACATGAGTTCCCGCACAACCTTACTTCGTAAGGATTCCGGATGCTGAATTCTTAGTCCCGGATCTCAAAAGGTGTATGGAACTCAAATGGGTGCCCTTTCAAAGGGGCACCCGGCAATCGAACGGAAAATTCCACCATTCAGGCGGTTAACCTTTGGGAAATGAGCGTGTTTTCTACATTTCGATAATATCTTTACCTATAGATAAATTTTTCAATTTATCTGTCTTTTCCAAAGAGAGAATCCCTTGATAAGGGTCTCTGAAGTAGAATTCATGTGTATCTGCTTTTGTAATGATGCAAAAGTGTCCATCAATATTGACTATTCCTGTCCACCTGTCCTCACGCATTTTATCTTGTATATATTTTGCGGGGTCTTCAATACGTAAATATTTATTGCTAACGCCTGATTCGCTCATTATTTCAGATAATGTTAAAGAAAAAGCGCCATCGGTACTATCTTTGTTTAAACTCATAAAATGTTTGATAACGCTTTCATCTATATTTCTTACCTTTTTTAGATCTTTTGCAATCATTGTTATGCATGCAAACCCACAAGATTTAATTGTTCCTTGTTTCATAACGTGTAAATCGTATGGGTAGTGCGTATAAACCATTTCAGTTTTGTATTTATTTGGAGCGATAAGGATGTTTTTAGAGGTTTTAAAATTGATAGGTACAACATCAAATAATACGTCAGAATTTTTTAATCCACCGGGCTTATCATCTGGGTAATAGACAGACCTTTCTGAATCTGACGTTTTTATCGTTACTTTATTTATACTAAAAAATTCATGCTTGTGGTCTGATTGCGATTTTTTCATATCGAACAGTAATCCGTCGTCGATAGGATCAAAATGTTCAAGGATATTTTTCGTCAACGTTTTTGTCGGATCAATGTCGAAAGTTGTAGAGTAGCCATCTGTACAAGATACTGTTACACTTGCTTGTTCACTTGGGAAATAATTAAGCTGCCCCGGAAATCCTGGTGCTGTCTCTGCCGCTGACCATCTGTTTTTCGTGAATTCAACTCTTATTTTTTCTTTTCCTACAGGAATGGAGTAACCCGTATCGCTTTTTGATAAGCTTACCCATCCATTTTTTACTTTAATATACATGTTGCCACTACCATCTTTCCTTAT
This sequence comes from Erwinia pyrifoliae DSM 12163, assembly GCF_000026985.1. Lineage (NCBI taxonomy): Bacteria > Pseudomonadati > Pseudomonadota > Gammaproteobacteria > Enterobacterales > Erwiniaceae > Erwinia > Erwinia pyrifoliae. The sequence continues at coordinate 605,611 of NC_017390.1, forward strand.
ACCCATTGAGTTCTGAGGGGATAAGTCCCCGGGTTTAAAGTCGGTACGAATTATATCTTTGCTTATTATATCCTCTAATGCTTTGGTGTTCTTGATTTTACGGGCACCCTGTCTGTTTAATCTTTGGTCAGTATGAGCTGGGGCTTTAGGCGTTAACACATCTTTATTTGTTGCACTGCTTAATAATGCATCGTTTTCAAACTTATTTTTACCAAATGATAGTTTCATCCCGAGACTTTCACTCTCAGAGATATGAATGATGCCCCCTTCATCGGTTAACGTCATTTTGTAAAATTCATTGTTGACTTTTATATATGATTCTCCATCTACAGTCCACCTCACTCCATGGTGGTCGGGTGCAGAAAGTTTGCTGACATCAATGTTCTGTATATGTTTATAATCGCTTAAAAATGACTCAACATTTTTAGAGATATGAGCAGAAGTCGGCTTTTCAAACAACCAACGATCACCATCCCATTCTACCGCATATCCCTTTTTGTCTGGATTTTTAATATCGTAAATTTCATATAATATACCCTTTCCTTTATGCTCAACATTTCTTACTGGAACCAGCTCACCGTTAATTTCAATATACCTACCCCAGGGGTAATGCCCTGCATCACCCACTTTTTCCTGATGGTATATTTTACCGTTGCCATAGTATGGCTCATTATTGTTGCTCCTGGGTACATAGTAAAAACCATCCTCCTTGTGCGTTTTTATTGCTGAAACTATTTCTTTTTGTTCATTGTTAAATACCTGATGTCCATTGTGCACATTCAAATGCCAATTTCTGGACAGCGGCTCCATATATACAGGGATATTTTCTCTAATTCCAGATTCTTTTTTTATTACTATCTCGAATTTTCCTACACTATTCTGGTTAAGCTCATAATAATCACCATATAGATTAATTTGTTTTTTCCCCTCTCGAGTCTGAACGTTAAGTCCGGTGGAATCAAATGTATCTGCATATCGCCATCTCAGATCGTTATTGACAATGACTTTTTTCTGTAGCAATCCCTGATTTACGGCATTGGGATGGTAGGTGATGAACTCATTGTCGATCCCCGTAGATTTAAGGTAAATAACTCTACCATTGTCATTGATTGAACCTTTTAACTGATTCAACTCCAGCAGGACTTCCGTTCTTATACCGGTCTGAGAATTCCTGGTATAAAAAGCTGCTCGTGACTGTGCCGGTAAGGCGTTAAAAAGCTCGTGAGGTTTTACTTTACCGGAGCTACTACCTCGCTTAAATATCTGTCCATCGGCATTAAGCGATGTTCCCATATCCGCAATAAATAGATTACTGAACCTTTGAGCGCAAATTTTATCGCCTAGATCACTGTAATGTTTCTCGCGCAATTTATTGGCTATTAAACGCGCTATAAATGATTTCAGCCCGAGTGTTATAATGTCAGCAGAAATATTTAGCCCTTCAGCAAGCCCTTGGGTTTCAGGAGAGGGGCGACCATCTTTATTATCATAAATCGTGCGAAACGGATTTTCAGCGCGTTGGGCATACAATAAAAAAGTCTTACCAACACTCTCTCCATTGGAGTTATATATTTCTTCCTCAAACGCGCAAGTTCCCTTTATATGTCCCATTATCCGTTCGTCTTGCGCGCTTTGCGCTTCACGTATTATGCGGCTTTTTTTTGGAGTAACATGCAAGTGGGCAATGTATATCGGTGCCCCGGCAGCCTCAGACCGCAGCGAGAATTCAAAATCATTAGCGTCATCCGCTGACAGTTGCCCGTTTGACACAACTTGCTCAGTTATGGCGGAAATCAGCTTATCCTTCTTCTGTTCACTGTTAATCATACAGCTGTCATTCTCTATAACCTGAATAACACCTTCATTACCATTAAATATCGGCGCGGCGTACGCCCCTGGTATCAGAGAAGGATATTTCCCTGCTTCTACTGCGGAAGGAGCTTGGTTTTTATTTACCTTAGCCAGAGTCGATTGTTCAATCCCAGATGGGTGACTCTGGGGACGGGGGAGTACATTTTTGCCGCTGGCTGATATCATTTGCTCCTCGGGCAAACATGACTCAGATATGGGTAATGTAATATTATCAAGCAGAAGCATAAACTGAATGAGTGTTAACACCTTTCCTGGTGGAGAAGTTTGCTGGGATGGTATTCGGTGCTTTTCGTCCGGTGAATTGATGGCTTCGGTAATATACGCCCCAAATTGACGTATTGGATTTGGAGTGGATGAGTTGTTTGAGTTGTCAGCCCGCACACACGTAACGGATTTACCGATTTTTCTGTGATGATAATTCTGATTATTGCCAATTGATTTCCTGTAATTAGCTATCGTTTCTAACATGTCGTCTTTCCCTTTTGGTTTAAAAATGCTTAATTATATTTTTTACTCGTATGGTCAGTATGGAATATTGATCCCAGTTTTTTCTTATTTTTTTAAGGTGCAATAGGCTGCAAGATTCCGGTGAAGCTGGGCTTTATATTGAATAAAGTTGAGTCAGATCGCCGATCGAATACTTCTCTTTATTACTTATTTATTATCAATTAACACGATGCTGATTGCCTGCCGGTGCGTCCTTTTATCGGTAAAGTCGTACGCACCAGGCGATAATCATTTGTGGACCGATCTTTCTTTGTATCAAAATCCATCATATTACAGTGCCAGTCAGTGGTTTCCAGAATACGGAAATCGACGGTGGCTGCATGCAGCGTGTGACTCACCAGCAGTGCGCCCAACGTAAGGCAGGATTTGAACATGTTTTCTCCCTTAAACGTTCTTCGATAAACTTCTGTAACTATCGCAGAGTATGGTGAAACGTTGTCTAATGGTCACTGATAAATGTGGCGCGGCACGCATAATTCAGTCATAACGTGTGCTTACATTGGATGCTATCCCACTAACTTTATGATTATTCAAAAAATGGCAGTATACCGTGCTCCGCTATCACAGGTGCGTTATGCTGATGAAAACACCAGAATATTCAGGAGGTGGACCGTGTTAGAAAAAATTTGCCAGCTGGCGCGTGAAGCAGGTGATGCCATTATGCAGGTGTATGACGGACAGGCTCCACTGGATGTGGCGCAGAAGCCCGATGACTCACCGGTGACTGCCGCAGACATGGCGGCGCACAAGGTGATTGTCGCCGGACTACAGGCGTTAACCCCCACCATCCCGGTTTTGTCTGAAGAAGCGCCGCAGAGCTGGGAGATACGCCAGCACTGGCAGCAATACTGGCTGGTGGATCCGCTCGACGGCACCAAAGAGTTTATCAAACGTAACGGGGAGTTTACGGTCAATATCGCGCTGATCAAAGCGGGAAAAACGGTACTGGGAGTGGTCTATGCGCCGGTACTGGCGGTGATGTATTGCGCTGCCGAAGGCAAAGCCTGGAAGGAAGAGGGTGGCCATAAAATCAGGATTCAGGTGCAGGATGCGCGCCCGCCGCTGGTGGTAGTCAGTCGTTCACATGCCGACAGCGAACTGGAAGATTACCTCAAGCAACTCGGCGACCATCAGACCACCGCGATTGGCTCCTCGCTGAAGTTCTGCCTGGTGGCAGAGGGGAAAGCACAGCTCTATCCGCGCTTCGGGCCTACCAATATCTGGGATACCGGTGCAGGCCACGCGGTGGCGGCGGCGGCGGGTGCGCACGTTAATGACTGGCAGGGTAAACCCCTTGATTATGCCCCGCGCGAATCATTCCTCAATCCGGGGTTTCGCGTATCCATTTTTTGACCTTGCAAGCTGGCATTGGGGTGGGCGACAAAAAGGTTCGCCCGCCGGGCGAATAACACCTATCGGCTTAGCGACGCTTCCGTACCCGACTTGCTCCTGTTAAGCGGCCAGCACGCGGACTCATCTGGCGCATCAGTTCGATGGAGCCGTTCCACCCACTGTTGCTTTTCGCTGTTGCCAGGATATCCCTGAACGTTCAACTTCTTTATTTGTCATGCCAGCGCTGACCCGGGTTCAGAAGTGCCGTTGGTGGGTCATGCTAATGAAATAATCGGCGCGCATGATGCTACCTGCCGCGTCGTTATGACATCTTTGTAATATGACGCACAAAACCTTATTTGTTGACTGTTTATACTGGTTAATAACGGCCATGTAACAGGGTGTTCTGTAATGATGTGTAAGAACAGTAAAAAAATTCAATTTTAAGAACATCGGGAGCGAACCATGTTCTATAGTCACTGTACTTTGCGTTTCATCAACTCGTGCCGCATTTGACGGCGAAGAGACGTCGTTAATTTTTCAGGAGTAGTAAGATAATGAAGATCTTCCAGCGATATAATCCATTACAGGTCGCTAAGTACGTTAAGACACTGTTTCGGGGAAGGTTCTACATCAAGGATGTCGGCGCGTTTGAATTCGATAAGGGTAAAATTTTGATTCCACGCGTTAAAGATAAACAACATTATAGCGTGATGTCAGAAGTGAACCGACAGGTTCTGCGCTTGCAGACCGAGTTTAACTAATAACAAAAAAGGCGCATTTACGCCTTTTTTTATGGATTGCCGCCGCTGATTATGCTGTCTCTTCCGCGTCTTTGGGCAGTACTGAAGCCAGCGGACGCGCATCAATGCGCGTTACCAGCAGCTGGTCGATGCGATAGCTGTCAATATCCACCACCTCAAACTTGTAGCCGTGCAGCTTAACGAAGTCGGTACGCTTCGGAATTTTGCGCAGCATAAACATCATAAAGCCGCCAATGGTCTCGTAGTTACCCGACTGCGGGAACTCGTCTATATGCAGAACACGCATTACATCTTCGATCGGCGTACCGCCTTCGACCAGCCATGAGTTCTCATCGCGCGCAACGATCTGTTCTTCCAGCCCCTGACCAACCAGATCGCCCATTAGCGTGGTCATCACATCGTTGAGAGTGATAATACCCACCACCAGCGCGTACTCGTTCATAATGACGGCGAAATCCTCCCCGGCGGTTTTAAAGCTCTCTAACGCTTCAGACAGCGTCAGGGTATCGGGCACGATAAGCGCCGAGCGGATCTGTACGCCGCTGTTGAGCGTCATACTCTGATTACCCAGCACGCGCAGCAGAAGCTCTTTTGAATCGACGTAGCCAACGATATGGTCAATATCTTCATTGCAGACGAGGAATTTTGAGTGTGGATGGCGCGCGATCTTCTCTTTCAGACTGCTTTCATCTTCATGCAGGTCAAACCACACCACGTTTTCGCGCGAGGTCATGGAAGAGGGCACGGTACGCGATTCCAGCTCGAAGACATTTTCGATCAGTTCGTGCTCCTGTTTACGCAGCACGCCAGCCAGCGCCCCGGCTTCAACCACCGCATAAATATCGTCAGAGGTGATATCGTCTTTGCGCACCAGTGGGATTTTGAACAGGCGGAAAATGATATTGGCTCCGCCGTTAAAGAACCACACCAGCGGGCGGAAAATAAACAGGCAGAAACGCATCGGGTTGATAATTTTCAGCGCCACTCTTTCGGGTGCAATCATGCCCAGGCGCTTAGGAAACAGGTCGGCGAACAGGATAAACAGGCTGGTGACGAGGGTGAACGAGCAGATAAAGCTGATGCGTTCCGCCATTTCAGCGTCGAAAAAGCGTTCAAACAGCGCTTTGAAAGCGGGGGAAAACGCCGCGTCACCGACGATACCGCCGAGGATCGCCACCGCGTTCAGGCCGATTTGCACTACGGTAAAGAACATGCCGGGGGTTTCCTGCATTTTCAATACGCGTTGGGCGTTGATATTACCCTCATCGGCCAGCAGCTTAAGTTTTATTTTGCGTGCGGCAGCCAGCGAAATCTCTGAAAGAGAAAAAAACGAGCTGACCGCAATCAGCATGACGATGACAAGGAAACTGTCTAACATAAAACATCCATATGGTGGCTTGGCTCTGTGGCAATCAGGATGACGATCGCGCTGTCAGAGAGGGCCGGGTTAATCACTTGTCATTTTTGGCCTGGGCAGCGCGCAGGATTCGGATTCTGCGTATATCACATCAGGAAGTTCGGCGATTCAGGGCTATCCGTGCCAAAAATGTCTGCGGTTCGGCATACGGCCGGAGCAGAAGGGCAATCAGGCCGAGGTGCGGACTGTGCAGAGATTATAACTGCGGCGACGAGCGCTTACAATTGCGGCAGTGAACAGAACGCTATTCTGCTGCTATTTGCTGGTTAAACGCGCTGGGCTGGTAAGAAGTTGATAGCGCGTTACACTATTTCGTACCCTTCACATTTCAAGCTGCAGGTGGGTTGCCGCAACTCGGGTTGTGAGGGTTTATCTCGTTCGGTCGCAATCCAGTGTTGTAACCTGTCGTGACTTTGCACACAATGCCAACGAAATTTTGTGATGTTCCGCGCCAGCTGAACAGGTAAACCGAGCCTGCTGGTGAAACGCCGCTACGGCGAACGGTATAGGGAATTGTTATCAGGTTAAGCCTTCAGGATTGAGGGCTGGCAATAATAAATGGGAGTCCGCGTGCCACGAATCCATGTGTATTGCATGTTTTGTCTGCTGATCGCCGCCCCTGTGGCGCAGGCGGTGAATGTCCGCTTGCAGGTAACAGGATTGTCCGGCGAACTGGAAAAAAATGTCAGGGCGCGTTTATCCACCATCACCAGTGATGAAGTGAGCGCCGATGGCCGCTTTATGTCGCGTGTCAGCGAGGCGGTGAAAGAAGGGTTGAAGGCGCTGGGTTATTACGAACCGCAGATTGATTTTGAGCTGCAGCCGCCACCCACAGGCGGCAAGCGCCCGCTGCTGCTGGCGAAAGTCATACCGGGACAGCCGATTAAACTGGCCGGAGAAACGGTGATATTGCGCGGCGGCGCACGCACCGATGAGGATTATCGCCGGTTGGTCAATGGCGCAAAACCTAAGCTCGGCAGCGTACTTAATCACAACGACTACGACAAATTTAAAAGCTCGCTAAGTAATATGGCGTTGCGTAAAGGCTATTTCGACGCGGACTACCGCAAAAGCCAGCTTGGCGTGTCCGTAGAACGGCACGAGGCATTCTGGGACATCGACTACGACAGCGGTCAACGTTATCGCTTTGGCGATGTCAGCTTCTCTGGTTCACAAATCCGCGATGACTATCTGAAAAACCTGGTGCCATTCAAAAAGGGCGATGATTACAACTCGCGTGACCTAGCGGAACTGAATCGACGCCTGTCGGCGACGGGCTGGTTTAATTCGGTGGTGGTGGTGCCTGAATTTGATCAAGGACGCGCCAGCAAGGTGCTGCCGCTGCACGGCGTTTTCTCGCCGCGCACCGAGAACACCATTGAAACCGGCGTCGGTTACTCGACGGACGTCGGCCCGCGCGTTAAAGCAACGTGGAAAAAGCCGTGGGTTAATGACCGTGGGCACAGTTTCAGCACCAGCGCGAACCTCTCCACGCCGGAACAGCAGCTCGACTTTAGCTACAAGATCCCGCTGCTTAAAAGCCCGCTGGAGCAGTATTACCTGTTACAGGGCGGCTTAAAAAGAACCGATCTTAACGACACCCAAGCGGACTCCTCCACCCTGGCCGCATCGCGTTACTGGGACAGCTCCAGCGGCTGGCAGCGTGCGATTAACCTGCGCTGGAGCCTCGATCACTTTACACAAGGTAATGTCACCAATACCACCATGCTGATTTACCCCGGGGTCAGTATTAACCGTACCCGTTCACGCGGCGGGCTGATGCCGACCTGGGGCGACTCACAGCGCTATTCTCTTGATGTTTCTGATACGACCTGGGGATCGGATATCGACTTCGCGGTTATCCAGGCGCAGAACGTGTGGATCCGTACTCTGGCTGAAAAGCACCGTTTTGTCGCGCGCGCTAATCTCGGCTGGATTGAAACCAATAATTTCGAAAAAGTGCCGCCGGATCTGCGCTTCTTTGCCGGTGGTGACCGCAGCATTCGCGGTTACAAGTACAAAGGTATCTCGCCGCGTGATGACGATGGCAAACTGACCGGTGCCTCGAAACTGGCGACCGGCTCGCTGGAGTACCAGTACAACGTGACGGGTAAATGGTGGAGCGCGGTGTTCATTGACTCCGGTGAGGCGGTCAACGATATCAAGCAGAGCAACGTGAAGACGGGTGCCGGTGTTGGCGTGCGCTGGCAGTCGCCAATTGGGCCTGTCAAACTCGACATTGCCCGAGCGATTGGTGATGAGGACAAGCGTGATATTCAGTTCTACATTGGTTTGGGGCCTGAGCTATGAAATGGTGGAAAAAGGGCCTGATTGGCATTCTGATCTTTATCGTCCTGCTGCTCGGCGGCATTGCTTTTTTACTCGGCACCACCACCGGCCTGCATCTGGTATTGAACTCGGCGGCACGCTGGGTACCGGGGCTGGATATTCAGCAGGTGGACGGCGGCTGGCGTAACCTGACTTTGAAAGGCATCAGTTATAAAATGCCCGGCGTGACGGTTGAAGCGGGCGAGTTTCATCTTGCGCTGCGCCTTGGCTGTCTGAAACAGAGCGCGTTCTGCATTAACGACCTGGCGTTGAAAGACGTGAACGTGGTAGTAGACAGCAAAAAGATGCCGCCTGCTGCCGAACCGCCGGTGGAAGAAGAAAGCAGCACGGGCGAGATCAGCACGCCTTATCCGCTAACGCTGAGCAGGCTGGCGCTGCATAACATCAACGTGAAGATCGACGATACGGCCATTTCACTGGCCGACTTCACCAGCGGGCTGCACTGGCAGGAACGGGCGATGACGCTCACCCCGACCCATATTCAGGGACTGTTGATGGCGCTGCCGAAGGCGGCACAGGTGGCGAAAGAGCCGGTAGCACCGCCGAAAACTGAACAACCAGCGGCGCAAGATACCCCGTTGGGCGAAACGCTTAAGGCGCTGTTTGCCAAACCGCTGCTGCCCATTCTGCCGGAATTTGTCCTGCCGCTTGATGTCAACGTGCAGCAGATCCTTGGTGAACAGCTGCGTATCACCGGGGATAGCGATATCACCGTCAACCGGCTGCTGTTAAAGGCCAAAACCGAGCGAAATCAGCTATGGCTGCAAAGCCTTGACGTTGACTCGCCCCAGGGGCAGCTGAATGCACAGGGCCAGGCAACCCTCAGCGGTAGCTGGCCGCTGAACTTTACGCTCAACAGTGCGATCAACGTGGAGCCGCTTAAAGGCGAGAAGATCAAAATGACCCTCGACGGCGACTTACGCGACACGACGAAGCTGGCGCTGAATCTGTCCGGCCCGGTGCGGGCGCAGCTGGATGCCGACAGCCAGCTGGCCGTAGCGGGCCTGCCGCTCAATATGCGCCTGCAAAGCCCGCAGCTGCGCTGGCCGCTGGACGGAGCGGCGCAGTTCCAGGCAAGCAATGTCAACTTCAGCATTAACGGTAAAGCCACGGACTATGTGATGTCGCTTAAAGCAGCCTTGCAGGGAGAAGGCATGCCACCGGCTACGCTGACGCTGGATGGTAAAGGCAATGTCGAACAGTTCTCCCTCGACAAGCTGCGTCTGGCGGCGCTGCAGGGCAATACCGATCTGACGGCGCTGGTTGACTGGAGCAAAGCGATCAGCTGGCGCAGCAAATTGACCCTGTCCGGTATCAATACGGCAAAACATTACCCGGCCTGGCCAGCGAAGCTGGAGGGGGTAATCACTACCCGTGGCAGTCTGTACGGCGGCAGCTGGCAGATGCGTGTGCCGGAGCTGAAGCTCAAAGGCAACGTGCGCAATAACGCCGTTAGCGCCGACGGATCTTTATCCGGCAACAGCTACAACCAGTGGGATATTCCCGGTATTAAGCTGGTTCTGGGGCGCAATAACCTTAATCTGAAAGGGGCGCTGGGCGATAAGCTGAACCTTGATGCCGATATTGATGCCAGGCATCTGGATAATGCGCTGCCAGGCCTGGGCGGTGCGGCGCAAGGCCGTATCCGCGCGCGTGGCGATCTGAAAACGCCGCAGCTGCTGGCAGATTTAACCGCCAGCGGTTTACGCTGGCAGGCGATGCGCGTTGCCCGTATAAAACTGGACGGTGATATCCGCTCTGGCGAACAGATTCAGGGAAAAGTGAATCTGCGCGTAGAGCAGCTGAAGCAGGATGCGTTGTCGGTCAAGCTGCTGCAGCTTGATGCCAGCGGCACGGAAAAACAGCATCAGCTGAAACTCAATGTGCAGGGTGAACCGGTTTCCGGGCAGCTGGCGCTTAACGGTGCTTTTGACCGCGCAGGCGGGCGCTGGCAGGGCGCGCTGAACAATACCCGCTTCGCGACCCCGGTAGGGGAATGGCGCTTAACCCGTGCCATCGCGCTCGATTATCTTAATGCGAAACAGGCGGTGAGCATCGGGCCACACTGCTGGCAGAACCCGAACGCCGAGCTGTGCGTGCCACAGACGATAAAAGCCGGGCCATCCGGCCATGCGCGCGTGGTGCTTAACCGCTTTGATCTGGCGATGATTGCACCATTTATGCCTGAAACCACCCAGCTGGACGGGGTATTTAATGGCGATGCCGATGTGAGCTGGACTGCCGATGGCGGCCTGCCGACCGGGCGTGTTGCCTTGAAGGGGCGCGGGGTTAAGGTCAATCAGGACGTGCAGGGCAATACCCTGCCGATAGCCTTTGATACGCTGAACCTTAACGCGGCGCTAAAAAATGGCCGTGCGCAGCTCGACTGGCTGATCCATATCGCCAACAATGGGCAACTTGACGGTAACGTGCAGATTGCCGACCCGCAGGGGCGACGCACGCTGTCCGGTAATGTCAATATCACCAACCTGTCGCTGGCCATGCTGAATCCGGCCCTGATGCAGGGTGAGAAAATGGCCGGAATGCTCAACACGCATTTGCGTCTTGGCGGCAACCTGCAAAAACCTCAGGTATTTGGCGAGCTGGGGCTGCGCAACGTCGATGTCGACGGTAGCTTTATGCCGGTCGACCTCACTGCGGCCAACCTGACCATGGCCTTTAACGGCATGAGTTCGACGCTGGAGGGGCTGATTCAGACCTCGCAAGGGCAGATAGCGCTTAACGGTAATGCTGACTGGAGCCAGCTGAATGCCTGGCGTGCGCGTATTGCCACGAAAGGGGAGAAGATACGCATCACCGTGCCGCCAATGGTGCGGATGGACGTCTCGCCGGATCTGGTGTTCGAAGCCACTCCACAGCTGTTTAACCTCGAAGGCCGTGTCGATATTCCCTGGGCGCGTATCACGGTACAGGAAGTCCCAACCAGTGCTGTCGGGGTTTCTTCCGACGAAGTGCTGCTGGATAAGGATCTGAAGCCGATAGCACCGAAATCAGCCTCGATCCCCATCAATAGCCATCTGACTATTCATGTCGGTGACGATGTGCGCCTTAGCGCCTTTGGCTTGAAAGCGAAACTGAATGGCGATTTGAAGATGGTACAGGACAAGCGAGGTGTGGGACTGAATGGCCAGATCAATATCCCGTCCGGGCGCTTTCACGCCTATGGACAGGATCTGATCGTGCGTAAAGGCGAGCTGCAATTCTCTGGCCCGGTGGATCAACCGTATCTGAATATTGAAGCGATCCGTAACCAGGAAGCCACCGAAGACGATGTGACCGCCGGGGTACGTGTGACCGGGCTGGCGGATGAACCCAAAGTGGAGATTTTCTCGGATCCGGCGAAATCACAGCAGGAAGCCTTGTCCTACCTGCTGCGCGGCCAGGGGTTGGGCGCTTCCGGCAGCGAAAGTGACGCATTAACCTCCGCACTGGTCGGATTGGGGCTTGCACAAAGTGGGCAGATTGTGGGTAAAATCGGCGAGACCTTTGGTGTCAGTAATCTGGCGCTGGATACCACCGGAGTTGGCGAAAGCCAGAAGGTGCAGGTCAGCGGCTATGTACTGCCGGGTCTACAGGTAAAATACGGTGTTGGCATATTTGATTCACTGGCGACATTAACGCTGCGTTATCGTCTGATGCCCAAGCTCTATTTGGAAGCGGTGTCTGGGGTCGATCAGGCACTGGATTTGCTCTATCAGTTTGAGTTTTAGTCATGCGAATAATTGTCTACGGCAGCCTGCGGCGTAAGCAGGGTAACAGTCACTGGATGACCAACGCGCAGTGGCTGGGCGATCACCCGATCGACGGCTACGCGCTTTACAACCTGGGCCATTACCCTGGGGTGGTGATGGGTGATGGACGGGTTTATTGTGAAGTCTATCGCATTGACGCCGCAACTCTGGGCGAACTGGATGCGCTCAGAACCAAAGGCGGTGAGTACCGGCGCGAGCTGGTCTCTACCCCTTACGGCAGCGCCTGGCTGTATGTCTATCAGCGGTCAGTGGTGGGGAAAAAACGCATCGAAAGTGGGGACTGGCTGCAAAAAGATGCTGCCGCTCAGTAACGGTTAAAAAAAAACACCCCCTGCATGCAGGCGGTGTTTTTTTATGCACGACGACCAAAAAATGCCGGTTCTGACGCTGGCACCCATAGCGCCAGCGCAGCGCATTATTTTTTCGCGGCGCGCTCGAAAGAAGAGACGATTTCAGCTTTTGCCGCAGCAACGCCTTCCCAGCCGTCAACTTTAACCCATTTGCCTTTTTCCAGCGCTTTATACTGCTCGAAGAAGTGGCTGATCTGGCCGCGCAGCAGTTCCGGCAAGTCGTTTACATCCTGGATATGCTCATACTCCTTGCTCAGTTTGCTGTGCGGAACCGCAACCACTTTCGCATCTTCGCCTGACTCATCGGTCATTTTCAGCACGCCAACCGGACGGCAGCGGATCACAGAACCCGGCTGCAGCGGATAAGGCGTTGGCACCAGCACGTCAACCGGGTCACCATCCAGAGAGAGGGTGTTATTAATGTAACCATAGTTGCACGGGTAGAACATCGCGGTAGCCATAAAGCGGTCTACGAACAGAGCGCCAGACTCTTTATCGACTTCATATTTGATTGGAGCAGCGTTAGCCGGGATCTCAATAACGACATAGATGTCATCCGGCAGGTCTTTGCCAGCAGGTACGTGGTTCAGGCTCATGGTAAATTCCTTCAATCATCTCAGGTTAAGTGCCCGATATTATAGCCATCTCATTGGCAAAGTACTCGCCTTTTTCGGGCTTTAGGAATGCTCCGTGGCAGCAGCGGCACGGCGGCCGGTACCGACTTATATGGAAGATAATATCGCCGTCGCGAATCGATGATGTTGTCAGCATTGAGGGCGTACACGAAGGAAGTGAAATTTGTCTTAGCGGGTAATGTTAAGCATTTTTACTCTTTATTGTCGATCGCGCTGTTCATCTCTCGGTGAGTGGATATGAAAAATGAGTGCTGGTGCGTGACACCAGTCGTTTGCGGAAGTGATGGCCTGATGACGAATGAATGCATGCATGTCTTTCACCCACTAATGAAATCATCATTTTCGGTAAAGTTAGCGGGGGTTACTGCCGATAACTTGGTCGATTTGGATTTACGAGAATTTATTTGCTTAACACTACCGGGAAAATCATCATGCTAAAAAGAATCTCAATACGTTCGGGTTTACTGGCCCTGCTTGGCCTGATGACGCTGCTGCTCATTGTAGTCAGCGTAATGGGCATTATTGCAATACAAAAGGGCAATCGCTCGCTGGACGCCGTCAACCGCATTCAGGGTATTGAGTTAAATGCGCTTTATATCAGCAACGGCAGCCTGCTGCGCGCCCGTGCCGTAGCCTCGCTGGCAATGCGTCAACTGGAAACGGGCAAGCCCGATAAAGCCGCTAAAACCGGCGAACGCGCCCTTAATTATGTTGCTGCCTCAGAAAATGAGCTGAAAAAATTCATCGCAGCCGGAACCGTGACCGAGCATGGCCGTGTTCTGGCCGAAGCGGTAGCTGTAAGCTACCGCGATTATCTTGCTAACGGTATCACCCCGCTGATGGCGGCGATGCAAAAGCAGAGTCCAGGTGACTTTTACGCGATACTGGAAGGCAACCTTTCATTACTGGCGGGTAAATATAGTGATGCGGTGGACAACTTTGGTCGTTATGCCAACGAGGTGACCGCATCGCGGCTGGAGCAGGCGGCGAATAATCAATCGATGATGACCATTCTGATTCTGGTGAGCGGCGCACTGACGCTGATGCTGGTGGCAGCGGCATGGATGATTCTGCGCGAACTGTTACTGAAACCACTGGATAATGCTATCCAACATCTGGAGCACGTTGCCGAAGGCGACCTGACCCAGCAAGTTCCGGAAAGCAGTAAGAACGAAATTGGTCGCCTGAACGCGGCACTCGGCATCATGCAGCAGTCGCTACAGCATTCGGTCATTAAGGTGCGTGATGCCAGTATTCAGATTGATATTGGTAGCCGCGAACTGTCATCGGGCAACCTTAATCTCTCGCAACGCACCGAAGAGTCTGCGGCATCGCTAGAGCAAACGGCAGCAAGTATGGAACAGCTGACGGCCACGGTGAAGCAGAATGCGGATAATGCCCAGCAGGCGCATTTACTGGCTAAGTCCGTTTCAGATACCGCCGAACGCGGGGCGGAAGTGGTCAGTTATGTGATGGAGAAAATGTCGGAAATATCAAGCAGCTCTAAACGTGTTGGCGACATTCTGGGCGTGATCGACGGTATTGCTTTCCAGACCAACATTCTGGCGTTAAATGCTTCCGTTGAAGCGGCGCGTGCCGGGGAGCAGGGGCGTGGTTTCGCCGTGGTTGCCAGCGAAGTGCGTAACCTTGCTCAACGCAGCGCGACGGCGGCCAAAGAGATCCGCACGCTGATTGCCGAATCGCAAACTCGCGTCAGCGAAGGTTCCAATATGGCAACCAAAGCCGGTGAAACCATGGATGAGATCTCAAGCGAAGTGATGCGCGTTACGACGCTGATGAAAGAGATTTCCAGCGCATCACAGGAGCAAAGTCACGGTATTGAGCAAGTGAATGTCGCCGTGACGCAAATGGATGAAGTGGCACAGCATAACGCCGCCCTGGTCGAAGAGGCCGCCGCTGTCACGCAGTCGCTGGAAGAGCAATCCCGGCAGCTGGTGCAAACTATGGCAGTGTTTAAGGTCACCCAGGTGGCCTGATATCCAGCCTGATTAAGGGGCAGACCTTTTGCGGGGCTGCCCCACCCCCGCCAGACATGTCATTCTGCAAGTGGAATAAATCATCGGTTAATGATAAAAGTGATGAATTTACCATGGTGCGATCCTTAATTTATATTATATGCATTAAACTCATTAAATGAAGTGATCAAAAATAAAGGGTTGTGGTAGCGTTTTGCATTCAATGAATGAGCAGGCTGTACTCTGTATATTATGATTGTTTTTTATCATGTTGTTTGAAAGTCAATTCAAACACTCACAGAATAAAAATAATAACTTTATCGAGATATCAACGCTAATGAAAAGAGTCGCGGGAGGTGGTGCAAAATCGGGTGATATCTTGCATTGGGCGTCATGCTATTTCTATCTGACCAGAAACATCACAGCCTGCAGACGATGTTGTCTGTTAGATATTTACGGGGGGGGAGTAGCAACAGCCTTTGATAATCAGCTCGCCTGCTATAACGCGTGTGTGCAGAGTACTCTTGTGGTCGATGTCACAGGTTTATAATTGGCTAAAAATAAATGAGGGTTTGAGTCGCAGGGCGTGTTTCGGCCTGCTGTAACAGCATTTATTTAAATAAACATTAAGGCGTATAACATGGAAGCCAAATTCAACAAATTATTATTAAGCACGATACTTATTGCTAACCTTTATGGAGTGTCTGCTTTTGCAGAAAAACCCCGACGATTACCAGAAAACCATCAAATAGATCATGTCGTTATTACCTCAAAAAATCTGCTCGACGGAAACCCGGGTGACAGGGTAAAGAGCTTTCAATTCACCCAGAAAGATGCGTTATTGCTACGCGCTGAATTAGATAGCCAAAACTTGCCAGAAAAAACGATGATTGTCGTGAGCAATCGTGATAACACTGAGAAGTATATTTATTTCGATAAAAAGGGTCTCTGGCAAACAATGACAATTACCGGGGATACCATAAATCTGGAGGTACATTTTCCCAGGGAAAGTGATTATTCCTCCGCATCGCTGGTGTTAAAAAGGATTTTATATACGCCGCTGGCTGCTAAAGACAGGTCGATTATCGGAGAAAAGGACGAACGTCGGCGCCTGGTCTGCTATAAAGACGACAACAACGCAATATATGAACATGGATTAAGCTCTGTGTATATGCTTCTGGGAAACAAGGGATCGGGATCGCTTTTAGGTAAAGACAATCTCTTTTTAACAAATCATCATGTGGTTAAAACCACGGAAGAGGTGAAAAATGGCGAGATATGGCTAAACTGGTATCACAGGAACTGTA
Organism: Erwinia pyrifoliae DSM 12163; assembly: GCF_000026985.1. Classification (NCBI taxonomy): domain Bacteria; kingdom Pseudomonadati; phylum Pseudomonadota; class Gammaproteobacteria; order Enterobacterales; family Erwiniaceae; genus Erwinia; species Erwinia pyrifoliae. The sequence goes on from NC_017390.1 coordinate 621,893, forward strand.
GCGAAGACGATAAGACAGAAAAAAAACCTATAAAAATTCAGGGAGATAAATTATTATCCCACGGTAGTGGTGGTGCAAAAGACTATGCTTTGTTAACCGCCGATCCTTTTGACTTTAAATATGGCAATATAAAAAGATTATTTGGTGGGTTGGCAATTAGCAAAAAAAATCCAGCTATCGGGGAGGCATTGCATATCCCACAATACGGGAATGGGACTATTCGCCCGGCTTATGTGGCAGATACTGAAAGTGGCAGCCCCTGCAAATTGCTAAGCGCGGGAGCTGTTCTGGCCTACAATTGTGATACCCGCAGTGGATCATCTGGCTCACCGGTCATTTCTACAGTAAGCCAGATGTTAGTGGGTGTTCACTATGCAAGTGGAAGTGATAAAAATTTAGCTGTTGGAGCGGAAACTCTGATTAAAGACCTTTCTGCTTTTATTACTGATAAGAATAACCAGAGCCAGCCGCCGCTATCGTATGCGATCAATGCCAACCAACTATCAATCACGCCATTTTCTTACCAGGGAGAGCTGGCCATTTCAGAAAAGCCGATATGGTTCTCTTCCAGTGACCCGGAATTAAATATTGAGCATCAGTATGATTATAGCCTCGTCACTTTTATGAAAAAAAATCTGCAGACAGGAGATGTTGTTAAGGATGAAAATAAATCACTGAAACTCTGGCTTGAGAATAACTGCGGGAAATTCGCCATTGATAAAAAGCCTTTTTGTCGTAATCCCGGAAAAACCAGCCTTAAGTACGCAATGGATGTTGAGGAAAAGGATTTCACTAACGGATCATGGAAGAAATACTGGCTCCTTTTAACCCAGCATGACGAGCAACAAAATAAAGAAGAGAACGTGTTCCAAATCAGTGAAAGCTTTTATGATGTCATTAGCCCCCCCTTCGCTGAAGAAAGAGCCATCGTAAAAGAGTTGGTTCTGCAAGAGAAGACGACAGAGAAACTTTCATGGGCCTACGAAGGTAAAGATAATCTCGGTTTAGTGGCATTTTACACGGAGCAGGGCCCTGTCTCTCTTGTTCGGCGCGTTGACGGTAGGACTGAGGTGCCTGTTATTCTCAGGGATGAAAAAAGAGATCTTATGCAAAAAGTCATACTGGACGTATCACGGCGGACAGCCTGCTCGGAAACCCAGATGAACAGTTCTGTCACCTGTAAGGCCTCTGATAAATATACCGAATTTAACGTCCGGTTTAACCCCGGGAAAAACCCTGGCATCCTTGACGGGAAATTCATGGGTATCCTGCCGTTGAAACTGAAATCCTCGGATGGCGAGGTGGAAGAAAATGTCTTATATAAGATTTCTCTTGATAACCAAAAAGAAACCCCTGAAGACATACCAGATTGGAACAGCGCGACTATTTATGAACAAGCCTGTCAGAAAGTGAAGTATGCCGGGAAAGCCTGGTTAAATGGCTGGTGGACACAAAATAGTCCGCCGGGCAAAGCCGGAGCATGGGACGTTTGGCGTGAGGAAGGCAGTGTTGACATGCATACTCACTGTAAATAGGTGCGCCTGGCAGAGTTCACAGGATGAATGGCGTCACGTTTATTTTGCGGTTTTTCTGCCAGGGACTGAGTGAGAAAGGGCGATCCTCAGGACCGCACTTTGTTAGTTTTTGGCGTTTATTTATCCGGGTACTCACGCAGGAAACGTTCGGTATCATTCACCATATGGTCGTTGCCGACGAAGAACGGTGAACGCTGGTGCAGCGTTTCCGGCACCAGGTCGAGAATGCGGTTTTTACCGTCTGAGGCTTTACCACCGGCCTGTTCAGCGAGGAAAGCCATCGGATTGCACTCATACAGCAGGCGCAGCTTGCCTTTCGGGTGGCTGGCGGTACTTGGATAGAGATAGATGCCGCCCTTCAGCAAATTACGGTGGAAGTCCGCCACCAGCGAGCCAATATAGCGCGAGGTATAGGGACGGCTCGACGCTTTATCTTCTTCCTGGCAGAATTTAAGGTATTTTTTCACCCCCTGTGGGAAGCGGATGTAGTTACCTTCGTTAATGGAATAGGTATAACCGGCTTCCGGGAAGGTCATACGTTCCGCGCTCAGGCAGAACACCCCCAGCGACGGGTCATAGGTAAAGGCATGTACGCCGCAGCCTGTGGTATATACCAGCATGGTGGACGAACCATAAACCACGTAGCCTGCAGCAACCTGCTGACTACCGGGCTGCAGGAAGTCCTCTTCAGTGACTGGCGTACCCGCCGGGGTGATACGGCGGTAAATCGAGAAAATGGTGCCAACAGATACGTTAACGTCGATATTAGAAGAGCCGTCGAGGGGGTCCATCAGCACCACGTACTTGCCGTTTTCCACACCTTCGAAAATAACGATTTCATCTTCTTCTTCAGACGCGATACCGGCCACGAAGCCGCGAGCCTTAAGGGCAGCCTTCAGTTTTTCATTGGCATAGAGATCGAGTTTCATCTGCTGCTCGCCCTGAATATTCTCGGCGCCGCTGGCGCCGAGAATATCGACCAGACCAGCCTTGTTAATATCCCGGTGAATAATTTTTGCGCCAAGTTTGATTGCGGAGATCAACGCGGTCAGCTCACCGGTGGCGTGCGGAAAGTCGTGTTGCTTTTCGACGATAAATTCGCCTAACGTTTTCATAACACAATTCCTGAATCTGCGGTTAAGTAGCAGCTTAATTCACAAACTGCCCATGTATGCATATGCGATTGCAGTTTAGCCGATTGAATAGTAAAGAACATAGGGCAAATCCGTTTCTTCCACACGACGGGGGCGGTACACTAGCGCTGAACTTTTACGAAACGGACCTTTTATGCGTATTCATATCCTTGGTATCTGTGGCACCTTCATGGGCGGTCTGGCGATGCTGGCACGCGCGCTTGGCCATGAAGTTACCGGCTCTGATGCTAACGTCTATCCGCCAATGAGCACGCTGCTGGAAAAGCAGGGTATTGATTTGATTCAGGGTTATGATGCTTCACAGCTCGAACCTGTACCTGATTTGGTCATTATTGGTAACGCCATGACGCGTGGCAATCCCTGTGTGGAAGCGGTACTGGAACGCAATATTCCTTACCTTTCTGGCCCACAGTGGCTGCATGATTTCGTGCTACGTGACCGCTGGGTGATTGCGGTAGCCGGAACCCACGGTAAAACCACCACGGCGGGCATGACAGCATGGATTTTACAGGCCTGCGGCTATGAGCCGGGCTTTGTTATCGGCGGCGTACCGGGAAATTTCGAGGTCTCGGCAAATTTAGGGAAAAGCCCATTCTTCGTGATAGAAGCCGACGAGTATGACTGTGCGTTTTTCGACAAGCGCGCCAAATTTGTGCATTACTGCCCGCGCACCCTGATCCTGAATAACCTTGAGTTCGATCATGCGGATATCTATGACGATTTGCGCGCCATTCAGAAACAGTTTCATCACCTGGTGCGTATCGTGCCGGGGCAGGGGAAAATTATCCTGCCGGAGCATGATGCAAACCTGAAGCAGATGATGTCAATGGGGTGCTGGAGCGAGCATGAAGCTGTAGGTGAAAACGGTTGCTGGCAGGTGAAGAAACTGTCGCCGGATGCTTCATGCTGGGAAGTGATGCTTGATGGCGAACGGGTGGCGGAGGTCAACTGGTCACTGGTTGGCGAGCACAATATGCGTAACGGAATGATGGCGATTGCCGCTGCGCGGCATGTGGGGGTGAAGCCGGAGGATGCCGGACGTGCGCTAAATGATTTTATCAACGCCCGTCGTCGTCTGGAGTTACGTGGTGAAAGCAACGGCATCAAGGTTTACGACGACTTTGCCCATCACCCTACGGCCATTCACGCCACGCTGGCAGCCCTGCGCGGTAAAGTGGGCGGCACGGCACGTATTCTGGCGGTGCTGGAACCACGCTCAAATACCATGAAGATGGGAATCAGTAAGGACGACCTCGCTCCGGCGTTAGGACGAGCCGATGAAGTGTTCCTCTATCAGCCACATCACATTCCGTGGCAGGTATCAGAAGTGGCAGATGCCTGCATCCAGCCAGCACACTGGAGTGCGGATATTGATACGTTGGTAGAGGCGATCGCCAAAGTAGCCCATCCGGGAGATACTATTCTGGTGATGAGTAACGGGGGTTTTGGCGGTATCCATCAGAAGCTGCTGGATCGGCTGGCATAGCGCACACGGCGTGTGGAGAGCGGGTCTCCACACGCCATCATGGCTGCCCAGTCTGTGCCAGAGGGCGAACCCTTTTCAGATCCGCACGATATTATCTGCGCAACATTGACGGGATCAGGCTTCGGCCAGCTCGCGCAGATATTGGAATATCTGACGATAGGCTTTAGGCGGCTTGTTGCCCGCTTTCTCTTTTTGCGCGTTACGGATCATCGCACGCAGCTGCTGGCGATCGGCATCCGGATAGAGAGCAAGCACTTCAGCGACAGCATCATCCCCCTGTTCTACCAGACGGTCGCGCATCATCTCCAGCTTATGGAACAGGGCGACCTGCTGGTTGTGACGGTTTTTTAGCTTATCCAGCGCGGTGCGGATCGGTTCCTCTTCGCGCGAGCGCAACAACTTACCGATCAGCTGTAGCTGGCGGCGACGCGCCTCTTTCTTAATCTTCTGCGCCAGCTCAATGGCGTTGCGCAGTTCTTCATCCAGCGGGATTTTGTCGAGGGAGTTTTTTCCCAGCTCGATCAGTTCAGCCCCAAGGCGTTTTAACTCTTCGGCGTCACGTTTTATTTCACTTTTACTGACCCAGATAATCTCTTCTTCATCTTCTTCTTGGTTATCGGGTACTTCATCGAGCCACTCATCAGGCTGCTTGGTCATGGTCAGGCTCCAAAAAAAGAGGCTAATGTTATCAGGTTACGCGGCTACTGCGAAATTGTTCTCTGAGTCTGTTAGACTCAAATTAACTTAATCACCATAGCGCGATTTTCCCGCAGGCTAAACTGCCGAAAAATCACCCTTTTTAATTATATGGCAGGTCGATGAAATTACTCTCCCAAGTTGCAGAACAGCGTAAAACCCTGGAACAGGCGGTAGCGACAGCACTCGAACTGGCAAAAGCCAGCAGCGACGGAGCGGAAGTCGCGGTCACTAAAACCACCGGCATCAGCGTCAGCACGCGCTACGGTAGTGTGGAAAATGTTGAATTTAACAGTGATGGCGCGCTGGGCATTACCGTTTATCATCAGAATCGTAAAGGCAGCGCGTCTTCTACTGACCTGAGCCATGATGCCATTCAGCGCACTGTGCAGGCCGCGCTGGATATTGCGCGCTACACCTCGGCGGATCCTTATGCCGGCGTGGCGGATCCTGATCTACTGGCGTTTACTGCCCCGGATCTCGACCTGTTTCATCCGAGCGAGATCGATGCCGATCGCGCTATTGAACTGGCGGCACGCGCAGAGCAGGCGGCGTTAAAATCAGATAAACGCATTACCAATACCGAAGGCGGCAGCTTTAACAGCCACGTCGGCATTAAAGTGTTTGGCAACAGCCACGGAATGATTCAGGGTTATTGCTCCAGCCGTCATTCGCTTTCCAGCTGCGTTATCGCGGAAGAGAATGGGGATATGGAGCGGGATTACGCTTACACCATTGGTCGTGCGATGGAAGACCTCAAGTCGCCGGAATATGTCGGTGAAGAGTGTGCACGCCGCACGCTATCGCGCCTGTCGCCGCGTAAACTGTCGACGATGAAAGCGCCAGTCATGTTTGCCGCTGAAGTGGCTACCGGGCTGTTTGGTCATCTGGTTGGGGCGATTAGCGGCGGCAGCGTCTACCGCAAATCAACCTTCCTGCTTGACTCGCTAGGCCAGCAGATCCTCCCCGAATGGCTGACCATTGAAGAACATCCACACCTGCTGAAAGGGCTGGCTTCAACCCCGTTCGACAGCGAGGGCGTGCGCACCCAGCGGCGCGACATCATCCAAGATGGCGTGTTGCAGAACTGGTTGCTGACCAGCTATTCGGCGCGCAAGCTGGGCTTGAAGAGCACCGGCCACGCGGGTGGAATTCATAACTGGCGCATTGCCGGGCAGGGGCACAGTTTTGATGACATGCTGAAGCAGCTGGGAACCGGGCTGCTGGTTACTGAGCTGATGGGGCAGGGCGTCAGTGGGATTACCGGCGATTATTCTCGAGGTGCATCAGGTTTTTGGGTAGAAAATGGCGTTATTCAGTATCCGGTGAGTGAAATTACCATCGCGGGCAACCTGAAAGACATGTGGCGCAATATGGTCTCGGTGGGTAGCGATACTGAGACGCGCAGCAATATTCAGTGCGGGTCGGTTCTGTTACCTGAAATGAAGATAGCCGGGCAGTAATTTCCCGTCTTATCTCTGTACTGATAAGGCGACGGTGAAAACCGTTGCCCTTATCCCTCTCGTAAGTGAGCAACTGAAGCTTCTTACAGGCAAACTACGCCGCTCACGATGCTCGCCATAAATATGTCCAATCCGGGTGATAACACTATTTTGAGGGCAAACGCCAACCTGAATGAGGATTCGAATCACTCATAGTTTCCGTCTCAAAGGGCTGACAGAAGCCAGTTGCACCATAAAGGCCTTTATTGAAGCAGTGGGTGGGGCGCCCTGCCTGGTTTTTTCGAGTTCTGACAGCAGCTGTGCTTTATCAACCTCCTGATTCGCCTGTACGGGAGGTTGCGGAGCCTGACGCTTTACACTTTGTTTAACGTGAACAGAATCTGCTGACGGCTTTAACCCAGTGCTGGATTCGTTGTCTTGCGCGGCTTGATTAAGCTGACTTTCACGGGCAGCGTCCACGACAGCTTTTAACTTTTCAGCGAGGCCCGGTTGCGGAGCCTGGCGTTTGGTACTGTGTGCAACGTCAACTGCAGCTGCTGACGGCTTTAACCCAGGGCTGGATTCGTTGCCTTTCGGGGCTTGATCAAGCTGACTTTTACAGGCAATTAACTTCTCAGCNAGGCCCGGTTGCGGAGCCTGGCGNTTGGTACTGTGTGCAACGTCAACTGCAGCTGCTGACGGCTTTAACCCAGGGCTGGATTCGTTGCCTTGCCGGGCTTGATCAAGCTGACTTTTACAGGCAATTAACTTCTCAGCNAGGCCCGGTTGCGGAGCCTGGCGCTTGGTAATGCGTGCAACGCCAACTGCAGCTGTTGACGAATTTAACGCTGCATGAAAGTCGTTGTTCCCCGGTACGGGATTTCGAGACGGACCAAAGAAAGTATTGAGTTCATCTTTTAGCCTCTCCTCACTGGCGTACAAACTGGTTGAATTACCGCCGACGAAGTCTTTCAGGAGAATGCCAAGCTCATTCGAAGAGCTTTTAACTCCGGTGATATTTGACATGAGAAAATTACCTTTTACTGGCTTTGGAGAAGCTTTCACAGACGCCCATAAAAAGAGAGAGGATATTTTAGTAAAGTTTATCATTCCTGAATTTCATATTTATTGATTAGGAACTTGAGTCTCCTCGTTAAATATTAACAAATATATCAAAAAACGCTTTAATTCCCGTTAATGATAGGGGGGATAGTGCAATTGATTTCAGATGTTCAGCTGAGGTGTAACTCAGGCGCATAATCCATCCCGCACGAATCACGAATAAGGCTAAGACAAAATGTCAGTCGCCTTCCCCACACGGCGTTTAGCGGCGCGCAAATATCCCTGTTTTCATGTGAGTTATCTCACTTTGCGCTTTTATATTTACACCTTTCAACGCTTTTTGCGACTCAGGTCAGCCATTACCCATTTATTTCCACTTCGCGGCGGAAAAAGTCGTTCTATACAGTCCGCCGTCGTCGGGCTAGTTTATTTGCATTGCGAATAAGGGGAATGACAGTGAGTAAAGGAACGGTGCCGGTGAGTGCAGTGGCAGAATGTGGTGGCGATATTCAGCGATTGGCTGCACGGGTGATGAAGCAAATTGCCGGCCTGTTTGCGGCCAGAAATATTCAACCCAATCCGGTACAGCAACAGATGTTGGCGTCCCACGTACGGGCGATGGCGTTGCGCTCACTAACCGGTGAAGCGCTGCCTGAAATAGCAGCCGACCTGTTTGAAGATATTTCGCCGCAGTCGACGGCGCTGGCGCAGCAGGTGGTCGATCTGTTTGGCAATCTGCCTGTTGAAGAGTCATGGCTGCTATCGGTGCATTTTGAAGTTGCCAAAGAAAACCAAAATTAAGGAGTCACTATGCCTCAAATCACCGTTGTTATCGGCGACCGTCTCGGTAAGGGTCAGAAAGTCGCCGCAGGTATTGAGAAAGCGGGCGGCAAAGCTATCGTAGTACCGGGCGTGGCGGCAGATATGAAGCTGGGAGATGTGATGAACGCAGAAAGCGCCGATTTCGGCATCTCCTTCTGCGGCAGCGGCGGTGCTGGTGCTATTACGGCTCAGAACAAATATGGCTTTAAGGCGAAACATGGAATGCGTTCCATAGAGGAAGGCGTTACCGCCATCAATGAAGGTGCAACCGTGCTCGGCTTTGGCTTTATGGACAAAGAAGAGCTGGGTGAGCGCCTGGTGCAGGCGTGGCACAAGAAGCAAGGCTGATGAAAGAGCAATTCACCACCACGGTGAAGGTCAGCGGCAAAGGCAACAGCAAAACTAAAGCTTTTGCCGATGCGCTGAGTCAGGTGCAAAACACGGTGCTGAAATCCAGCAATAAGGTTCTGCTGCGTATTGAGCCGGTTGAGGTGAAAGTGCTGCGTGCCGGGGTGGGCGTCAGTAAGGAAAAGTTTCTTTTTTTCTTCCTGGCGCGTGAAAAACGGCTGTACAGCGTTGAGCTGGAGATCGTAGTAAATGTTGCAGCGATTGCTACCGATCGGGTGGAGTTCACCGTTAATAACTAGCAATATTTGGCGACAACATCAAAGGGAAAGTGGATGTTTTTAATCATATTATTTAAGTCGTTAATTATTGGCGGTCTGGTCGGTGTGGGGGTGGGAGCCGGCGCTGCACGTATGTTCCATGCACCCACTACGCAGGGCATGGGCGCATTTCGTACCCTCGGTGAACTGAACTCCTGTGAGGGCGATCCGGCCTCTCACTTCTCCTTCGGTCTGGGGTTTTTCTTTAATGCCTGGGCCTCTTCCGTTGCAGCAGGCTCTTTCACCCAGGATGTTGACCATCGCATCATCCCCAACTGGGGGGCGGCTGCGCTAATGGTGAAAAACCGTAACCTGGCGCAAACCCTGCATGATCCGAAGAAAATGGCGATAGCCTGCGGCCTCATCGGCATGATTGTGGTGGCGTTTCTTAATTCCACTGCATCTGCCGTGCCTGCTGCTTTGCAGGTGACCGCCGTAAAGGTGCTGGTTCCGGCGGCTAATCTGCTGGTGAATACCGTGATGCCGGTGCTGTTCTGGCTGGCGGCAATCGACGCCGGTAAAAAGTCGGGTTTCTGGGCCACCATTTTTGGCGGATTAGCGCAGCTGATGATGGGTAACGCCGTGCCGGGGCTGGTGCTGGGCATCCTGATCGGTAAAGGGGTGGAGGAGAGCGGCTGGAATCGCGTCACCGGGGTGATGATGGTAGCCATTATCCTGCTGTTTGTGCTGAGCGGTTTCTTCCGTGGTTTCGATATGCAGATGCTGCAATCCTTCCAGCTCGGCGTGCCCATATGGCTGGATATGCTCCACAACTCCCTGAGCGGTAAGTAAAAGGACGATGGCAATGGATAAGTCAAAAAGCGGTTTCTGGTATGCGGACTGGTCATTTCCAATCTTTGTCGGCCTGCTTTCCGCCGGGGTGTTTGCCGGCACGCATATGTATTACGTCTATGGACTGGGGGCATTTAACGAGGTGGCTTTCGTCTCAATGCTGCGTTCCGGCATGGAAACCGGCGTCTACGGCGCGGTAGCGGCCTTCGGTGCCAGTTTTCTGTTTGCGCGCATCATAGAAGGTTCTCTGGTCGGCATTCTCGATATTGGTGGTGCCATCCAGACTGGTATCGGCTTGGGCGTACCGGCGCTGCTGCTGGGGGCAGGGATTATCTACCCGGTGGCGAACTTTGCCGCTGCGCTGGTTACCGGCCTGGCGCTCGGCTTGGCGGTGGGCTACCTGATCATTCTGGCGCGCAAATTCACCATCAATAACAGCGACTCCACCTACGGAGCTGACGTAATGATGGGGGCAGGCAATGCAGCAGGTCGTTTCCTCGGTCCACTGATCATTTTGTCTGCCATGAGTGCATCAATTCCCATTGGCCTCGGTTCCCTGTTCGGCTCGCTGCTGTTCTATCTGTGGAATAAACCGATTACTGGTGGGGCCATTCTCGGTGCAATGCTGCTGGGCGCTATCTTCCCGGTCGCACTTTAAACTCACCTGTGGAGTGACAGCCCGCTGCGACGCTTAGGAGTGCGCAATGTTTGATTTGATTATTCGCCAGGCCCGTCTGAGTAACGGTTCACTGAGCGATATTGCGATAAAGGAGGGTAAAATTGCCGCCGTTGGCACGCTGTCTGGTTCGGCACGGCGTGAGTGGCATCTGGCCGGGCGTTACTGGCTAAGCGCGGGGTGGATTGATTCACACGTCCACTGTTACCCGAAATCACCGATTTACCATGATGAAGCCGATCGCATCGGTGTGGAAACTGGCGTGACGACAGTAGTTGATGCGGGCAGTACCGGAGCCGACGATATTGATGACTTTTTTCAACTGACTTGCTGTGCCAACACCAGGGTATATGCACTGTTGAATATTGCCCGCAGCGGCATCCTCACCCAGAACGAGCTGGCCGATATGGCCAGCCTGGACGGGAAGGCGGTGGAAGCCGCGCTGCAGCGACATCCGGGTTTTATTTGTGGCCTCAAGGCGCGTATCAGCAGTAGCGTGGTAGAAAAAAACGGTATTAAACCGTTAGAGCACGCCAAAGCGATACAGCAGGAGAACGGGCCGCTGCCACTGATGGTTCATATCGGTAACGATCCGCCGGATCTTGATGAGATCGCCGATCTACTGACTGCTGGCGACATTATCACCCACTGTTATAACGGCAAGCCGAACCGCATCCTCACCCCCTCGGGTATTTTGCGTGCCTCCATCACACGCGCATTGCAGCGCGGGGTGCGGCTTGACGTCGGGCACGGTAGCGCCAGCTTCAGCTTTGCGGTGGCGCGGGCGGCGATTGCGCAGGGGATTTTGCCGCACACCATCAGTTCGGATATTTATTGCCGCAACCGTGTTAACGGCCCGGTGCATAGCCTGGCGCACGTTATGTCGAAGTTTTTGCATATCGGCATGACGCTGCCACAGGTGATCGACTGCGTGACCGCGCATGCTGCTGACGGACTGCGGCTGGCAGGGATTGGGCGGCTCGAACCGGGTTATGTCGCTGACTTGACGATTTTTGACCTGCAGCAGGCAGTTTGCCTGTTCAGTGATGCTGACGGGCAGACGTTGCCCGGTGAAATGCAACTGGTGCCGCTGGCCGCCGTGGTCGGCGGACAGGAGTTCGTGACCGACGAAGGGAAAAAACGTAATGACCTCAGTTTATGAAAAATATGGCTTAAAGCAGGTGATTAACGCTTCCGGCCGCATGACCCTTCTTGGTGTTTCTACCCCGAGTGCGGATGTGGTGGAAACGGTGAAGTTTGGCTTGAATCACTACTTTGAAATCAACGATTTGGTGAATAAGAGCGGTGCCTGTATCGCCGGGTTGCTGGGCTGTGAGGCGGCGGTGGTGGTTTCCTGTGCGTCGGCGGGGCTTGCCCAGTCGGTGGCCGCGCTGATTATCAAGGATAACGCCTGGCTGTTGGATAACCTGCATGTTGCCCCGTTAGCCGTGGCTCACGACATCGTGCTGCCGAAAGGACACAACGTGAACTACGGCGCTCCGGTGGGTACCATGGTGGCATTAGGCGGGGGGCGGCTGGTGGAAGCTGGCTATGCTAACGAATGCTCAGCGGAGCAGCTTTCAGCAGCGATCACTGCGCAAACCGCTGCGATTTTGTATATCAAGTCGCACCACTGTGTGCAGAAAAGTCATCTTAGCGTGGAGCAGGCGGCAGTGGTGGCGCATCAGCACGGTGTACCGCTAATTGTTGACGCTGCTGCTGAAGAAGATTTACAGGCTTATTATAACGCGGGTGCCGATCTGGTTATCTACAGCGGTGCCAAAGCAATTGAAGGACCGACCAGCGGGCTGGTTGTCGGCAAAACGCAGTATGTCGAATGGGTGAAAAGGCAGTCGCAGGGCATTGGCCGAGCGATGAAGGTCGGCAAAGAGGGCATTCTCGGTTTGACGCTGGCGATTGAAAACTACCTGCTGCGTGAGAAGGCCACCGGGGCGCAGATGGTAGAAAAAATGACGCCCTTTATCGCTAATCTTAACCAGCTGCCGGGTATCGAGGCGCGCGTGGTGTGGGATGCAGCGGGACGGGATATCGCCCGTGCGGAAATCCACTTCGACGAGGCGACCGTGGGGCGCACCACCGGGGAGATCGTCCAGTCGCTGAGAACCGGCGATATCGCTATCTATTTCCGTGGCTACAAGGCTAACGAGGGCATCGTCGAGGTGGACGTCCGCAGCGTGACCGTCGATCAACTGCACACTATTTTTACCTGTATTCACGCTTTGCTTTTTGGAGAGAAACGCGCATGACGCTGACACCACAATTTTACCGTAACCGGGTATGCCTGAACGTTCTGGCCGGTTCAAAACAGAACGCCCGTGATATCTGGGAAGCGGCCGAAGGCCATGTGCTGGTCGGCGTACTGTCGAAGGATTATGGCGACGTGGACAGCGCGGTGACCGATATGCGCGAATACGCGGCATTGATCAATAACGCGCTGTCGGTTGGTCTTGGTGCTGGCGATCCGAACCAGTCAACAATGGTTAGCGCAATCGCCGCCCGTATCCAGCCGCAGCACGTTAACCAGGTGTTTACCGGCGTGGCGACCGCGCGTGCGCTGCTTGGGCAGCCGCAGACGGTGGTTAACGGGTTAATCTCACCCAGCGGCCAGCCTGGGATGGTGAAGATTTCCACCGGCTCGCTCAGTAGCAGGCAGGCAGACGGCATTGTTCCGGTGGCTACGGCGGTGGCGCTACTGAAGGATATGGGCGGCAGTTCAGTGAAATACTTCCCGATGGGTGGCCTGGAAACTCTTGACGAGTTTAAGGCGGTGGCCGCCGCCTGCGCGGCACAGGACTTCTGGCTGGAACCGACCGGTGGCATCGATCTGAATAACTTTGCTGCGATCCTGCAGTCCGCGCTGGATGCTGGCGTCAGTAAGATCATCCCGCATATCTACAGCTCGATAATTGATAAAAGCACTGGCCTTACGCGGCCAGAGGACGTGGCAAGGCTGCTGACGATAACGAAGCAGCTGGTGGATTGACATCAACCCGGCCCCATGTTCACTCTGGGGCTATTTTTTCACCACGAAAAAAGTTAGGCTTGAGGAAAGTATTCGTTTCCCTTTAGCCGCCAACGGGACAAGTGGCAACTTGTGAGATTTCCTAACCAACGACTGGCTCAGCTGTTCACTATCTTGCAAAACGAAACGCTGCCGCAGGATGAGCTGGCGCGGCGTCTTAATGTCTCTACGCGTACGGTGCGTACCGATATTAACGCGCTCAATGAGCTGCTGACGGATTATACGGCCTGCTTTGTACTCAGCCGTGGTGCGGGCTATCAGCTGAAAATTGCTGATGCGCAGCGTTATCAGCAACTGTTACAGCAGTCTTCTTCCCCTCTGCGCGTGCCGCGCACTTCAGAGGAACGCGTAAATTACCTGTTAACCCGTTTTCTCACCTCGGCCTTTGCGCTTAAGCTTGAAGATCTGGCCGACGAGTGGTTTGTCAGTCGCACCACGCTGCAAAGCGATATGGCTGAGGTCAGGGAATGGCTGGCGCGCTACCAGCTGGCGATTGAAACCAAGCCGCGCTACGGCATGAAGCTGTTTGGCAGCGAAGTGGCAATGCGTACCTGTCTGACCGATTTGCTGTATCAGATAGCACTTGGGCATAGCGATAGCCCGCTACTGAGGGGGGAAGGGGTTAACAGCGGTATGCTGGAACGGCTGCAGCCGCTGCTACAACAGAGCCTGTCGCGCTTTAATATACGCCTGACAGATGATGGCGAATTTTATCTGCGCCTCTATTGTGCGGTAGCGGTACGACGCATAGGCGAGGGCTATCCGCTAACGGATTTTAGCGCCGAGGATGTGAATGATGAAGTTTGCGCTGCGGCTCGCGATATCGTCAATCTGATGCGCCCTATCGTCGGCAAGGCGATCTCGCCAGCCGAGGAAGCGTATCTGCGGGTTAATATCGCCGCCCGACGGGTTGAGGAGCTGGCAGCCAGCGCGATCGGTGCAGATGACGGCGATTCGCTGGTGGAATATATCCTCACCTATATCAATACCCACTACAACTTCAACCTGCAAAACGACCCGCAGCTGCACGCCGACCTGCTGACGCATATTAAAACGATGATCACCCGCGTGCGCTATCAGATACATATTCCCAATCCCCTGCTGACCAATATCAAACAGCACTATCCACTGGCATGGGATGTGACGCTGGCGGCGGTGTCCAGCTGGAGTAAATACACGCCCTATACCATCTGCGAGAATGAAATCGGTTTTCTGGTACTGCACATTGGCGTCGGGCTGGAGCGTCATTACCATGTTGGCTACCAGCGTCACCCGCAGATCCTGCTGGTATGCGATACCGGAAATTCTACCGTGCGTATGATCCAGGCCATGCTGTGGCGTAAATACCCGCAGATCGTGGTTAACCAGATTATCTCACTGCGGGATTACGCGCTGCAGGCGAGCGTCGAAGAGGATTTTGTTATCTCTACCGTACGCCTTAGCGACAAGGATAAGCCAGTGGTGGTTATGTCGCCGTTCCCCACCGAATACCAGCTGGAACAGCTTGGTAAGCTGGTGCTGTTGGATCGTACCCGGCCTTATATGCTGGAGAAATTCTTCGATGCCAGCCACTTTATGATCCTCGACAGGCCCATAGATCGCTCATTACTGTTTCGTCAGCTGTGCGACCAGCTGGAGCAGGAAGGAATGGTGGATAACACCTTTTACCCCTCCGTGGAAGAGCGTGAAGCCATCGTCACGACGATACTGGGCGAAGGCATTGCTCTGCCGCACTCCCTCGGGCTGCTGGCAAAAAAAACCTGTGTTTATACCGTGCTGGCTCCACAGGGGATTACGTGGGGAGATGAAACGGCGTACGTGATTTTTCTGCTGGCTATCGGCAAGACGGAGTATGAGGAAGCGATGGCGATTTACGATCTGTTTGTGACGTTTATGCGCGAAAGGGCAATGGTAAGGCTAAGAGACAGCAAGGATTTTGCCGCTTTTAAAGCGGTGGCGATGGATTGTTTAAATCGGTTCCAGGGCGGAACATACGGCGCGGGATGAAAGGGCGACCGACACGGCGATCGCCCGCGTAAGCCGCTATTTAAGAAGGGTAAAAGCGGTGGTGACGTGCTTCACACCGCTGACCCGGCTGGCGATATCCGCTGCCGCTTTGGCTTCTTCATTGGTGACCAGCCCCAGCAGGAACACTTCACTATTTTCGGTGGTCACCTTAACGCTTGATAATTTTACCCGATCGCTACCCAGCAGCTGCGAGCGCACTTTGGTGGTTATCCATGTGTCGGACGACGCGGTGCCAAAGCTCACTTTATTACCGGTACGGATCTCGTTATACACCTCGGTGGCCCCGTCGACGCCTACGGCGATCTGTTTCGCGCGTAATGCCAGCTCGCTACCCGGTGCCTGACCGGTCAGCAGCACCTTGCCCTGATAGGCGGTGGCGACGATATGGGCAGTTTGCTTAATCTGTGCATCTTTAGACAGCGCGTTAGTGACGCGCAGCTCCAGGGTTCCGTCATCAACCTGAGTTCCGACGGTGCGCGGGTCGGTGGCGGTTTTGGTTGCCACCGCCGCACTGCCGACTACCGCAGCCACACAGCCCTGTAACAACAACGCGGTTAGAATCACTGCACATGCAGATAGTGCTTTCATTTTTAGCTCCTTCAAACTTCCTGGTGTGGAAACAACGTGTTATCAATTAAATCGCACAAACAGTTCACGGTTAACATATGCATTTCCTGAATCCTTGCGCTGCGGTGCGAAGGGATACGGATCTCGACATCCTGTGGCCCCAGCAGGCCGGCCAGCTCCCCGCCATCGTGCCCGGTCAGCGCGACAATGGTCATATCACGCGTGACCGCTGCCTCTACGGCTTTGACGATATCACGGCTGTTGCCGCGCGTTGAAATCGCCAGCAAAATATCGCCGGTATGGCCCAAAGCCCGTACCTGCTTGGCGTAGATCTCTTCATGCAGCCGGTCATTACCAATGGCCGTCAGCAGCACGTTATCGGCGCTGAGGGCGATGGCCGGCAGGCTGGGGCGCTCGGTCTCAAAGCGGTTAATCATACTGGCGGCAAAGTGTTGTGCATTGGCGCTGGAGGTGCCGTTGCCACAGCTGAGCACTT